>SVRS01000018.1 GCA_015064695.1 Oscillospiraceae bacterium | reverse complement strand
CGTGCGGTAGCCCACCTCTACGTGTACCGGGTGAAGGGAATCCGCGTAGAGGTGGGCTACCGCACGGCCGAGCCCTGGCAGTACGATGTAAAGGGCGGCCGCAAGGAGGGTCTGTCGGATCGGATTCCCTTGCGGGTGGAGAGCAAGCGCCGTTACACGGCGGGAGCTTGCGGCTTTATTGCTTTTCTGGCGGCCTTGGCTTTGGCCGTGGTGATTCTGTTTCCGTGGCTGTTTGCCATGTTGAAGCCCTACGCGGTTCGTCTGATTCCCAAGCCTAAGCCCGAGCCGGAGACGACGGCGGAAGCCGTTATTGATACGGAGGAGCCCGAGCAGACCCGGTACGCCGGGGGATTTGAGAGCCCCGACGGAGAAGGAACGGAATAACGCGCGATGCGCGGAATTTTACGCGTAAGATATTTCGGAAGCCCCGCTTTGCCCGCTATGCCCGCTTTGCCCGCCTTGAACGGGAGGAGGCTTCCTTGCGATTGTTTGTATTCGATAAGAACGAAAGGGCTGTGTTATGTTTGATTCTACCAACGTGATCCGTCGGTTGTCGGAAACACAAAAAATCCGTTTGCTAACGGATATCCATAGCCTTGCGGAGCCTGAGCTGAACGCTTTGGGTGTGCCCAAGGTACGGTTTCGCTCTGCTCAGGACGTTCGCGGAGAGGCAAGCCTGTCTCCCGTTTCGCTGGCGCGCTCCTGGGGACGGGAGCTGATGGCCGACGTTGCGGAGCATCAATGCCGCGTTATGGCCGCAGAGGGAATCGACCACGTACTGTTGCCCGAGGCAAAAATTCGTGTCACCCCCTTTGGCGGAGGCTTGTCTGAGGATCCGCTGCTGGCGGGAACGCTTTCCGGCGCATGTCTGGCGGGAGCGAACCGCGCGGGCTTGCCTGCGAGTCTGTCCGGGTACGAAATTCCTGCAGGTGAGATGGCTTGGGCTGAGGCACTCGGCTCTACCCGCAATCGGTATACGTTTATGGCCGAGCCCTATCTCCGTGCTTCGGAGCAGGGGGCTTGCGTGGGTATCACCGTCGGGCGGGGAGCTGACTCTCTGCCGGCGGGAGATTTTGGGTACACGCTATGTCTGAGTGCAGAGGGTGTCGATACGGTGAAGGCGTTGGCGCGGGGCGAGATCTGTCTGAAGGGCTCTGCGGCGGCAGTGCAATCGGCACTCCACAATTACCGTCGGTTTGCAACGGCCATTGAGCATGGTAAGGCCACCATGGGCGAGCTGGAGCAGGCTTGCGCGGCGGGAGAGGCCATCTCGGAGGAGACGTTCCTTCGATCGCTGACCCGCCTTCTGGACTTTGCTGCTCAATGCGGCGGGCATGGCGAGATCGAGGCTCCCGAGGAGGCTTCGGCCAAGGCACTCCGGAAACGGGCTCTTTGCGCATCTACGGTACTTTTGGCGAACCGCCCGTATCGGCGCAGGAAACGAGGAATCCTCCCCTTGAAGCCCACCGACAAGATCTGTTTGCTCGGTGACATGGCTTCCGCGATGGGACTTTCCCCGGAGGATGCGGCTCGACGCTTACAGAATGCGGGCTTTCGTTCGGTGACCTATGCCAAGGGCTACGATCGTCGAAGCACGCGGAATGACGATCTCTTGCAGGAGGCTCTGGAGGCGGCCAAGGCGGCCGACGTGGTGATCCTTTTGATGGGATTGGACGCAGAGCTGGAACAAATAGCTGCCCGTGAGGGGCGTAATACACTGCCCGCCAACCAATTGGCTCTGTGCGATGAGCTTTCTCGCTTGAATCGTGCGGTTGTGGCGGCGGTATTTTCCCGCATGACTCCGGATATGTCCTTCGTGACCTCGGCGGTGCATCCTCTCTCGGCTGTTCTGCTGGCGGCCCCTGAGGAGACGGATGGGATGGAGACGCTTCTGGATATTCTGCAGGGGCGAGGAGCTCCCTCCGGCAAATTGCCTGTGTCGCTTTGCGCTAAGGAGGCCTGGCCCGATTTGTTGCGCAAGCGCAAGACGGGACCCTTCGTTGGTTACCGCTTCTACGATTCCGTGGGTCAAGGGGCGTTGTATCCCTTTGGCCACGGCTTGAGCTATACCTCCTTCCGCTATTCCGGTCTTCGTGTTGCGGGCGGATACGTCAGCTTTACGGTGAAGAATACGGGCTTCCGGGCGGGGGCAGAGGTGGCGCAGGTCTATCTCGGCCTTGCTGATTCCGCCGTTCTGCGTCCTCAAAAGGAGTTGATTGGCTTTGTGCGGGTGGAGCTTCAGCCCGGAGAGCATCAGCGGGTGACCATCCCCCTGTGGATTCCCGCCATCCAAACCGAGGAGGGACGGCTTTTGACCGAGCGCGGGGCATATACCCTGTTTGTGGGCGGGTCTGTCTCGGATATTCGCTTGCAGACGGTCTGCAAGCTGGGAGAGGATACGCTTCCCCGCGACGGAGAGTGCTACGAGGATTACCTCCCGTCGAAATCCAATATTCATTCTCAACATTACTATATGGAGGCTGTATGTATGCCTATGAAACCGTCTTTGCGTAATCTGTTGTGTGGTGCCGTGGCTCTGTGCCTGGCGGCGAGCGTCAAGATCTACGATGTGGTGACATCTGCGGACGCGCTGTTTCTCGACGTGATGGCCGGTATTCTGGCGGTGGGAGCCGTGGCGTTTTTTGCCATGGAGGTGGCGGATCGTCACAAGCTCCGCGCCGAGGAGCGCCGCCGCGTGGAGGAGATCAACGAGGCCGCCTTTGCTGATGCGGCCAAGATTCCCGTGCCCTCTGCGGCCGAGCTGTTTGCCGTTGCCGACGATGCTCAGGTCATGGAGGAGGCTGTGGTTGAGGTTCGCGAGAGCGACGGAGAGTACGATTACCTGGCCGACGTTGACCAGGATATGACCTTTGGCGATGCCGTTGCGGAGTTGTCCGTGCTGGCGCGGGAGAAGGGTGTTTCTGTCAGCGAGGCCACACTGCGCGGGATTTTCTCGGCTCTGGCGGTGTCCAATCTGGCGGTGGTTCACGGCATGTGCGACGAGCATTTCGCTGCTCTGACTGCTCTGCTCGGCGAATATTTCGGATGCGTGGCCGGAGTGGATACGGTAAACGAGCAGTACCATCGGGAGGATGACGTGCTATTCACCCTCAACGAATATGGCAATCGTGTGCCTCGGAATGCGTTGAATGCGGTGTTGGCGGCTCAGCGTGAACCCGGTAAGATCCATCTGGCCGCGCTGACCAACGTGGATCCTGCCACCATGTCCACGTATTTTGTTCCCTATGCCCGTCATGCTCATGCGCCCGGGTCGGGATGCATGGTGGTTTGCCATGGTGACTACGGCGAGGAGCTCTCCTACCGTATGTCTGAAAACCTGTGGTTTTTGCTGAATCTGAAGCCCGATGCACAGCCCTGCCAGCTTCCCGATTACGTTGCTGAGATCGCAACCGTCAACTGCTGGGCCTTGGAGGGTATGGATGCGACGACCGGAGAGCATTCGGAATTCCGCCGCTTCAGCTACGGTCAGATGATCTACCTACGGGATAGCCTGCGGAACGATTTCTCGGTTGACGAGGACGTTTGGAAAAAGATCGATCGCTTGGAGTCCTACGCCATTCGCTATGCCGATTTCCGTATTGGTAACAAGCACTGGCTGGGTATGGAGGTCTACATGGCCGTTCTCATGTCTTTGGGCGTGGAGGAATCCGCTGCTCTCGATGAGGCGATGGCTGTTCGTCTGATGCCCTCTCTGGTTGCGGCGCTCAGCGGTCGTATTCCCCGTGAGGATCGCGGCCTGACCGAGACCCTGGATGCCTTGTTCGGAGACGATCACACGGCGCTTTGCCGTAAGGCCATCAAGGAATCCGGCGCCGATCTGACCTGATCGGATACCGCCGAACCGAGTTTCTTCGCATTCGGTATTTTTCGTATAGATAAAGGAGGCATTTCATGCTGAACCTTCCCCTGTTGCCGCCGGTAGCGGCGCTCCTGTTCCGAAAGAGCGAGAGCCCTCTTACCTTGGCCGATCTGCCCGCGCTTTTGTCCTCGGGGACGGCCATCGTGGTATATATTTTCATCATTCTTTCTCTTATTGCGTTCCTTGTGGTGGCCGTGCTGATCAGCAACCGTGAAAAGGAAACCGCTGATCCGGTCGGCGCCCCCCGTCCTGTGTCAGACGAGCCGCAGGAAACGGAAGACGAGGCCGGAGGCGGACGATTCTGTATGCTGTCGCGGATCGACGAGAATCGGAATCAGTACGGACACAAGCAGTACGATAAGGGCGTTACGCTGGATCGCTTCTGCGAGGAGTTCCGAAATTATGCGGCCTATAAGCTGAAGCTCTATTACGATATAGAGGACATCCGCCGGTTCGTTGCGGGCATGGCGGTGTCCAAGATCCTGATTCTGCAAGGTATGTCGGGAACGGGTAAGACCTCCCTGGCGCACGCCTTCGGTGAGTTCGTGGACAATCGATCCACGGTCATTCCCGTACAGCCCATGTGGAAGGAGCGCACGGACCTGATCGGCTACTACAACGAGTTTACCAAGCGGTTTAACGAGACGCTGCTGCTGGAAAAGATGTACGAGGCCAACTATAGCCACGATATGTACGTGACGGTGCTGGACGAGATGAACATAGCCAGAGTGGAGTACTACTTTGCGGAGTTCCTGTCCCTTTTGGAGCTGCCTAACCCGGACGAGCGCCATCTGGCGGTGGTCTCGGATACCTGGGAGAGCGATCCTGCCCAGCTGATCGACGGACGGATCAAGCTGCCCGTGAACATGTGGTTTGTCGGAACGGCGAACAACGACGACTCGACCTTTGCGATCTCGGATAAGGTATACGACCGCGCCATGGTTCTGGACCTGGACCGAAAGAGCGAGCGCTTTGTGGCGCCCCGCACCGAGCGGATCTGCCTGTCGGCGGAGCATTTTGCGAAGCTGACGGAGGCGGCGGTTCACGAGTATGCGGTCAGCAGCCGAAACCGCAAGAGGCTTCAGATGCTGGACCGCTATCTGATCGATCATTTCCATATTACCTTTGGTAACCGAATCATGAAGCAGATCAACACCTACATTCCCGTGTACATAGCCTGCGGAGGCGAGGAATTGATCGCGCTGGACGATATTTTGGCCAAGAAGGTCATTCGAAAGCTGGAAACGCAGAATCCTATATACCTCCGCAACGCGTCGGAGGGACTGCTGAGTTACCTGGATGAGCTGTTCGGTACGGAGCATATGACGGCTTGTAAGGATGCCATTCGACGGTTGCAGAGAAACGCGTAAATCAACACACCACTACCCATCCATCAGAAAGGAAACAACGGTATGAATCAGTCGGATGCCTACTATCGGGCGTTACTTGCCTATCGGGCGGCGGTTTCTTCCCAGCGGGAGTGTCTGCGGGATCAAAGTGCCATGCTTTCCGCCGAAGGCAGCGGAACGGTTTCTGTGACCCGGGCCATCTGCACCGTGGATGAGGAATGGATCCGAGAGATCGAGACGGGATTGAGCTTTATTGAAAAGGCGATCAAGGAAGAACGTCAGCACATCTATTCCAACGGTGAGGTGATCCCTATTGAGAAGGTCAAGCACGTGTCCAAGGACTCGGTGGAGCATTTGGCGCGGCATTCCGATCTCATTACCCGTGTGCATGAGGGAGAGGATCTGATCCCGGATAAGCTCTACACCGTGGAGCGGCTCAGCGATTATGCGGTCTACGAGAATCGCTTCCTGTATATGCTTTTGTGCTACCTGCGGGATTTCGTGACGATTCGCTATCAGAAGATTTTGGATCTGACCAATCGTTACAATGGCGCGATGCGGGTGGAACGGCACATGTCGGGCTTCGGCCGGGCTCTGAATATATCCATTGATTTGAGCGAGACCCGGCGGGATGATCCCTACCTGCGGGAGCATAATCCTGCCAAGGGGCTGATTGACCGTATGGATCTCATCCTTAAGTCCATTCTGGCGTTTCTGGCAACGCCTCTCATGGAGAGTGCCGGCAAGGTGGCCATGCTCAAGCCGCCCATCACCAAAACCAACGTGCTGAAGATGGACAACAACTTCAAGGGCGCGGTGAGGCTATACGATTACATCATTGCCTACGAGGGAGACGGCTACACCGTTGAGGAGGATCTGCACACCATCGATCCCTTCAGGGACGATCTGGCGGAGGACATGGCCGAGGTGGAGCTTCTGATCAGCTTTCTGACCTATCGGCATGGTCTGGATCTGGGGGCCGAGTTGAAAGCGGCCATGGAAAAGGACGAGAACGAGCGTCGCATGGCAGAGCTGAAAAAGAAGACCGAGCAGCTGGAATCCCTGCGTCGCCGTTTGGAACGCAAGGAGATCTCCACGGAGGAGTACGTTCTGCAGCTGGAAAAGCAGGTCCGTGCGCTTCAGCACGAGGCGGATCGTTTGCCGTCCCTTTACCGGGAGGTGGAGGAGCATCAGACGGCAGAGCAGAGCCTCGCGGAATCCGTAGCGGATCTGACAGGTCAGATTGAGCAGCTCAACGAGGAGGCTCGCCGGTCCGAGGAGGCTCACACCACCGCTATGTACGAGGCAGAGCAGCGGTTTCAGGGCGAGAAGGCGGCAATGGAGGATGAAGCACGGCGGCAGAGAACCGAGCTTTCGGAAGCTCACGACGCCGAGCGAGCCGAATGGGCGGCACAGGCCGAGCGCGAGCGCGTCGAGCATAAGGATGCCTGTGAGGAGCTGCTTCGAAAGCTTTCCGAGCAGGAGGGCGAGATGGAGCGCATTCGGGCGACTTGTGACGAAATGACCGCTGAGAAGCAAATTTTGGAGGCACGGCTGATGGCTCAAAAGGCCATGAAGGGTGACGTATCCGCCGAGGAGATCGAGGCCATGACCGAAAAGGCGAGCTTTGATGATCTGGAAAAGGAGCTGGAGGCCTTCGTGGGCTTGTACGAGCGGGTTTGGAAGGAAACCAAGAGAAAGATTCGTAAGGATCTTCTCAATCTCAAATATATCAAAGGGCAGAGCGGTAAACGGTAAACTGTAAACCGCGCGGATTGTGGACTGAGATATGAAAAAATTAACCAAGAAAAAACGTAGACAATATATTGCATGGACGATTATTCTGGAGCTGATTCTGGCGGCTCTTGTGATCTACGGTGTGTCCTCCGGTGTGCTGGTCGATTCGCTTATTGGAGGAATCGTTGTTGTGCTGCTTTTGCTGATTCCCGTACTGCTGGTGATTCTGTTGCTGGCGGTGCTTTCCGGTCGGAAAAAGCCCGCTGATCCGGTCAGCGCCCCCCGTCCTGTGTCAGACGAGCCGCAGGAAACGGAAGACGAGGCCGGAGGCGGACGATTCTGTATGCTGTCGCGGATCGACGAGAATCGGAATCAGTACGGACACAAGCAGTACGATAAGGGCGTTACGCTGGATCGCTTCTGCGAGGAGTTCCGAAATTATGCGGCCTATAAGCTGAAGCTCTATTACGATATAGAGGACATCCGCCGGTTCGTTGCGGGCATGGCGGTGTCCAAGATCCTGATTCTGCAAGGTATGTCGGGAACGGGTAAGACCTCCCTGGCGCACGCCTTCGGTGAGTTCGTGGACAATCGATCCACGGTCATTCCCGTACAGCCCATGTGGAAGGAGCGCACGGACCTGATCGGCTACTACAACGAGTTTACCAAGCGGTTTAACGAGACGCTGCTGCTGGAAAAGATGTACGAGGCCAACTATAGCCACGATATGTACGTGACGGTGCTGGACGAGATGAACATAGCCAGAGTGGAGTACTACTTTGCGGAGTTCCTGTCCCTTTTGGAGCTGCCTAACCCGGACGAGCGCCATCTGGCGGTGGTCTCGGATACCTGGGAGAGCGATCCTGCCCAGCTGATCGACGGACGGATCAAGCTGCCCGTGAACATGTGGTTTGTCGGAACGGCGAACAACGACGACTCGACCTTTGCGATCTCGGATAAGGTATACGACCGCGCCATGGTTCTGGACCTGGACCGAAAGAGCGAGCGCTTTGTGGCGCCCCGCACCGAGCGGATCTGCCTGTCGGCGGAGCATTTTGCGAAGCTGACGGAGGCGGCGGTTCACGAGTATGCGGTCAGCAGCCGAAACCGCAAGAGGCTTCAGATGCTGGACCGCTATCTGATCGATCATTTCCATATTACCTTTGGTAACCGAATCATGAAGCAGATCAACACCTACATTCCCGTGTACATAGCCTGCGGAGGCGAGGAATTGATCGCGCTGGACGATATTTTGGCCAAGAAGGTCATTCGAAAGCTGGAAACGCAGAATCCTATATACCTCCGCAACGCGTCGGAGGGACTGCTGAGCTACCTGGATGAGCTGTTCGGTACGGAGCATATGACGGCTTGTAAGGATGCCATTCGACGGTTGCAGAGAAACGCGTAATTGATAAATAAACGAATTGTTGAATAGTCTCGGAGATCCGAGAGGAAAGGAAGGCTGCAATGGATCAAACGAAGCGGATACGGTTGCTTTGTGTGGCGCTTGTGTCAGTGGTGCTTACGCTGGCGCTTATTATGGTGGTGGCCGTGTGCGGCGGTATGGCCGGCGAAGTGAACCCGGAGGATGATACTCGACGCAGCTTTCTGGATTTGCTGCAGGGAAAGCCTGTAAATCCTCAAATCTATCCCGAAACCTTCGATTGGGGGGATATGACGCTTCCTGACGGTTGGCAGAGCGGCCTGGAGTGGCCTACGCTCTCTCCGTCGGGCGACGAAAGCGACGGTGAGAAGGAATGGACGACCATTCCCGGAGATTGGGAGACCCTCCCCCAGGATTGGGAGACCTTGCCTCCGGATTGGGAGGCTGAGGCTGAGCCCGATATCCCGGACAAGGCGGTTGGTATGAACGGAGATCTGGCGCGACCAGACGGCGCTTTGGGCGAGGGTGTGGCCGAAAATCTGACGATTATGAACGTGTTCACGGAAATTAAGGATCGCTTGTATTTAAAAATGCAATCCTTTGGCGACTATACCGGTACGGGCTTCGCTGAGGCGGAGCCCTATGGTCCCGTCTATCAGGGCTGGTCTGCGGATATTCTACCCTCTATGGTCATGGCGGATTCCGGCTACGGACGGCAGTATTGGGCGGATATCGAGCCTGTGATTGAGATAGTCGCATTCCCGTACTACCTGGCCGGTGTCGAGGATGGTGACCTGCAGACCAGTGACGTGCTGGCGCAGGGAAGCACCGACGTTTTGCGACGCTTTTACTATCAAAGATCGGCGCCCTTCGATCCGGGCCTTATGACGCCCGGCGTGCGAGACTTCGAATCCGGTTACAGAAAGTACGTTTACGACCATTATACGTGGATCGACGACACTTCCTATGCGTATCTGATGCAGATCGTAGACCTGGAGGGCTTCGATCCCGCAGATCCCGATATCATCAACAAGGTGGCGGCCTACATCCAGGGGGCGGCAACCTATGACAAGAATTACAATGAAAACCTGGACCGGGAAGAGAATATTGCCTTGGCGTTCCTGGGTGGCTATAAGAGGGGCGTTTGCCGTCACTTCGCGGCGGCGGCTACGCTATTGTACCGCACGCTGGGCATTCCTGCACGCTATACCGTAGGCTTTGCCGTGAATGCGGTTCCCGACGAATGCAACCGTGTCGCTGAGAAGGACGCCCACGCCTGGGTAGAGGTGTACGTGGAGGGGTTCGGATGGCGTTGCGTGGAGGTGACGGGCTCCGTGGAGCAGGAGATCGAAAAGATCCCGCTTACGCTGACACCTGTCTATATGGAAAAGATGTACGACGGTCTGCCCATGATCCACAACGGTGCAATCGAGGGCTTTGAGGAGTATTTGGCTCAAGGCTACCGCTGTGATGCGAAGGTCGTTCATGACGAGCTGATCACCGGCTCCGTTACCACAACGCTGGAATTCGTGACCATTCAGGACCCATTCGGAAATGACGTGACGGATGCCTTCGATATATATGTAAAGGAAAACGAGATGGTCGTTTTCTTCGAGCCGATCTATTTCGCCAGCGGTAATTTGATCAAGGAATACGACGGAACGCCCTTAACGGTAGCTACTCAGCCCGATATCATTCAGATGGTGGGCGGCGTTCTGCAGGAGAATTATTACTGGGAGGTCGTGCCGATCGGAAGCCGAACCTCTGTCGGTATCAGCCGCGGCACCTATCAGATTCGGGTTCTGTGCAAGGAAGCGGACGGTACGGTCAGGAACATGACTCGCTATTTCAAGAAGATTTACCGCGAATACGGAACGCTGGAGATCACTCGGGCGGGCTTGACGCTGAAGGCGGCCGATAAGCAAAAGCCGTACGATGGAAGCCCTTTGACCGCAAACGATTACGAGATCACCGGCGGAGGATTGGCGGAGGGAGACTACATCGCCGTTTGCGACGTGGTTGGCTCTCAGACGACCGTAGGCCGTAAGGACAACATCATTGAACGGGTTGTGATTCTGAACCAAGACGGAGAGGACGTAACGGGTAACTACGCTATTGAACTGCTCAAGGGCGTTCTGCGTGTGACGCTGAGATGATCCCCTTTCCCGTATCCGACCCCAACATTCCCACCTCACGGAGGCATTATGCAGTACGAACATTACCAAAACAGAATAAAGAAAGTTGCGTCGTTTCTGGGAAGGGTATACGCCGCGCGGATCGCAATCGTGATCTCCCTTGCGGCGATCATGGCTTTGACTACGGCCCTGGTGGCTACCAAGGGTATGATCCTGAGCGAAGCAAGCTGCCCGGCTGAGGTGACGTATGGCGAGGCGCCCGGGTACAGGGTCTTCGCACTTTTGGAATCGGTTACCTATGAGTACCGCGAGAAGGGGGAGGAGGCCTGGAGTGCTTCTTTGCCCGACTCGGTGGGGGAGTATGAGGTGCGCTCGGTATCGACGTCCTCCTTCGGAAACCCTCGGTACGGCAAGATCCAGGCATTCACGGTGATCCCCCGTGAGATCACGCCCTCCGTGGCGGATGCGCGGGTGGTATACGGCGAGGCTCCTCGGGTCGACGTGGATACGGTGTCGGGAGATCTGTTCTCCTGTGCCGTGGTTTATGAGTCCATTGAGTGGACGGAGACGAGGGAAGCGAGAGCCCTCATGCGGGTGGATGCGGCTTCGGTTGTTATTTCGGATACGGAAGGGAACGACCGCGCGGATTGCTACGTGATCAAGGACACGCCCGTGGCCACGGTCCTGCTGGATCGCCGTCCGCTGGAGATCACGGTACGGGATGCCCAAAAGGAATACGACGGGCTTCCCTTGACCTTTGACGGCTATGAGATCAGCGACGGAACGCTGGCGGAGGGCGATAGTCTGATCGCGGTATTTGACGATTCAATCACCTCGGCGGGGCAACTGCCCAACACCCCCATTCTGACCGTTCTGAACCCGGAGAATCAGGAGATCACGTCTCTGTACAGCTTAACCGTGGAGTCGGGCGTGCTGACGGTAGACCAGCGTCCCCTCATTATTGAAACCGGCTCGCTGGTCAATCCCTATAACGGCGCGCCTCAATCAAATCCCGAGTTCCGATTGACGGAGGATTCCTCTCCTTTGGTGGAGGGCCACCATTTGACGGTGCGCAATGCCCCTGTTCTGTGGGATTGTGGCACGATCGACAATCTTCTCAGCTTTTCGATTACGGATAGCAAGCAGAACGAGTACGGAAACAACTATGCCATCTTTCTGAAGGCCGGTACTCTGCAGGTGACGCAGAGGGACATCACGGTGCAATCGGGAGATCTGACCGTAATTTATGACGGAGAATATCATTCGAATTCGGATATTGAGCTGGAGCTGCCCGGCTCGGATACCTTCTATATCCGAAATAACGCCTTTATCCGCGATGCAGGCAGTATGCCCAACGAGGTGATCGTGGAGATCCTCCGCGATGGCCAGGACGTCACCGCCAATTACAACATTACCTATGAGTATGGTACGCTGACCGTGGAGCGCCGTCCCATTACGGTGCAGATCGCTGAATACGAGTGCGTATACAACGGTAAGGAGCAATCCTTTGCCAGCCTGGGGATTACGGATTGCTTTAAGGTGCTGGGTGAGCCTTACGGTCTGGTGGACGAGTACGTTCTCTATATGGAAGTAACGGGCTCAACTCTGTTCGGTGACGTGGATGTCCACGCTGTGGAGGATTCTATTCGGATCACCTGGCAATATGCGAATGGGCTCGATTCCTCGGATAGTGTGCCGATTGAAAGCATAGAGGAGGGGACCACGTACGGGGAAACAAACAAGCATCATGAGGAGAGCACTGTGGGTTTACCCACGCCCGATCTTGAGCCGGAGGATCCCTATGACGCGACGGCGAACTACATCGTTACGGTTCTGCCCGGCAGGCTGACCGTAACGCAACGGCCCATCGTGGTCGCCGCGGCGAGCGCTTCGAAGGACTACGACGGTGAGCCTCTGCTGGCGGAGGGCTGTGAGCTGGTGGACGGATCCCTGGTGAGCGGTCATGCGCTGCAGGGTGTTTCGGAGGGCTCGATTACCGACGTGGGCACTGTTCCCAGCATAGTCGTGGAGGATGCAACCAGGATTCTGGACGGTGGCGATGACGTGACCGCGTACTACGCCATTTCCTACGTGAACGGATCGTTGTGGGTGCAACCCTGCAATATCCTGGTCAGTACGGCTTCCGGTGAGTGGGTCTACGATGGAACGGTTCACGAAGGCGATACCACCTTAACTCTTGTGCGCGTATTGAATAACGGCAAGTTCGTAGAGGGTCATACGCTGGTGAACGTCATAGACCCGATCCCTTCCATTCAGAATGTCGGTTGGGTACAGAATATGGCGGTTGTTCAGGTCATGGACGGCGACGTGCCTGTGACGAACAATTACGCGATCATGCTGCAAATCGGCAAGCTGGTGGTAACAAGGCGTCCGCTGGTGATTCAGACCCCGACTCGCGCATGGGTCTACGACGGCTACGTTCATCCTCTTCCGGAGGAACATGATGCGCTTGTGCCCGTAATCAAGGAGGGTTATTCTTTAGCGCCCAACGAGTCGATGCAGTACGCCAAGCTACTCAACCGTCTGCTCGACGTGAGCGAGCCCATCAAAAACGTGACTACCGTGACGGTGTATAATCAGAGCGGGCAGGAAACGACCCCCAACTACGAGATTTCCTATGAGTATGGCACGCTGGCGGTGGTCCCCCGTCCCATTACGGTTCGGACACCCGACCGGGAGTGGGTATGGGATGGAATTCCGCGATCGGTGGAAGGACCGTACAGTATAACGGCGGATTCGCCGAATCCGTTGGTGGACGGTCACCAGCTTTTGGCTGATCCTGATGAATCCGACAAGACATACGTGGATGTAAACGAGGAGGGCTACGCCAACGACCGACGCGTGTGGATCCTTGACTCGGCGGGAAATCGGATGAACCAGGAGAACTACGAGATCACCTACCGGCTCGGGACCATTCGGATCCTTCGAAGACCTCTCGTCATCCGCTTGGACGGCGGTGAAAAGACCTATGACGATCAGCCCGTGACGGAATGGACCATCGTCTATACGGGTGAGTATTTGCCCTTGGCGGGCCACGTCGTAGAGGTGAAGCCCATGGTCAGTCCTACCGATGCGGGGGAGTACAGCGATATCTACCCCGATGAGGCAACCCTGCGGATCACGGCAGCGGGAGAGGATATGCTGCAGAATTATCGTGTTACCTTTGAACCGGGAGCCTGCGTGATCCAGCGCCGTCCCCTTGCGGTGAGGTCCTATAGCGATGTCAAGCTGTACGACGGTACGCCCTTGACACGGCCCGAGGGAGAGTGGATTTTGGTTGACGGCAGTATGCCACCGGTTGAGGGACACCTGGTGTCTGTCAACGCCTTCGGCTCTGCGGTGGATATCGGAATCTGGCCCAATACGCTGGATTCGAGCGCGGTACGAGTGACGAATGCGGCGGGCGACGATAAGACCGCGAACTACGTGCTGATTGTCCTGCAAGAGGGAACACTGACCATTCGCGAGAAGCCCTACGTTCTTCGGGTGGAAACCGCGAGCGCGGCAAAGACCTACGACGGTATGCCTTTGGTCGCCGGCAACCCCGTCATCGATAAGGACGTTGATTGGCCGGAGGAGCTTTTCCGGGAGAGCGTTCGGGTTACGGGCTCTCAAACGAAGGTTGGATCTTCCGAAAATACGGCGACGGTCAAGGTCTATTACAGGGATCGGGGTATGGAGATACCCACGGATCTGGTGAAGATCGAGGTGATCTGCGGAACCTTGACGGTGCATGAAAAAATGGCCGGCGAAGACGGAGAGGGCACGGATACCGTGTTCGGCTACGTTCGTACCCTGCTGAACATGAACCTGTACCTCCGCATGGCCTCCTACGGTGATTTCAACGGTCAGGAGTGGAGCCTTGCCCCGGAGTACGATGGGGTTTTGCCCGATGGATACGGGTACCAGTATCTGACGAGCATCGCTCTGCAAAAGCTGGCAAATCAAGGTGTGTATCCCATAGAGCTCCGGGACATGGAGATATTCATGCTGCCCTACTACGATTGTATGGACGGAATGGGACCTGTGATCGGTTCGGATACCATGAATAATGAGGTGTACACGAGCTATATGGTGAACGCATACGTTGTGGGTGATTCCCTGGAGTTGATTGCTCGCTATATGGCCTTGAGCGAGGAGGAGCGGGCGCAGCTGCTTGGTGATTACGCCGATGAGGAAGCGGCTTACCGCGCTCACGTATACCAACATTATCTGAACGTTCTGCCCTCCACACGGGAGTATCTGCAGACGGTCATTCTGGAAAAGAATTTCAACGTGGAGGATCCTCGGATCATCGGCTTGGTAGCGGCCTTTATTCAGAATTCGGCGGAGTATAATTTGGACTACCCGTCCGAGCTGGATGGAGAGGCAGATCGAGTGGTGGCCTTCCTGGATCAATACAAGCAAGGCAAATGCACCCACTATGCCGAGGCCGCGACCATGCTGTACCGTACGCTGGGCATTCCGGCTCGCTATACCGTGGGCTTCATGAAGGAGACCCTCGCCGGGGAGTTGACCGAGATCTCCAATCCCGGCCATGCTTGGGTAGAGGTTTATCTGGACGGTATGGGTTGGGTTCCCGTTGAGGTGACCGCACCGGACGGGCAAGGCACCGGCGGCTCGGGTGGATCGGGCGGTACCGGTGAGGATATCCGGATTCCGCTTGAGATCACGCCCCTGCCTCAGTACAAGATCTACGATGGTCTCCCCCTTTATGCGGTGAACGAATTGCTCATGACGGAGCAGCTGAGAGCTTTGAATGACCAGGGCTACCGTTGGGAGGTCGAGATCACTGGCTCCCGGGTGAATGCCGGTCGGGGACAAAGCACGATCACATCCTTTAAGCTGACGGATGTTTACGGCCGCGACGTGACGAGTCAGTATAAGGTGATCTGTTTGCCGGGTGAATTGAACGTAAAACCGATAGCGATCGAAATTCTCCTGTATCCCGTGAGCAAGGAATACGATGGATTGCCTGCCACATGGGGAGACGAGGATTATGAGCTGCTGTCGATTCCCGACGGGCTTGTGTTGGAATGGTTGGACATTCATATCCCCCTGACTGACGTGGGTGTGGTCGATCTGTTTGACCTCAATCGGAATGCGGAAATATGGACGTCCTTCTGCGTTCTGGATTCGGTCGGCGCGGACGTAACCGGAAACTATTCCCTTGAATTCGTTTGGCCGGAGGAACTGGGAAATGTGCCGCCCTTGGAGATCACTCCCAGACGAATCGAGCTGACCGCGGCCTCCGAAACCCGTGTGTACGATGGGGAGCCGTTGACCAATGCAACGGTGAACATGAGCAGCGGTCCGCTGGTGAGCGGCCACACGTGGGAGGCGTTTGCCGTCGGAGTTCAGACCACGATCGGTAGCTCTGTTAATCGCGTTGATGAAGAGAGCGTAAGGGTCTGGGATGAAAACGGTGTGGACGTGACGAAGAATTACTACTTCGAATACAAGGACGGCTTGCTGGAGTTGATCGAGGAGCCATAATCCGTTTCGGCTCAGATCGGAAAGCGGAGTCCTGTAACCGAAAGGGGCCCTTCCTGTACGTTGTACAGGGAGGGCTCCTCATGTTATCCGGAAGAATCGGAATATTCAAAAAGAAAGGGCAAAGCCTGTTGACAAACGGCGGAGTCTGTGTTATAATAAAAACGTTGATTTTACAACATTATTCCTATGAAAATACGGAGTATCACTGAAAAATGAAAGACCGCTTTGAAACATTTACCGTGCTGATCTCTTCCATCAGCCGTAGCATTCGCCGCCTCAAGAGCGAGGAAACGGCGGAATATAATCTGAAAAGTCCCCACGTGTCCATCCTGTACCAGCTCTACAAGGAAGGGAATCTGACCGCGGCGGAGATCTGCGAGGCCTGCGACGAGGACAAGGCGGCCGTTTCCCGTTCCATTGTGTACTTGGAGCAGAACGGTTTTTTGACCCGCAGCACCAAGCGAGTGGGCGCCGGAGCGACCGGCGGGAAGCACTACCGCGCCGCGTTGGCTCTGACGGAAAAGGGACGTGAGGTGGCGGCGAGCCTGGCAGAAAGCATTGACGAGGTTCTGGACGAGGTGGCCGAGGGCGTCACCGAGGAGGAACGCCGAATTCTGTACCGCGCGCTGGGAGAGATCGACCGTATTCTGTCGAAGCTTTGCGAAGGACGGGACGATGAGTGATTGCGCGCGTCGCACGGCCGGAGAATACCATTGAGATTCGTCGGGGTTTTTAAAGGGGACCCCGAAAATCCTCGGAAATATTTAAAGCATACCTCTGAAATTGATCGCATGGAAAATCGGCGGAATATTTTCGGCTTGACGAAAAGCCGTCTCGCTGATTTCACATACCGGATATTCAGAGGTATCCTAAAGGAGATAGAACCATGGAACACACAGACCCCAAGTACCAAGCGCTCTTTACGCCCTGGAAAATTCGGGACGTGGAGATCAAAAATCGCATTGTCCTCTGCCCTATGGGCGGTACCTCTCTGTTCGGCTGGTTTGAGCTGACGGGGTGCAAGTTCGATAAGGAGGCCGCCAATTTCTTTCTGGAGAGAGCCCAAAATAACGTGGGCCTCATCATTCCCGGCATCGCCCCCCTGCGGGACACCTTCTGGGGCAAGTGGCTCTGGCAGAATCCCAAGATGTTCGAGGACCTGAAGGTTTTCATGGATGAGATCCATAAGACGGGCGCCAAGCTCTTTGTCCAGCTCACCGCGGGCATGGGCCGTTCCTGGGCCATCACTGAGCTGGTGGCGCCCCTCCATCGCAATAAGTTCACCCGCGCACTGGTCAAGCCCATCATTGACACCTCCCACGAGCTGGCCTCCCCCAGTCCCCAGCCCTCCCGTTGGGCCCCCGACATCGAGTGCCCCGAGATGACCAAGGAGCAGATCCACGAGATCATCGAGGCCTTCGCCAAGACCGCCAAGCTCTGCAAGGATGCGGGGGTTGACGGCGTGGAGGTCCACGCGGTCCACGAGGGGTATCTCTTGGACCAGTTCTCCATGGAGTTCTTCAATAAGCGCACCGACGAATACGGCGGCTCTTTTGAGAACCGTTACCGCTTCGCCGCCGAGGTGGTCAAGGCCATCAAGGAGGCCTGCGGCGAGAATTTCCCCGTTTCTCTGCGCTACTCTGTGGAATCCAAGATGAAGGGCTTCTGCGAGGGCGCTATGCCCGGCGAGGACTACGTGGAGGTCGGCCGCAACATGGCTGAATCCGAGCGGGCCGCCAAGTATCTCCAGGATGCAGGCTACGATATGCTCAACGCCGACAACGGCACCTACGACTCCTGGTACTGGGCCCATCCCCCGATGTACATGCCCCAGAACTGCAACCTGGAGGACGTCTCCCACATCAAGCAGTTCGTGGATATTCCCGTGGTCTGCGCCGGTCGTATGGAGCCCGACGTGGGCGCGCAGGCGGTGGCCGATGGCCGCATTGATGCCGTGGGTGTGGCACGCCAGTTCCTGGCCGACGGCGAGTGGATCACCAAGCTCATTGAGGACCGCTTGGAGGACATCCGTCCCTGCATCTGCTGTCACGCGGGATGCTTTAATTTCTCCTCCTCCAAGGGCCATGCCAACACGCAGGATCTTACCGATACCATGGGCCTGGCCCGTTGTGCCCTGAATCCCGAAACCATGCAGTCGAAGAAGTACCGCATCGAGCCCGCCAAGAAGGTCAAGAAGATCGCGGTCATTGGCGGTGGCATCGGCGGTATGGAGGCGGCTATCCTCTGCGCCAAGCGAGGCCATAGCGTGACTCTGTACGAGAAGTCCGACAAGCTGGGCGGCGTGTTCATCGCGGCGGCGGCACCCTCCTTTAAGGAGAAGGACCGTGAGCTTATTGCCTGGTATGCTCGCGAGGTCGCCAAGCTACCCATCAAGCTTGTGATGAACACCGAGATTCGGGATATCCGTGCCTTGAATGCCGACGAGATCATTGTGGCCACAGGTGCCAAGGCCCGTCGCATCCCCGTTAAGGGGGCAGACACCGCCATCGAGGCCGTGGATTACCTTCTGGGCAACAAGCCCGTAGGGGATAAGGTAGTTGTGGTTGGCGGCGGTCTGACCGGCTGCGAGATCGCCTACGACCTCTACTTGCAGGGCAAGAAGCCCGTGATCGTGGAGATGCAGGACGACCTGATCACCACCCCCGGCATCTGCTTGGCTAACACCTCCTACCTCCGCGACTTCTTCAAGGCCAACAAGGTCCCCGTCCATTTGGAGACGGGTGTATCCGAGATCAAGGCCGACGGCGTGGTGATCTCTCACAAGGACGGCCAGACCGAGACCATTCCCGCCGATTCGGTCATCCTCTCGGTGGGCTATAATCCCGATCCCGTTGCCACCAAGGGGGTACACGTCATTGGCGATGCGAAGAACGTGGGCAACCTGCGGACCGTCATCTGGGGCGCGTGGGATGTGTGCATGAAGCTGTGAGAGAACGAGGGACTCCGTCCCTGACCCTCACCTAAGAACCCTTTTGGGAAAGGGTTCTTAGGAATCTCCCGGAGCATTAACAAAAATTCATATAAGGAGTCAAGCCATGATTTTGACACAGGAACAACAGGCCATTCTGAATGGCGAAAAAGGGGAGACCCTTGCGAAAGTCATGAAGACCCTGGTGATGTACGGCGATGCCTTTGAGGCAGAGAAGCTGGTGCCCATCACCTCTCAGCATAACCACCTTGTGACCTCCTTCGGCCTCAAGGTCATGGCACCCGTGTACGATCTTATGCAACAGATCCTGGATGCGGGTGTGGCATCGGGGCAGACCTTCTCGGTGGATCCCCGTCCTCTGGACAAGAACGTCCCCGCGAATTTCCTCCAAAACCTCGTGTTCAACAAGTTCATGTACACCAAGCAGGATTTCTACGAGGGTCAGCTGGAAAAGCTGGGTCTCATGGATAAGGATGCCTTCACCTGCACCTGCTACATGGATGAGGTGGGCAATAAGCCGGGAAAGGGTGACGTCCTCTCCTGGGCAGAGTCCTCTGCCGTGGTGTACGCCAACTCGGTGCTGGGCGCGCGGTGCAACCGCAATTCGGGTATCATCGACATCATGGGCTCCATCGTGGGCTATGTCCCCTACTTCGGGCTTTTGACCGACGAGGGCCGTAAGGCCACCTGGGTGGTCAAGATTCAGACCACCAAGAAGCCCGAGGCACAGCTTTTGGGCTCGGCCATCGGTATGAAGGTCATGGAGGACGTGCCCTACGTGGTAGGTTTGGACAAGTGGCTGGGTACAGAACTGAATGATGCCGCTTGCTCGTATTTGAAGGATTTCGGTGCGGCCACCGCCTCCAACGGTGCGGTGGGTCTGTACCACATCGAAAACCTCACCCCCGAGGCGGTGGAGCAGGGAAGGACCCTGATCGCAGAGGGCGCGAAGGAGTATATCATCGATGATGCTGAGCTGGCGAGAGTCCAGGCAAACTACCCCGTCATGTGGAAGAATCCCGATGCCACCCCCAAGCTCTGCTTCGTGGGTTGCCCTCACCTCTCCTTGGAGCAACTCAAGGATTGGACCGAGAAGATCGAGGCAGGCCTGCTGGAGAGCGGCAAGAAGCGTGTGCTGATCCCCACGGTGTTGACCGCCGCCCCCAAGGTGCTGGAGGCCTTCGACAAGACCGAGTACGCCGCCCGCCTCAAGGCCACGGGCGTCATCACCTCCTATATCTGCCCTCTCATGTACATGAACAACCCCTTGTGCAAGAAGATGCCCGTGATTACCTCATCCAACAAGCTGCGCACCTATACCAGTGCACGCTACTACACCGACGCGGAGATCCTCTCCGCCATCACGAAGGGAGGCAAGTGATATGAAACAGTTCCAAGGAAGAGTGGTTGCTCCCGGCGAGGCTTCCGCCGAGGCGCTCGTGACCACCGAAGGCTTTAACACCCTGGCCTCCTTCCAGATGGCTCTGCAGTTTGGTGATAAGGAGGTAAAGTGCGGTGACCAGAACAACAAGGATCTCCACGGTAAGCCCATGATCGGCAAGGCCTTGTGCCTGCCTCAGACCATTGGCTCCACCACGGGCGGTCTGGTGCTGTACTGCGCCTGCGCCATGGGGAAGAACCCCGCCTGTATGCTCTTCTCGGGCCATATCGATTCTCTCGCCGCCGCCGGCGCCATTCTGGCCGACGTGTGGGTGGAGGGTGTCTCCATGCCCGTGGTAGATTGCTTGGGCGACGAGTTCCTCAACTACGTCAAGGACGGCATGAAGGTGACCGTCAAGGCGGACGGTATGGTTGAGGTGGAATAATTTCCCCCGTTTTGAGGGGCTGTCTTCCGTGCTTGGAGACGGCCCCTTTTGAATTTTTTTGATTTCTCTGACAAATTTCCCGTGCAAACCGTGTCATAATCGGTAGAGGGCGTTGTACCGCAAGACCGTTCAAAGCGTTCCCTTTATAAACACGAATCCCGAAGCCGTGATCCGCGAGCTTCAGCTCCGAGATGAGGCGGAGTGGGAGCTGTTTCAGGCCTTGTACGCGGCCGCCACTCGCTGGTTTCCCCGACAGGAGGACACGGCGAATTGCGGATACGCCGTCAAGGATCTGAACGGTGACGGCGTGGCGGTGACAAGGAAAAAGGGCTTCCCTATAAAAATCGGCAGAGGGTTTCCTCTGCCGATTCGTGTATATATGGGTTCCTATGAAAATGTCTCTCCTCCAAGCCGCGCCTACATAAACCCTATTGCCAAAGTCTTTGGAGTTCTTATACGAATCTCTGATAGAATGCTTGCATCATGGGCACGCGTTCTCCCTCAGTCACCTCGTGACAGCTCCCTCCCGGAGGGAGCCTAAAGGCGGAAATTTTCTCGTTAGGCCCCCTTTGGGAGGGGGCTCTCGCGGTATTATTCCTCCTCCGCCTTCACCTTCGCTCCCTTCTTCCAAGCTCCCGTGAAGAAGAAAACGAGGCCGATCCAGAAGGGCGTGAATCCCGCCAGGGCATCCCCCAGCCAGAAGCCGTAGTGCTTCATGTCCAGCACCAGACCGAACAGGACGGCCAGACCGATGCGCATGATGATGCCGTCCAGGATGGCTGTGGCGAAATTGACCTTGTGGTTGCCGCTGCCGTTGAGCAGGGAGTTCATCATGGAGCGGAAGGCCGAGCCCATGAACATCAGCACCGCGATGGGCAGATATCCGTCCACCAGAGCCAGCACGTCGGTGTCGCCCTCGGCGGTGAAGACTGAGAAGATGGCCTCGGGGAACAGGCAGATGGCGATGGACAGGGAGATCGACACGGACAGGGTGATGACTGTGATGGTGGCCATGATCTTCTTGACCCGCTTGAACTGCCCCGCCGCCAGGTTCTGCCCCACCATGGTGGAGCCTGCCACGTTCATGGATTGGGAAATGAGGTTGGACACGCTGGCAATTTTATTGGCGATGCCCGAGAAGGCGGAGATCGCTACGCCGTAGCCGTTGACGAAGGCGTTGACGAAGAGCTTGGAGACCTGGATGGAGCAGGTCTTGATGGCCATGGGAACGCCCAGGCCAATCAGGTCGCGAAGCAGCTCCTTGTCCCATTTGACGAAGTCCGTCATGCGCATGTCCAGCTCGTATCTTTGACGGTTGCGGACGAGATAGATGGTGGAGATGATCACACTGACGGCTTGGCTCATGACCGTAGCCAGGGCGGCACCGCCCGCGCCCATATGCAGACCGGCCACGAATACGATATCCAGCACCAGGTTCAGAATTGCGGCAATGCTGATGAAAATGAAGGGATGCTTGGAATCTCCCATGCCCCGGAGGATGGCTGAGGTGACGTTGTAGCCGTAGATGAAAATGAGACCTGCCATGCAGATGGTGGAATAGGCTACCGCGCCCTCGTAAGCTTCGGCGGGGGTTTTCATGAGGGATAGCATGGTGTCCTGGAGCAGGAGTCCTCCTCCGCTCATGACCAGAGCGGCCAGGGCCAAAAAGCCCACCATAGTTCCCACGAATCGTGGGAGCTTCCTGCGCTCGTTGCTACCGATGAGACGTGCGATGATGACCTGGCCTGCCGAGGCAAAGCCCATGGCGATGAAGGCCAGAAGGTTGGAAACGTCGCCGCCGACGGAAACTGCCGACGTGCCCGCCTTGCCCAGCACACTGCCTACTACCATCATATCGACCATATTATAAACGATCTGGAGCAGGTTGGAGAGGAACAAGGGCGTGGCGAAGCTGATGAGCTGTCGGGGAATGCTCCCCTTTGTGAAATCCCGTATTTGGGTCGTTCGATTCAATGTGATCGCCTCGATTCCTTCAAACTTCTTTCATTATACCACATTCTGCCCAAAAATGCAAATGGTTCGGGAATTTTTTCGGGAAGAGATTGAAGGAGTGACGGAATTATTTGTGTTGGTGATATTCATCTGAAATGAATATATTCGCAAAAATATGCATAAAATTCGTGAGAGAAGGCGAGGAAAGCTTTTGATGTGATTTTTTATGCAAAATGCCCGAAAAATCTCGGGAATAATTTACAATTTGAACACAATTCACTATTGACAAATCCTTCACAAACTGGTATAATATTCGCATTCAAGTACGCATCTTCGCATAAATATACAAGACAGATGCAAAATGGAGGAATATCATGAATAAAGATAACATCAAAAAAGTTGTTCTCGCCTATTCCGGCGGGCTGGATACGTCCATCATCATTCCGTGGCTGAAAGAGAACTACAACAACTGCGAGGTCATCGCGGTTTCCGGTAACGTCGGTCAGGCCGACGAGCTGGAGGGCCTGGAGGAGAAGGCTCTCAAGACCGGCGCTTCCAAGCTCTACGTCCTGGATCTCACCGAGGAGTACGTGGACGAGTACATTATCCCCTGCATGAAGGCCGGCGCCATCTACGAGGAGTACCTGCTGGGTACCTCCCATGCCCGTCCCTGCATCGCCAAGGGTCTGGCCGAGATCGCCATCAAGGAGGGCGCTGACGCCATCTGCCACGGTTGTACCGGTAAGGGTAACGACCAGGTCCGCTTCGAGCTGACCCTCAAGCACTTCTGCCCCGATATGCCCATCATCGCTCCCTGGAGAGAGTGGGATATCAAGTCCCGCGAGGAGGAGATCGACTATGCTGAGGCACACAACGTGCCCCTGAAGATCAACCGCGAGACCAACTACTCCAAGGATAAGAACCTCTGGCACCTGTCCCACGAGGGCCTGGACCTGGAGGACACCGGTAACGAGCCCATGTACGAGAAGCCCGGCTTCCTGGAGATGGGCGTTTCCCCCATCCTGGCTCCCGACACCCCCACCTACATTGAGCTGGAGTTTGACAAGGGTGTTCCCGTAGCTTTGGACGGCAAGAAGATGACCGCTAAGGAGATCATCCTGGCCCTCAACGAGATCGGCGGTAAGAACGGTATCGGTCTTTTGGATATTGTGGAGAACCGTCTGGTCGGCATGAAGTGTCGCGGCGTCTACGAGACCCCCGGCGGAACGATCCTGTACAAGGCCCACAGCGTCCTGGAGAGCATCTGCCTGGATAAGATGACCCTCCACGAGAAACAGAAGCTGGCCATCACCTACGCCGAGCTGGTCTACAACGGCCAGTGGTTCACCCCCCTGCGCGAGGCTCTGGCTGCATTTGTGGACAAGACCCAGGAGACCGTCACGGGTAAGGTCCGTCTGAAGCTCTACAAGGGCAACATGATCAACGCAGGCGTCTGGTCCGACTACTCCCTCTACTCCGAGGAGATCGCCACCTTCGGTGAGTCCGACTACGATCAGAAGGATTCTGCCGGCTTCATTAACCTCTACGGTCTGCCCATCAAGGTCAAGGCTATGGTGGATGCCAAGAACAAGAACAAGTAATACGCGAGGAGAGCGCAAGGGGGGAACTTCTTGAAAGAAGTTCCCCCCTTGACCCCTTTCAAGAACTTTCAAAAAACATGGAGGATGTTCCTATGAATTCCCTGAAAAATAACCACTTTCTGAAGCTCTTGGATCTCGCCCCCGCCGAGATCACCTACCTGCTTGACCTCTCCGCCGAGCTGAAGGCCAAGAAGAAGGCCGGCATCCCCCACCGCATCTGCGAGGGCAAGAGTATTGCTTTGATTTTCGAAAAGACCTCCACCCGTACCCGTTGCGCCTTTGAGGTGGCCGCCGCCGATCTCGGTATGCACCCCACCTACCTGGATCCCACGGGCTCCCAGATCGGTAAGAAGGAGAGCATCGCCGACACCGCCCGGGTCCTGGGCCGTATGTACGACGGTATTGAATACCGCGGCTTCGGCCAGGAGATCGTGGAGGAGCTGGCCAAGTACGCCGGCGTGCCCGTATGGAACGGTCTGACCAACGAGTTCCATCCCACCCAGATCCTGGCCGACTTCCTCACCATCCGCGAGCATTTCGGCACCCTGGAGGGGGTCAAGCTGGTCTACATGGGTGATGCTCGCTACAACATGGGCAACTCCCTCATGGTGGGCTGTGCCAAGATGGGTATGCACTTTGTGGCCTGCGCACCTGCGAAGTATTTCCCCAACGCCGAGCTGGTGGCACAGTGTCAGGCCATCGCCGCCGAGACGGGGGCCGTGCTGGAGTTCATCGAGGACCCCATGGCCGCCACCAAGGGCGCATCGGTCATCTACACCGACGTGTGGGTGTCCATGGGCGAGCCCGACTCGGTCTGGGAGGAGCGGATTACTGAGCTGACCCCCTACCGCGTCACCTCCGCGCTGATGGAGAACGCCGGGGAGCGGTGCGTATTCATGCACTGTCTGCCCGCCTTCCATGATCTGAATACCACCATCGGTAAGCAAATTCACGAGAAATTCGGCATCGACTGCATGGAGGTCACCGACGAGGTGTTCGAGTCTCCCGCCTCTATCGTCTTCGACGAGGCCGAGAACCGTATGCACACCATCAAGGCGGTCATGGCGGCTACCTTGGCGTAATTCGGATCGGGAGAGCGGCCGATATTGAGGCTTTTAGGCAGGGGACTTTGAACTTTTTGTAAACTCCTGAAGCGTTGGAAAATTTTGAAGTGCGGATGTCGTCTATATAGGTGAAGGGAATTTTGAGTTCTCATTTTTCTACCGAAAGGAGTGCAAAATGAAATTCGCGAAAAGGATGATTTCCGTTGCCGTATGGACTACGGCTCTTACCATTCTATTGCCTGCTTGCTCCCCCTCCCGTCCGCCCGAGGAGACGGTCGGAGGTCCGGCGGAGGCCAATCCCGTGATTGAAATCGAGCTTCTGTCTGAGGAGGATCGGGCTTTGGCTGACCGCGCCGCAGAGATTCTGTGGACAGAGTACGATTTGCCCGAAAGGACGCATTTCGACGAGGACGTCAGCCACCACGTTTCCAACGGCCGAGCAAGCGTGAAGTTTACGTTGCGTATCGGCAGATACCGAACGTCGGAATCCTATGCCGTGTATTTTGAGGCGGATGGATCAATTCTGCGAGTGGTGGACGTTTCCGGGGGCGAATATAGCCGATTCCTGGAGAATGCTACCCCGGCATGCCTGGCTGCTGCCGAGGCCGCTCTTGCGGAGCAGCTCAAGCACTACGAGGAGCATTCCGACTATTATCTGGGCATAGACGAGAGCGGTTGTCTTTGCCTGTCCGCCGAGGTCATCGTGAAGCTGAATCCTCCTCCGTGGGAGAAGGACGGCGGCTGCGGCATTGACCACGAGCATAAGTTTTTCAATCAGCGCATTTGCAGTGCGCGTGAATCGCGTGTAAAAAGGAGTATTTCGTGATGAACATCAAATCCCGCGTGGCTGTGATCCTGCTGGGGGTGGCTCTTGCCCTTGCCGGGTGCGGAGTGGGGAACGGGAGCGATAGCGAGACCGCTGCTTCGGAGAAGCAGACCGCCCACGTCATCGGTGTTCGCCCGGCCGAGACCTGCGATATACGGCTGCCGGACGAGCAGACGGGACATCCGCTTGAATCCGGGGACTCGGCGGATCCCTTTGCCCCGTTCCAGCCCCTGCCGGGGACGTCGATTCTTTTGAGCGGCACGGTGGTGGAGTATCCGGGCGAAGATCTCATGGCGAACGTTTTGGCAGTCCGGGTATCTCACGTGACGGAAGGGCAGGTCTTTACCTCGGTTATGCTGATCCATCATGCGAGAGCGCATGAATTTTGCGAGGGGGATATCGTTTTCTTTACCTATGAGCCCGAGGCTGAGCCGGTGGCTTACTATAACGGCGTTGCGGTGTATGGGGCCTTGTCAATCATGGCGCAATTTGATATGATTGCCGGGAAACCGGTGATTTACCTGTATCCCGAGACACCTACCGAGGTTTCCGTCGAGTTGACTCTGGACGGCGAGCTGACCTGCACCTACCCAGCATACGGTGAGGGCTGGAATAACTTCACCGCCTACCCCGACGGCACCCTGATCGCTCCCGACGGGAAGGAATACTACTGCCTCTACTGGGAAGGGAAGCAGAACACCGTCTACGATTTCTCCCGCGGCTTTTGCGTGAAGGGGGAGGACACCGCCGCGTTTTTGGAGTGGGCATTAGCAGCCCAAGGTTTGACACCCCGCGAGGCCAATGAGTTCATCATCTACTGGCTTCCCCGCATGGAGCAGAATCCCTACAATGTCATTTCTTTCCAGACCACCGCCTATACCGATACGGCAGTGCTGGAGGTCACCCCCACGCCCGATACCCTCATCCGCGTATTCATGGCCTGGTATCCCTCGGAGGAGGCCGTGAATATTCCCGCTCAGAGCTTTGAGCCCGTGGAGCGGAGCGGCTTTACCGTCGTGGAGTGGGGCGGAAGTGAAAGAAATCACCGCGGCTGAACGCTCCCTTGTGATACCACACAAGAACTCCCCCAAAAATTTGGAAATTTTCCCTGAAAATTCGACACCCAATTATCCGCCATCCCTTGACAAAGCTCAGTTTTTATGGTATAATACCAAAGGAATTTGATTTCTGCGACTGACGGATAATTGTGGGCGAACCACAGTGGAACAGAAATCTGCAAGGGAGCAGAGGCCCGCCTCCTCCTTAAGGGAATCGCGTAGGTCCCCTTCAATACTTGCCGACCGTCTGGGCACACCTATCTCGTCAAGAGCATAGGTGTGCCCATATATTTTTTGGGTGAAATTCTGAAAAACTTCAACGTGGAGGAACCAACATGAAAAAAGTCGGAATCATCATGGGCAGTGACAGCGACCTGCCTATTGTTCGCAAGGCTATGGATACCCTGGCCGCCTTCGGTGTACCTTACGAGGTTCACATCTACTCGGCCCACAGAACCCCCGACGAGGCCGGTGCTTTCGCCGCCAAGGCCCGTGAGGAGGGCTTCGGCGTGCTGATCTGCGCCGCAGGTATGGCCGCTCATCTGGCCGGTGCCATCGCCGCACGCACCTCTCTCCCCGTCATCGGTATTCCCTGTAAGTCCTCTAACCTGGACGGTATGGACGCTCTGCTCTCCACCGTCCAGATGCCCAGCGGTGTCCCCGTAGCTACCGTGGCCATCAACGGAGCCGCCAACGCCGCTCTCCTGGCTATTCAGATCCTGGGTGTGGCCGATGCCGATTTGGCCGCCAAGCTGGACGAGAAGAAAGCCAAGGATGCCGCCGCCGTGCTGGCTAAGGATGCCGCCCTCCAGGCAGAGCTGAACGGTTGATTTTTTTGCCATGCTTCTCCCTCCGGGAGAGGTGTCACGCCCGTGAGGGCGTGACGGAGAGGGCGTTCTTCGGATGAATACCCTCTCACCCGCCTGTGGCGGGAGCTCTCCCAAAAGGAGGGCCTAAGACGCTTCGCACCACCAACGCCAATACCAAGGAGAAAAATTTATGGGTGGATTCTTTGGCATCACTTCCCGAAAGGATTGCCTTCTTGACGTGTTCTTCGGAACCGACTACCATTCGCACCTGGGCACTGCCCGCGGCGGCCTTGCCGCCTATGACCCCGAGATCGGTCTGCAACGCAAGATCCACAGCATTACCAATGCCCCGTTCCGCACCAAGTTCGAGAATATCTTCGATGAAATGTCGGGCATCGCGGCCATCGGCTGTATCAGCGACACCGATCCTCAGCCTATGCTCATTCGCTCCCATTTGGGCACCTATGCGATCTGCACCATCGGTCTCATCAACAATGCACAGAACCTTATTGACCTCTACTTTGAGGGAAGCCGCGGTCATTTTGACGCTATGACGGGCGGCCGCGTCAACGCCGTTGAGCTGGTGGCGGCCCTCATCGACCAAAAGGCCAGCTTTGCTGAAGGAATCAAGTTCGCGCAATCCGTCATCGACGGAACCTGCTCCATCCTCATCCTCAAGCAGGACGGACATCTCATCGCCGCCCGCGATAAGGTAGGACGTATCCCCGTCATCGTGGGGAAGGGCGAGGACGGGTACAGCGTGACCTTTGAGTCTTTTGCGGCCTTGAAATTGGGATACGAGCTGGCGCGTGAGCTGGGTCCCGGCGAGATCGTGGAGCTGTCCCCCGACGACGGCATCGTTCAGCTCAATCCCCCCGGCAAGGAAATGAAGATGTGCGCCTTCCTGTGGTCCTATTATGGCTACCCCACCTCCAATTACGAGGGCATCAACGTAGAGGCCATGCGGTACCGCAACGGCGAGTGTATGGCGGAGCACGATATGGAGGTTGGCAACGCCCCCGATCTGGACTACGTCAGCGGCATGCCGGATTCGGGTATCCCTCACGCCATCGGCTACGCCAACAAATCGACGGTGCCCTTTGCCCGTCCCTACATCAAATACACGCCCACCTGGTCCCGCAGCTTTACCCCCCAGAAGCAGTCCGACCGCGCCAAGGTGGCCCGTATGAAGCAGATCCCCGTCCATGAGCTGATCGAGGGCAAGAAGCTCCTCTTTGTGGATGATTCCATCGTCCGGGGGACTCAGCTCAAGGAGACCGTGGAATTCCTCTATGCCAACGGAGCCAAGGAGGTCCATATGCGCTCGGCTTGCCCCCCCGTCATGTATGGCTGTAAGTTCCTGAACTTCTCCCGCTCCACGGGGGATATGGAGCTGATCACCCGTCGCACCATCATGGAGCTGGAGGGCCCCGAGGGCTTCAATTATATCGAGGAATACAGCGACCAAAACACCGAGCGCGGCAAAGCTCTCCGCAAGAGCATCTGCGATAAGTTCGGGTTCGCGTCCCTTGAGTTCCAGTCTTTGGACGGAGTCATTAGATCGATCGGCCTTCCTCCCGAGAAGCTTTGCACATACTGCTGGAACGGCAAAGAATAATATACAACGAAAGGAATCAACATCATGCATTCTAACTCCAAATCCGAGAGCTACGCCGCCGCAGGCGTAGATATTACCGCCGGCTACAAGGCGGTCGAGCTGATGAAGGGCCACATTGCCCGCACCAAGAACGAGGGCTGCGTCGACGACGTGGGCGGTTTCGGCGGTTGCTTCGGCCTGAACGTGGCCGGTATGGAAGAGCCCGTGCTGGTTTCGGGTACCGACGGTTGCGGTACCAAGGTCAAGATGGCCATTCTGATGGATAAGCACGACACCATCGGCATCGACGCCGTGGCTATGTGCGTAAACGACATCATCTGTGTTGGTGCCAAGCCCCTGTTCTTCCTGGACTACATCGCCTGCGGTAAGAATATCCCCGAGAAGATCGCCGCCATCGTTGGCGGTGTGGCCGAGGGCTGCGTACAGTCGGGTGCCGCCCTGATCGGCGGCGAGACTGCCGAGCATCCCGGCATGATGCCCGCCGAGGAGTACGACCTGGCCGGCTTCTCGGTCGGTATCGTGGATAAGAAGAAGATCATCGACAAGAACACCATGAAGGCGGGTGACGTGATCATTGCCCTGGCTTCTACCGGTGTCCACTCCAACGGCTTCTCCCTCTGCCGTAAGGTCTTTGACATCGACAACAATCCTCCCTCTCTCTACACTCCCTGCGACGAGCTGGGCGGTAAGTCCATCGGCGAGACCCTCCTGACCCCCACCAAGATCTACGTCAAGTCGGTTCTGGCTCTCCTGGAGAAGGTCAGCGTCAAGGGTATCTCCCACATTACCGGCGGCGGCTTCTACGAGAACATCCCGAGAAGTATTCCCGAGGGCCTGGGTGCCCGCGTCCGCCGCGCTGACGTCAAGGTCCTGCCCATCTTCGATCTGATCGCCAAGACCGGCAACATTCCCGAGCGGGATATGTTCAACACCTACAACATGGGCGTTGGTATGAGCATCGTGGTGGCTCCCGAGGACGTGGAGACCGCTTTGGAGATCCTTCGCGCAAACGGCGAGGATGCTTACCTCATCGGTGAGATCGTGGACGCCTCTGAGCTGGGCGGTCAGCAGATCGAGATCATCTGATGCGTTGGAAAGGAACTGTTCCCATGTCCAATAAAAAGAAGATCGCCGTCTTGGTTTCGGGCGGCGGAACCAATCTGCAAGCTCTCATCGACGCCCAGGGGCGCGGAGAGCTTGGTCCCGGTGAGATCACCCTGGTCATCGCCTCCAAGCCCGGCGTATTCGCCCTGGAGCGGGCGGCTAAGGCGGGCATCGAGGGCCGCGTGCTGGCTCGTAAGGACTACGACAGCATCGCCGCCTACTCCAAGGCCCTCGCCGATACCATGACGGCAGAAGGGATCGACCTGGTCGTGTTGGCAGGCTTCCTCACCATCATCGACGAGCAGGTCTACGAGGCGTTCCCCAACCGCATCCTCAACGTCCACCCTGCCCTCATCCCCTCCTTCTGCGGCAAGGGCTTTTATGGGCTCCACGTCCACGAGGCCGCGCTGGAGAAGGGCGTGAAGGTCTCGGGTGCCACTGTCCATATCGTCACCCCCGAGTGTGACGCGGGCCCCATCATCCTGCAGAAGGCTGTGGCCGTACAGCAGGGCGACACCCCCGAGATCCTCCAGCGGCGTATCATGGAGGAGGCCGAGTGGAAGATCCTCCCCGAGGCTGTGAAGCTGTTCTGCGAGGGACGTATCACGGTTGAAAATAACAAAGTGTATATCAAAGGAGAATAAAGAGATGAAAGTTTCCACCATCGCAAACGAGCTGAACTCCCTGGCCTACCACGGCCGCGGTATCATCATCGGTAAGTCCGCCGACGGTAAGTCCGCCGTCACCGCCTACTTCATCATGGGTCGCAGCGTCAACAGCCGTAACCGCGTATTCGTGGCCGAGGGCGACGCTATGCGTACCAAGGCCTTTGACGAGTCCAAGATGGTTGACCCCCACCTCATCATCTACTACCCCGTCCGCGTGCTGGGCAACAAGACCATCGTCACCAACGGCGATCAGACCGACACCATCTACGATCTCATGGACAAGCAGATGACCTTTGAGCAGGCTCTCCGCACCCGTGAGTTTGAGGACGACAAGCCCAACTTCACCCCTCGTATCTCGGGTATCATCCACCGCGAGAACGGCGACATGAACTACGCCCTGTCCATCCTCAAGAGCGCCGAGGGCGACGATTCCTCCTGCGAGCGCTTCACCTACGCCTATTCCAATCCCATCGCAGGCCGCGCCAAGTTCATCCACACCTACAACGCCGACGGTAACCCCCTGCCCTCCTTTGAGGGTGAGCCCAAGACCCTGGAGCTGCCCGACGTGGATATCGATACCCTGACCGATCTGATCTGGACCAACCTCAACGAGGACAACAAGGTGTCCCTGTTCGTCCGCTACATCGACCTGGCTACCGGCGAGGCCGAGACTCGTATCGTCAACAAGAACGTTTGAGGATATTGACATGAGCGTTGAGCTTCTTCACGAGTTTTGGGAAGGGAATCTGCGATATTTCGGGGCGGATCGCTTCTTTCCAAACGATAAATACAGAGAGTTCACCGAAGGAAAAATCGACCGCAAAGAGATCGTGTCATTTGATTGCTGTCTCATGGATCTATACGAGCTGGAATCTCCCGATTGTCCCCTGCGCCCTGACACACAGCAGATCGTGGCCGTGATGCTGCGTCCCGAGATCGACCCCTTGGAGTATATGGAAAAGCGCGGCTTTACCTTCTGCGGCTACGATCTCGTGGAGGATAGCTCGTCCATTAGTGCCATTACCAACTGCGGAGGTGAATTTACCTCTATCCCCTACGAAAAACTCACCGAGTACGGTCTGCTCTCCACTTACAAGGATGCCGTTCTGGCACAGCTTGCGCTGGTGGAGGAAGCTCCCGAGGATCACCACGCCTATTGCATGATCTATGAGATCTGGCGCAAGCTTGTGTGAACACTACCAATGAAAATTTAAGGAGAATACAACCATGAAAGAATTTGAACTGAAATACGGCTGTAACCCCAACCAGAAGCCCTCCAAGATCTACATGCACGACGGGTCCGAGCTGCCCATCCAGATCCTCTGCGGCCGTCCCGGCTACATCAACTTCTTGGATGCGTTCAACTCCTGGCAGCTGGTCAAGGAGCTGAAGGCCGCTCTGGGCCTCCCCGCCGTCACCTCCTTCAAGCACGTCTCCCCCACCTCCGCGGCTGTGGGTATCCCCCTGTCCGAGACCCTGAAGAAGGCTTGCTTCGTGGACGACATCCCCGGCCTGGACGAGTCCCCCCTGGCCTGCGCCTACGCCCGCGCCCGCGGCACCGACAGAATGTGCTCCTTCGGTGACTGGGTGGCTCTCTCCGACGTCTGCGATGTCACCACCGCCCTCATGATCAAGCGTGAGGTCTCCGACGGTATCATCGCTCCCGGCTACGAGCCTGAGGCACTGGAGATCCTCAAGTCCAAGCGCAAGGGAAGCTACAACATCGTGCAGATCGACCCCGACTTCGTGCCCGACCCCATCGAGCGCAAGCAGGTATTCGGCATTACCTTTGAGCAGGGAAGAAACAACTTTGAAATCAACCGCGAGCTTCTGACCAACATCGTCACCGCCAACAAGGATATGCCCGAGTCGGCAATCCGCGATCTGATCGTGGCTCTGATCACCCTGAAGTACACCCAGTCCAACTCGGTCTGCTTCGCCGTGGACGGTCAGGCCATCGGTGTGGGCGCCGGTCAGCAGTCCCGCGTACACTGCACCAGATTGGCCGGCGGCAAGGCCGACACCTGGTTCCTGCGTCAGCACGAGAAGGTGCTGAACCTGCCCTTCAAGGACACCCTGGGCCGTCCCGACCGCGACAACGTCATCGACGGTTACATCAACCAGAACGAGGAGGACGTGACCGCTGACGGCAACTGGCAGAAGTATTTCACCACCCAGCCCGCGCCCTTCACCCGCGAGGAGCAGAGAGCCTACCTGGACACCATCAGCGGTGTCGCCCTCGGCTCGGATGCCTTCTTCCCCTTCAGCGACAACATCGAGCGCGCCAAGAAGAGCGGCGTTTCCTACATCGCCGAGCCCGGCGGCTCCATCCGCGACGATCTGGTCATCGAGTGCTGTGACAAGTACGGTATGGCCATGGCGTTTACGGGTATGAGATTGTTCCACCATTGATTCGGTTTGGAGAGACAATGACGATTCGGAAGCTGTGCGCGGCTCTGTTCTGCGCGTGTACCGTCTTGGGACTCGTAGCCTGTGGCGGGGGAAAGACCCCGCCCGCAGGTACGGGGAATATGACGGAGGGATCGGACGTAACTACCCGATCCGAGGAGACCACGTCGGCCGAGACCTTCTCCATCGAGGGGGAAACCACCGATACTGCCCTCGACACGGTGGCCGAGGATACGACTGAGGCCGAAACGGTTGTGAAGGATCCCCATCCCACGGCGAAGCTTAATTTGGTCATGGCACACGATCAAATGGCGGAGCGCTTGGTGATCTACGATATGGATGCCTACGCAGAGGGAAAGACTTTGGACGATCTGGAGCTTTGGTCGGTCTCCACGGGACACGCCGCCGGACTCAAATACCGCGAGAATTCGGTTTTCGGTGACGTGATCGTGGTGGCGGGAAGCCACTCTGCCATCTATGCCTATCCCTCCGGCGAGGAGCTGTGGGGAACGGATCAGCCCGGAGACAATCCCCATTCCGTGGAGCTTTTGCCATCGGGAAACCTGGTGATTGCCAGCTCCACGGGCAATACGCTGCGCCTGTTTGCCACCTCCGCCCTTTTGGAGGGGAAGGTCGGCACGGCGAACCGTTACACCGACTATGCTCTTACGGATGCCCACGGTGTGCTGTGGGATCCCGAAAGAGAGGTTCTGTGGGCTTTAGGAAGTCATGAGCTGAAGGCATACCGCTTGGAGGGTGAGGGAAAACGAGAGACGTTGGTGGAAATCCCCGATATGATCTATTCTCTTCCCGAAGGGAAATACTGGGGACACGATCTGTCTCCCGACTACACCGATACCCGGTACCTGTACATTACCGTAGGTGCCTGCGTTTTGCGCTTTGACAAGGAAACGGGCGCCTTTTCCGAGGATTTCTCTCATGCCGACGTACTGAACCGCACCAACATAAAGGGATTTTCCAACAATCCCGGCGGATCCTTCTTCGCCTCCGGTGAGACCGGCGGCGCCGGAACGGATTGGACTGATTGGTGGAAGGCCTCCTGGTGTACCGACAGCATCTATTACGCGTATAATGACGAGGCGGAGGGCTTCCGCGTTGTGAAGCTTGCCTCCTCCGAAAGCGCATTTTACAAGATACGCGCATTTTGCGGACGGTATCAGTAACCGCGCTATCCGCGATTCCCATCTTAGTGCCGTCTTTTATGGGCGGCAGAACGGAGACGAAATATGAATATTCTGGTTATTGGCAGCGGCGGCCGTGAACACGCCGTCATCAAGGCCATCAAGAAGAATCCTACCGTGGAGACCATTTACTGCCTCCCCGGTAACGGCGGTATCGCCGCCGATGCGATCTGCGTAAACATTGGCGCCAAGGATATTGACGGCATCGTCAAGTTCGCCGCAGAGAACAAGATCGACTACGCCATCGTTACCCCCGACGACCCGCTGGTGCTGGGTTGCGTGGATGCCCTGAACGCCATCGGCATTCCCTGCTTCGGCCCCGACAAGAAGGCCGCCATCATCGAGGGATCCAAGGCCTTCTCCAAGGATCTCATGAAGAAGTACGGCATTCCTACCGCCGCCTACGAGATCTTCGACGATATGGACAAGGCCATCGCCTACCTGCAGGACAAGGATATGCCCATCGTCATCAAGGCTGACGGTCTGGCACTGGGTAAGGGCGTCATCATCGCCCAGAACCTGGCCGAGGCCGAGGAGGCCGTTCGCTCCATGATGGCCGACAAGGTCTTTGGTGCCAGCGGCGATCACGTGGTCATCGAGGAGTTCCTCACGGGCCCCGAGGTGTCGGTCCTGGCTTTTACCGACGGCAAGACCATGGTTCCCATGGTGTCCTCCATGGATCACAAGCGGGCACACGACAACGACGAGGGCCTGAACACCGGCGGTATGGGTACCATCGCTCCCAACCCCTACTACACAGCTGACATCGCGGACGTGTGCATGGAGACCATCTTCCTGCCCACCATGAACGCCATGAACGCCGAGGGCCGCACCTTCAAGGGTTGCCTGTATTTCGGCCTCATGCTCACCCCCAAGGGCCCCAAGGTCATCGAGTACAACTGCCGTTTCGGAGATCCCGAGACCCAGGTGGTACTCCCCCTGCTGGAGTCCGACCTCTTGACCGTCATGCGGGCGGTCACCGAGGAGAGACTGGCCGAGGTGGGGGTCAAGTTTGCTGCGGACAAGTCCGCCTGCTGTGTTATTATGGCCTCTGCAGGCTACCCCGAGGCCTACGAGAAGGGCTACGAGATCACCATCCCCGCGGACGTGGCCGACAGCGTCTACGTGGCCGGTGCGGCCCTCAAGGACGGCAAGCTGGTGACAAACGGCGGCCGCGTTTTGGGTGTCACCGCCATCGCCGACACTCTGCCCGAGGCCATCAAGGCTTCCTACGCCAAGGTGGATACCATCAGCTTCGGTAATGCATTCTGCCGCCGCGACATCGGTCAGCGCGCGCTGAAGGCTATAAAGTAAATCATATCATGACGAAAGGAACGTAAAACTGTTATGGTTTATCGCATATTTGTAGAAAAGAGACCCGAGCTTGCCCATGAGGCCAATGGACTCCTCAGTGAGCTGAAGAACCTGGTGGGCATCTCCAATCTGGAGTCTGTCCGCCTGCTCAACCGCTACGACGTGGAGAACATCGACGAGGCCCTGTTCGCTCAGGCTTCTCGCACCGTCTTCTCCGAGCCCCAGCTGGATACCGTTACCAATACTCTGTCCTATGCCGAGGGTGATACCGTCTTCGCCGTGGAGCCCCTGCCCGGTCAGTTTGATCAGAGAGCCGACTCCGCCGCTCAGTGCATCCAGCTCCAAAGCCAGGGCGACCGTCCCACCGTCCGTTCCGCAAAGGTTTACATCCTCGGCGGTGAGCTGACCGAGGCCGACGTGGCTTCCATCAAGAAGTACGTCATCAATGCCGTGGAGAGCCGCGAGGCCTCTATGGACAAGCCCGAGACCCTGGCCATTGAGTACGCCATCCCCGAAACTGTCGCCACCGTTGAAGGCTTTACCGCACAGGATGAGAAGGGCCTGGCTGACCTGCTGGATACCCTGGGCCTGGCCATGGACTTGGACGACCTCAAGTTCCTCCAGACCTATTTCCGCGACGAGGAAAAGAGAGATCCCACCATCACCGAGATCCGCGTGGTGGATACCTACTGGTCTGACCACTGCCGTCATACCACCTTCTCCACCCATATCGACAATGTCACCATTGATGATCCTGCCGTGGCTGATGCCTACGAGCGCTACCTGGCCAACCGCGTGGAGGTCTACGGTGAAGAGAAGGCTGCCAAGCGCCCCCAGACCCTCATGGACATCGCCACTATTGGTGCGAAGGTCCTCAAGAAGCGCGGTCTGCTCCCCGAGCTGGATGAGTCCGAGGAAATCAACGCCTGCTCCATCCACGTCACCGCCGAGATCAACGGCGAGCCCCAGGATTGGCTCCTGATGTTCAAGAACGAGACCCACAACCACCCCACCGAGATCGAGCCCTTCGGCGGTGCGGCTACCTGTATCGGCGGTTGCATCCGCGATCCTCTGTCCGGTCGTGCCTACGTCCATCAGGCTATGCGCGTGACGGGCGGCGGTGATCCCCGCAAGACCCTGGCCGAGACCATCCCCGGTAAGCTCCCTCAGCGTAAGCTGGCACAGACCGCCGCCGCAGGCTATTCCTCCTACGGTAACCAGATCGGTCTGGCCACCGGCCACGTCGCCGAGGTCTACCACGAGGGCTACGTTGCCAAGCGTTTGGAGTGTGGTGCCGTCGTGGCCGCCGCTCCCGCTTACAATGTCCGCCGTGAGCGTCCCGAGGCAGGGGATATCATCGTCCTGCTGGGCGGCCGTACCGGTCGCGACGGTATCGGCGGTGCGACCGGCTCCTCCAAGTCCCATAACATGAAGTCTCTGACCACCATGGCCTCCGAGGTTCAAAAGGGTAACGCCCCCGAGGAGCGCAAGATCCAGAGACTGTTCCGCAATCCCGAGGTTACCCGCCTCATCAAGCGCTGCAACGACTTCGGCGCGGGCGGTGTATCCGTTGCCATCGGCGAGCTGGCCGACGGTCTGAAGATCGACCTGGATGCTGTCCGCAAGAAGTACGACGGTCTGGACGGTACCGAGCTGGCCATCTCCGAGTCCCAGGAGCGTATGGCCGTTGTGGTCGCCGCCGAGGACGCCGATAAGTTCATCGAGTACGCCCAGGCCGAGAACCTGGAGGCTTACCGCGTGGCCGTGGTCACCGAGGAGGCCCGTATGGTTATGTCCTGGAAGGGTCAGACCATTGCCGATCTCTCTCGTGAGTTCCTCAACACCAACGGTGCTGACAAGCACACTGAGGTGGAGGTCACCGAGAAGGATCTGTCCGCCTTCTCCAAGCCCCTGTACACCGATCTTCGTCAGATGGCGGCGGATCTCAAGACCGCCTCCCGCCGCGGTTTGGTGGAGCGCTTTGACGGCTCCATCGGCGCAGGCTCCGTGCTGATGCCCTTCGGCGGTAAGACCCAGAAAACCCCTGCTCAGGCCATGGCCGCCCTGCTTCCCACTCTGCCCGGTCAGACCACCGACCAGGCCAGCGTGATGGCATGGGGACTGGATCCCGATGCCATGTGCATCGACCCCTACTGCGGCGCCCACGCCGCCGTGTACCACTCCGTGGCCAAACTGGTGGCCGCAGGTGCCGACCATCACCTGGCCTACCTGACTCTCCAGGAGTTCTTTGAGAAGCTCAAGAACGAGCCTGCACGCTGGGGTAAGCCCTTCGCCGCTCTGCTGGGTGCCATGGATGCCCAGATCGAGCTGGGTGCCGCCGCTATTGGCGGTAAGGACTCCATGTCGGGTACCTTCCTGGATAAGGACGTTCCTCCTACGCTGATCTCCTTCGCCATTGCTCCCATTAAGGCAGATCAGGTACTGACCCCCGAATTCAAGGAGGCAGGGCATCCCGTCTACCTGTTCGCCCCCGTGGACGAGTCCGCCGAGTCGGTCAAGACTGTTTGGGATAAGTTCCACTTCCTCTGCGCTGAAGGTAAGGTCAAGGCCGCTTGGGCTGTGGAGAACGGTCTTGCCGAGGCTGTCATGAAGATGTCCTTCGGTAATGAGATCGGCTTTAAGGCTTCTGCGAAGCTGAACGCAGGCGATTGGCATCTGCCCTTCTACGGCTACATCGTGGCCGAGCTGACCGAGGAGGTCACCATGCGCGGCACCCTCAAGCTGGGTGAGACCACCGCCGAGCCCGTGATTGATCTGGGCAACGACAAGGCTACGATTGCCGAGCTGCTGGCTCTCAACGAGGCTACGCTGGAGGGCGTGTATCCCACCACCGCTCCCGCAACCGGCGAGCTGCCCGTATTTGCCTACAACGGCGGATGCAATGCCGCTCCTGCCGTGAAATGTGCCCGTCCCAAGGCTCTGATCCCCGTATTCCCCGGCACCAACTGTGAGTACGATTCCGCCAAGGCTCTGGAGCGGGCGGGGGCTGACCCCGAGATCGTGGTCATCCGCAACTTGACCGCAGACGACGTGGCCAAGAGTGTGGAGACCGTGGCCTCCAAACTGGCACAATCCAACATGGTATTCATCCCCGGCGGCTTCTCCGGCGGCGACGAGCCCGACGGCTCTGCCAAGTTCATCACCGCATTCTTCCGCAACCCCGCCATCAAGGCCCAGGTTGCCGATCTGCTGGACAACCGCGACGGCCTGATGCTGGGTATCTGTAACGGCTTCCAGGCGTTGATCAAGCTGGGTCTGGTGCCCTTCGGTAAGATCATCGACACCGACGAGACCTGCCCCACCCTGACCTACAACATCATCGGCCGCCACCAGTCCAAGCTGGTCCGCACCCGTGTCTGCACCAACAAGTCTCCCTGGCTGGCAGGTACTCAGGTGGGTGACGTCTACACCGTGCCGATCTCCCACGGCGAGGGTCGCTTCCTCTGCTCTGACGAGCTGGTTCGCAAGCTGGCTGAGAACGGTCAGATCGCTACCCAGTACGTCGATCTCGCAGGTGCACCCTCTATGGACACCGCCTTCAACCCCAACGGCTCTGTCTGCGCCGTCGAGGGTATCACTTCTCCCGACGGCCGTGTGCTGGGTAAGATGGGTCACTCCGAGCGTATCGGCAAGAACCTCTACCGCAACGTCATCGGCGAGTACGACATGAAGCTGTTTGAGTCGGCTGTGAAGTATTTTAAGGGATAAGGAGAACGCAAGGGGCGTTGCCCCTTGACCCCACCAAGAACCCTTTTGCAAAAGGGTTCTTGGAACTCCCAAAAGCTTTCAACAAACATGACCGTAGAGTAGGGGCAGATCGCCCCCTACGAAATGATTATTCAAAAGATCCAAAGGAAAGCGGGCGGCGAAACGCCTCCCCTACCGCACAAATCAAATGCGAAAGATAAAGGAGACTCATCCCATGGCCTATTTATCCGACATCGAGATCGCTCAATCCACCCCCATGCAGCCCATCACCGAGATCGCCAAGGTCGCGGGTGTGGACGATGCCTATCTGGAGCAATACGGTAAGTACAAGGCAAAGGTGGACTACAATCTGCTGAAGCAGTCTGACCGCCGGAACGGCAAGCTGATCTTGGTTACCGCTATCACCCCCACCCCTGCAGGCGAGGGTAAAACCACTACCACCATCGGTCTGGCCGACGGCCTCAAAAAGATCGGTAAGAACGTTGTGGTCGCTCTGCGCGAGCCCTCTCTGGGTCCCGTGTTCGGCGTCAAGGGCGGCGCGGCAGGCGGCGGTTACGCCCAGGTGGTTCCCATGGAGGACATCAACCTCCACTTCACCGGCGACTTCCACGCCATCGGTGCGGCCAACAACCTGTTGGCTGCCATGCTGGATAACCACATCTACCAGGGCAACCAGCTGAACATTGACCCCCGCCGCATTACCTGGAAGCGTTGCGTGGACATGAACGACCGTCAGCTTCGCTTCGTTACCGACGGTCTGGGCGGCCGCGTCAACGGTGTTCCCCGCGAGGACGGCTACGATATTACCGTGGCCTCCGAGATCATGGCCGTGTTCTGCCTGGCCTCCTCCATCACCGACCTGAAGGAGAGACTGTCCCGCATCGTGGTGGGCTACACCTACGACGAGAAGCCTGTAACCGCAGGCGATCTGGGTGCCGTCGGTGCCATGGCCGCCCTCTTGAAGGATGCGCTCAAGCCCAACCTGGTCCAGACCCTGGAGGGAACTCCCGCCTTCGTCCACGGCGGTCCCTTCGCCAACATCGCTCACGGCTGTAACTCGGTTATCGCCACCAAGATGGCTATGAAGCTGGGTGATTACGCCGTCACCGAGGCAGGCTTCGGTGCTGACCTGGGTGCCGAGAAGTTCCTGGACATCAAGTGCCGCATGGCAGGTCTCAACCCCGACGCCGTTGTCATGGTCGCCACCGTCCGCGCGCTGAAGATGCACGGCGGCATGGCCAAGACTGAGCTGGGCAACGAGAATCTGGCTGCTCTGGAGGCCGGTATTCCCAACCTGCTCCGTCACGTGTCCAACATTAAGGACGTTTACAAGCTCCCCTGCGTGGTGGCTGTGAACCGTTTCCCCACCGATACCGATGCCGAGATCGATCTGGTGATCGAGAAGTGCAAGACGCTGGGCGTAAACGTGGTTCTGTCTACCGTTTGGGCCGAGGGCGGCAAGGGCGGCATGGCACTGGCAGAAGAGGCCGTTCGTCTCTGCGAGCAGCCCAACGATTTCTCCTTCAGCTACGAGCTTGAGGGAACCATTGAGGAGAAGATCGAGACCATTGTCCGCCGTGTTTATCGCGGTGAGGGTGTCAATTTCGCGCCCGCCGCCAAGAAGGAGATCGCCAAGCTGACCTCCCTGGGCTACGACAAGATGCCCGTGTGCATGGCCAAGACCCAGTACAGCTTCTCGGACGATATGACCAAGCTGGGCGCCCCCGAGGGCTTTACCGTCACCGTCCGCAACGTCAAGGTTTCCGCAGGTGCCGGCTTCATCGTGGCCCTGACCGGTGACATCATGACCATGCCGGGTCTGCCCAAGTCTCCCGCCGCTCTGCGCATCGACGTGGATGAGGATGGACGGATTTCGGGGTTGTTCTGATCCTGTTCTGTGATAAACCGTACCGCACGGCTTTTTCTGCTGTTCTTAACGGAGAATTTGCAAACATGAAATATCGGCAGAGGGATTGTTTCCTCTGCCGATTTGTGTTATAATGGGATGGGTGATGAAAATGGATAACAAAAAGGAATTTCCGAAAAGAAAAGATATTCGCCTAAAGAATGATGATTATAGTTCTCCCGGTGCATATTTTGTAACCATCTGTACGGAAAACAGAAAGAATTACTTTTGGAATGGATCGATTGACCCACAGGTGTTCGATTGGCACTCCGTAGGGGCGAACTGTGTTC
>SVRS01000017.1 GCA_015064695.1 Oscillospiraceae bacterium | reverse complement strand
AAGATTTTTTGTCAGACGCAACAAAAGTCCGCGCGCGTAGTGGAGTCTACGCGAAGGATTTTTGTGAAGTATGACGGAAAAGATTCCGTCGATTCTCCATGCGATGAATTTTTAGAGGTTCCCAAAAGTAATCTTATGGGTTTTCTCCCCAATATGTCAAACAGAGCGCAGCTTTGTATACAGAAGGAATCGTATTAGTATGACAAATTTGCTTATCTATAGTCGGCAGAAATATTTCGGAAATTTCTTCAAAACGTGTTGAAAATCCGCCGAAAATGTGATATAATATAAGGCGTATTTTTTGAAAGGACGGAGGCTTATGCCCCCGCACGGTGAAGGGAATATGATGCACACAGAGTCCATGACGGCAGGCCTCAGAGAAGGCTTCAGCAACGAAGAATATATCCGCCTGCAATCCGCCAAGATACGCGAGCGTATCGAGGCTTTCGGAGGCAAGCTCTACATGGAGTTCGGCGGCAAGCTGTTTGACGACTACCACGCCTCCCGTGTTCTCCCCGGCTTCCGTCCTGACAGTAAGCTCCAGATGCTCTGCGCTCTCAAGGATCAGGCAGAGGTGGTCATAGCCATCAACGCCGCCGATATCGAGAATAATAAGTACCGCGGAGACCTGGGCATCACCTACGATCGCGAGGTCATGCGTCTGATCGATAGCTTCCGCCGCGTGGGCCTGTACGTGGGTAGTGTGGTCATGACCCGCTATGCCGGGCAGCATGCCGCTGACACCTTCAAGAAGACCATGGAATCCTTGGGTGTTAAGGTGTATCGCCACTACAATATCAATAACTATCCGCAGGATATCAACCATATCGTCAGCGAGGAGGGCTTCGGCCATAACGATTACATCGAGACCACCCGTTCCCTTGTTATCGTTACCGCCCCCGGCCCGGGAAGCGGAAAGATGGCTACCTGCCTATCCCAGCTTTACCATGAGCATAAGCGAGGTATTCATTCCGGGTATGCCAAGTTTGAGACCTTTCCCATTTGGAATCTTCCTCTCAAGCACCCTGTCAACCTGGCCTACGAGGCAGCAACGGCCGACCTGGCTGACGTCAACATGGTTGACCCCTATCACCTCCAGGCATACGGAAGATTGGCGGTGAACTATAACCGCGACGTGGAGATATTCCGTGTGCTTGAGGCCATGATGACTCGCATCTTCGGATCCTGCCCCTACAAGAGCCCCACCGATATGGGCGTCAACCAGGCAGGAAACGCCATTTATGACGATGCAGCTGTCTGCGCGGCCTCACGTCAGGAGATCCTGCGCCGTTACTATAAGACCGCTTGCGCACATTGTAAGGGGAATGCCGATAAAGCCGAGCTGCAGAAGATCGAGCTGCTTATGGACGAGGCCGGCGTTACCGAATCCGACCGTCCGGTTATTGGCGAGGCCCGTGCCGTCGCAGAGCGCACAGGCGGCCCTGCCGTAGCGATTCAGCTTCCGGACGGGCACATTGTCACGGGTAAGACCACCGAGCTTCTGGGCGCATCCTCGGCCGCACTTCTCAATGCGCTGAAGTATTTGGCTCGCATCCCTGATGAGATCAAGCTGATCTCTCCCGAGGTTATTGCTCCCATTCAGCACCTCAAGGTAGAGCATCTCGGCTCCAAGAATCCCCGTATGCATACCGATGAGCTGCTGATCGCCCTGTCCATCTGCGCCGTAACCGATCAGTATGCTTCTATGGCTATGGAGGAGATCAATAACCTCCGCGGAAGTGAGATCCATTCTACGGTTATCCTGGCTCATGCCGATGATAAGCTCTTTGGCAAGCTGGGGACCTACGTTACCTGCGAGCCCGTGTTCGAGGAAAAGAAACTGTTCCACGGGGCGTGATCTTCATTTAAGACGGGCACATTGCAACATGTGCCCGTCTGTTTTTGTACGCAATTTTTAAAAAATATGCCAAAACAGCCGCGGATCATTACACACTTTCCCACTTTTTCTTGACTATTATGTATGAAAGCCTTCAATACCGCAGAAAGGAGACGAACCATGGAACTTCAAAGAACCCCGACCGCCCCCGTCCCCATGAGTGACGAGCAGATCATGGAGCTCTACTGGCAAAGAAACGAGCTTGCCATCCGCGAAACCGATTTGAAATACAAAAATTATCTTCTGAAAGTCGCCTACAACATCGTCCGTGACAGATTAGACTGCGAGGAATGTCTGAACGATACCTATATCGGTGCATGGAACGCCATTCCACCGGCACGTCCTCATGCGTTCAAAGCCTTTCTGATCACCATAATGAGGCGGATCGCGGTCAACCGCTATCATAGCAACGCGAAGAAGGGAAGGGTCCCGTCCGAGATGACCGTTTCCCTTTCCGAATTGGAGGGGATCGTAACCGAACGTGAAACGCCGGAGGATGCCTATAACGCCGCACGGCTTGGGGAGATCATCAGTCATTTTGTACACGCTCTCTCGGAACGCGGACGCTACATCTTCATGAGCCGCTACTATATGGCAGAAACCGTAGACAGCATCGCCCACGATCTTGGTGTCAGCCGCTCCACGGTCAATAAGGAACTGGCCTCCATCCGCCGCGAGTTGAAAGAAAAGCTGGAAAGCGAGGGTTATACAGTATGAAAAAAGAAGAATGGAACGAAGCGTTGGATCATATTGATCCCGAGCTGGTGGAAGAATACGTTGAGAAAAAAGAACACTTGTCCCGTCGGAAAATTCCCGCGGGAGCCTGGCTTCGATTTGGTGCCGTGGCGGCGTGCGCTTGCTTGCTCGTGGGCATAGTGGCAATAGCTCCTCTTTTTCGTAAAGAACCGCCCGTCGGTCCAATTGTAAGCGACACAATAGAAGCCTTTGAGACGGAGATCTCCAAACTGCCTGAAACCGAATCCGATCACATCGGTCCGGAGGAAACCTCCGAGATCGAAACGTCTCCCCCGGATGACCCTGTCATACGTCTACAAAGCCCAACGGCAGGTCCCGTTTATTACGGGCAGGAAGGTGCTGTCGGCAATTCAGGAATGTCTGCCAGCATTGCTAACGGAAGAATATCCGTGACAGCCCGGCTGAAGGAAACGCTTACGGATACCTATACGTTTTTTGGAGATTGGATACAGAATGAATACTTGCTTTTGAGAATGGAGACCATCAAGGTGCTCGGCGGAAATGAAATGCCTGAGGAATTTTATTTCCTCATGCCTGCCCTATTCATGACTGATTTTACACCGTACCATCTGTTCGTATTGCAGGATATGGTCCAATTTGGGTATGAATACTCGGTTCTTTATAATCAAACGAAGGGATGTGCCGAGCAATTCGATATGGTCATCATGGGTTGTTACAAAACCTCCGAAATAGACAAACAAGTCATGGCCTTCGACCGAGACGGATATCTGGATACGGATCTCTGGTTCTCCACGAGCAAATGGGAACAATGGATACGTTGCGACCTGAAAATGTTGGACCCCGCATACCGTAACGATTATACCATAGAGAGGTTTGAGGCGGAGGTTATTGAAAATAACGAACGGAACAACAGCTATGTGCATCAACTGACAGATATATCCACAGAAGCAGCCGAATTACTGGCAGATCTTCGTTCCTTTGAACATGGGATTTATGCAGATAATTATCGCGACTATGTTATGGCACTTAGCCCGGAGGTTCAGCTCCGTCTGCGTCGATATATCAACGGATTTCCGACCAACGAATATATTTTCATGAACGACGGTGACGATTATTCACAAACCCGGATCACTCGATCCAAAGCAAAGTTTACAAAAGAAGACGAAACTCGGATGCCCGATCTTGCAACAGCCATGAAAAAAGTGTCTGAGGCCTACGATGCAGGGGAGCTCGCACCTCCGCATATTCAGGGGTACGAGAATTTGGAGCTTAGCTCGTATGGAATCTTCGGTTGGTACGCACAAACCGAAAACGGGATCATCGGTATTGTCCGCGTAACGTTTGATTATTGGATAGGCTATGTGAATGACGTATATCGAGGGAATGTGTACGACGATCTCTATTACGTGATCGAAGAAGGCTTGGATACCTGCGTACAAGTGGCTCGAGACGACCTGCTGGCTCGAATAGGGGAATATGAGACCCAATATATTTTCACGGGAGATTACGACGAGTACGGAAAGATCATGTCATGAGGAGAGGCGTACTGATATTTGATACTGCAACGATTGCATAAAAACAGGCGAGCACACTTTTTCGATGTGCTCGCCTGTTTTGCGTATTCGATTCAGGAATTCACTCGTCATCCTCCACCCATGGCGAAAACATCCGACAGCCCTGCTTGCGGAAGGTCACGATCATCCCCCGGAGATACTCCGCTGAGACCCCCATCCGCTCACCGAGACAGGCGGGGCAGAGGAACTCCTTGGCAAGGCGGTTGACAAATTTATAATTGAGCGCGGCTTCGTCCCCGGTCATGGGGGCGTCGCACTTTACGCAGTACGCATAGGCGGACCGCCCCGTGGATACGGGGCGGTTTTGGGTATAGTATTCCATCTGCTATCAGGCCATGACGCACTTTGCGCGGTAGATCTTGAAGGAATGAGCGGGAACCTGAGGATAGTGATCATCACGCTTGGGCGCGATCTCCTCACCGGTCATTACGTCGGTCAGCGCAACCTTGACACCCGAGCCTACGGGAATACCCATCTCAGCAAAGATGCACTCGGCGGTACGGGTATTGTCGCACAGGTTGAAGATGCCGAGAGCGAACTCTCCGTCAGCCAGATGACGGATGAATACGTGGTAGCCGTTATCCTCGCGGACACGGTAGGGAGGACGGCATTCGGCGTCTTGGTTCAGACGGATCAGCTCCTTGTTCTGCATGAGGGTACGGTACTCGTCGCCTACCTTTCGGAGATCGGCACCCATCATGAGGGGCGCACCGCAGAAGCACCAGTAAGCGAACTGCAGCTCGTACTCTGTGTAAGTATTGCAGTTTTCACTATTGGCTACGTTACCCTGACCGTTCATGCCCACGGTCAGCATATCCATGTCATTGAAGCATCCGGCCGCATTGGCATTGAAGTTGTTGAACTGATTATTCATGATGCCAACGGTGGAGGGGAAATTATCGAAAATGTCCCAGGTGGAGCGGTACATATGTGCGCCGATGCTGCGCATCCAGTTCCAGGGCTCCTCAACGCCCCAGTTGCAGGCAGAGAACAGAATATCGCGGCCGGAAGCGCGAAGCGCCTGAGCCATGGTCAAATATCTGTGCTTGCAGTTGGCGTACTTGGGGAAGTTGCAGAAGTCATACTTGAGAAAGTCCACGCCCCAGGAGGCAAAAAGACGGGCGTCCTGGAACTCGTGGTCGAAGGAGGAGGGGTAACCTGCGCAGGTACGTACGCCTGCGCAGGAGTACATACCGAATTTCAAGCCCTTGGAGTGGATGTAGTCAGCCACGTACTTCATACCGTGGGGGAACTTGGCGGGATCGGGAACCAGGTTGCCGTCCTCATCACGCTCACGGAGCAACCAACAGTCATCAATGACTACATACTTGTAGCCGGCATCGCGGTAGCCTTGCTCAACGATAACGTCGGTGATTTCCATGAGCATCTGCTCACTGATATTTTCTCCAAAAGTGTTCCAGGTGTTAAAGCCCATGGGGGGGGTCTGTGCTAAAATAGCCATAATCATATCTCCTTAGTTTTTTAGGATGTTTCAATTATACCTTATTTTGATATGTTTGTCAATAACGTGCGGAATTTTTTTTGAAAAAATATAAATAATATCCGAAAAAACTTGACATTTAAGCATGATTCAAGTATAATAAAAGAGGAAAGTTGAAGCGGCCAGAGTATGCCTGTCTGCTCTCGTAATGAAAGGAATGACGTAATTATGAAACGGAACGGAAAATTGTTGATTGCACTTTTGTGTTGCTCCATGCTGGCCGGTCTGACGGCCTGCAATAGCTCGGATCAACCGATTGAAAGCCAAAATGAGACCACTGCGGCAGTGACGGATACAGCTACCGATACAGTACATGACGAAGAGATGACGGTGACGGATACTGCGGCGCAGGAAAGCGAGACGGAGACGATTGAAACCGTAGCCCCCGAAAAAGCCCGCTTGGAGGAGCTTTTCTCCAACAAGACGGACCTTCGCTTTGACGAGAACGGAGAGTTCCGGGTTATGATCCTTTCTGATCTTCACATTCCCGCAAGTGGCCTGCCCGGTGAGGTGATCGGCTATATCCGTAAGATCATCGACAAGGAAGATCCGGATTTTGTGATTCTGAACGGTGATAACGTGGTGGATAGCTCCATTGAAAACCAAAAGACCTTCCAGCGAGCCCTGAAATCCTTGACCTCGCTGTTGGAAACTAAGGGAATTTACTGGATGCACGTATTCGGAAATCATGATGGTGAAATGAAGTTTTCCATGGAAGAACAGCAGACAGTCTATGAATCTTATGATTACTGCTTGTCCAAGGATACCGAAAAAGCACTTACGGGCGTGGGCAACTACGTTATTCCCATTTACGGCTCTACGGATGACGAAGTGAAATTTGTTCTTTGGGGCATTGATTCGGGAAGCTACCTTTCCGACGAGGACAAGCAGGCCTTTTTCCCTCAGGGGATAACCGGCTATAAGGGATATGACGGTACGGGATACGATTACATCCATTTCGATCAGATCGAGTGGTATCGAGAGGTATCCGAATTGATGGAATCCCAGCTTGGTCATAAGATTCCCGGTATTATGTCCTTCCACATTCCTCTGCAGGAGTTTTATTCTGCCTGGGAAAACCATGTGGGAAGTGCCGATTCTGCGGGAAGCAGAAACGAGGCGGTTTGCTCTTCTGCGTATAATTCCGGTCTCTTTGAGCAGCTCCGTCAGCGCGGAGACGTAAAAGCAGTTATATGCGGTCACGACCACGTCAACGATTTTATGGTCAATTACGGCGGCATCAAGCTCTGCTATGCTTCCACTGTGACTACAACCACCTACGGCGGCCCTATCGGTACCCGTATGTTCGTTCTTAAGGAGTCGGATCCGTCTGACGTGCAAACCTATATGACGTACCTCTTTGAGCCTGAAGAATCTCCCGATTTGCCTGCTCTTTCGGGTGTGATGGCGGATTTTGAAGGGGATGCTCCTTCGTTCAAAATCACCGGCTTCGATGGTTCCTCGGATAACGGCGGAAAAGCCGAGATCGCAGAAGGGATGGGCTTGGATGGCTCCAATGCGCTGGCTGCGTACCGTACGACCTGGACTGGCTCCAATAATACCGAAATCATTTGGGATATTGCAGATCCCGGTACCGTTGGCGAAAACAAGTACCTGGTGGTTTGGATGGATATGTCAACAAACGATATCGACTTCCGGAAAGCCGGCTTCGGTCTCTTGGCCAACAATGTCAACGATAATCCCTACCGTACCGATAACCACGACGACCTCTCGCCCTTCTACTACAAAGCAGAGGGAAGCGATGAATGGATCACTATGAGCACAGGCGGCGACGGTTGCTTCGGTGCTGACCAGGATAGCTCGGTGAAGGGATATAAGGGTTGGTTTGCATTCCCCTTGGAGTATATGATCCGCAGAGGCGGTGTGAATCTCCAGGCGGATACTGCCGTCACAGGTATCTACTTCTATTTCTCTCCCTCTGAATCCTCGGAGCTGAACAAGCCTGTCTACATCGACAATATTCAGCTGGTTGCGGATTATCATTCCGTAAATCAGTAATACACCCGGAATAGTAAAATCCCGACAAATCAGTAAGATCTGTCGGGATTAATCGGCAGAGAACGCAACGTCTCTGCCGATTTTTTGTATGTTTATGCCTGCTTTGCCCAAACGATTCGCTCGTAGGCCTGCCAAATCCGCTCGGAAACCTCGTCCACCGTTCCTGCCGCATTGACCGTGATTATGAGCTCCCGATCCTTAAGATATTCGGCGACGCGGGCAAAACGCGCGCGAATCTGCTCTTGTTGGGCTACTGTTTCGTATATTTCCAACTGGTCAGACGAGCGTCCGGCACGGATGCGTGCCATACTATCCTCGGGGGACATATCCAACAGAATGCATCCGTCAGGCTTACGGATATGAGGACAATTCAAATTCATGTCGGCAACCCATTGGAAATCGTCACCCTGTCCTTGATACGCCATGGATGCATAGTAGTAGCGATCCGAAATAACGGTCTTTCCTTCGGACAGAAGGGCCTCGATTTCTGCATTATGTCCGATCCGATCCAGTAGAAACATAGCAGCCATGCGGCTGTTATTGATGGGCGTATCCCCGGACAAAGCACGCCGCAGAGCTTGACCGTCGGGGGAGGAGGAGGGCTCTGCGGTTAATTCAGTAGGAATACCTGACTCGCAAAGCCTTTGACAGAGCAAGCGCATCTGCGTGGTTTTTCCCGTGCCATCCATGCCGTCAAAGACGATGAACAGAGGACGATGAGGCAGATTGTTTTCAGCTTTCATGATGATTCTCCGTGTTCTTTTTATGTGCCCCTATTATAGCACACAGTATCGGATTTGTCAAGATGATATGACCGGGGAGAAAAAATGCGTTGGCGATAAAGTTTTCTGAAAAAACTATTGCATTTCCGACAAAAATCGTGTATAATAATTCTCGTATATAAATTTACCGGTGATCGATTCGGTACGTATGGAAAGGTAGGGAAGCATCATGAAGCTTATGGAAGAGCGTATCCGCAAGGATGGCATTATTGAGGACGGAGACGTATTGAAGGTTGGTATGTTCCTCAATCAGCAAATCGACGTTTGCTTTATCAGCGAATTGGCCAAGGAGTTTTACCGTCTCTATAAGGATGCGGGTATTAATAAAATCTTGACGATCGAAGCATCAGGAATCGGATTGGCGTGCATTTGCGCTATCCCGTTTGACGTACCTGTGGTTTTTGCCAAAAAATCGAAAAGCAACAATATGACGGGGGAAGTATATTCCTCAAATGTCCACTCCTTTACCCACGGAACGGATCATGCCGCTGTGATTCCCAAGGCCATGCTGGGGCCCAATGATCGCGTGCTTTTGATCGATGATTTTCTGGCTCGAGGACAAGCTCTTCACGGTCTGATCGATTTGTGCGAGCAGGCAGGGGCAACCATTGTCGGCGCAGGCGTTTTCGTCGAAAAAACCTACCAGAAGGGCGGCGAGGAGATTCGCGCACGCGGCGTTCGTGTGGAATCCTTGGCAAAAATTAAATCCATGAGCGTTGAGGAAGGCATCGTTTTTATCTGAGTAATTCCGGCCGCGATTTGCCGGGAAGAAATCGAGAAACGTTTTGATGAATATCCATAAAACATTTCTTGACAAAAAAAGACATATTGTCACATCTGTCTCTTGTTTTTCTCTGTGAAATGTGCTAAAATGAAGAAGCTTTTTTGATGTCCGGCCGTAGGCGCTGTACATAAATATTTTTGTCTGTATCAGACACAAAGGAGAAAGAAATGAAGAAGATCGTATCTCTCGCATTGACTCTGATCCTGGTTTTGTCTTGCATGGCTGTGTTTGCTTCCTGCAACGAGCCCTCCAAGAACCCTGCCGGTGAAGAGCTCGTTCCCGTTGCCAAGGAAGAAATCAAGGTAGGTTTCATCTTCCTGCACGACGAAAAGTCCACGTATGACAAGAACTTCATGATGGGTGTAGAAGAGGTTCAGACTAAGCTGGGTCTTAGAGATGACCAGATTATCATGATGACCGGTATTCCCGAGGGGGCTGAGTGTACCGAGGCCGCGCTGGATCTGGTTGATCAGGGTTGTGATGTGATCTTTGCTAATAGCTTTGGTCACGAGGAGTTCCTGGCCGTTGCTGCTAAGGATCATCCCGAGGTTCAGTTCTGCCATGCTACCGGTACTACTGCACATACCTCTGAGTTGAACAACCTCCACAATGCTTTCGCTTCCATCTACGAGGGCCGCTACCTGGCAGGTATTGCTGCAGGTATGAAGCTGAACGAGATGATCGCTAACGGTGAGTTCTCCGCCGAAGAAGCCAAGATCGGCTACGTTGGCGCTTTCACCTATGCAGAGGTTATTTCCGGTTACACTTCCTTCTATCTGGGCGCTAAGTCCGTATGCCCCACCGTTACCATGGACGTTCAGTTCACCGGTAGCTGGTATGACGTTACTGCCGAAAACGAGGCAGCTAAGGCTCTGATCGCTCGCAACTGCAAACTCATCAGCCAGCACGCTGACTCCATGGGCGCTCCCTCCGCTTGTGAGGAGGCCGGCATCCCCAACGTTTCCTACAACGGCTCTACCCAGGAAGCTTGCCCCAGCACCTTTATCGTATCCTCCCGTATCAACTGGGCTCCTTACTATGAGTATATGATCAACCAGGTCATCAAGGGCGAGGCAATTGCTGATGACTGGACCGGTACTTTGGCTACCGATTCCGTTCTGCTGACCGCAATTAACACCAACGTTGCCGCTGAGGGTACTCAGGCAGCGATCGACAGTGCTAAGGATCAGCTGAAGGCCGGTACTCTCCATGTTTTCGATACCAAGAACTTTACTGTAAACGGTGAGAAGCTGACCTCCTATAAGGCTGACGTGGATACCGATGATGCATTCACTCCCGATACCGAGGTGATTGAGAACGGCGTGTTCTTCGAGTCGAAGTTCCGCTCCGCTCCCTACTTCGCTTTGAAGATCGACGGCATTACCCTGGTAAACGAGAAGTTCTGATTTCTCAAACATTCAACGCAAATAGCCTGAGTTTTCCGCTCAGGCTATTTGCAAATTTTGCTTTTTTGAACAGCGTGAAAAAAACCAAATTGGAGGTATTCATGTCGACTGCTGTAGTTGAAAATCAAAAGCAGATTGCGCTCGAGTTGCGAAACATTACGAAAACCTTTGGGCGCGTGGTGGCCAACAAAAACGTAGATCTGACGGTATATCGGGGAGAGATTCTGGCGATTCTCGGTGAGAACGGTTGCGGAAAAACGACTCTGATGAATATGATTTCGGGTATTTACTATCCCGATGAGGGGCAGATTTTCGTAGATGGCGAAGAGGTTGTGATCCGCTCACCCAAGGATGCGTTTGCCCATCGGATCGGCATGGTACATCAGCATTTTAAACTGGTAGATGTTTTCAATGCCACCGAAAATATTGTTCTTGGCGTAAAGGACGGCCAGAAAACCTCCATGGCTGAGGCTCAGAAAAAGGTAGAGGCATTGATCGATCGTTACGGCTTTCAGCTGGATTTCAAAAAAAATATCCACGAAATGTCCGTTTCCGAAAAGCAGACGGTGGAGATCGTGAAGGTCCTGTACCGAAGCGCGGACATTCTGATCCTCGATGAACCTACAGCGGTACTCACTCCCCAGGAGACCGAAAAGCTATTCACGGTTCTCCGTCGCATGCGCGATGACGGAAAATCCATCATCATCATCACACATAAGCTGCATGAGGTATTAGCTTTGACTGACCGCGTTACGGTTCTCCGCCGCGGCGAGCATATTGCTACGGTAAATACCGCGGAAACCGACGAAAATCAGCTGACCGAAATGATGGTGGGTAAAAAGATCAGCTTGAATATTGAACGACTTGAACCCGAAAATCCCCGGGATCGCTTGATTGTTTCCCATATCAGCTGTACGGACAGGGAAGGCATCAAGCTTTTGGACGATGTGTCCTTTACTGCGCGGTCGGGAGAAATACTCGGTATTGCGGGAATTGCCGGCTCCGGACAGAGGGAATTACTGGAATCTATCGCCGGTCTGCAGAATTTGGATTGCGGCGAAATTACGTATTTCGATCCCAAAACAGAAAAGGCGGTCGAGCTGCGGTCTAAGACGCCTCTCCAAATCCGAGATCTCGGCGTTCGATTGTCCTTCGTTCCGGAGGACAGATTGGGAATGGGACTTGTCGGAGATATGGATATCATCGACAATATGATGCTCCGGAGCTATCGTCGCGGACATTCCATGTTTGTGGATCGGAAAAAGCCTCGTGATCTTGCAGAGGAGATTATTCAAAGCCTGGAAATTGCGACGCCCAGTGCAACCACTCCGGTACGCCGTCTCTCGGGCGGTAACGTACAAAAGGTTCTTTTGGGACGTGAAATTGCCTCCTCTCCCACCGTTCTCATGGCCGCCTATCCCGTTCGCGGCCTCGATATCAATTCGTCCTATGCAATCTATCATCTCTTGAATGCCCAAAAGAAATCGGGTGCGGCTGTTATTTTTGTCGGCGAGGATTTGGACGTGCTGATGGCTCTGTGCGATCGGATCATGGTCATTGCGTCCGGTCGCATCGCCGGGATCGTGGACGGCAAAACTGCTGACAAGCGAGAGATCGGCTTGCTGATGACGAAATCCGCCACTGCAGATAAGATCCAAAAATCCGCCAACAATGGAAAGGAGACGGTATCCTCATGAACCAAAGTGTGAATCGGAAAGGGAAGGAACAGACAGCCTCTGTTCACGAGCCCCTTTTCCATATTGTCAAACGTGACTCCATTCCGTGGTACAAGGCGTGGGCTATCCGCGTGATTGCCGTTTTGGCGGCTCTGATCATCTGTGCAGTATTGATCACGCTCCTTAGCCACAAGAATCCGCTCCAGGTATACAAGGCTATGTTTGACGGTGCATTCGGTACCGAGCGTCGAATTTGGATGCTTTTGCAGGAATTGGCCGTTCTTCTTTGCGTTTCTCTGGCCGTAACGCCCGCATTCAAAATGCAGTTTTGGAATATCGGCGCCGAGGGTCAGGTGCTGATGGGTGGATTGGCTACGGCAGCCTGCATGTTCTACCTGGGTGGAAAGGTGCCTTACCCCGTTCTTCTGATCGTCATGGTGTTGGCCAGCCTTTTGACCGGCGCCGTGTGGGGCTTGATTCCCGCGCTGTTCAAGGCAAAATGGAACACCAACGAAACCCTGTTCACCTTGATGATGAACTATATTGCTACGCAGATCGTATTGTTTGCACTCTGTAATTGGGCAAAGGATGGCTCGGGCGTTCTCCGTCCCATGAAAAACTTCGGTCTTCCCGCCTTCGGTCCCTCCGCCTATTTTCCCAATATTCTGGTCGTCGCGATCCTTACGGTCATCCTGTATATCTACCTGCGCTATAGCAAGCAGGGCTATGAGATCAACGTGGTTGGTCAAAGCCAGAATACGGCGCGCTACGTTGGTATAAACGTCAAAAAGGTTATCATCCGTACCATGTTTATTTCGGGCCTTCTGTGTGGCTTGGCGGGACTGTTGCTGGTTGGCGGTACGAACCATACGATCAGTACCGCTACCGCAGGTGGCCGAGGATTTACGGCCATTATGGTATCCTGGCTGGGTAAATTTAACCCTCTCTATATGACCCTTACGGCTTTCCTGGTTGCCTTTCTGAAGCGAGGCTCCTTCAATATCGTTACACAGTTCCGCTTGAATGATTCCATTTCGGATATCATCACGGGCATTATCCTGTTCTTTATTATTGGTTGTGAGTTCTTCTTGAATTACAAGATTGTATTCCGCCATAAAGCAAAGGAGGCGAAATAATCATGACCTTGCTTTTAACGTTTCTGACCAGTACCATCCGTTTGGGCATTACCCTGTTGCTTGGCTCTACGGGTGAGATCATTACGGAAAAATCCGGACACTTGAATCTGGGCATTCCGGGTATCATGTGTGTTGGCGCTGCTTGCGGGTGCTTGGGTGAATCCTTGTATACCTCCTCGCTGGATAGCTACGATCAAATGAGCCCTCTCCCGGCCGTAATCATCCCGATTCTCTGCTCCCTGCTGGGTTCAGCACTTATGGGCTTGATTTACAGCTTTTTGACCGTGACGCTCCGTGCCAATCAAAATGTAACGGGCCTTGCACTGACCACCTTTGGTGTGGGTGTGACGAATTATATTATTTCTCAATTGGAATTCGTATCATTCCAACGCGGAAGTCGCTTCTTTACGGCGGCTCTCCCCTTTGCCGATAAGCTTGGATGGTTTGGACAGCTTTTCCTATCCTATGGCTTCCTGGTCTATCTGAGCCTTGCTATCGCCATCGTTGCTTCCATTGTCTTAACGAAAACTCGTCTGGGGCTTCACCTTCGTTCTGTGGGTGAAAATCCTGCTACGGCTGATGCAATGGGCATTAACGTAACCCTCTACCGCTATGCTGCTACCTGTGTAGGAAGTGCGATCGCAGGTCTGGGTGGTTTGTTCTTCGTAATGGATTATCTTGGTGGAAACTGGGAGTATTGCATCGATGCTATGGGCTGGCTTTCTATTGCGCTGGTTATCTTTGCGGTATGGAAGCCCCATGTCAGCATCCTGGGCTCTTTCCTCTTTGGCGGTCTGTATATTGCCTATAACTATATCGGCGGCGTCACCTTTGCCCAAAAGGAGTTGCTGAAAATGTTGCCTTACGTGGTAACCATTCTGGTGCTGATCGTAACCAGTATCCGAAACAAGCGCGAGAATCAGCCTCCCGCCGGCTTGGGATTGAACTATTACCGCGAGGAGCGATAATCGTTTGATTTTATAACGAGAATTCATATATAACGATTAAAAACCTCTCAAAGTACATCCTTGCAGTTCATGCAAGCGAGCTTTGAGAGGTTTCGTTATGTTTTTTAGAGGTTCTCTTTTATGATTACTTGATTTTGCATACCATTACGTAGGCATCTTCGGTAGGCTTCTGATAAAAGCCGGGGCGCTTTCCGACTTTTTCAAAGCCATAGGTTTCGTATAAGCGAATAGCAGCCTCGTTGGAAACACGCACCTCCAGGGAAATGGATTCCAGCTTGGCATCCTTGGCGTGGCGAATCAATGCTTGGAGAATTGCCGCGCCGTATCCCTTGCGTCGGTAATCGGGATGAACGGCGATATTTGTGATCTGACCCTCATCAACGGTAATGAGCATGCCACCGTAAGCGGTCACAGTGGGCTCCGCATTGGGTGCGTCAGGGGCGGTGCAAAGGTAACCCACACCAATACCGTCATTGGTGAGAAGCTCCATGCTCTTGGCGCTCCAGGGATTGGAGAAGCAGAGCTTTTCCAACTCGGCGGCCCCCTCCAGATGGGCGGGGATTCTTTGCATACGGACGGGACGGTATCTGGGGCGCTTGGCTTTCTGCCCCTCGGCAGGGGCATTCATTTTGTCTGTCATAGCTTACTCCTTACGCCTCGGGTTGTGTCAGATCCAACGCCGCGTGGATCCCATCTCCAACGGGAACACAACGCTTGTCAAAGGCGTTGTACAGGAAATACTTGCCGTGATTCGTCTCGTCGATGATCAGATCCTCGGCATACTCCACGTAGGTCAGCGTGTAGTAGAAGCCTGCGTACCGGAGAGATTCAAAACGCACCTTATAGCTGCGCACGGGGGTGGTGCCGGGATAGGGAATCGAAACACCCTCTGTGTACTCCTTCACCAATGCAGCCACCGCATCAGCGTCATCCAATCGTGTGGTTTCAATGGAGTTCTTGCAGATGCGAAGCACGGAAGGTGCCATTTCGGACAACGTGGGCATGTCCATACTGGAGGCGTAGATAATATTGAAATCCTCGGTAGCCAGCATTTCGGTGGGATCCGCGCCGGGAATGGTGAAAAGCGTGTAGGATTCCGAGTCGGTTACGGCCAATTTTCCGTATTCCTTGAGCAAAGAGGTTGCTTCGTAAACGGGGGAGGCATGGCTATAGGAAATATCGTTTTTCTTGTCATAGAGACCGTTTTCACCGGATTGGAGTTTTACGCTTCCGCAGGATGCCAGCGAGGTCGCGCAAAGTATTGTGGTAATTCCAATCAACAGAGTTTTTTTCAGATTCATTTTCATGAGAATATGCCCTCTTCTTTCAGAAATTAATTATCCGGCATGGTGAGGAGAGAGTCATCGGCTTCCAACCAATCCTTTACCTCGATTATGCGGTACTCCGTTTTCGTATCACGAATGACGACTTTTTCAATACCGGCATTTATAATCATTCGTTTACACATCATGCAATTGCTGGTTCCCGAAATCAAATCCCCGGTGGCGGGATCGGTACAAGCCATGTACAAAGTAGATCCTAACATTTGTTCTCTGGATGCATTAATAATGGCGTTTGCCTCGCCATGCACAGATCTGCACAATTCGTATCGTTCTCCGCTGGGGATATTTAATTTGTTACGCATGCAGAAATTTAAGTCAATACAATTTTTTCTGCCTCTTGGTGCTCCGTTATATCCGGTGGATAATATTACGTCGTTTTTCACGATGATCGCACCGTAACGCTTGCGGATACAAGTGCAGCGCTCTGATACGGTTTGGGCGATATCTAAGTAATAATTCTCTTTGGAAACGCGTTCAGTCATGTTGACCTCCGATTTTTTTATTATCTCTGTTATTGTATCATATTTCTATGAAGAAATCAAGCATATTCCGAGAAATATGCTTGATTTTTGTAAGAAAATTTTATTTTTTCTTCCAAACGAGAGACCCTTCGACTCGCTTGACCGCACGCTCGGTCTCTCTGTCAAAGATGAACAGGGAGAATTGCCAATCAACGGGATAGGCGTCCAGGTAGTTGAAAATAGCGGAATATACGGTGCGCATCTGATCTTCCGGTACTCCGTAATCGAAATTGATGACGAAAGCACTGGTAAAGAAATCCTCGGAAATCACTTTGCGGACCAGGTAAATCTCGCAGATGGATCCGTTGGATACCCGTTCCATGTATTCGAGAATATCGGGGAGCATATCACCAAGTCCGTCTTCCCGCTTCAAGTGGTCGGTCACGGCCAGGTAGCTGGCTCCCTCCTGGTTATAAGAATGGGCGGACATCTGAATTTCAGCGCGTCGGCGAAAGGCGGCGTATTCATCGGACAGACCGCTCAGAACGCAGTATTCCCCTACTGTCTCAAAGCCGTCCGCCATATAGTTCTTGTTGAGATCAATGGCGCGGTAAATAAGATCGATACCCTCTGTCTTGTACCGGTGGAGCATGCATATGCCCTTGAAGTAGGTGGCGTGAGCCAAGGCGAAGGGGTTATGCTCATATCCGAGAATCTCGTCGCACAACGCCTCAGCACGGTCGAATTGACCGATGTCTCGGTAGCCGTTGATGACGGGAGATAGCTCGTGAGTGGCGTATCCTGTGGGATTGCGTTCGTATTCCGCTACAACCCGCAAGGGCTCCAGATATTCTCGTTGCCTCTTTTTCTCGTATTGAGCCACGGCGGCGGGGTGAAGGTCCTCCTCGCAGCTTTCGCGGATCAAGGCAAAGATCTCTTGCCCGTAGGGGGAGGCATCGTCCAAAAGTTCCACGCGGGGGAGGACCCCGCCGTGAGGATCCAGGGCCTTTCTTTCGTAGCGGAAGGGAATATCTGTGGGCACGTATCCCTCCATTTCTTTTCCCAGCATGGAAAGCCACGCTTCGCTCCGAAGCTTGCAGGCCTTGCGGAAGCTTTGGCAGATGTCCAACTCGTGATGGATGGGGGGGAGGGGTTCCTCGTACATGGATCGGGGCATGAAGTGCGGGAATTCGAACACGAAATAACTCCAAAACGCCTTCTTGGCCAGCAGATTCATGGCCGAAGGAACGTCGCCCTGCTTATGGACTTGCCGATAGCCCTCGTCGGTTAGAAAACGTTTAACTGCCTGGCTGTACAGCTCGTATTCCCACTCCAAACTGGCATCTACGTAGGAGTAGAACAGATCAAAGGCAAAGGTGTCGGGGCGAATTTGGGAGCTACCCAAAAGACCCAGCCGATAGCGAAACAGGATCTGCTTGCTCAGCTGAGGCCGCGAAAAGAAGGAAAAGGCCAGGATCAGCGCCTGTTCCATCTCCTCGGGGGGCAAAACGGCCATGAGACGTGTGCCAAGAAACACCACATAGGTTCGTCCAATACGATTCACGTCGCACTCGCAGTCGCGGACGATTTCAAAACGAATGTCCCCTTTGATTCCCGCCATACGGGCCGCCCGCCTTGCTATGTCGCTTAACAGGGGGAGCTTTTCGGCGGGGACAAGGGCTTCCTTTTTCAGACGGGAGGGGATCGCTTCCAGAATGCGCTGAATGGGCATTTTGAGCAGGATACACCCACCCCATATGCCGAGACTCTCGGCGAGGGAATATCGCACGCCTCCCTCGTCGACCTCGCTGCACATAGCTCCGGTGACGATCAGCGACAGGACCATCAGAAAATACACCCCCAACAGGAAAACGGGGAACGTAGCCATGCCGGCGTACTGCCTCAGAACCGCCTCGGGGTTATCCTTGCAGGCCTTGTTATGCTCCTGCACATACGTATTCATTTCCTCATAGGGCATGCCGAAATGGGCGCGGGCAAAGGCCTGGGCAGAAATGCGGTTGACTGCGCAGGCCACCACAAAGGCAACCGCCAGGATCCCTATCAGGGGAAGTGGATCAAAGGCGGGGAAGCTTCGCCCGAACGCGATGCCTAAAACCGTCGCTCCAAGGGTCACGTTCAGAGCGAGGGCCCAGGCGGCTAATTTCTTGTTGATCGTGCGTCTTCGTTTGTTTTTTGATTTTTTCGTATTCTTCATAGGGTATCTTTCCTGTCGTGTGATATTCAAAACCGTCGGGCGTATCCGCACCGCCGGCAAAGCTCCTCAGTGGCGCGCCGTTTTTGAAATCCCTCCCGCATGGCGCAAGCGCGGGGGGAGGTCAGAATCTCGTCGATGGGAGTCTCCAGAATATTTCCCAGGGTAACCGCCCCCTCCCGATCCAAGCAGCAGGGAACCACGCGCCCGTCGCAGAGAATGGCGAAATGATCCTTCAGACCGTAGCAAAACACCCCGCAGCCCCGATCCACGGCGGACATGTCGGGCCACTCAAAGCGGTCTCCGTACTCCAAGTGAAGCTTGTCCCGTAATCTTGCGCCTCGCGGAGAGAATTTCCAGGGGGTGTTCCCCCCGTCGGGAAATCGCCCGCGAAGGTAGTCCAGAGTCCTTTGATTGTTGCCCCCCAGGGCCTGTCCGTGACCGTCCAGATTCCAAAGCCGCAGAACTGTCAAGACTCCTTTTTTTGAGGCGTAGTCCGCAAAATCCAGAATCCCGTCCAGGTATGCCCCATGGGCCTCCCCGTCCTCGCCGTCCTCAAAGCTGTGGACCGAAATATTGACCTTGTATGTCCCCGCCTCTACCAGAGCCCTGCCCCGCGCAGGAAGCAAGGTTCCGTTGGTGGTGATGGCGGATTTGAAGCCTTTTACCTTGGCAAGACGGATGAAATCGAGCAGCGCGGGATGGGTCAAAGGCTCTCCCATGACGTGGTAGTACAGGTATTCTGTGGTCCCAATCAGCCGATCGGTAATGGCATCGAACTCCTCGTAGCTCATACGGCGGAGAGGCCGCGTTGTTCCGGGGCAAAAGGAGCAGGCGCGGTTGCAGATATTGGTGATCTCAAGATATACGCGGGAGTACATGGAAAAACCTGCCTTCTATTAAACGTTGAAATGGGGAAACCGAAAAAGCTTTCCCTATTATACCACACTCCGTCCCACTTGTCAACTGACCGCGCTATATTCGAAAAGAGATTTTCCGTTGCCTCTTGACAAAATTCTTCCGCTGTGCTATTATGAAAGCAACATCACCCAAGGAGATACTCGCCATGACCGAAGCCACCCGCATAATCCTTGAAAAGTACCTCGTCCGCAAGTCGAAAAAGCAGAAATCTGCTTTCATTGATTTTGTCAAGTCGCAAGCCGACGGGAGCGGCTATACCTATCGAACCGAAAAGGGGTATTTCGGCGCCCGCAATATCGTGGTAGGGGACCCCGAGAACGCCCGCGTCATTTACACTGCCCACTATGACACCTGCGCCCGCATGCCCTTTCCGAACTTCATAACCCCCAAAAATATCGGAATCTATCTGCTCTATCAGCTCGCGATTACCGTCCTGCTTCTGGGAATCCCTACACTTCTTATGGTGGGCTTGGGCTTCCTTCTGGCAACGCTTACGCCGATATCGGCGGAGGTTGGCGGAGGGATTCTTGAGCTTGGTTGGTTGGCTCTGCTGGTGGTCGAGATGTGGCTCATTATGGCCGGCCCCGCCAACAAACAGACCGCCAACGACAATACCTCGGGCGTCACCGTCCTTCTGGAGCTTATGAGCGCTCTCCCCGAGAACCTGCGGGGCGAGGTGGCCTTTATCTTTTTCGATTTGGAGGAGATGGGCCTATTCGGCTCGGCAGGCTTTGCCGCCAAGCATAAGGCGATTATGAAGAACACCCTTCTCATCAATTTCGATTGTGTTTCCGATGGGGACACCATCCTTTTCGCCGTTGGTAAGGAAGCCAGATCGAATATGCCTTCTCTGGAGGCGGCCTTTCCCACAACCGAAAGCTTCGCCGTGGACATTGCCTGTAAGGGCGTGTTCTATCCCTCCGACCAGGCCAATTTCCGCAGAGGTGTAGGTGTCGCCGCCCTAAAGAAAACCCATCGCGGGCTCCTCTACATGGATCGCATCCACACCAAGCGGGATACGGTCTACCGCGAGGAGAATATCGTCTACCTCACCGAGGGCGCGATTCGATTGGCCACGCAAATGCGGGAAAATACCGCTCTGTAACACAAAAATGCGTACGATCCGAAAAGGGAACGTACGCATTTGATTTTTGGGGTTGATCGCTTATCTGGCGGTGATCAGAATACCCTCGTTGGACTTGACCGACACGGCATACACCCCATCCTCCCGGGATTCGACGGTCTTATACCCCTCCCCGCCCAGGACGCGAATGCTACGGCCGGGTGCGCGGAAGGTAACGGCGTACTCCTTGGGGGATTTTTCGTAGGGATCGTCTGCGGCGCAGATCATGAGCGCCACCGAGCCGTCTCCGCCTCGGCTGACCATCTCGCCCACCACCAGGGGCTGTCCGCCCTCGGCCTTGACGTCCAAGAAGATTCCCGTAGAAAGAGCCTCCACAGGCTTTTGCTCCACGGCCTCCATATCGGGGTGGCCCAAAAATCCCACGAAGTGGGTGGATACCCGTCGGTACTTCATGTACTCCTCGCCAATGGTGCGGATCTCGGCGTTGACCTTTTTCAGCTTGTCGTACTGCTGGGTCTTGTTGCCCTCCTTGTCCAAAACCTCGTTGTGCCACCAGCCGGCGGTGTAGCACCCCCAGGTGATGTTTTCAGTGCCGAAGGCCATGGAGGTGTAGGCCTGGAATCGCAGATTGTTCTCGCTCATCCAGACATTGGGATCCACCGAGTTGACCTGCAGAATGATCCACATGGAGCGCCCCGTGTTGCGACAGGCATCTGCTACGGTGCAAAGATTCTCGTAGTGCTTCGTGACGTTAATGGAGTAGAGATAGAAATCGTAGCAGAGATAGTCTGACGGAACGCATTCACAGTACCGCTGAATATGCTCGGCGTAGGTGGGGGTTCCCAGCTGATTTACGGTCTCCTCAGCGTTGTTTTGGGAAACAGAGGCGTAGTTCGGGTAGAGATTCAAGTAAGCAAACTGATTGGGAAAAGCGGCGTTGACGTAGTCGATCACCCGTCCGTAGTAGGGAAAATCCAGGGCAGAGGGCTCGTCCCCCACGTCGATACCCCAAATGGCAGGGTGATCCTCAAAGGTGGCGGCCGCCGTCCGATACTTCTCCATGGGATTCCACGCGGCCAGCTTGCCCGCGTTGTTCCCGTCGCCGCCCCACCAACCGGGGACGATGCCGCTGACGATGGCGCCCACACCGTACTTGTGGAAGAGATCCAGTGCGGCGCGGTCGTTGTCCATGCAGACGATAAAGTCAATACCACAGTCCGCCACGTCGCGGATATGGGCTTCGGTACGGGCATAGGGCTGCAGAATATATGCGCCAATATTCAATCGGCTCCGGTCCATACGCTTGTTCATATCGTAGCTCCTTTGCTGTCAGGCGTTATCAGAATTTGTCAGTGAGCTTGTAATCCACGCAAGGGCATCCGTTCTCGATGGGATAAACGATCTCGTTGGGAGCCGCCCACTTCACCGCATTGCAGATGACCCTCTGCACATAGGGGTTGTAGAAGGAACGGCAGAACTCGTGACCGGGCTGGAAGTAGAACACCTTGCCCGCGCCGCGGTAGTAGCAGAGACCGGAGCGGAAGATGAAGCCGTCCTCGTACCAGCCGCCGAATACCAGCTCGTCGGGCTGGGGGACATAGAAGGGCTCGCAGTACAGCTCCTCGAACAGCTCAAAGTGGTCGGGAATACCGGCGGTGATGGGGTGACCGGGGAGGAGATTCCAAATGATCTCGTTTTGATCGCGGCCCCAGGACAGGTTGCCGTTGGTGCCAACTACTGCCTTGAATACCTTGGAGTGATGGCCGGAGTGGAGTACGATAAGACCCATCTTGCCCAGATAGACCCGCTCGCGGATTTTCTCCACCAGGGCATCGTTTACCTCTCCGTGAGCCAGGTGACCCCACCAGAAGAGGACGTCGGTCTCGTTCAGAACCTCGTCGGGAAGCCCCTGATCGGGGTCGTCCAAAGCGGCCAGGCGTACGTTCAGCGTCGCATCGTCAGCCTCCAAAAACTGCTTGATGAGACCGTGAATACCGTCCGGATAGATGGCGCGGCAGGCCTCTTCCTGTCTCTCATGGCGGAATTCGTTCCAAATGACAACGTTCAATTTCTTATCAGACATGGGTAATCTCTCCTTTTGTTGTTTTTTTATACTTCAAATTTAAACCCGTCGTAAGCCGGGGTCACATCCAGGGGCTTCAGCGTCTTCACCAGCGTCTCGTGGTCGGTGTGCAGAGTTCGCGCCATATGGGATACGTAATAGCGAACATCATCCGCAAAGAAGTTGTATTTGCGGAAGGTGATCAGCATCAGCTCCAGCATTTCAATGGTGTTATGCTCGAAAATACGCCAGTCATTGCGGGCGGTCTCTCCGCAGGTCAATTCCAGCACCATGGCGTTGACGGGGCGCTCCTTGATGACGTTCCAAGCGGTGGTGGGGATCCAGGCGGAATCACAACCGTAGAACAGAATGCGGCCATCCTTTTCAATCAGATAGATGAGGGTATTCTCTTCGGGGTCCTCGGTTGCATGGTTACTGCGCAAGGGGGTAACCTGATAGCCGCCGATCTCGTAGTCCTGGCCGATTTTACATTCCTTAAAGCAGATCTTGGAGGCTTCCTCCTCGCCGAGCAGACGAATCAGCTTGCGCTTGCAGGCACTATCACCCCACAGAGTACAATTTTTTTCCGCGCAGAGCTTTACTACACTTTCGGGAGTAAAGTGATCACCGTGAGAATGGGTAACGATGATGTTGCGGACTCCGTCCAAAAGATCCGGCGATCCATTGGTCTTGCAAAAGTGAAAAATATGGGGACCCGGATCAATGAGAAGATCGTCATTCACCAATGCGGAGGAATAGCGGCGATGAAATTTTTCGGGGGTGTAATCGTTAATATTCCAGTCTGCTGCACCGGTTCCGAGAAACGTTACGTTCATAAGCGGTACCTCCTTTTAAGAAACGTAAGCTACTACTGCAATTTGCGTTATTTTTTCTTGCGGGAAGTGAAGAATCTTGCAATACTACCCGCGACAGCCCCTGCCACGGTCACGACCGCGGCGGATAGAATGCCCTTGGTTACGTGAAGGCCGTGCCTGTTCGTTTCTTGAGAGGGGAGCTCGGATTGCGGGAGTGTCCATTGCACAGGCTCCAGCTCTCGAATATGCTCCAATAACTGCCAGTAGGCCGCCGTAACGTCCTCCTGCGTGTGAGGAGCATTCTTCATGGTCAAGGCGGATTTGTAGCAATTCTGAACGGCCTGCCAGCTCTCGGGACTATATTCCGATTCGATTAACCCTTCTACGACGGCAAATGCTTCGTCAAGATCCGAATAATTGATACCGGCGATGGGGGAGAAGGAGGTCTTTGCAAGCGGCTCCTCCTGCGTATCGGGTTCGTCGGCAAAGCGTACGCGGATCTCTGCGTAGCCATCAGTGAAAGCATTGGATGCAGTAGAAAAGGTGATGCGTGCATATTTTCCGACGGTGGGCGAAAAATGAATTCGTCCGTTTGCGGGAAACGCATCAAACTGATGGACGGTGGTTTTATCCTCGGTAAATTTCTTGTTGGTAGAAATCCGGACGGTTACGGTTGTTATATCATTCTGCATCGGGCAGACAATGTCAAAACCGACCAGAGTACTTGTGGCGGAGAGATCGATATCTGCGCGGGATTTTTCGGAATTCAAGGGAAGAACGCGATAGGAGATTTTACCGTTTAGCTTGTAGAGCTTACCTTCGCCGGGGCGAAAGGTTTCGGTAAATACACCGTTTTGAACCGTAATCGGGTATGTGCTTCCGTTAAAGGGGCTGACGTATTCCACGGATTCAATTCCGCTGTACTCCATAATGCGGAAAGAGGCGGTAACGGGAGATCTCCAATCCTTATTGAAAATCATCACGTAGGTCTCGTCGCCCATGGAGGAAACCATATGGCTGATGATGAAATCGCCGTTCTTTACGGGGGCAATGAGCCAATTCGGCGGGAGAATCTCCACACCTGCAATACACTCGGTCGTATGGTAAGCATGGACGGTGTTCAGCTTCATGAGGGTTTCTCCTACGGTACGCAGTTCTTGGTTCAATCGACTGAAATCCTCGAAGAGACGCTTGTCTCGGATGGTTCCGTCCCGATAGATGATGGAGTCCCGGAAGCCTTCTCCCTCGGTATCGGAGCTGCCGGGGCATACCAGGTTAAACCAGGACAACGCCTTAAAGCCGTACGCCAGATAAGCATACGCATTCCAACGCATTTCGTGAATGTTGGGCATCCGCATCCCGTTCCAAGCGGATGATTGAGGGAATGCATGGGTTCGCAGGCGTCCGTTCTCCCATGCTACGCGACGTATAACCTCCAAATCCGCAAAAAAGTCCAAATTGGTCCTATTCATACAGAAGGGATAGAAGTCGTGAGACAGGTATTCGATATTCTCCGCTCCGGCCTCACGAACGAATCGTGAGCAGTAGTCATAATAACTCCCGCCCAATATGTGTTCTCCGGCATAGCTGGGGAGGAGATTCACAAATGGATACCGATCAACGTCCTCCTCGCGGAGAACGCGGACACGACGACCTGTTTCGGGGATTGCCATTCCGCTCGGCTCGTCACCGATATAGTATCCGATGCAATGCTCCTTGTTCTGAGTGAAGGATACGACTTTTTGCCAAAGCTCGTCATCGTTCGAGCCTCCGTTCATGAAGTAAAGCATATCGCGGGCGGCGTATTGCTGCTCGATGAATTCACAGATTTCGGGCGTGTCTGTTTTTTCGCCGAATACCATGGGAAAAATATTAAAGTTGATTCCCGCACGGCTCATTTGGTCCAATTGGAATTCATAGCTATCCGTATCAAAGGGATAAAAGGAGACCCAGGAGCCGATCAAAAATCGATTGTTCGTGTTTTTTTTCATACTGCATTGTTCCTTTTACTTGTAAGAAGAATCAGCAGGGAAGTCCTGTTTCGGAGTCCACAAGCTGCGTGATTGCATCGCCCCAATCGTAGTGAACCTCCTCACCGTTGATCAAATAGCGAGCAGGATATGGATTTTCCATCCAATCCAAGGGAATCAATTCGTCGGCCTGCAGGGAACCCTTGGCATAGGCGAGACGGAGATCATCGAGCTCAGCGGGGGAAGGTATACCCGGCTTGCAGGAAACGAACAGGGGAGAGCCGCTTCTTGACAGCAGATCCAGCCATTGACGGTTATATTTCCAATCGATCAGACCAAGGATGCCCACGCAATCCGCATCGGCACCGAAGAATGCGTTGTTTTGCACCAGGCGGAACGCCAGTGTGTTGACACCCATTTTAAGGGTACGTGTCCAATCGCGGCCGCTCGTGTCATCACCGGTGCGATTGCAATGATGGATTCCTGCGCACAGATGACCCATAACGTTACAGCCCAGAATGACTGCATCCCCGGCCGATTCGCGTACGGTGGTATGGAAGTTTTTGATGATTTCGGCAGAGGTTTTGGTGTTGTCGTAAAAGCTCCACGTCTCGCTGTCATCGGCGGGGAATCGGCTCATCTTGAACCCCCATTTGCCGAACAGGTCGTAGCAGGAAAAGTCATGCTTGATGAGGGTATAGCCCCAATCTACGAGGCGCTCAGTGGTTTGGCGGACATAGTCCAACACCAGAGGATGGGAGGGGTCAAGCACCTTGGGCTTTCTTTGGTTGTAACACTCCTCAGGGAAGCCCTCTACATATCGCTCCCCCCTCTCGCCATTGATGAGATAACGCACCCAAATGCCGGGGCGAACACCCAGCGCGGCCATTTCCTGTGCCAGGCGAGCCATATCGGGAAACTTTTCATTTCCTCTGTCCCAGGGGGAGTCTGTGCTATGAGGCTGCCAACCGTCATCAATCACCATGTAAGGAGAGGTTATGGTATCATTGCAGAGATCCGCAACCAGCTTGGTGTCGGATATGATTTCCTCGTAGGAGCTTTTGCCGTACGCATAGTACCAGTTGTTGGAGCCGTACACGATATGATCTGCCAACAAAGGCTCAGGCGACATGACGTGGCAGAACTTCTGCAACGCTCGGAAAGCGCTCATATCGGTGTATTCCTCCATGTATACTGTTGCGCATTCCAGCAATCGATCGCCCAGGATAACGGGCGCACCGCCGCAACGGAGATCAAGAGTCAGCGTAATCCCCTCTGAATCGCAATTCCACAGAGCGAAGCAGTTTGGCAACACGCCCACACCAAAGCAATGTGTGTAGCGGCCGACGTAATCGGTATTACTGTCGGAGCCGTTGGAAAGAGCGATATACCAAGGCATATTACGGGAAGGATCAGGCCGACTCCAGTGTAGATTTCCGTAGCCACGCTCCCAGGCATCTCCCAGCACCTTTACGTCATCGGGAACAGAAATATCCCAATGCATCCGAACAAAGCGAACACCGTGAGTGGCGCTTTTGAGCAGAACCTTTAAGCCGCAACCGGATTCGAATCGAATATAACCTCCTTCGAAGGTCAGCTCGTGATTGAGCATCACCTCGTGGTCGGCCAGGACAATCGCGGTTTGATCGGGAAGTCGAATGCGCATAATTTATGACCATATCTTTCGCTTTGCGAAAGAATCCTTTCTTGTGGAATTGGAGCGGATTTGTCAATAACAAATCGTTTTTGCGAAGGATGATCGACATCGGCTCGGTGGTGAAAACCACAAACGTGTATTCTTGCCGGTGAGCTTGATCAAATGCTTGCCGGGATCGAATCGTTCTTTTCTTGTGCTGTATTTTGCTCCGCATAAGCGGTCGTGACCGTATATTCGCTCACCCCCGAGAAAACCTCTCCGTCGATTTGGAGTGCGGTGGGACGGTCAAAGCGAACGTGAATATGATGACCTTTATACATAGAGACCACCTTGGTCGCCTTGATGTGATTTCCCTTGAAAATTGAGGGGAACAGAAGAAGCGTGCGAAGCTTGGATGCACATCGCATCACCATGAGAGAAACAGTCCCCTCCGGATTCATACGATCCTGAGCGGGAGCGCACATCATGCCACCGCCGAAGAAGCGTCCCAGCATGGTAGGGGTCATCCATACGTTGTTGAACGTATAGGTTTGTCCGTCTACGGTCACGGTGGCCTTCGTACGCTTGTACGCATACAGAAGCCCCTTAAGAGCGGCGGCGGTGTAGTTGATGGGCTTACCGGTTTTTTTACGAACACGGTCTCCCTCCTCGCAAACGTAGCCGTCAATGCCGTAGCCTACGCCGTTGATAAACGTATAGGTTTCGCCATTGAAATGAATCTTTGGCAGATTGATGATGTAGGGATTCAGCAGAAAGGGCTCCGTATCCTTGGAGCGTCCGATATCGTTCAGAAAATCATTCCCGGTTCCGGAAGGATAGTAGTAAATATCTCTCGTGGGATTTTCGCCGTCCAGCTGATTCACGAAATGACTCAGGGTTCCGTCGCCGCCCGTTATGATCGGTGTGATATCGGGATCGAGCTTTTGCAGAAACTCGCGTTTGTCAGGAATATCGAGAAGACTTTTGAATTCTACACGGCTGTTCTTCAACATGGTTTTCAGTATGTTGGCCTTTTGCTCTCCGGTACCGGTGGAGGAAAGAGGATTATACAGAACGCAGTATGCTTTGGGAGAAGTCGCTTGAGTCATAGAGTCTCCTTCCTTGTATCAAATAAATTCTGTACAAATTATATCATGTTTTTTGTTGAAAGTCAATACCGAATTCGACAGATTTGGCACACAATACCCATTTGTTTTGAAATATATCATAAAATTTGTCATAAAAGTAAATTGACTGTATAAAGTATATATGGTATAATAAATAGGAAGAAAATTAAGACTGGAGTATGGAATGACAGAACTGGTGAAAAAGATCAAGGAGGCGTTCTTGTCGGTGTTTCCCGTCACCGCGATCGTATGTCTCTTGAATTTGACTCCCCTTGTGCATTTTACGGGATTGGAAATCGGCGTTTTTCTGATTTCCTCTGTGTTTTTGATCCTGGGCATCGGTCTGTTCAGTATGGGTGCGGATATGGCTATGTCTCCCATGGGCGAGCATATGGGTGCGGGATTGACCAAATCGAAAAAGATACTTCTTCTTATTGCCGTATGCTTTTTGATGGGATTGCTCATCACAGTAGCAGAGCCCGATCTGACGGTTCTGGCCAACCAGGTCAGCGAGGTCATCAACGGAACGGTTTTGATTATAGCCGTAGGCGTAGGTGTTGGTATTTTCCTGGTCTTGTCGGTGATAAAAATGGTGTTTCATAAGCCGCTGTCCTCTATTCTCCTGTATTTTTACATGATTCTGTTTGCTATTTCTGCCATCGTCATTGCAACCGGAAACGGGAATTTTCTCCCCTTAGCGTTTGATTCGGGCGGCGTGACCACGGGCCCGATCACGGTTCCGTTCATTATGGCTCTCGGTGTCGGTATAGCGGCAACCATCGGCGGTAAGGACGTTAGTGAAAACTCCTTCGGTTTGATCGCTATGTGCTCAGTAGGTCCGATTCTCTCCGTCCTGTTGCTGGGAACGACTGTGGAAGGCGATATTACGTACCATGTCCCGGATTACGCGATCGAAAGCGGTCTCGGAATGGCACTTGTAACGAAGATCTTGCATACCTTGAAGGAAGTGGGCCTCGCGCTCGGTTTGATCGTGGTTTTCTTTACGGTGCTGCAGATCACCCTGCTCAAGCTTCCCTCAAAGAAGCTCATGCAGATTGCTGTTGGCATCCTGTATACGTTCTTCGGCTTGGTGATCTTTCTTACCGCCGTATCCGTGGGCTTCATGCCGATTGGATACAAGCTGGGTGTAGAATTGGCAGGGAATAATTCCGCCCTTTTGGTCGGTGGCGGATTCCTTCTCGGCATGGTGGTCGTATTGGCCGAGCCTGCGGTGCATGTGTTGAATAAGCAGGTAGAGGATATTACCGATGGCAGTGTCAGCAAGCGCTCCATGATGATCGCGCTTTCGGTGGGCGTAGGTGTTTCCATCGCTCTTTCCATGCTGCGAATTGTATTTGACTTTTCTATTCTGTACTACGTGATTCCCGGATATCTGCTTTCTCTGGGGTTGTCTTTTTTTGTGCCCGGCATTTATACCGCGATTGCGTTCGATTCGGGCGGAGTTGCCAGCGGTCCCCTGACCTCGGGCTTCATTTTGCCTTTGGCCGTCGGCTCCTGCTGTGTCCTGCAGGGCGAGGCAAATGTGATGGCGGATGCCTTCGGTGTTGTCGCCATGGTGGCGATGACGCCGCTGATCACCATTCAGTTGTTGGGCTTCCGCGCTGTTGTGCATAAGAAGGTACGCGACCGTATCGCTATGAAACGGATCCTATCTGCGGATGATGAGCAGATCATTCGATTTATGTAAGGAGGAGCTACATGAAAACGCAAGACGTTACCCATGATACCCCTATCGCTCCCCGCAAGCTGAAGCTGTTGATTACGGTAGTCAACCGCGAAAAGGCGGAATTCTATATGGATTTCATTCAATCCTTTGAGGTGAATTTTCAAACGGCTATGGCTGCTCACGGTACGGCCAGCCAGGAGACACTCCGTCTGCTGGGCTTGGGCGAATCGAACAAAACCGTAATATGCAGTATTATCCGAGAGGATATGTGTGATAAGGCTTTGGCTGGGCTGGAGCATAAGTTTAAAACCATCAAAAACGGCAAGGGGATTGCCTATACGATCCCCATGACGGGAACCATTGGCGTGGCCATTTATCGGTTCCTGTCCAACACAACCGTATAATTCGTTAGGGAGGATCGCGTATTATGAATTTTGAATATGAAGTGATCATCTGCATTGTTAACGCCGGCTTTTCGGACGCCGTTATGGATGCAGCAAAGGAGTTCGGCGCCCGCGGCGGTACGGTAATCCATGCCCGCGGTACGGCGAATAGTCTGGCCGAAAAGAAATTTGAAATCCCCGTATCTCCCGAGAAGGAGATGGTCATGATTCTGGTGCCGTCGGAAATTAAGGAAAATGTGCTTCACGGCCTGTACCGCGCCGTCGGACTCAAAACACCCGGACAGGGAATTGCTTTCTCGCTTCCCGTAGATGCCGCAGTTGGATTGATCAGCGAGACAGATTCCAACGTGGGCTGATCACGCAATCAGAAAAATGCCGAGTGCAGCAAGCATTCGGCATTTTCTATTTTGGATCGAACAAAAAACTTGACAAAAAACTATGGCTATGCTATAATACAAGTGTTTTGTGGCGCATAGCAAGTGCCCGACCTATTTTGCAAAGAAAGGGATTCTATCATGCTTACCCAAGCTTATCCCCATAGTGTGTCATACCGCCAAACGATCAACCGAATGGGCTGGTCCATGGTGTTTTTTATACCTGTTTTCAGAATATTTTCAAGTATTGCTCTCGCGGTAGACGTGGTTGCTGAAAGCATCTCGTCGAATACGATGCATTCCGTATTCCTGGCCATCTATGGCCTCCTGTCCGCGGCTTGCTACATTGCACCGTTTCTGTTGACGGGCCTGTTTTACTATTTGCTATCCCATAATACCCGGTCTGAGCGCGTATATTACGAGGTGAAATTACCGGCAGAATTTCCGCTGCTTATTTTGGCGGGACTTGCAATTCTATCAGCCGGTGCCTACGTCAACGCCTGGTTTTGCTCCGTGATCGGTTACGTTGCCTCGGAGGATGCGGTGTACGCCGTTTATTATGATAATCCCAGGGTGATCATTGACTACATGAACATAGCTTTAGCGCCGGCCTTTGCCGAAGAATTTTTGTTCCGAGGGGTTTTCTATGCAAACCTGCGTCCCTACGGCCGTACGCAGGCAATTCTGCTCAGCTCGCTGTTGTTTGCACTCATGCATCAGAATATCGCTCAGCTTTTTTACACCTTCGTGGCAGGTGTGGCGATGGCGCTCATGTATGAACTGACACAATCCATTTGGTGTAGTGTGTTCTTCCATATGTTCAATAACCAGTTGTCGGTGTTCAAGAATTTGGCCGTCTCTGGTCGCTTCGGTGAAGACGCCCCCCTGTATTTTGCCATATTCGACGGAGTTGTCTTATTGCTGGGTATCATCAGCATCGTTGTGCTGATTACCCATTACAAGAAAAATTCAGAAAAGCAAGCTTTACTGCGTAGTCGGGATGGACTTGCCCGGCGTAATGTCGCCGCTCGGCGCTTCGACCGGCCTCTTCCGATGTCTTCCGCACTTCGCGGAGCATTGTCTCCCGGCATGATCGTGTTCACAGCCATTACCGCGACGCTTATGGTTGTGTCGTATCTGGCGGTTCTTCTGCAAGGAGGATAATGGCATGGAAAACTTGAATGCAACGGTGAAATTCAACGAAGCGGACGAAGCCTATATGCGTATTGCGTTAGAGGAAGCGCGCTGTGCCGCCGAAGCGGGCGATATTCCCGTGGGCGCCGTGTTGGTTCACAATTCGACGGGGAATATCCTTGCTAAGGGACGAAATACACGGGAGGTTGCAAAGACCGCCCTCGGTCATGCAGAGATTCAAGCAATATCCGAGGGATGCGTCGCACTCGGTGGGTGGCGCTTGGCCGATTGTACACTTTACGTCACCCTGGAGCCTTGTGTAATGTGCGCCGGCGCTATATTGCACGCCCGCATTTCTCGGATCGTATGCGGTGCGGCGGACCCCGTAGCGGGTGCCATGGGAAGTGTATGGGCAATTCACAGACATCCAATTGAGAGCAAGCACACCCGAGTAGAAATGGGATGCTTGGAAAAGGGATGCAGGGAAGTGTTGCAGGAATTTTTTCAGAAGGCAAGACAACGAACCGAGATAAACAGGTAATCAAATCCCAAAACGATACACGAAAAACCACCCGCATATCGCTTCATGGTGTGCGAGTGGTTTTTACCGGAAAAAGAAATCCGAACCCTATGCCCATCGGCCTTGGATTCGGATTTCTTCTGCTTGGTGCGGGTAACAGGGGTCGAACCTGCACGAATGAACACAAGATCCTAAATCTTGCGCGTCTGCCAATTCCGCCATACCCGCATACCCATATATAATAGCATAAAGTTCTCATCTTGTCAAGAGCTTTGCAGAAAAAAACTGTATTGCGAAAAAACCTATATTGTGGAAATTTGTCACGAACGGTTGACAAATCACGTTCTTTGCGGTATAATATATCCTGGAAGAATACACGTCCCCGATCGTGATTTACTTGCGGCGGGGGAAAGGATTTCATATATGTACATTCTCGGAATGGAAAGCTCCTGTGATGAAACCTCCGTCGCTGTGGTGGAAATGGCCGATGCGCCGGATGGTACGCCTGCCCAGCGTACCATCAAATCCAATATCGTAGCCTCTCAGATTGAAACGCATCGCCTCTACGGCGGTGTAGTGCCCGAAATTGCCAGCCGCGCCCATATTGAGGCGATCTCCCGCATTACGAAGGAAGCCTTGAATGAAGCTGGACTGACCCTGGGTCAGATTGATGCCATCGCCGCTACCACCCACCCCGGCCTTATCGGTGCGTTGCTTGTAGGCGTGAATTTTGCCAAATCCTTGGCATACGCCAATCGCATCCCGCTTATTTCGGTCAATCATATCCACGGTCACGTGGCCGCCGCCTATCTGACAGAGCCTATGCTGATGCCGCCCTACTTAGCCGTTGTGGTGTCAGGAGGACATACGTCTCTGTATTTGGTTGAGGATTACACAACGTTCCATGAAATCGGTGCAACCCGTGACGATGCGGCCGGAGAGGCCTTTGATAAGGTCGGTCGTGTGATTGGAATGCCATACCCCGGAGGCGCCGCCTTGGACAAGCTGGCCTACGAGGGAGATCCCAAAGCATTTCCGTTGCCCAGCCCTGCCGTGCAGGGAGATAACCTGGACTTTTCCTTCAGCGGTCTTAAAACGGCCGCATTGAATATCATCAATTCTGCCTCTCAAAAGGGAGAGACGATCAGCCGTGCCGATCTGGCCGCTTCCTACACACAGGCGATTGTGCAGGGAATTGTGAAGAAAACGGATCAGGCATTGACCGCTGCTGCCAAAGGGGTGGACACCCTGGTGCTGGCAGGCGGTGTAGCGGCCAATTCCCATATTCGTTCTGCGTTGTCACGGCTTTGTGAGCGGCGCGGAATTCGCTTCGTAGTGCCGGAGCGAGGCCTCTGCGGCGATAACGCCGCCATGATCGCTGCGGCAGGTTATTTCGAGTACCAAAAAGGGAATTTCGCAGATACCTCTCTGAACGCCTCCGCATCTGATTACGTTTAATGAAGGAGTATACATGGAAAACAATACCAACCATCCGATTTCTGTTTCTCCTGCTGTTGTCAAGCGGCTTCCTCGGTATTATCGCTATCTGCGTGAGCTGATCACCCAGGGGAGAATGCGCATCAGCTCGGGGGAGCTTTCGGCTATGATGAACGTGACTGCATCACAGATCCGCCAGGATCTGAATTGCTTCGGAGGCTTTGGTCAGCAGGGCTACGGATATAACGTTAACTATTTGTTCGCCAAGATCAGCGAAATCCTCGGTGTCGGAGCGGGCTTCCACGCCATCATTGTGGGGGCCGGAGATCTTGGACGCGGATTGGTTCACCAATCCATGTTCGAAAAGCGCGGAGTGGATATTTTGGCCATTTTTGATACGGGTGAAGGCCTTGTCGGTCAAACCGTGGCGGATATTGACGTTTTGCCCTTGGATCAGTTGGAGGCTTTTTGCGCGTCACATCAAGTGGATATTGCGGTCATTACCTGTCCTAAGGAACAGGTGCGGGACGTTGCCGCTCGGCTGGTCGCGTGTAAAGTAAAGGGATTGTGGAATTATATGGGCATAGAGCTGGGGTATAGCCCCCAGGAGGTTGTTGTGGAAAACGTTCACTTGGGGGATTCGCTCATGATCCTCAATTACAAGATCGCCTCGCGCTTTGAGATTCGTACAGATGACGAGCGGGATGAGCTTGCGACCTCCGAGGACGCAATCAGCGATCTCCAGGACAACTCAAATCAGTAAAGGGAACCTCTAAAAATTCATCGCACGAAGAATCGGCGGAATCTTTTCCGTTTGCCCACGAAGTGGGCGCTTCGCCAAAAACCCTTCGCAGAGGATAAACTCTGCGCGTGGATTTTTGTTGCGTCTGACGAAAAATCTTCTCACCGCTCTCCGCACGCTGAATATTTAGAGGCTCCCTAAAGGAAAATTCAGAATTGCAGGATGTTAAAAAGGGAAGGAATACCCATTCATGAATATAAAAATTAACTACGGAACAGGGGTTGTGACTCTCCCAATGACCGCGTTGGATTCCTTTGATCGGGCAACGAAGGCGGATATCAAGCTATTATGCCTGTTCTGCGCGGAGCCCTATATGCTTTCCGGAGAAAGCCGAGGCGCTTTTGTAAACAGTATAGCGAAGCGTTGCGGTGTTTCAGAAGGCCAGGTGGAAGAATCCTTGGCCTTTTGGCGAGGCGCAGGTGTGTTGAACGTAGTCGACTCGGAGGAGGCCGGCGAACCTGTTTTGAGCGCCGCGCCCATGACCGAGGCAGTTGCCGCGGCAGATGTTCAGATGACCTTGCTTGAAGATCGGCCGGCGGCAGAGGCTTCTTCGTCTACCGTAATCGTCACGCAGGCGAAATCTCGCATGCTCGACGAGATCGTCCATTACTCGACCGAGGAAGTGGAGCGTTTCATAGAAAGACAAAAGGATGCCGATACATATTTACAGGAATGTCAGGAGGTTTGGGGAGGAATTTTCAATCCGAGGGATCTCTCGGTTATCGTATCCCTGGTGGATACCTGGGGGTTGTCCTGGAATTACATAATCAATCTGTTGGCCTATGCGAACCAGTATTTCAAGGCGAAGGAGAACCAAGGGAAAAACATCAATTTTGTTCATCGCTTAGCGATGAACTATTACAAGGAAGGGATTATTACCGAGGAGGATCTCCAGCGTAAGTTCCTGGAAGAAGAGCGAATGAAGGATTTTGAGCAACGCATTCGCACGATATTTGGTTTAGGCAATCGAAATCTTTCTCCCAATGAGAAAAAATATTTTTCTACGTGGCTGTATGAATACAAATACGGCATTGAAATCGTTGAAATGGCCTACAATATCACGATTGATGCCAAAGGCGCGCCCAATATCCGTTACATAAACGGAATTTTGAAGAAATGGTACGAGGAAGGCTATACCACGTTGGAGGAAATTATTGCTAAGCGTAAGCAAGAGGCCGAATTTGTGCGGAGTGTCAAAGAGAAGGGCATTACTCCCGATAACGCGCAGAATAGGGTGGAAGGAATTTTGGCCTCTGAGGGCACGGAGACCGCAGAAATTCGCACAACCTCGATTTCCCAGGATATTGGTATTATCCGACGGCTCTTTGATTTGGGCAATCGTATGCTTACGGAGGGGGAAATCTCCGCCATGACCAAATGGAGAACCGAGTATCAGTACCGCTATGAGATCATCTATTATGCTTATCAGATCACGCTGGAGAATTGCCGCGAGTACAATCTCCCCTACGTGGATGCTGTTCTTACCGGATGGCACGAACAGAACCTGACCACGATCGAAGCCGTAAAAGCATATAATAAAGGCTCTAAAGCGGACAGAAAACGCCAAAAGAGTTCTCGCGTGCAATCCTTTGGGCAGGAGGGCTCCTTTGAAACAGAGGACTTCTTTGCGGCCGCGGTTAGGAGAAGCTTTGGCGACGATTTTGATCCGACCGTACTGAATTCATAACCGAGACCGGAGTCAAATCACAGTGAAAGAGGTGGCGATATGGGATATAACCAAGCCAACTATACGCGTATCCGTAAGGAATACGAAACAAAATACTTGCGCGCGAGGGAAGCTGCGGATCTGCGGCGTGCCGAAGCAGTTTTGGCCATTCCCGAGCTGGCTGAGATCGATCGCGCGCTTGGGAAAACGGGACTTCTCGTTATGGATGCAGCTATGCAGGGGGAAGATCTGGCAGCTCGAATTGCGAAGGTTCGTCTTGAGAATGAAGCGCTCCAGGAAAAGAAGCGCCGACTCTTGGTGGAGCATGGATATCCTGCCGATTATACGGAGATCAAATATGAATGCCCCATTTGCCAGGACGAGGGCTTTTATGAGTTCAAAATCTGTACTTGCATGAGAAAAAAACTGATTGAGGCGGCGTATGAGTCTTCGGGAATGGCTAATTTGCTCCGTCGGCAATCCTTTGATAATTTCGATTTGGAATATTATGCGGATGATTCCAGAACGGCAGCGCATATGAAGCGGGTTTTGGATATCGTTCGGGCATATGCAGATCATTTTTCGACCGCCGAGCCCGCCAATATGATCTTTATGGGCGGAACGGGCCTTGGAAAGACGCATTTGTCTACGTCCGTGGCGCGGACTGTGATTGATAAGGGCTATGATGTATTCTATGCGGGGGCGATTACCTTGATCTCCGACTTTGAGGTTCAGAGATACGGAAATTCTGTCGGAGGCGACACGGGGCTCGGAACCTCCCAATACTTCGATTGCGACCTGCTCATTATTGACGATCTTGGAACTGAGGTGATCAATCAGTTCACGGCAACGGTTCTGTATAACGTGATAAATACGCGTCTCAGTCGTAAGAAATCGACCATTATCAATACGAACTTTTCCCAGGATGAATTACGTCAAAAGTATTCGGATCGTATTACCAGCCGGTTGTTCGGGGAATATCGCGTGATACCCTTCGTTGGAAAGGATGTACGCATGAGGAAAATCAGCCGAAAGCCTTGACAAGTATTCAAAAAGGGAAGCTCCAATCAAATAATAAGGAAAATGCCGGAGAACGAACGCGTTCTCCGGCATTTTTTAGTGTGGGAATGATGAATTATTCGGTTCTCAACGCAACCACGGGATCCTTGCGAGATGCGCTCCTGGAGGGAATCAGACCCGAGAGCATGGTGAGGAAGGTAGATACCGCAATCAGGATCAACGCGCCTTCCCAAGGTAGAATAGCGGCGATGGTGGGGATGCCCGTCAGGTGCTGAATAATGGCCGAGGCGGGGATACAGACAATGATCGTGAAGACGATACCGATGATACCCGCGCAGAGACCAATGATGAGGGTTTCTGCGTTGAAAACGCGGGAAATATCCTTCTTGGAGGCACCCATGGCACGGAGGATACCGATCTCCTTGGTGCGCTCCAGGACCGAGATGTAGGTGATGATACCGATCATGATGGAGGAAACCACCAGAGAGATGGACACGAAGGCGATGAGGACATAGGAGATGGCGTTGATGATGGTGGTCACCGAGGACATGAGGATGCCCACGGTGTCGGTGTACTTGATCTTTTCGGTTTCATTCTCGGCGGTGTCGTTATAGTTCGAGATGAACTGCTGGATGGCATCCTTGGACTCAAAATCCTTGGCGTAGAAGTTGATGGAGGCGGGGGCGGCCAGCTCGGCATCGCCCAGCTCGCGGAGGATGGAGTCGTAGGTGGCATCCTTATCGGGAACCATGTCATAGAGAGCCTGCTCGATCATGGGGAACAGCTTCTTGCTCTCGTCGGTCTGCTCTGCGTCGGCGTTGGCGATGGCGGGCAGGAGCAGGTTGAAGGTCTTGTCGTTGATCTGCCAATCCTTCATGGTTAGGTTCATGTCGGCGTAGAGGGCGGTCATGTACTCCTCACCGCAGAGCTCGGCCAGGCCGCTGATGGCCATGGGAATCTGCTCGGACTGGGGGATACCCGTCAAGAGCACCACGATCTGCTCCATGGACATGAGGGGCAGGAGGTCAACGAGGTTATCTGCCGTGAAGTCCACGGTGGAGATACCGCCGGGAATATTCTTAAGCGCATTGAACAGAATGGGCAGCGTTATGGATGCGGCCACATTCTGTTGAGCGGTCTCCAGCATATCACGGATGGTATCGGCCTGCTTGCGGTCGTCCATGGTGGCGATGAACATGGAGTAGGTCTCATCGTTAACCTCCAGCATGGAGGAATACTCCTCGTTTCCACGGATCATCATGGTCATGTAGCTATAGAAGGTCTCCATGTTGGCGGTGCCGACCTTGTCGATGAGCTCGTTGATGTTGTCTACGGTGTAGGGGATGCGGTCAAAGCTCTCTCCGTTGAAGATATTGTTGTGGGGGGTTGCCTTCTGTTGGGCGATGACCTCACTCTTGGTGTTCATGGCGAGGATCACGTCGGTCAGCTCCTTGGTGTAGCCGATGGCACCCGAGATGGAGGTAGCCGAAACGCCCTCACGGGGACGGACGATACCCGAGATGGTCAGGGTAGTGCCGTTTTCGGTGACGAAATCGGCCTGTCTGTCCTCCCAGCCGGGGAGCTTGCGGATGTCGTGCCAAACGGGATATTCCTTACCGCCCACGACGTAGGGTCTGGCACCCTCGGTCTTGGCGTAGAAATCGGAGGTATTGAGCATTTGGAACTTCATGCCGAGGAACTCATTGAGATCATAGGCCTCCATATGGGAGGACTCGTATTCACCTTCCATCATGAGGTCCTTGAGGATTTCCTCAATCTCCTCCATAGGGAGGATGCCCAGCATATACAGCGTCATTTTGGAGATCTGGTTGTTACTGCCGATGACCAGGACCACCTCGTTGGGGTTCTCGGGCCAGTGGCTTCCCTCGCCGATCAGCTCGTACTGCTGATCCAGGAGCTCCTGATTGTCGATCATCTCAGACATAACGCTGAATGCGCCGCCCATGCCCGACATATCCATGAGCTCAGTCATTCCGGCAAAGGCGTCACCCATGTAGTTGAAGATGGTGGTGGGATTGACCCGTACCGAGCCGTCTTCAGTGTAGATCTGGAGGTCGAAATCGTAGGTGTACTTGATGGCGGTCAGATTCGGCTCCAGCTCGTCGTAATGCTCGTCGATGTAGGCCTTGAAGCGGACCAGGTCGTTCTGCACCGTGGCCGACATGGCGGATATCATGGTGCCCATGGAGTCGTCTACGTAGATCTTATTATCGTCGACCTCGATATCCGATTCCTCTGCCACGTTCATCATGGAGGAGAGCATGGTTTGGTAATCCTGAGTCACCTTTTGGATGGTCAAGGGGAAGGTGGAGAGGGTATCCTCTTGCACCGTGGCTATGAAGATATTGATACCGTTGGACAGGGCCAATATGAGGGCAATACCGATAATACCAATGGAGCCTGCGAAGGAGGTCATGAAGGTACGGCCCTTCTTTGTCATGAGGTTATTGAGAGAGAGGGTGAAGGCGGTCCAGAAGGACATAGAGGTCTTCTTACCCTTCTTTACCGTGGTCTTACGGACCACCTCCTCGGCAGCAGCGGGTGCCTCGAAGGGCATGGAATCGTCGATGATCTGACCGTCACGGAGACGGACGATGCGAGTGGAGTACTGCTCGGCCAGCTCGGGGTTGTGGGTGACCATGATGACCAGCTTATCCTTGGCGATTTCCTTGAGAATCTCCATAATCTGTACGCTGGTGGTGGTATCCAGGGCACCCGTCGGCTCGTCGGCCAGGAGAATGTCGGGGTCATTGACAATAGCGCGGGCGATGGCTACGCGCTGCATCTGACCGCCCGACATCTGGCTGGGCTTCTTTTTGAACTGATCACCGAGACCAACCTTGATTAGGGCTTCGGTGGCCCGTCTGCGTCGTTCGGCCTTGGATATGCCCGAGAGGGTCAGAGCCAGCTCCACATTGGCCAAGACAGTCTGGTGGGGAATAAGGTTGTAGCTTTGGAACACGAAGCCAACGCTGTGGTTACGGTAGGTGTCCCAATCGCGGTCCTTGAAGTTCTTGGTGGAACGGCCGTTGATGAACAGATCGCCGTCGGTGTAGCGATCCAAGCCGCCGACGATGTTCAGCAGGGTGGTCTTGCCGCATCCCGAAGGACCCAGGATGGACACGAATTCGCTTTCGCGGAAGTCTATGCTGACACCGTCGAGAGCGGTGACGGGATTTTCGGCCACGTCATAGATTTTTTTGATGTTCTTGAGTTGAAGCAAAGTAATGCGCCTCCGATTTCTGAGCGGTCATGCCGCAGGATTTTTATGATAGAGAAAAAATATTGAGATAAAATATATTGTACCACACAAATATGAACTTATCGTGAATCTTTAGAGGCGTGTGTGAAAAAAACGTATTTTTAGAAAAATCTCCTAATAAGCGAGGATTCAAATATTTTGTGCTTCTGCCTCGGAAATCATCTTTTTCAGGCAGGCCAGTGCTTGATCTAACCCACCGACCTCATCGATCAGCCCGACTCGTACGGCCTCCTCACCGTCCAAAATGGTGCCGACGTCATTGGCGATTTCATCCGGACGCATCATCATAGCAGCCAACTCGTCCTTGCTTGCATGGCTATGCCGACTTACGAAGGTCAAAATGCGGTCCTGCATATCCCGGAAATAGCGGTAGGTTTGGGGGGCACCGATAACGGTACCGCTGATCCGAACGGGATGAACGGTCATGGTCGCAGAGGGAACGATAAAAGACCGCTTTCCCGCAACCGCCAGGGGAACACCGATGGAATGGCCTCCGCCGAGGACCAGTGTAACCGTGGGCTTTTTCATAGATGCAATTAATTCGGCCAACGCGAGTCCTGCTTCTACGTCTCCGCCCATGGTGTTCAAAATAACCAATAGCCCTTGAAAATCGATATTTTCCTCCACGGAGACGAGCAGGGGAATAATTTGCTCGTACTTAGTAGCTTTATGTCCGTCGGGAGCGATATAATGGCCTTCGACTTGCCCGATGATGGAGAGGCAGTAGATGGACACACCGTTGTTTTTGACGGCAATGGAACTGGATTTTTCAATATTGTCCAAAATTTTTTCGGTTTCTTTGTTTTGCTTTTCGGTTTCGGAGGCAGAAGGAGAGTCTTTGGGTTCGAACATGAATGGTACCAAGGCTTTCTCTGGGTGGAAAGTATCCTTTCTTTTGGCGTTTAGGTATGGAACAGGTGGCGAAAGGGAGCTTGGAGCAGCCCCGGAAAAAAGGGAAGGAAAGCACGGGGCCGGCTTCGGAAATATATGCATAGCTTCATTGATAAAACAGTATTCCCCAAAACTTTTTTCGTATACAATGAAAAATATTTTGAAAAAGTCTTTACATTTTGACAGGTTTATGCTATAATTTGTATGTATGCGATTTATGCATCAAAATGTCATAAATTTCAAATGAAAGAGGAATTGCAGTATGGAAAACAAAATTCTTGTTGAAACTTCCGCACGGCACATCCACTTGACCGCCGAGGCTGTGGAGGCTCTGTATGGAGCCGGCGCAGAACTCACCGTCAAGAAGATGCTCAGCCAGCCCGGCCAGTTTGCTACCGGCAACGAGAAGATCAAGCTGGTAGGCCCTAAGGGCGAGATGATGGTCAGTGTGCTGGGTCCCACCCGCTCCGCTAACCAGATCGAGCTGTCTTACACCGATGCTCGTTCTTTGGGTCTGAAGAACGTTCCCGTTCGCGAGAGCGGCGACGTAGCCGGTACTCCCGGCCTCAAGATGGTTGGTCCTGCCGGTGAGATTGAGGTCTCCGAGGGCGCGATCATCGCAAAGCGGCACATCCACATGACTCCCGCAGATGCTGAGGGATTGGGTGTTACCAACGGCGAGGTGGTTAAGGTTCTGGTTAAGTCCGAGCGTACCACGATTTTTGACGACGTTGTTGTCCGCGTCAGCCCCAGTTATGCACTGGCTATGCATATTGACACCGACGAGTGTAATGCTGCCGCCGCATTCGGCGAGATCTACGGCGAGATCGTTAAATAAGTCGTTTTTCCGCTTCGCAAGACACACGCAATCCCAAAATATATAAGGAAAAGGAACGCAATTACATCATGAAGATTCTTTTTCAGGGCGATAGCGTAACCGATGCCGGCCGCGACCGCGGTAATATACACGACCTCGGCGAGGGATACCCCAAGTACGCCGCCGCCATGCTCAGGGATGCTTTCCCTGATGAGGAGTTTGAGTTCGTGGACTTGGGTATCAGCGGTAACCGCACCGAGCATTTGGTTGAACGCCTGGAGCGCGATTTCGTGGACATTCGACCTGATATTGTCTCTATTATGATCGGTATCAATGACGTATGGCACCGCATGAGCGGAATCGAGACCTCGGACGAGCAGTTTGAAGCCAATTATCGCGTAGTGCTGGAAGCTCTTCGAAGCCGCACGAGCGCGCGTATTTTCATGATTCAGCCCTTCCTTTTGGAGGAAGCCAATCCTGCTTTGGCTGAACTTCGCGAGGAGTTGACTCGTAAACAGGCCATTGTCAAGGGCTTGGCAGATGAATATGCGGACGCCTATCTTCCCATGGATACGATCCTTCACGCCGAGATTGGGGGGACCCCTGCTCGCTATGCCGCTGACGGTGTTCATCCTACACCCGACGGCGCTTGCTATATCGGCGAGGCGTATCTGAAAGCCATCGCTCCGTTGGTCGAGCTTCTATCTAAAGAAGAGAAGTGATTCATAGGGAATCATGTTGCGCGCATCACGGCGATCGCTGCTACTACATTTTACCTTTAATCAAGCACGGTCCGATGGGATTTCCGTCGGATTTCCCGAAAGGGAATCATTACGCAAATTTTTCAAAGGAGAATAAAAATCATGAGCAATGAGTACAAGTGCGAGTACGCTATGAGCCATGAGGTTCAAAACATGTGTACCGTAGCCCAGGGCCCCAACCACGGTCCCGCTCCTCTGCCTGAGGAGGGCAAGTGGATCCAGGCTAAGCAGATCAGCGACATTTCGGCTTACACCCACGGTGTGGGCTGGTGCGCTCCTCAGCAGGGTGCCTGCAAGCTGTCCCTGAACGTCAAGAACGGTATCATCGAGGAGGCTCTGGTTGAGACCATCGGCTGCTCCGGTATGACTCACTCCGCTGCTATGGCCGCTGAGATCCTCCCCGGCAAGACCCTGCTGGAGGCGCTGAACACCGACCTGGTGTGCGATGCCATCAACACCGCTATGCGCGAGCTGTTCCTGCAGATTGTGTACGGCCGTAGCCAGTCCGCTTTCTCTGAGGGCGGTCTCGTTATCGGTGCCGGTATGGAAGACCTGGGTAAGGGCGAGCGCTCCATGGTTGGTACCATGTATGGCACCCGCGCCAAGGGCGTGCGTTACCTCGAGATGACCGAGGGCTACTGCACCAGAATGGCACTGGATGAGAACAACGAAGTGATCGGCTACGAGTTCGTTTCTCTGGGCAAGATGACCGACTTCATCAAGAAGGGTATGGAGCCCAACGAAGCATACGAGAAGGCTAAGGGTACCTACGGTCGGTTCAATGATGCTGTCAAGTACATTGACCCCCGTAAGGAATAATAAAGGAGGAACTGTATATCATGGCAAAGTTTGAAGGTTACGAGAGACGCGAAGCGAAGATCCTCGCCGCTCTCAATGAATACGGTATCAACTCCATCGAC
>SVRS01000072.1 GCA_015064695.1 Oscillospiraceae bacterium | reverse complement strand
TCAGTATTGGAAAATACCCATTTTTCATCTACAAAATCGAACTAAAAAATTTCGCCCGAAAAAAGCAAAAAAGCCTTGAAAAATCAAGGCTTTTTGCGGCGATATCTTTTTTATCGCCCTTTTATGGTGCGGGCAAGAGGACTTGAACCTCCACCGAGTTGCCCCGACTAGAACCTGAATCTAGCGCGTCTGCCAATTCCGCCATGCCCGCGTGATTGCACCGATTACGATGCAATGTTTGGTGCGAGAAACGGGACTTGAACCCGTACGGTGTGAACCACACGCCCCTCAAACGTGCGCGTCTGCCAGTTCCGCCACTCTCGCATTTTGCTCAACCAGACGATGGTGTCTCGTTGACAACGGTATAGATTATACACCATTTCCTTTATTTTGTCAAGGGGTTTTGCAAAAGTTTTTTTGATTTTTTTATTTTTTTCAAAGCCGGTGCTACTCGCCTTCGCACCCCACAAATACTGTTTTTCGTTCGGTCACAGCCAGTTCATAATCTTGTGATATAATGGATGTATATAAAACAACTTGGAGGTTCATCCCATGAAAAACACGTGGAAACGCCTGCTTTGCGGTATCTTAGCCACAGGAGCTCTTTTCCTTGCCACAGCATGTAGCGGCGGAGGAAAAGACACCGTCAGCTCGGACGAAAGCGACTCGACCGAGGGCCATGTGACAACCATTACCACTACGGAACGAGTTGAGGAAACTACGGAAAGCATTCCCGAGGTAATGAAGGATCCCGTAAAGGCCGAAAAGATCAACGAGCTTCTGAACACGAAGCACGTATTGCGTGCAGACGAGAACGGACAGTTCAAGGTTTTGATTCTGTCCGACGTTCAGTTCAGCACGGCAAGCATCAGCAGGGAAACCCGGGATAATATCGAGGCCATCGTCAGCCGCGAGCAACCCGACCTGGTCATCTTCAACGGCGACAACTCCTTCGCCATCAACCATGAAAAGACTATGAAAAATTACGTCACCAACATGACCAGATATCTGGAGGAGAACAAGATCCCGTGGGCTCACGTTTACGGCAACCACGATGCGGAGCTTTGGAGACCTGCTCTTGACAAGGAAACGCAACAGGCGGTATACGAAAGCTTTGAATATTGCGTGTCTAAGGCGGGAGACGAGGATCTGTTTGGTGTCGGAAACTTCGTGCTTCCCGTACTGGAGCATGACAGCGACAAGATCGCCTTCAATATCTGGTGCTTCGATTCGGGTACAGGCGACATCTACACCGATGCTCATGCCGCCACCGACGTCACCGTGGGCAACAACACCTTCTGGTCCCACTATGAAAACATGGAGATGAACCAAGTGGAGTGGTTCAAGGAATCTGCCGCCCTCCTTGAGGAATACAACGGTGCCCCCATCCCCGGCATGATGGCCTTCCACATCCCTCTGCAGGAGACCTACTACGCCTGGGCAAGCAGAGAAACGGACAATTTGGAATGGACCGGCGAGCAGCGGGAAAACATCTCCGCCCACGCACAGGACGTTCCCCTCTTTGATGCCGCTAAGGAAAACAAGATTCTGGCCATCGTCAACAGCCATGATCACATCAACGATTTCATGGTCAAGTATCAGGGCATCCGTCTGTGCTACACCGCCTGCATCGGAACCTATGAATATCACGCCGATGATATGCTTGGCGGACGGGTCGTAGAGTTCAACGTCGCAAATCCCGACGACGTCAATACCTACATGTCCTATGTAAACGAACGAATTGAGGGCACTCGCGATCACGAAAACGTTCCCACCCCCGAGGCCGGAAGCGAAGGCCACATTTCCAATTTCATCACCGACAAAAATCTCACGACCTATCTGACCTTCGACGGGGACGTCTCCGACAAGTGCGGCGCAGACATCCAAAGTAACGGCACCCTCGACTTCACGGAAGGCTATTTCGGCCAGTGTGTCGGACTTGAAAACGGCTACGTTTCCATCCCGAGCTACGCGCCGGGCACCGACAGCTTCTCGGTCGCTCTGTGGGTCAACACCCGGGGCGTTTCCAGCGATCCGGCTCTTTTTGCGAACAAGGACTGGAACAAAGGCGTAAACCAGGGCTACATCCTGTCGATCAATAGAAGCGGCCAATTGAAGTTCAACCTTGGCAACGGCTCAGCCCGCACCGACCTGGAGGTTGATCTTCCCGGCGACTACAGAAACGGCTGGATGCACGTTACGCTGGTGGTGGACCGTACGGCGGGGACTGTCATGATTGCCGTGGATTTCGGTGAATTCAACACCCTGACCCTACCCTCTTACTTACAGGATATTTCCTTTGATTCCTTCGATCATCTCACCATCGGCCAGGACGCCACCGGCACCTACGATGCTTCTCTGACCGCTTCTTTGGATGAATTCATGATCTTTGACGGGGCATTGACCGAGGCAGAGCTGGCACAGCTGGCCGCATACTACGGGAAGTGATACGCATTCACAATTAGAAGCTTGAATATGCGGGGGAGGAACTTCTTTCAAGAAGTTCCTCCCCCGCATAACAATATTCACTTCACTCAATCAATAGGCAGAGTCCAGCCGAACTTGTCCTCGACCTTACCCCACTGGATGCCGGTGAGGGTGTCGTAGAGGTGCTGGGTGACCTCACCGATCTTGCCACCGTTTACGGTGTACTTCTTGTCCTTGTAGCACAGCTCACCGATGGGAGAGACTACAGCGGCCGTACCGGTGCCCCAGGCCTCCTCCAGAGTGCCGTTCTCCATGGCCTCAGCCAGCTCGTCTACGCTGATGAGGCGCTCGCTGACCTTGTAGCCCTCGGAGCGAAGCACCTCCAGGCAGGACATACGGGTGATACCGGGCAGGATGGAGCCGGAGAGCATGGGAGTCACGATCTCGCCGCCGATCTTGAACATGACGTTCATGGCACCGACTTCCTCGATGTACTTGCGGTGGATACCGTCCAGCCACAGAACCTGGGCGTAGCCCTTCTTCTCGGCGCGGGCACCTGCGCGGTTGGAGGCGGCGTAGTTACCGCCGCACTTGGTGTAGCCGGTACCGCCCTTGACGGCGCGGACGTCCTCGTCCTCGATCATGATACCCACGGGGTTGATGCCCTCCTTGTAGTAGCTTCCTACGGGAGAAGCAATGATCATAAAGGTGGTGTGATGGACGGCGTGCACACCCAGGGTCTCGTCGTTACCGAACATCAGAGGACGGAGATACAGAGAGGTGCCGGGTGCGGAGGGAGTCCAATCCTGCTCCATGTTCACGAAGGCGGTCAGAACCTCCATACCCAAATCCTCGGGAAGCTCGGGCAGGCAGAGACGCTCGGCGGAACGGTTCAGACGGCGGATATTCTCAATGGGACGGAAAAGCTGAACCTTGCCGTCCTCGCGGCGGTAGGCCTTCAGACCCTCGAAGATCTCGGAGCCGTAGTGCAGGACCGTAGCGGCGGGATGGATGGACAGGTTGCCAAAGGGCACGATGCGGGCGTCGTACCAGCCACGCTCGGGCTCGTACTCCATGAGGAACATATGATCGGTAAAAACCTTACCAAAGCCCAGCGTGGAAGCCTCGGGCTTTTCCTTAGGACAATCAGTTTTGGTGATGGAAATATTCATGGGATTCATTTCCTTTCTGTATATTCAAAAGACAAAATTATATCCGCAAAAACTCTCAATAGAATTTTATTGAAAGTTTTTGGAGATTCCCAAGAACCTTTTTTCAAAAAGGTTCTTGGGCGGGTCAAGGGCAGAGCCCTTGCGCTCTCCCGCTCTCCTTAATAATTCGCGCCCAGCTCCAGAGCCTTGTAGTTCACGGCCAGCATGTCGGCGCGCTTGGCGGAGATGACCTTGGCGAGGGCGGCGTTGACGCCCTCCTCGTTGTACTCGCCCAGGGCGGCCATGATCTTACCCACCAGGATCATGTTGCCCAGGGTGGGGAAACCGTTCTCACCGGCCAGACGGGTGGCAGGGATGGCATAGGCCTTGACGTCGGTGCGGGTCAGAGGACGCTCGATGAGGGAGGAATCGTAAAAGATCATACCGCCCTTCTTGACGGCAGACTCGTAGCGATCCAGGGAGGGCAGGTTCATGGCCACCAGGATGTCAGGCTTGGCCACAATGGGGGAGCCAACGGCACCGTCGCTGATGATGATGCCACAGCTGGCAGTACCGCCGCGCATCTCGGGACCGTAGGAGGGGAGCCAGCTGACGTTCTTACCCTCGGTCAGACCCTTGTAGGCGATGAACTTACCTGCGAACAGAATACCCTGTCCGCCGAAGCCGGAAAAGAGAAATTCTTTGGTAGCGGTAGACATTTAATTTTCCTCCTTCTGCTCAGTAGCGGCGGTTCTGTCCTTGTACACACCCAGGGGGTAGTAGGGGATCATCTTATCGTCGATCCACTTCAGCGCAGCCTGGGGAGTCATACCCCAGTTGGTGGGGCAGGTGGACAGGACCTCGATCAAAGAGAAGCCCTTGCCGTCGATCTGATTCTGGAAGGCCTTCTTGATGGCCTTCTTGGCGTTGCGGATCTGCTTGACGTTGTTGACGGTGACGCGCTCCAGATACTCGGGGCCATCCAGAGTAGCCAGCATCTCGCAAACGCGGATGGGGAATCCGCACTGCTTGACGTCACGGCCGTAGGGGGAGGTCTGGGTCACCTGGCCGGGCAGGGAGGTGGGAGCCATCTGACCGCCGGTCATACCGTAGATCGCGTTGTTGACAAAGATCACGGTGATATTCTCGTTACGGGCCGCGGCGTGGACCGTCTCGGCCATACCGATGGAGGCCAGGTCACCGTCACCCTGGTAGGTAAAGACGATGTTCTCGGGCAGGGCGCGCTTAACGCCGGTTGCGATGGCGGGAGCGCGGCCGTGAGCGGCCTCGATCATATCGCAGTTGAAGTAGTTGTAGGCCATGACCGAGCATCCTACGGGAGCGATACCCACGGTCTTGCCTTCGATCCCCAGCTCGTCCATGACCTCGGCCACCAGACGGTGGATGATACCGTGGGTACAACCGGGGCAGTAGTGGAAGGGGATGTCATTGAGTGCATGAGGCTTATCGAATACGACCATTAGTTGTTACCTCCAATCTTGGCAGCGGTCTCTTTGATGCTCTCCAGCACCTGCTCGGGGGAGGGGATCATACCGCCGACGCGGTTGCAAAGGGTGACGGGAGCCTTGCCCTCGGTGGCCAGCATGACGTCTTCGATCATCTGACCCATGGACAGCTCCACGGAAATGTACGCCTTGCAGGTGGCAAGAGAATCCTTGAAGACCTTCTTGGGGAAGGGCCACAGGGTGATGGGACGGATCATACCCACCTTGATGCCCATCTCGCGGGCGGCATCTACGGCGTTACGGGAAACGCGGGAGGCGATACCGAAGGCAGCGATGCAGATCTCGGCATCCTCCATGCGGTAGGTCTCGTACATGACCTCGTTCTCCTCGATGACCTTGTAGCGGTCGTAGCGGGCGAAGTTCAGCTCCTCCAGCTCCTCGGGAACCAGGGAGAGGGAGTTGACGATGTTGTGGGTGCGCTCCAGCTTGGTGCCGAAGGTTGCCCAGGGCTTCTCGGGAGCGGGATTGACCTTCAGCTCGCCCAGCGCCACAGGCTCCATCATCTGACCCATGGTACCGTCCGCCAGGATCATGGAGGTCATACGGTACTTATCGGCCAGGTCAAAGCCGTGAACGGTCAGCTCAGCCATCTCCTGGACGGAGGAAGGAGCCAGGACGATCATGTGGAAGTCACCGTGACCGCCGCCCTTGGTGGCCTGGAAGTAGTCGGCCTGGCTGGGCTGAATACCGCCGAGACCGGGGCCGCCGCGCTGGACGTTGACCACCAGGGAGGGCAGGTCAGCGCCGGCCAGGTAGGACAGGCCCTCACTCTTGAGGGAGATTCCGGGAGAGGAGGAGGAGGTCATAACGCGGGTACCGGTAGCGGCAACACCGTAGACCATGTTGATGGCCGCAACCTCGGACTCTGCCTGAAGGAATACGCCGCCGATCTTGGGGAGAC
>SVRS01000071.1 GCA_015064695.1 Oscillospiraceae bacterium | reverse complement strand
GATAACTAAGGATTTTGCATCAGGATTGAAGTGACGAATAGAATCATAATGCGAAATGTCATCCTCAAACTCAAATATAATAAAATCGCCTTGTATAGTGACTTCCTTTATTTTACAATCGTGCGGTGTAGGTATTGTTGGAACTGTGTCTTCATTTAGATAATAAAACATATTGCTTACCTCCAATAGAAATTCTTGTTTATAGTTCAGATTTATCGCCAGTTTCGCCTTTGTATTACAGCGTTACAAGCAACGCCGGCACAGGGCAAAGCCCATACCCCTAAGGTTGCGCGCATCCAAAGGCTCCCTCCGGGAGGGAGCTGTCGCCGTAGGCGACTGAGGGAGAGTGCGTAACAAGAAAGTTGATACAACCCTAAAGTCACGCAGGCTCCTTCCACCGCTAACGCGGTCCCCCGCATCCGCTTGCGGATGGCATCTCGGAGGGAGGCTTTTCGTTAGCCCCATTATAACACAAATCGGCAGAGAAAGCAAGAGTGATATTCCGACTTCGCCGGAGTGATATTATCGCTAATGCGATAGTGATATTGAAGCCTGACGGCTTCAGTGATATTCTATTCGCCTCCAAAACTCGCGAAGTGAATATCACTCGGCGTAAGCCGAATATCACTGCAAAGCAATAGAACTCGCCGCAGGCGAATAGAACTGGCGTGATACTCCGTTAAGAGTATCACGCCAATCTGTCGGGGTTCATTTTTGGGGGAAGGGAAAATATGCCTTAATGGATAATCGAGGATGCCTGTCCCTTCAATTCGTAAACTTCCTTATAAGAACCAGCCTTTTGGGGCGATGGTCTTTCGGTCATGATCGGGATGTTGTCATCCAAAAACAACGGGGTGATATAGCCGGACGGGCAGGGAATCAGCGCTGCTTAGCCAAGAAGAACAGAGCCATGGTGCCGGGGCCGGAGTGTGCGCCGATGACGGTGCCTACATTGGTGATGATCTGTACGTCGTTGCCGCCCTTGCTTTTAATGGCATCGGCCAGGAACCTTGCATCCTCCTCACAATCACCGTGGGAGATGAAGAAGGTGCCGTTGGTTACGTCCTCGGCGGTCTCGATGAGCTTATCGGCCAGGGCATTCAGGGAAGCCTTACGGCCGCGGATGGTGCTGACCTTGATGAGATGACCCTCATTGTCTACGTGCATGATGGGCTTGATGTTGAGCATACCACCCACCAGAGCCACAGCCGGGCTGACACGGCCGCCGCGCTTGAGGTAGACCAGATCCTCTACGGTGAACCAGTGAGCCAGCTTAGGAAGGATCTCATTTGCATAAGCGGCTGCCTCCTCAATGGTAGCGCCGGCATTCTTCTTGTCCAGAACCAGCTTCACGAACAACCCCTCGCCGGCGGAGGCGCAGAGGGTATCGATGGCGATGATCTTACGGTCGGGATATTTTTCGGTCAAATCCTCAGCGGCCAGACGACCCTGCTGGAAGGTGGTGCTGAGTCCTGAAGAGAAGCCCAGATACAGCACGTCTTCTCCCCCGGCCAGAATGGGCTCGAAGGTTTGACGGAATGTCTCAGCGTTTACTGCATTGGTTTTAGCGACGTGACCGTCGCGCATATTTTGATAGAATTCTTTGATGGGCATGTCGTCGCTCAAGAAATCCTGATCGATGTGATCGAAGCGGAAGGCCAGGCTTACGCAACGAACACCCCACTCAGCCAAAAGGGAAGGAACAATGTCACAAGCGGAGTCGGTAACGATTACATAATTACTCATGATGAAATTCTCCTTTGAATCAAGCACGGCGAATCCGTGCCTTTGTTTTCTCTAATTATACACCAAAAAAGTTGATAAGTCAATAAACGAATTATGAACTCGTGTATATTTTGCGTAGAATTGTGGGTAAACGGTGAAAAAATGACTAAACTGCCGGTAGAGAAGAGAGATGGGACAGGAAAAATATATTGACAATCCGTGATTTTTGTGCTATACTATGAGTAGAATCACAAACCGACGGTATAATTTGAGGAAACTTGGAACGAGACAGAGCAACGACAGCATGTCTTTTCGGGAAGGAGGATCCCAGTGTATTCGGATGAAACTCAAAGTGAAAAAAATGAAAATCTGAAGTTGATTATAGCAGCAAATCTTTCGGATCTGCGTCGTAAGCACAATATGACACAGTTGGATCTTGCGGAAAAATTAAACTATACCGACAAGGCTATATCCAAATGGGAACGAGGTGAATCGATCCCGGACGTGCTGGTTCTCAAGCAGATCGCGGGTATGTTTGAAGTTTCTGTGGATTATCTATTGGAGAAGGAGCATCAAGCTCCGCTACGGGAAGAACAGGTCGCAGAAAGCAAGCGGCGACAGAGTATACGAGCCCGTGGCTTTGTGACGGGAATGAGCATCCTTCTGGTTTGGTTGGTGGCCACCGTTCTTTTCATGATCGCAGACATGGCAGGTCCGGAGCAGATATCCCATTGGCTGGTGTTTGTGTATGCTGTCCCCGCATCCATGATTGTATGGTTGGTTTTGAATAGCATTTGGTTCAATAAGCGTCGGAATTATCTCATCATTTCCTTGCTCATGTGGTCGGTTCTGATAACCGTGTACGTGACGATATGGACGGTAAGCAATTATAACGCCTGGATTATTTTCATGCTCGGGCTTCCCGGACAGGCAATCATTGCCATGTGGTCCCGGCTTAAGCAGAGGGGAGATCCCTTTAAAGGGTAACCTGGATAAAAAAACCACCGTATGAAACGGTGGTTTTTTTATGGGAGGAAGAATTACTCCTCAACGATCTCCTCGACAACCTCGGCGATCTCCTCAGCGGCCTCAACGATCTCCTCGCAGACCTCCTCGGCAATCTCCTCGCAGTCGCAGCATTCCTCGATCTCCTCGCAAGTGTTCTTCTTGCAGAACTTGTCCTTGAGAACCTTGGTGAAAAGGAAGTATGCGCCGACAGCAGCAGCGGCAGCGCCGATGATGATGCCGATGATCACGAAGATCTTGGTGTTATTCTTCTTTTTCTTGTGGAAACAGAACATGAACGGAACCTCCTATAAATTGATAGGGGTACAAAGACCCATATACTTACTTGTATTATACCCTAAAATCATGAACTCCGTATGAATATTCAAAAATTTCTTTCATGAATTTGTCATTTGTGTGGCGAATTATTAAAATATGTTGACTTTTATGTCCACCTATGGTATAATATAACAAATGAAAAGCGATAAAATTCCCCCAAGCGAGGTATTTATGATTACCCGGATTCTGTATCACGACCGTGACCTGTTGCTCTGCCGTAAGCCGGCAGGAATGCCGTCCCAGCCCGACGCCTCCGGACAGCCCGATCTGCTGACTTTTTTGCAGAGTACCCACCCAACGGCAAGCCTTGTCCATCGCCTGGATACGCCTACGGGTGGCGTTATGGTGTTCGGCCTGACGCCGAAGGCCACGGCGCGCCTATGCGCGATGGTGCAGGACCATGAAACATTCCGAAAAGAATATTTTGCCGTCTTGTCCCATCCGCTTTCCGAAGAGACGGGGGAGATGCGGGATTTTTTGTATCACGATAAAATGCTCAATAAGTCCTTCGTAACCGACGGTAAACGAAAGGGAAGCAAGGAGGCCGTTTTGTCTTATCGCACCTTGGCCGCGGACGAGCAAGGGCACTCGCTGGTATCCGTTCGCCTCCATACGGGCAGAACCCATCAGATTCGTGTTCAATTCGCCTCAAGGGGCTATCCGCTGGTAGGGGACGGAAAGTACGGAAACCGCGAGAAATGCCCGCATATCGGCCTCTGGGCATACAGCTTGGCGTTCCCGCATCCCATTACGGGAAAACCGATTTCCGTGGAAACACTCCCCGACACCAATATCTATCCGTGGCACTTGTTTGATTTTTAATTTTTGAAAAAGGAGAACGATCTATGGCATTCCCAAAGAACTTCCTCTGGGGCACCGCAACCAGCGCAGGTCAGATCGAGGGCGGAGCCCTTGATGACGGCCGCACCCCCTCCATTTGGGATACCCTCGCAACCAAGCCGGGCCGTATCCACAACAATAGCACCCCGGCCGTCGCCTGCGATAGCTATCACAAATTTGATCGCGATCTGAAAAATTTGATTGATTTGGGTGTGAATTCCTACCGCTTTTCCATCTCCTGGTCACGCGTGATGCCGAACGGCGTCGGCCCGCTGAACGATAAGGGAATGGACTACTACAAGCGTGTGATTGAGCAACTCAATAAGAACAACATCACCCCCAACGTCACCCTATATCACTGGGATCTCCCCCAGGTGCTGGAGGATCGAGGCGGCTGGGTCAACCGCGACTCGATCCAGTGGTTCGGTGAATATGCCGACAAGATGTTCCGGGCCTTCGGCGACGTAGTTCCCATGTGGTCCACCATCAACGAGCCCATCGCCACCTACGTGGGCTATGCCCACGGCGGCTTCGCCCCCGGACATAGAAACGAATGCTGGGGTAACCAAGCCCGCCACAATATCCTGGTTGCCCACGGTAAGGGAGTGGAGGCCTTCCGCGCGCTGAATCTTAAGGACTCCAAGATCGGTGTCGTCATCGATATCTGGAAGCGCCACGCACTGACTGATTCTCCCGAGGATATCGCCCTCATGATCGACGAGGACGAGCGTAACTGGAAGTTCTATACCGATCCCATCCTGGCAGGCCGTTACAGTGACTATATCCTGGAGCATCTTGAAAAAGAAGGTACCCTCATGAAGATGGAGCCTCACGATTTCGAACTAACGGGCCAGCCCCTGGATTATTTCGGCCTCAACGTTTACAACCGCGTCACCGTCACCCGCAACGAGCAGGCCAGACTGGACTTCTCCCAGGGCGGTAACTTCCTCAACAACCGCAACGAATACTACCCCAAGGCTGTTTACGATGCCATCCACCTGCTTCACGATTTGTACGATATCAAGTACCCCATCTACGTCACCGAAAACGGCACCTTCTTTGAGGGAACTGAGCCCGTTGCCGAGGACGGTATGATCCACGATGACGACCGTATCCGCTACGTAGCAGGCTTCCTGGAGTGGCTGGAGAAGGCCATCGACGAGGGCTACGATGTCCGCGGCTACTACCTGTGGAGCCTTATGGACAACTTCGAGTGGACTGCGGCCTACAACTTTAAGTTTGGCATCATGTCCACCGACTTCGCCACGGGCAACGTTACCTGGAAAAAGTCTGCCTACTTCTACCGCGATTTCATCAAGGCGGCTATAGAGCGAAGCAAATAACAAAAAATATACGGAGGCAAACCGAAATGAAAGAAATTGTTGAGAAAAAAGGCTTTATTTGTGATATGGACGGCGTGATCTATCACGGAAACGAGATTTTGGAGGGCGTGTCCGAGTTTGTCAACTGGATGATCGAGCATGACAAAAAGTTCGTGTTCCTCACCAATAGCCCCGAGCGCACGCCTCACGAGTTGAGCATGAAGCTGGAGCGCATGGGCTTGAGCGTTTCCGCCGATCATTTCTACACCAGCGCTATGGCTACGGCAGAATTCCTGCATTCCCAAGCGCCCGGTTGCACCGCCTACGTCATTGGCGAGGCCGCCCTGTCCAAGGCACTTTACGATCTCAACATTTACATGAACGACATCAATCCCGACTATGTGGTTGTGGGCGAAACCAGAACCTACTGCTATGAGAAGCTGGAAAAGGCCATTGCTCTGGTGAACAAGGGCGCCAAGCTGATCGGAGCCAATCCCGATCCTATCGGCATCACTGCCACAGGTGTCATGCCCGCTACGGGTTCTTTGGTAGCCCCCATCGAGATCGCCACCGGTAAAAAGACCTATTTCGTGGGTAAACCCAACCCCCTCATGCTCCGCCACGGTCTGAAAATGCTGGGATGCCACAGTAGCGATATTGCCTTCGTCGGCGACCGTATGGACACCGATATTATCGCCGGTATCGAATCCAATATCGACACGGTGCTGGTATTGAGCGGCGTGACCAAGCTGGAGGATATCGGCAATTTCCCCTACCGTCCCAAGTACATTCTGAACGGTGTGGGAGAAATTATTAAGTAATCGCCCAAAGTCGAG
>SVRS01000016.1 GCA_015064695.1 Oscillospiraceae bacterium | reverse complement strand
CCGTGATCTGTTTGAGAGGTTCCCTACCGTGGAGGCCATGGCCGACGGTGCCATCGAGGATATCGAAGCCATTGTCCGTCCCTGCGGGCTGTACCATACCAAGGCGCAAAATATCAAGGACGCCTGCCGGATCCTTGTGGATGAGCACGGCGGCATCGTCCCCGACGACATGGATTCCCTTCTCGCCCTCCCCGGAGTGGGGCGCAAGATCGCCAATCTTCTGCTGGGTGATATCTACAAAAAGGGCGGCGTGGTCACCGACACCCACTGCATCCGCATTTGCGGGCGGCTGGGCTTTTACGACGAAAGCATCAAGGATCCCCTCAAGGTGGAGCGCATTCTGACTCCGCTGATTGAAGAACGCGAGCAGAGCGACTTCTGCCACCGCATCGTCCAGTTCGGGCGGGATACCTGTATGGCGCGGTCGCCGGCTTGCGGGGAGTGCCCGCTGAGAGATCTGTGTAAGCACGTGCAACTGCCGTCCAGATAAACATGCCATATGTAGGAACAGCCCTCGCTCCAACCGGAACGAGGGCTATACGATTCTCTATATAGTTCAAGGATTCTCCGTAATATAAAAGCAGCTCCAATCCGTGCAATAAGGCTCTAATTCGCTATGATAAACAGGAGCGATCCTGATTCGCCACCTCACCTTCTTGGCACCGTCAACGCTCGGTGTACGATCCTTGATCATCTCCCATTCATCGGCCGATAGCATATATGATGCAAAACTGCCGTTAACGTTGATTCCCATATACGGCTCACCGTTCATACAATCAATCTCGATAACCAATTCCTTGGGCACCTCCTTTTGAAACGACCAAGAGAATACGAGAGGTTCGTCTGTTGCCTTGAAAGTACAATTTTCTGCAGGAGCATTCTTATACAGGGTGTAATTTTCCTCGGGCTCCCGCACGATTTTTGACGGAGCGCGTTCAATAATCTCATGCAAGTAGCGCTCCAAATCCATTTCATCGGTGATCTTGTATAGATCACCGTGCTGATCCTGAAGCGTATTATGTCCTGCAATCACCGTAACATGGTCGATCTCCCCGCCGTTACCGATGAAACGGATATAAAACGATTTCTCGACTGTTTCTTTTATATGGGTATCTTTTAAAGCAAGAACCGAAAAGGTATTGCAAAGATTCCGAACCGTTTCCGCATCCGATATGGTATAGATATCCTGTACATTGGGATCTTCGTCATGATACTTTGTTATTTCCACCGTGTGTGCTTGCGAAATATCCTCTTGTGTCCACTTGGAAGAACACGAGCAAATGCACAAGCACAATGCGATTGCCAGTATCACCAGTAATAATCGTTTCATAATAGCCTCCTGATTCCGGCACCTGCTGTGTTCAGAAGAAGAGCAGAAAGCCTGTTCGATTCACCGTCAAATCTGCTTATGCACACTCTTATACTCGTCGTAATACCGATAATAGGGACACCGTCCCGTTTGCCCTGAGATAAAGGAGATCATCTCGTCCTCGTCCAGATTCACCTGGCAGACGTAGGCATCCAGCTCCTCGTCGTAGTCGTAAAATTCGCAATCCTCACATCTGCCCGCAACGGGCTTTTTTTCCTTCTGATTCTTCTTTTCCGTATGTTCCATCATGTCCGCTTCCTTCTAACTTGATTACCAACAGTATACCGCATTTCTCCGAATTTGTCAAGAGCGCGGCACCGATTCTTCGCTCCCAGCATAGGATAAAAACAAATGCTCTTCCCAAGGAGGTACCCATGGAACGAAATACAAGAACAAACCCGCAGACTCCCCAAACGCCACCGGCCTCCCCCACTATCCCCGATCGACCCACGGGAGAAATGACCGGACAGGGAAAGCTGGTCTTTCGAATCTCCACCGCCGGCGGCGCCATCCCCCTGGAGGGCGCTCAGGTCACCTTGAGAAAATTCCGCTCCGCCTCCGACGGAAACGGCGGCGAGGTGGTAGCCGTTCTGTACAGCGGCCCGGACGGAAAAACCGAGATCGTCACCCTGCCGGCCCCGCCCCGATCCTTCTCCCTGGAGCCTGCCCGCGATGGTGCCCCCGTCCCCTATGCCCTGTACGATGCCGATGTGAATCTGGACAGCTTCTTCTCCCAATCCTACATACGAATCCCCGTGTTCGACGGCATCACCTCCATCCAGAACGCCTCCCTCGTTCCCCTCCCGGAAAACGGCTACTCCCAGGGGCTGCGCCCCGATAGCGAGAAATTCTACGAGGGAGAAAGCCCGAACCTGTAAATTGCGGTTTAACGGTCAGGGGCTTTGCCCCTGGCCCCCACCGGAAACCCTTTTGAAAAAGGGTTTCCGGACTTCCTAAAACCTTCAAAAACATGGTCAAATAATCTTTTTTTAGTTCTTGGGATTCTTAAACCCTTCTTTCAAGAAGGGTTTAAGCGGGCGCAGGGCAGAGCCCTGCAAAGCCTAATTTAAACCACGTCACAACCAAGGAGGAACCTATGCCAGTCGGTTTACCTGTCATACCCGAGACCATCACGGTTCACCTGGGAGCGCCGGATGAGCCCGCCCCCAACGTTACCCTTCCCTTCATGGATTATATCATGAACGTCGCCTCCAGCGAGATCTACCCCACCTGGCCCGAGGAGGCCATCCGCGCCAATGTGTACGCCCAGATCTCCTACGCCCTCAACCGGGTCTACACCGAATACTACCGCTCCCGCGGCTACGATTTCGATATTACGAATTCAACCCGCTACGATCAGTATTTCGTCAACGGGCGTGATATTTTCGAGAACATCCAGCGCATCGTGGGGGATATTTTCAACGACTACGTACGTCGCCAAGGCACGGTGGAGCCCCTGTTCGCCCAATACTGCAACGGCACCACCGTCACCTGCGACGGACTTTCCCAATGGGGCTCGGTGGAGCTGGCCCAAGCCGGATACACCCCCTACCGCATCCTGCAAAACTATTACGGCAATAACATAGACATCGTCCAAAACGCCCCCATAGGCGGCCCTACGCCCTCGGCTCCCGCCAATCCCCTTCGACTGGATAGCTCAGGCGGCGAGGTACGCCAGCTTCAGATCCGCCTCAACCGCATATCCGACAATTACCCCAACATTCCCAAGATCCGCTACCCCAACGGTATTTTCGGCTTTGATACCGAGGAGGCCGTGAAGGCCTTTCAGCGCACCTTCAACCTCACCGACGACGGCATCGTGGGTAACGCCACCTGGTACGCCATCCAGCGCATCTACACCGCCGTCAAGCGGCTCAATAGTCTTACCTCCGAGGGCCTGCGCTACAACGAGGTAGACCGGCAGTTCCCCTCCACCCTTTCCCTGGGAGATCAGAACTCGGGCGTTGCCCTGCTTCAGTACTACCTGGACTACTTATCTGCCTACTATGACACCATTCCTCCTCTGGAGGCGGACGGGGTTTTCGGCCCCTCAACGCGGGACGCCGTCTATGCCGCCCAGACATCCTTGGGATTGCCTGCCGACGGCGTCGTGGGCGAGCAGACCTGGAACGCCATCGTGGACGCCTACTACGGCATCGTCCGTCGCATTCCCGTAACCTACACCGAGGGCAACACCATCCCCTTTGGCGGTGTCACACTCCGCCAAGGCTCCGAATCCGAGTCTGTCCGCGTCCTCCAGGAATATCTGAGCTTTATTGCGGAGTACTTCCCCGAGATTCCCGCCGTCACTCCCACGGGCTATTTTGGCCCTCGTACCGAGGCCTCGGTGCGAGCCTTTCAGGAAACCGTCGGTCTCCCCGTTTCGGGGCTGGTCAATGCGGTCACCTGGGGAGAGATCACGGATCTGTACAGCGATCTCTACATTGGAAGCCGTCTGGGCGAGGGACAGTATCCGGGTACACCGGTAGGCGAATAAATCACCCACTGGGTGTATGAAGCTTGCCCGGCGGACAAAATAGAACAGCCCCTCGGGTTTCGATCGAACCGGATAGAAAGGATCTGATTATGGCAGCTTTACCCTACGAGACACAAGCGATTTTCAATTTACAGCGATATCTCCGTCAGCTTTCGCGTTTTGACAGGGATATCCCCACGGTGGACGAGGATGGGATCTTCGGACCGGAGACCCGTGACTCCCTGGAGGCATTCCAACGCAAATACGGCCTCCCCATCACGGGCGTCGCGGATGCAGAGACCTGGGCCAGGCTATTCAACGAGTACCTTGCCTCCGTGGAGGAGCGCACTCGCCCCAATCCCGTCTACATATTCCCCCGCCATCCCGCTGACTTTTCGGTGGGCCGCAGAGACGAGAATATCTACGTAGCGGTGATTCAACTCCTTCTGCGGGATATCATCACCTTGTACGGTGAGGATGCCGAGCAACTCCCCATCGACGGAGTTTTCGGTGAGATCACAGAAAAAGCCGTCCGCGATTTCCAAAGAATCCACCGTCTCCCCGAAAACGGACGGGTGGATCGCATCACCTGGAACCGCCTGGCCATGGCTCAAATGCCCGCAACGAACGAATATCCCCGACAGTAACGACCTCATTCCATATTTGATATAAGGGAACCTCTAAAAATTCATCGCATGGAGAATCGACGGAATCTTTTCCGTCATACTTCACAAAAATCCTTCGCGTAGACTCCACTACGCGCGCGGACTTTTGTTTCGTCTGACAAAAAATCTTCTCGCCGCTCTCCGCACGCTGAATATTTTGAGGTCCCCATAACCAAATACAGAATTAATATAACCAAAAAACATACAATTTTTGCAGAAACCCCTGTACAAATCGAAAAAAATGTGTTATAATAAATAGGAATAAAATAGCGAAGGAGTCTCCCTATGTTAAAAACAAAGATCGTCTGTACCATCGGCCCAGCTTCACGCTCTGAAAAAGTCATGACCGAAATGCTGAAAGCCGGCATGAACGTCGCACGCCTGAACTTCTCCCACGGTGATCATGCCTCCCACAAGGAGGTCATCGAGACCTTCCGCCGTGTCCGCGAAAGATTGGGTAAGCCTGCCGCCATCATGCTGGACACCAAGGGTCCCGAGGTTCGTATTGGTACCTTTAAGGACGGCAAGATTTTTCTGAATCCGGGGGACACCTTTACTCTCACCGCTCGCGAGGTGGAGGGTGACACTACCTGCGTTTCCATGACCTATCCCGAGCTTCCCTCCCAACTCAAGGTGGGCGACCGCGTCCTCATCGATGACGGCCGCTTGGAGATGACCGTCTCCGAGCTGACCGAGACCGACGTGGTCTGCAAGGTGACCATCGGCGGCTCTCTCTCCAACCGCAAGGGCGTAAATATTCCCAACGTTCACCTGGATATTCCCTACCTCTCCGAGACCGATATGGCTGACCTCCGCTTCGGTGTAGAGAACGACGTGGACTACGTAGCCGCCTCCTTCGTCCGCTCCGCCGAGGACGTGATCGCCATGCGCAACTACCTGGACTACTACGGCGGCCACAACATCCGTATCATTGCCAAGATCGAGAACATGGAGGGCATTGAGAACTTTGAAGAGATCCTCAAGCACGCCAACGGCATCATGGTGGCCCGCGGCGACATGGGCGTTGAGGTTGACTACGAGCGCTTGCCCGGTTTGCAGAAGCGGTTCATACGCCGCTGCTACCAGTCGGGTAAGATCGTCATTACCGCCACCCAGATGCTGGAATCCATGACCCACAACACCACCCCCACCCGTGCCGAGATCACCGACGTGGCCAATGCCGTATTCGACGGCACCTCTGCCGTCATGCTGTCGGGCGAGACGGCTATGGGTGACCATCCCGCCCTGGTGGTCAAGGTCATGGGTAAGATTGCCGCCCAGGCCGAAAAGGACGCCTTCGACATCGGCGCATACCGCGCCATCGCTTCCCACGATCGGGATACCGATGCCACCAACGCCATCTGCGATGCGGCCTGTACCACTGCCCGTGATCTGAATGCCACCGCGATCCTCACCGTGACCCGCTCGGGCTACACCGCCCAGCATCTGTCCAAGTACCGTCCTGCAGAACCCATCGTGGCCGCCACGCCCTTGGAAAAAACCTACAATCAGCTCTCTCTCTGCTGGGGCGTGTATCCCATCAAGGCCCGCTACCAGGCCGACACCAACGTGCTGGTCACCCATGCCATCGACTGCGCCAAGCGCTTCGGCTACGTCAACGTAGGCGACCGCGTGGTGGTCACCGCCGGCGGCACCGGAGACAACGGCACTACCGACGTTCTGAAGGTTCAGGTCGTTCCTGCGCCCATTAAGTAAGATAGGGGATTATTTTGCGGGGGAAAAGCTTCTTTCAAGAAGTTTTTCCCCCGCGCCCTTTTTTCAAGAACATTCGAAATACAAATAACGGTTGACTACTCCGCAGCTATTTGATAATTGACTTCCTCTGTGACGTATGCTATAATAAAAGCACACCGGTGAGATCAAATATCCAGTTGCTTTCTCTGTACCTGTGGCTGGACGGCCGCAAGGACGAGGCGTTTGAGGCGCTTGACCAATCTCTTGTCCAATTCAACCGATTCGCCGCCTATTGCGAATCCGAAAACGCTTCTACTCAGCCCCCTTCTTCGATTGGTTCCCTACGATATGGTGATGGCAAAGGCCTATGACAATCTGCACCCGCACACCACCTCCATGAGTCTTGCCGAGGACTGGCCCTGGTGGAGCGTTCCGGAATACGATCTCGTAAAGCCCGAAATACAGGCAGACCCCCGTTGGAAGGAATGGGTCGCCAAATTACAGCCGTGATTCCAAGCCCGCCTCGGCGGGGCATTCTTTGTCCGATCTTGAAAACAAATTGTCAAACTCATGCAAAACAAATTGCAAACGCCTGATAATTTCAGTTTTTTTAATATTTTTTGAAATTTTTGCATTTTTCTCTTGCAAATTTTTCAAAAGTATGCTATACTATATCCATTCTTTTTATCCGCCGCCTCATACGGCAAATTCGCACCATCCACGGAGGCTCACTATGGCATTCAATCATAATATTTACAATCACGAATCCGACGAAAACGAAGAGCGCATCGAGCAGGAGTTTGACGATCTGCTCTCATCCTCTCGCACCACATATTCCATTCCCCGCTCTGCCTTTGACGGCTATCGCGTCAAGAGAGGTCTCCGCGAGGCCGACGGCACCGGCGTTATGGCCGGCGTAACCCGCGTGGGAAGCGCCCACGGCTACGTGGTCAGCGAGGGTGACAAGTATCCCGTTGAGGGTGTCCTGGAGTACCGCGGCTACAATCTGCGGGATCTCATCCATAATTTCGTCGCAGAGAACCGCTTCGGCTTTGAGGAAACCACCTTTCTCCTGTTCTTCGGTCACCTGCCCACCGCCGACGAGCTGGCCGAGTTCAACGACCTGTTGGCCACTTTGCGCCGCCTGCCTCCCCGCTTCACCGAGGACATCATCATGAAGGCGCCCTCCCGCTCCATCATGAACAAGCTGCAAACCGCCGTCCTCTCCCTCTACGCGTACGACGATAACCCCGACGAGGTGACCCTGGATAATATGCTCCGCCAGTCCATTGAGATCGTGGCTCGTTTGCCCGTCATCGCGGCCCAGTCCTACGCGGTCTACCGCAATGCCTTCTTCAATAAGTCCCTCACCCTTCACAACCCTCACGATGACCTGAGTACCGCGGAGAACTTTCTCCGCGTCCTCCGCCCCGATAAGAAGTACACCGAGGCCGAGGCTCACCTGTTGGATCTCTGCCTGGTCATCCACGCCGAGCATGGCGGCGGTAACTGCTCCACCTTCACCACCCGCGTTCTGTCCTCCTCGGGCACCGACACCTATTCCGCTATTGCGGGCGGTATCGGCGCACTGAAGGGTCCCCGTCACGGCGGCGCAAACCTGAAGGTGGTGGAGATGTTCGACTGCATCAAGGAAAACGTGAAGAACCCCAAGGACGACGGTGAGTTGAGCGATTTCCTCTTGAAGATCCTCCGCAAGGAGGCCGGCGACGGCAGCGGTCTGATCTACGGTATGGGTCACGCGGTCTACACCAAGTCAGATCCCCGCGCCATGCTTCTCAAGCAGTTTGCCCGTGAGCAGGCCTATGAAAAGGGCTACGGCGACGATTTCGACCTCCTGGAGTCCATCGAACGTCTGACTCCCGACATCTTCTGCAACTTCAAGGGCTTGAACCAGGAAATGTGCTGCAACGTGGATCTGTACTCCGGTCTGGTCTATCGTATGCTGGGGATTCCCACCGAGATGTACACGCCCCTCTTCACCATTGCCCGCGCCACCGGCTGGTGCGCCCACCGCATGGAGGAGTACATGACCGCAGGTAAGATCATCCGTCCCGCCTACAAGTGCATTTCCAAGTCGCAAAAATTCAAGGCGCCTCACGAGAGAGGGTAAAATATTTTGTGGGGGACACTTCTTTCAAGAAGTGTCCCCCACGTCCCCTTGAGAGCTTTGTAAGGGTAGTTTGACCATTTGATTTCGGCATCCGATCGGGATGGATGAAACATGGGAGCCTCCAAATATTCTGCGTGCGGTGAGAGCCGAGTGAGCTCGGCTGCGAGAAGATTTTCCGTCAGCCTAAACAAAAAATCGCGCGTAGAGTTTATCCTCTGCGAAGAATTTTTGTGACGAATGACGGAAAAGATTCCGCCGATTCGCCGTACGCAGAATTTTTAGAGGTTCCCATATAATATTTGAACAGAAAGGGTGATACGTTATGATGAATAAAATGAACCGTGTGTGGAGGGTACACGCTTTTTGAGGCAAAACGCCTTGACCCTCCGAATCATATTTTGGAGGAATGAAAATGGAAAAACAAATCCTGTATACGCAGGTCTCTGCCGAAAACGCAGAGCATTGTCACGTGTTTGAGATGCTGATGTACGCGTACATCGCCGAGTTGAATCAGCACCTCGAGCGTCCGCTCCCGGAACCGTTTCAGCAGAAATGGATCCACAGCATCATCGCCATGCAGGGCCCCTGCGACCGTCATCTGGAGCTCTGCTACGTGGACGGGGAGGCCATCGGATTTCTGTATGGAAAGATCGACCATGAGGATCACAAGGGGTATATCAAGCCGGGCTATGGGTACATCATGGAATTCTACGTCAAGTCGGAGCATCGCCGAAACGGATACGGGCGGAATATGTTTCGGCGCTTGGAGAATCTCTTCCGCGCAGACGGCGCAAGCCGTATGTATCTGACGGCGGATCCCGTGACGGGAAAACCATTTTGGGAAGCTATGGGTTTTCAGAACACGCAGGAAAAGTCACCCGAGAATCATCTCTATTTGTATGAGAGGCCGATTTCAGGCATTGATTTTGCAAGTGGAAGGCTTATGCCGCTGGACCAAAATGCTGCTGAAATAATCAGTACATGGGTATACGAAACGCCCTATGACGTGTATAATTTCAAGGGAGCTTCCGATGATTGGCTGATGGATACGTCCACGTGGGGCACCGAGCAATTCTGCTTGATGGACGGCGAAAGGATTTTGGGACAGGTAGCCTGCCAGCTCGACGGTACGGACTTGTGGGTTGGTTGGTCTATGGCTCCGCATTTGTGCGGAAAAGGAACCGGAAGCGAGTTCGTCGCACAATGCGTGAAAGAATTACGTGCCCTGACAAACCATACGGGGCGCATCCTCTTGCGAGTAGCCGCTTGGAATCGCCGAGCCATTCGCGCTTATGAAAAAGCCGGCTTTACGTACGTGGAAACCATTCAAGACGAAATTGCCTACTCCAACCACATGGAGGACTTTTGGGTGATGGCGTTGCAGCGGCCTGTCTCCACGGCTTCGGAAACGTAACAGAAATAAACCCCCTATTTCATACAGTTCTTAAAGGGGACGCGGGGGGAACTTCTTTCAAGAAGTTCCCCCCGCATATTGTTATTCAAATCAATGCTTCCCATACGCCATGACCATCAAATGGGTCAGCGCCCGCGCCTCCTTCATGCCGCAACCGGGGAGAATATTCCCCGTGAGGAACTGTTGAATAGGCGCAGGATCTCCCGCCTCGGCAGGCACCTCCACAGGCTGACCACCTGTGGCATTGGTGCATTTGACGATGCGGCCGCCCTCCATGCGGACATACCCTCGCTCGCCGTGTACCTCCAGCACAAAGCTCTCGCAATCTGAGACGAAGCCCGTCTCGTTAATGGCAATAGCGCCGTTTGGATAAGTAAAGACCGTCACCGCATTGTCCTCCACACCGTCGGTGTTCTTCTCAGCCACGTCGGTCCGCTCGCAGGCACGGGTAAAGGCCGATACAGCAGTAGTCGGCACGCCCATGATCCAGTCAATCAAATACATACCGTGGGCACCCAGATCGATCATAGCGCCTCCACCACACTGGTGGGCATGATAGAAATGGGGCGGTAGCCAGTTGCAGGAGCTTCCCGAATGGCAGTTACGGAAACGAATATAGTTGATCTTTCCCAATTCACCGCTCTCTGTCACGGCCTTGACCGTCTTGTGAGAGCCGATGTACTTCTGGAACAGAGAGATAACGAAGGTCACGCCGCTCTCCGCCACGACCTCGGCGATGCGATCGGCCTCCTCGTCGGTCAGAGTCAGTACCTTCTCAGTGAAAATATGCTTCCCTGCCCGAGCGGCGGCGATGATGTCCGCCGTATGGTCGCAGGTGGCAGAGCAAACGATCACGCCCTCAGCCTCCCCGGCCAGCAGATCCTCCAAGGTCGCGTAGCGATTCAACATGGGGAACGCAGAGGAAAATCCGGCGGCCAGCCCATCGTCGCGCTCAAAGAAGCCCACCACCTCACCCTGCTCCAGAGCGCAGCGGGTATAATCGGGAGCGTGGACGTGCCAAACGCCCAAAATTGCAACTTTCATAGCATGATATCCTTTCTTGACGGAGGTTCTCCGTCGGAGATTTTCAATTTTATTATACAGGATTTTCCTTCAAAAGACAATGGACAAACCGCCAAAATCAGCTTGCGTTTTTTGTGCTATTTTACGAAATCGAAAAAGGGCCTTTACAAATCCTTCCCGTTATGATATACTGATAATAAATAACCATGAAAAAAAGGGGATTGCCTCTATGAAAGAAGGAAAGAAACGATTCTTAGCCGCTTCCCTGGCCGCTCTGATGCTCCTGTCCTTGACCTCTTGCGCAACGCCTGACAGCAACGATGCAAACACCTCCGTCAACACCGATGCCGAAACCCAAAATTCCGACGATCTGCTCTATGCTGATCTGCCCGAGGGTAACTACGGAGGATATGAGTTCAACGTGCTCCAGTACAAGGAAACCTCTGCCGCCACCGCCACGGTCCTGACCGAGCGATCCGGCACCCCCATCGAGGACACCATCTACGAGCGTGCGTTGACGGTGGAGGAACGCCTGGGCGTTAAATTCGTCAACAACCTGGATACCTTGACCGCCGCTACAAGCCGTCTGCGCAACAGTGTGGCAGGAGGCCTGGACGAGTATGACGTATTTTGGAGCCACTCCACCACTACTGTGACCGAAATACTGGCAAATGGATATTTGATCGATCTGAATACCATCGAGGCACTCGACTTCTCCAAGCCCTGGTGGGACTCGACGGCCACCGAATACCTTGCCCTGGACGAGCATACCTACATGGCCTTTGGAGATATCAACGTGTATCTCTTCGATTTCCACAGTGCTATCCTGTTCAATAAGAGACTGACCGACGAGCATCGCCTGGATCTCTACGACATGGTCAAAAACGGGACCTGGACCATGCACGAATTCATCCGTCTGTCCACCGAGATGTCCCTGCCCTCCGATGGTACCGACAAGGGACGCTATGGCTACGCAGGTACGGCCCTTGCCACCATGTTTGGCTTTCTCCACGGTGCCGACGTCAGCCTTCTGACCTATGATGAGAGCGGCATCCCCGCCCTTGAAAAGCTCGACGAGAACTACCTGAACGTTCTGTCCACCTACTGCAGCCTGTTCAAGGATTCTGCCATTTCCAACCCGAAGGATTGGGATCCCGTCACCACCTTCGCCGCTCAGCAGGCAGCCTTCATTTCCTGCGGTGTGGGACAGATGGGCGCTCTCCGCGACGAAGACTTCGATTACGGTCTGCTCCCCTTCCCCAAGCGCGATGCCGCCCAGAAGAATTACATTTCCTTCGTAACCAATCAGATCCAACCCATGGTCATTCCCAAGAGCGCCACCAACACCGAACGGACGGGCGTGATCCTGGAAAACCTGGCCGCCGAATCCTACCGCAAGGTGCGCCCGGAATACTTCCAGGTCCTTCTTCACTCCAAGTACGTGCGAGATCCCGAGTCCCTGGAGAACGTGGAAATACTGTTCAACTCCGAAACACGCTTCGAACTGGAGCATATCTATAACTGGGGCGGTTTTGAAGAGAAGGTCATCGCGGGCTTGACCTCCAGTTCCGACAGTTTTGCCTCTAGCATCAAGTCCGGATCGCGTCTCGTAAACAAAATGATCGAGCGGACGTTGGAGTACTTGCAGAAGGGTGCAAAGCAATAGTATATTCCCCGTTGTTTTGTTTGAGAATTGACACAAAAAACCAAAGGCGTATCTGCTCTGAGCAGGTACGCCTTTTCTTCTTTTTTACAAGAGCTTTTATATCGCGCTATATCCATGGGCGGAGACCCCCATGGTGACACGCTCTATGGCCCTCTTTTAAGCTTTGGGAGCTTCAAGACCCCTTTTCCTCAGGGGTCTTGGCCGCCGGAGGCACGCTCCCCCAACATTCATATCACTTCAAAAAACCGTTAATGATCTGCTCCTCGGCTTCCTTCTCGGTGAGTCCCAGAGTCATGAGCTTAATGAGCTGCTCCCCGGCGATCTTGCCGATGGCAGCCTCATGGATGAGGGAGGCCTCGGTGTGGTTGGCCTCGATCTGAGGCACGGCCACCACCTTGGCTCCGTCCATGATGATGGCATCGCACTCGGTGTGACCCGAGCAACGGTTGTTACCGTTGACCTTGGAGTAGAAATACTGCTTGGAATCCTCCTTGGCCACCGAGCGGGAAACCACGTGGGTCCCGCAGTCCTCGCCGTCCAGATCCACCTCAAAGTGGGTCTCGGCAAACTGTGTCCCGTGGGTCATGATCTTCTCATGAATGACCAGTGTCGCACGGTCGGAGAGCTTGGCCTTGGTGGTGCGGTTGGTAGAATCCACACCCTTGATCTGGGCGGTCTCCATCTCCATGTAAGAGCCCTCGGCCATCTCCACCTCGGTGGTGGGATTCATGATCCGCTCACCCTTACCATCGCCCGAGCCGTAATGCTTCTCCACGTACTTGATACGGGCGTTCTTGCCCACAAAGAAACGGTGAATACCGCTATGCTCGCTATCGCCGTCTCCGGCGTTGTGGATGCCGCAACCAGCTACGATGGTGACATCGCAATCCGCACCGATGTGGAAGTCATTATAGACCAGCTCCTTGAGACCCGTTTGAGACAGAAGGACAGGGATGTGGATGCTCTCGTTCTTGGTCCCGGGCTGGATGTAAATGTCGATACCGGGAGCGTCGGTCTTACCGACGATCTGGATATGCTCGGAGGAGTTCTTCCCCTCCAGCTTGCCGTTGACACGGAGGGAGTAAGCACCCTCGGGCATCTTGTGAAGATCGGCAACCTGAGCCAAAAGCTCCTTCTGAATGAGGTCAAGTCCTTTGCGTTCAGCCATGACTTACGCCTCCTTTCCGCCCGTAGGGGCAACGGTGTAGCGGCAACCGGCCGAGGCGTGGAGCAGCTCGGGAAGGATCTCCTCCTTCGTGCCCACAGCACTGACGCGACCGCCTGCAATGACGACGACCTTGTCGGCAATGTCCAGGATGCGCTCCTGGTGAGAAATGATCAAAATGGAGCCCTTGTTGCGCTCGTACATTTTCTTGAATACCTCAATGAGGTTCTGGAAGCTCCAGAGATCGATACCCGCCTCAGGCTCGTCGAAGACCGAGAACTTGGTACCGCGGGCGTTGATCATGGCGATCTCAATACGCTTCAGCTCACCGCCCGACAGGGACGCGTTGACCTCACGGCCCACGTACTCCTTGGCGCAGAGGCCGACCTCAGCCAGGTACTCGCACGCCTCACCGGTGGAAAGCTTCTTCCCTGCCGCCAAAGAAATGAGGTCCTTAACGGTGATACCCTTGAAGCGAACAGGTTGCTGGAAGGCGAAGCTGATTCCCTTATTGGCACGCTCGGTGATGGACAGATCGGTGATATCCTCACCGTCCAGATAGATGCGGCCGGAGGTAGGCGTGATGATACCCGCAATGATCTTGGCCAGGGTTGATTTACCGCTTCCATTGGGACCCGTAATGGCCACGAAGCGATCGTCAATGGTCAGATTCACATCCTTCAGGATGTCGGTCTCCCGCAGAGCCCCGGACGGTAGAGTCTCGGAGACGCGGTACGAGATGTTTTTGAGTTCTAACATAGTATTTATTTCCTTTGATTGATTCATCTATATTCGTTAGGCATCCAAAATATCCTAACACAATAATATACCACATCTTCCTTGATTTTGCAATAGGTTTTGCGAAAATAATTTCCCAAAAACGACATCTTTTTACCAACAGAAAAAAACGAGGGGCACTTCCTGTCGAAATCTCGGTTTTTGCAACAAATTTTGTCCGAGAAACCGTTTTTATCCCGACATTCTTGGATGCTTTCATTGGCGATTTTCGTCATTACGGCCAGTTTGATATGGTAATTTTTGGTAATTATTATTTTTCCAAAATCTCTTGCATTTTTTACCAATTTATGGTATTATTATGTCATATCAAAATTACCACAAATTACCATTTCAGGAGGATATCGTACACATGGAATACCACGACACTCGCATACTCATCGCAGACGAAACCCCCAATAGCCGCGCCCAGCTTCGTGAAGCCCTGCTCCGTGCCGGCTACCGTCACATTGAAGAAGCAACCGGGGGCGATGATGCCCTCAGTAAGATAGACCGTTCCCATCCCGATATTGCCATTATTGACATCTGGCTCTCCCAGCTGGACGGCATTGGCGTGATCCGCGCCTGCCGCAGCTTGGATTTTCGGTCGGATCGTCCGCCCATATTCATCATTACCTCCCCCGTCGCCAATCAGAATATGTTCATCCAGGCGTCGGGAGCAGGTGCGGCCCTGTGTCTCATCAAGCCTCTCCGCACCGATAGTCTCCTGGAGCATATGGATGAGCTTCTGACCATCCGCAGCAGCGGGGCCCCCATTTCACCCTCCCTTCCCGAGGGGGACACCGACGATATTGAGACCCAAGTCACCCAGATCATCCACCAGATCGGCGTCCCCGCCCACATCAAGGGCTACCAGTACCTCCGCACCGCCATCCTTTTGACGGTCAAGGACTCCGATGTCATCAACTCAGTAACCAAGGTGCTGTATCCATCGGTAGCCAAAAAGTATTCCACCACCACCTCCCGCGTGGAGCGGGCCATCCGCCACGCCATCGAGGTCGCCTGGGACCGCGGCGACGTGGATACCCTGAACAGCTATTTCGGTTACACGATTCAAAACAATCGCGGTAAGCCCACGAATTCGGAGTTTATTGCCATGATCGCGGATAATCTGAGGCTGAAGTATAAATTACGGTAATATTCTTCCCGCATCGGGCATTTCCGATGCGGGATTTTTTTTCAGACCTCTTTACATTTCTTGCCTTTTATGATACAATAAGCGCAAAGGAATTTAAAAGGAGACACCTATGACCACCATCAATCAAGACGTCACCATCATCCGTGAGCTGGCCAAGCAGTACATGGAGATCGCCAACTCCGATAAGCATATCCGTATGCGGAAGCGTTTCCGCGACACCAACGACTTGAAGATCGTCCGTCCCCCCGTCATCATCGAGGAGATCCCGTGGCACGAAATAAACTACGAGGGCGCTCTGGACTGTTTCTGCCAGGATGAAGGCCTACGGGGCATCGAATGGACTCTTCGGTCCGCCCTCTACCGCGAGAAGTATTTCAAGTGCGACAACTACATCGAGCCCTGCTGGGTCGTGGGCAAATCCTACTCCCAAACCGGCAACGGCTTTTCGGTCAAGGAGGACAACCTGGCCGTGGACAGCCGTAACCACATCATCTCCCACCATTACCACGACGTTTTCGAGGACGAGAGTGCGCTGGAGGCCTACCGGGATCCCATCATCACCCCTCACCCCGAGAATGATGCCCGAAACATGGCCTACATGCAGGAGGTTTTTGGCGACGTCATGCCCGTCATCCTGCGAGGACACGGCATCTATCACGCTCCCTGGGACCAGATCACCCGGTTCCGCGGTATGGAGAATATTCTGATCGATATGTACGACCGCCCCGAGCATCTGCACAAGATCATCGGTCTGTTCACCCGTTACATGAAGCTGACGATGGACCAAATGGAGGCCTATGGTCTCTATGATCCCGGTCAGCTTTCCCTCCACTGCACGCCCGGTTCCGTCACACCGCCCACCGAGCCCAACCCCGATCACTACCTTTGCAAGGACATTTGGTTCCGTACCATGGCTCAATCCTTCTCCTCCATCTCCCCCGAGATGCACGATGAGTTCGATCTGCAGTACAGCGCCCCCCTGGCCGCCCGTTGCGCCTACACCTACTACGGCTGCTGTGAGCCTCTGCACGATCGCATCGATTGGTTGAAGAAGGCTTACCCCAATCTCCGCAAGGTGGGTGTCAGCCCCTGGGCCGACATTGAAAGGAGTGCCGAAGCCCTGGGTGGGGATTACGTCTACTCCCGCAAGCCCAATCCCGCCCACGTAGCCCATATCACCGATCCCGCTCTCATCCGCAAGGAGATCACCGACACCGTCAAGGTCTGCCGGAAATACGGTTGTCCTGTCGATTTCACCTTGAAGGATATCAGCACGGTCAGCTACAGACCCGAAAATCTGATGGTCTGGGCAGAGACCGTGTCCGACGTTCTGAATGAATTTTACGAGGAGGCTTAAGCATAATCATGAAAGGATCCCGCTATCTGCTATTTCTACTTTTCCTGCCGCTACTGGCCGCGTCCTGTGCCCCCGCCGACAGCGGAACTCCCAACGGAGTCACCACCGATGGTCAACCCACCGTCACCGCTACAGCCGAGGTTGAAACCTCAGCCGAGACCGTGACAGAGGACACGGCACCTACGCTGAAGCAGACCGATCTCATCGTCAACCCCGAAATGTGGGCAACCCCTACCCTGCCCGGAGGAGAATTCATGCTGACCATCGAGATCTCTGACTACACCAGCTTCCGGCACGATATTCTCCGCGAATCCATAAAAACCTACAACGTCGGCACCACCGACAGCGTGTACGGCGAGCACAAATACCTGGCGGGCGAGTGGGCCAACTGTCTTTTGAACCGCCCCACGGGCACCGACATCGGGTCTGCCAAGCCCATCGACAATGTCTTTCTGGACGGAGATCCACAGACCCGAGAGGAGGCCGTCAAGCTGGTCAAGGAGTTCATCGTCAAGCAGTTCGTCGAGGGAGTCGATCACCCGTGGGCATCCATGAACGGCCACTACGTTTGGCAGCACTACGCGGCCGAGGCGGGCTTTGACATCATCGGCAGCGAGATCGGCGAGAACGTGTACAACTACCAGTTCCATTACGCCATGAGCCGCGGTGCGGCAAGACAGTACGGAACGGCCTGGTTTATCGATTTCTCCTCCTGGCACGGCCCCGGTATTCTGGACTACACCGAGCAGAAGATCTGGCGAGACTCCAGTAGTCCCGACAACGGCCACTCCCTGAGTCTCATGGAACGATCCTTTGTTTCGGCCTATATGTCGGGAGCCGACGGCGTGGTAGCCGAGGCGGGGGCGTACATCAGCTTCTACGATACCATCGACCCCGAAACCGGTCTCTACAAGATCAGCCCATACGGCGAGACCTGTAAGGCCTTCCATGAGTTTTCCAAAGCCAATCCCGATGTGGGCATTACCTACACCCCCGTCGCCATCGTCCTGGACTACTACAACGGCATGGGACACCCGACGGTCAAAAAGGCCTTCGGCCGCTTTGATTATACCCCGGGCGACTTCATGACCTACCATCTGGTGGAGCTTCTGTGGGGCAAGGATGCCTGGGTGGTCGAGGCCAACGCCAACGAGGTCGGAGCCCTGGTCAGCAATCCGTACGGAGACAGCTTTGACGTTCTGCTTCAAAACGCCTCCCCCGAGGTTTTGGCCACCTATCCCGCCTTGCTCCTGTCGGGTGACGTCACTCTGTCCGCCGAGGAAGCCGAGACCTACCGTGCCTACGTTCAGAACGGCGGCACGCTGATCCTGAATACCGCCTACCTGAAATTCTTCCCTGCATACGAGGGGACACTGACCGACAACCGCTACACCGTCACCGACGGAGCAGGCCGCGTCATCGTATACGGCCCCGACTACTCGGTGGAGGCCCTTGACGGTATCCTCTCTGAGGTGATCGATGAGTTGGTTCCCTTCTCCTACTCCGAGGATGTCCAATCCATCCTGAACGTGGCCGACGGTTGCTACTATCTCACCCTCATCAACAACGACGGTGTCACCAAACAGCATCATTTACCCTTCAAGCTGAAAAATTCCATTATCAATCACTACAAGAAGGAGCTGACCGTCCAATACGCAGGCAAACACGATATCCTTTCTGTCAGCGATGTGTACGGCGGCCATGACGTGAGACTGACCGGCAAGAGCTTTGAGATCGATTTGAAGCCCGGGGAGATTGCAATTCTCAAGATCGACGTCAAGTGATTAGCGGAAAAATTCCTATAGGGGCCTCTACATATTCAGCGTGCGGAGAGAGCCGAGTGAGCTCGGCGGTTCGCCCGCGGACGTTCAAAGAACGCTCCTACGAGTTTATAGATGCTTCAAGGTTTTTGGGCAATTAAGGCTTGTTTGAAAAATGACAGCACGCCAAAAGAGCGGCACTTGTTTGGGAAATATTCCATTTCCGCTTGCGGAACGCAGTTGCTTCAACTGCGAGGAATATTTTTGGAGCGGCGCAAATTGAATTTCAATTTACCGTTAACTGCGCACGCCGTTGGTCATACTGCTATTTTTCAAACAATTCCTAGTATAAATACGCAGAAAAGGACACCGTTCACCGATGTCCTTTTCTTTTTATACTATAGGGAGGCTCTAAAGATTCTGTGCGCGGTGAATTTTTAGAGGTTCCCAAAAGGGGCGAGCCGCAGATTATCCGCGGGAGAAATCGAAGGTCACGATGCCCATGACAAAGATCACGATGATGATAATGGGAATGACGATCGTCATGATCCAGCGCATCCAGGAGCGGACCTTGAGACCCTTGCCCGTATTTGCCTCAGCCATAAAGCTCTTCCAGCCCCAGCCGTAGCGAGTCACGCAGAACAGAGTAAAGATCAGCGCGCCCAAGGGCAGGAGCAGATTGCTGACGATGAAATCCTCCAAATCCAGAATCGCTGTGTCTCCGCCGAAGGGGGCAAAGCCCGACCAGATATTGTAGCCGAACACGCAGGGCAAAGAGAGGATCAGCATTCCCACTCCCACCACGATGCAGGTCCTCAGACGTTGCCATCCGGTCAGATCCATGATACAGGCGATGATGTTCTCGAACACCGCCAGCACCGTGGAGAGAGCGGCGAAGGACATGAACACAAAGAACAGAGTCCCCCACAAGCGGCCCAGGGGCATATTATTGAAGACGTTGGGCAGGGTCTGGAAAATGAGAGCGGGGCCGGCTCCCGGATTGACACCGTAGGCAAAGCAGGCGGGGAAAATGATGAGTCCCGAGGTGAAGGCCACGAAGGTATCCAGAACTGCCACGTTGACCGCCTCGCCCATGAGGGCGCGGTCCTTGCCCAGGTAACTGCCGAAAATAGCCATGGAGCCGATACCCAGGCTCAGGGTAAAGAAGGCCTGGTTCATGGCCGCCACGATAACGTTGAAAATGCCCGTCTCCTTGACACTCTCCACGTTCGGGACCAGGTAGAACTTAAGTCCCTCGGCACCGCCGTCCAGAAAGACACTGTTGACCGCCAGCACCGCCATGAGGGCCAGGAGCGCCACCATCATGATCTTGGTGACCCGCTCAAGTCCCTTCTGTACGCCGCACATACAGACTACGGTGCCAATCAGCACGGTCAGCCCCATGAACACAGTCTGCAGGACAGGGTTGCCCAGCATGGTACCGAAGGCGGCGTTGACACCCTCGGTATCCAGACCGTCAAACTGGCCCGTGGCGGTCTTGACGAAATACTGCATCATCCAGCCCGAGACGTTCGTATAGAACATCATGAGGACGGTACACCCAACCAGGCAGACAATGCCGTGGATATGCCATTTGGAGCCCTTGGGCTCCAGCTGGCGGAACATCACCGAGGGAGATTTCTGGGCGGCGCGTCCCACGGCAAATTCCATGGTCATGACGGGTACGCCCAGCACAATCAGGCAGGCAAGATAGATGAGTACGAAGATGGCCCCGCCGTACTGGCCGACCATCCAAGGGAATTTCCACACGTTGCCGATGCCAATAGCACAGCCGGCGGATAGGAGAATGAAGCCCAAGCGGCTTCCGAGTCTGTCTCTGGACATGGGTTTGATTTCCTTTTCTGTTGTGACTTTGTGAGGGGGGGCAGGATTGTTTTCTTGAGGTTACGGCTCGCTCGTCTGATACTGCGCACGGGGGCCGCCGATGTAGGCGGGTCTTGTACGGGCGCAGACCAGGGATGCCTCCCCGATGCGGTTCACCGACAGGCGGACGGGGACAGCCACGCGGCGGAGGTGCATCCCGATAAGGGTCGCGCCTACGTCCATGCCCGCGTGGGCTTGGATGCGCTCCACGGCCACGGGGTCGGTCATGCGCTCCCAGACCGTGGTGGCAAAGGAGCCGCCCGCCTTGGGCTGGGGCTTGACCCATACGGGCTCGTAGCCGAACTTCTCGGCGGTGGACCGCTCCACGATCAGCGCGCGGTTGAGATGCTCACAGCACTGGGCGGCCAGCAGGATGCCCTGCTCCGCCAGGATGGGTGCGATGGTCTCGTACAGGGCAACGGCGGCCTCCATGGAGGAGTTCTTGCCGATGCGCTCCCCCACCATTTCGGAGGAGGAGCAACCGATGACCAGTAGTTGTCCTGCGGTCAGATGGGCCGCCTCGATCAGCTCGCGCACGGCGGTCTCGGCGTCTGATTTGATGGTTTGATAGATATTGTTTTCCATGTCAGTTCCTTTATTCAGCTATTCAGCTATTCAGCCGTCACCGTTCCGCACCCTGCGTTCAGACCGTTGGCGATCACGTGGACCTTCACCTCGCCCACCTTGTCGGTGCGGATAATGGCCACAGCGCGGCCCTCGAAGGCGTGGCAGGTGGCAGAGCCGTACTGATCGTCGTTGGCAGGGTCGCCGCTGAAGATGCCCATGAGGGTACCGCCCTCCACGGCGCAGTGAAGCTCGGTCTTGGCATCGGGGATGCGGTGGCCGTTATGATCCACGATGGTGATGTCAAAATAGCAGAGATCGCGGTTGTCCGCTGTAATGGTTGCCGTTTCGGCCTCCACGGTGACGGCAACAGGCGCGCCCACGGTGTGGAGGAAGGAATTTCCGCATTCGGTACCGTTCTTATAGGCAACAACAGCCAGCTCACCCCGTTCGTAAGGAATATCCATGGTTGCGATGGCCTTGACGGGGGTGCTTCTGCCTACCTCCCGACCGTTGACGAACCATACGATCTCATCGGCATCGGTGTAGACCTCACACTTGACGGGCTTGCCGATATACTCGTCCCCGAAGGTCCAACTATCCAGCACGTCGTACCAGTGCCAGCCCGTGCCCGTAAAGCCCTCGCCGTAATGCTCGGGGTGGGTGGTAAAGATGCGGGGCTCAATGCCGCCGATCCAGATGGCCTCACGGAAGTAGGACTGGGGACGGCGGTAGCCGCAGAGGTCGAAGTCACCCTGATAGCAGGCGCGCCAGGGATAGGGCTGGATGCCAATACCCCGGATCTCGCCGTCGCGGGCCCACTTGGAAACCCCCATACCCGCCTCGCCCAGGTTGTCGTAGGCGGTCCAGGTGAAGTCCCCCAGGACGTGACTGTTCTCCAGGGTTGCCTTCCAGGAATCGTAGAAATTCAGAACCTGGGTCTCGGATCCCCACAGAATGCGGTTGGGGTACTTGACGCGGTCGGAGGCGTAGCGCCAGTACATATAGTTGTACCCGCAGATGTCCATGGGCTCGAAGTAGGCCACGTTGTGAGGATTATCGTCCACCACGCAGCAGGAGGCACCCGTGACCAGACGAGTGGGATCGTACTTGCGGATCTCGGCGCACAGCTCTCTCGACAGCTCGGCACCGTTGATATGCTCGCAGTCGGGAATCTCGTTACCTGTGGAGTAAGAGAACACGCAGGGGTGGTTGCGGTCACGGAGGACCATGTAGGAGATATCTCTTGCCCACCAATCGTCGAACCAGAAGTGGTAGTTGAACTCGCCGCCCTTCTCTCTCTGCCAGCAGTCGAAGACCTCGTCCATGACCACGATACCCATTTCGTCACACAGCTCCAGGAGGTTAAGGGAGGGAGGATTGTGGGCGATGCGGAGGGCGTTAAATCCCGCCTTTTGGAGCAGGGTCAGTTTACGGCGGCAGGCAGCCCGGTGATCGGCCGCGCCCAGCACGCCGTGGTCGTGGTGGATGCAACCGCCACGGAGCTTGACGGTCTTGCCGTTGATGCGGAGACCGTTCTCCATGTCTGCGGTAACGGTGCGCACGCCGAAGCGGGTGTCATCGGTATCCATCTCCTCGCCGTTCTCCAGGATCACGGCGTGCATGGTGTACAGGTTGGGGGCACCGATGTCCCACAGCCTGGCGTTGGGGAAGTCAAAGGTGAACTCGGCCTTGGTCTTCTCCCCTGCGACGGCGTGAACAGCCTGTTCCAGGGTCACCACGGCAGCCTCGCCGTCCATGATGGTGGCGCGGAGAGTCACGTCGGCATCGCGGTCGGCGCTGATCTCGTAGATTGCCTTGACGCTGTCGGTGGTGGGGGTGTAGACGAACTTATCCCAAGGCTCGATGCGGATGTCGCCGCCGTCCCACAGGTACACGTCGCGGTAAACGCCCGCGCCCGCAAACCAGCGGGTGGAGGGCTGCATAGCCTTGACGTCGATGTTCAGCTTGTTGGTCTCCCCGAAGCGGATGCGGGGGGTCAGGTCCACCAGGATGGGGGTGTAGCCGTGGGGGTGCATGACCATGCGGGTGTCGTTACACTTGATGGTGGTACACATATACGCGCCGTCCACGTCCAGGATGTAGTGGCGGGGGGCAGCGTCAATAGCCAGCTCCTTGGAGTAATGGCCGTTTCCGCCGATAAAATAACCGTTGTCTCCGCTGCAGCGAGGATTACGGGGAGCCGTTACGGAAAAGTCATGAGGCAGATCCACGGGGCCGTCATAATGAGGGGCGTGGAGGTACCAGTTTTGGGAGATGCAGGTCTTTTTCATAAGAGCCTCCTTGGGGGAATGATGTTCGCACTTCAGGCGAATGATATATACGCTTCGCGCATATGATGTACGCGCTTTGCGCGATGGTGGAAATTTGCTGACGCAAATTTCCGTTTTTATTTGAATTGGGCGTTAGGCAACAAAACCGTTCTCCAAATAACCCCGTGGGCAGGGCCCCACGGTGATTGCCAAAATCCAACCGGGTCACAGCAAGTAAAAACACAAAATAAATACTTTTTAAAAGTTTTTGGGGATTCTCAAGGGACTTTTTCAAAAGTCCCTTGAGCGGGGGTAGCGAAGCGGCGACACGGTAGTGAATGGATGCCGGTGGCATCCAGAGCCGTGTCGTGACCGAGCCGCAGCGAGACCGGGGGCAGAGCCCCTCGTTCCCCCGCTCTCCTTAATAGAAAGTCGCAACCTCCTGCTTGGGGGCAGAGGACATGGCGTAGTCGGTGGCGTAGAGGACGGGACCGCGGCGGCCGCTGTAGAGCTTGTGGGGCTCCAGGGTGATCCTGGCGGTGACGGTGATCCAGTCGCGGGTCTTGAGGGAGACGGGGGCGGAGAAATTGCAGACCAAGCCGCTATAGGCGATATCGTCAGCACAGCAGGTCATGATGTGGCGGCCGATGATGACGGCGGTCTTGCCCAGCTTGTTGTCGCGGGCAACCAGCCCCTTGACGTGAACGGTCTTTCCCTCGTAGGTATCCATCTCCTCGGAGAGGTCTCGGTACCACAGGGCAAAATCATCGTCCTCGATCTCGATGACGTCCGCCTCCTTGTCGAAGGGCAGAGGATCCTCGATCTCGTCGTATTCGATGTGCCCATCGGGATAATCGTAGGAGATGGCCGCGCGGCGGGAGATGCCGCGGATGATCTTGTGGATCTCCTCCTTATCAATATCATCGGGGGTGCGGGTCAGCACCACCATTTCGCAATTCATGAGCTTGTCCACCATGAGGGATCGCATATTCTGATTGTAGGTGATAAAGGTCTTGGCTTCGGCAAACATCATCTCCTGAAAAATGGCCCAGTTGGCGGGCAGATTCTCGTAGAGCGCCTGCAGAGGCCACATACCGTTGTACTCGATGATGACACGGTCGGCCTTGTATTTCTTGCCCAGGGCGGTGAGGTTGGCGGCGGTCAGCTCGTCGGGATCCTCAATAAGCTCCAGATAGCAGTTCTTCCCCGCAAAGGCGGTGGGGTCCAGCTCGTCGATGCCTTCCTCGCACTGGATGATAAGGGTCTTGTCCCCCGAATTGAATTGCTCGCTCTCCATAGACTCCTGGATCATGTGGGTCTTGCCGCCCTCCAGGAATCCCGTGAACAGGTAAACGGGAATTTTATATGCCATATTTCACCTCTTATGCCAGCTCGACTCCGAACAGCTCAGAGAGGGCGGGAATGTTCAGCTTTGAGCCAATGACACAGAGACGTCCAATAACCGCAGCAGCACCGGTGCGTACGTCAGGCTCCCCGGGAACGTAGTCGAAATGGATCCATTCCGCACCGTCAGAGGACGGAACAATTCCCTTCGCGCGCAGAACGATGCCGTACTTGTCCTCGTCGGTCAGCTCGGCCAGCTTATCTGCCATGGCGGCGGGATCGAAGGTCGCGGTGGTCTCGGCGCCGCAGCTCACGAATACCTCGTCGGCATGGTGATGATGATGGTGATGCTCATGGTCGTGGCAGTGGCACTCCTCGCCGTCCTCGTGATGGTGGTGATGCTCATGCTCATGGTCGTGGCAGTGGCACTCCTCACCGTCCTCGTGGTGGTGATGGTGATGCTCATGCTCGTGCTCGTGGCAATGGCACTCCTCACCGTCCTCGTGGTGGTGATGGTGATGCTCATGCTCGTGCTCGTGGCAATGGCACTCCTCACCGTCCTCGTGGTGGTGATGGTGCTCTTCGTCGTGGTCATCGTGGTCATCGTGGTCATGATGATGGTGGTGATGATGCTCCGCTTCCTCGGCCAAACGTGCCAGCTCGGCCTCCAGAGTATCCTTGCGCTCCATGGCTTCGCGGAGCTGAGCGCCCGTCAACTCATCCCAAGGAGTCGTCACAATGACAGCGGTGGGATTATGCTCCCGCAGGAGAGAAATAGCGGTCTCAATCTTCTGCGCCGAGGTAGTTTGGGTGTGGGAGAGAATAATGCAACCGGCATTCTCCACCTGGTCATTGAAGAACTCACCAAAGTTCTTCATGTACATCCTGCACTTACCTGCATCCACCACGGTGGTGAAGCCACCCAAAACGGCCCCCTCGGTGGCGGCGCCCTGTACGGCGCGGATGACGTCAGAGAGCTTGCCCACGCCCGAGGGCTCAATAAGGATGCGGTCGGGGGCGTACTCGGTCAGCACCTGGGACAGAGCCTTGCTGAAATCACCTACCAGGGAGCAACAGATGCAGCCCGAATTCATCTCGTTGATCTGGATACCCGCCTCGGCCAGAAAGCCGCCGTCGATACCGATCTCGCCAAACTCGTTCTCGATCAGCACCAGCTTCTCGCCGGCGTAGGCTTCGGTGATGAGCTTCTTGATCAGGGTAGTTTTGCCGGCACCCAGAAAGCCGGAGAAAATGTCAATCTTTGTCATGGTAGTTCCCTTCTATAACTCTTTGATATTGAACAACACAGGGAGAAAAAACTCTCCGCTTCATTATACCCCTTTCGCGGAGGATTGTCAAGGGTTTTGAGTGAAAAAAGAAACCCCGCCGAATATTTCGGCGGGATGAAAAGAGGATGTATCAGCTTTCCTTGAACACAATCCCCTCGGCGGTTCTTTCAAATTCGATGCGTACCTCCTCCGAGCTATACTCGTTTCCGTTCATATCCACCTCGAATAGCTCAGCCTCCAAAAAACCGTAGCTCGCCTCAGCAGGAATCCTCCACTCCACGGTCTCGTGGCAGAGCGGATAAAAATCTCCGTAGTAGACAGGCACCCAAAAAAGGTACCACGGACGGCTTTCCTCCTCGGTCGAATTGAAGGCGGCCGTCTGCCAATCAGGATACTCAAAGCGAAGAATGTCCGTAGGTTCTTCCTTCGGCATGATGTCCAGCCAAATCCGCACCTCCAGGTAGGCCGCCCCCTCTCCGTCTTGACGTCGAGGAAGATGTCCCACGCCGATCTTGACGGGAACCGTCATCTCCCCCTCCCCGCTATGCGCAGCCTTTTCCACCGTGATATCCACCACCTCAGAAACGCCGCCGTCCCCTCGGGAGGGCGAGGTTTTGGTATAAACCTCGCCATACGAGGGCTTGTAGCCATCACCGCAGGCCGTCAATAAGGCCGCCGAAAGCAAAAGAATGACCGAAAATACACAAAGAAAGCGCACTTGATTTTTTTGCATATAAATCTCCCTTTACTTCCCTCGGTATACGAAATTCAACCGCCCCAAGGGTGCCGAATCTCCCTTATCATAGAAGTCTTCTATAGACCGGTACGCCTCCCGGCTGTCAGCCACCTTGAACCACAGGGTGAAATACTCGTAGTCCGTATAAATGGCCGAGCGAGGTACGTTGATGCGCAGGAGATTGCCGCTGACCTCGTATTGAATGGCCACGCCCTCCAGATCCTCGGCGGTGAGGTCGCCGCCCTTCCCCGTCACTCTGGCCAGAGTGGTCCGTCCGCCACGGCAGGTGGTGTGATTGAGGACATACCGATAATCCTCACCGCCCTCGGTGTTCAGGTAAATCTTCATCCAGGAGCCTGCCCCCAGGGGATCGGTGACGGGTTCCTTGGTGCGGATGGTAAAGGAGATGGTGTCGGCATCGTGCTTGACGCCGATCTGCTCAATGACGTTGCGCTGGGTGTAGTTGGTGTAGATCATACCGCCCTGCCCCTCGGCGTGACGGTGGAAGCCGCCGTCCGAGAAGCTGTCGTAGACGGCGGGGGAGGCACCGAGACTCTCCTTGATGGGCATATCCACCGATTCCACCTTTTCATAAACGGGGGTCTCGGCGGCGCCCTTGTACTTTCGGACGTAGCTGACCAGCTGCATGAAGTAGTTGTCGAAATACCCGCCCCGCATCATCTCGATGTCGCGGCTGAATTCCCAGTTGGCGCAATCCACGAAGCAGATGGGGCGCTCTCCCCGTCCGCTTCCCCAATCTCCTGCGATCCACTCGTTCCAGCCCGTGACCAAAACAATGGGCGGGTCGGTCTCCAGGGCGCGGTCAAACTGCTCGGCGAAGTTGTAGCCGTACTTCCAAGCATCGGGGTCCGGGTCGTTCGCACCGTTGTGGAAGCCGCGGCCTCGGTTGGCCTTCTCGCCGTAGAGGGCGGAGTCACCGAACATGATCTGGGGATGCTGAGCCACCGAGACGTTGATGACCTCGGCCTCGCCCTTCATGTTGGCGAACACTCGCTGGGGACGGGTGAAATCCATCCAAGGCCAGCCCCCCAGCTTATCGGGCTCGTTGGGCCACTGGGACATTTTGATGTTGAAGAATTCAACCGTCTCGGGAGAGCATTCCTCCTCCTTGGCGATGATGACGGGCTTGCCGTCCAGACAGAACCAGGTATCCTTGCAGTATCCGTCGCGGTAGATCTCGTCGTAGATCCGCTGAACTGTCTGTCCCGAGGCGGTGTTGGTGTAGAACATGACCTGCGGAATCCTCCAGCCCTCATCAAAGTATTCCTGAAGCACCTTCATGACCAGCTTGGCGTTATCGGCATAGATGACCGCATTGGTGGTGTCGAAGAACAGAAAATCCACGTCAGCCTGCATGATGAGCTTCATGTGCCTGCGGACCACCCACTCGTCGTTGTTGTAGTAGTAGCCGTAGAAGGGCTCCCCCCAGTGGTGCATGAGACCGTAGCCGCCCCAAAGGGGGGACTTGGGCTTGTGGCCGATGGCAGGGTCCTGCTCCATGATGTGAGAGATATTGTAGGGGCGGTGACGACCGCTCTCACCCAGCCAAAGAAAGTAGAAAAGGCCCACCAAGCGGTTTTTCTTGGTGGTGGGGGCACCGCTCCGGGTATCGGGGGTCGGTCTGCCCAGGGCATCCACGGCCATCAAGGGGCCACCGGCGTATTGCTTTTGATATTTTCCCATATGTAGGACTCCTTTTGAAGTAAAAAAAGCAAAGAATGAAGATGCATCTGCCATGATGCACCTATATTATACCCGATCGTTTCCTGTTTGTCAATCTGTTTTCGGGAATTTGTACCAAAAAAACATTTTAATTCTGTAAAAAATCGTGAAGAAAATCAAAAAGAAAACTCTTGACAAATTCGGCTTGTTGTGCTATAATATACGAGTGCTCAAGAGCAACTGCCTCTTGCGTGCCTGCGGTGTTAGCTCAGCTGGATAGAGTGCCTGGCTACGAACCAGTAGGTCGGGGGTTCGAATCCCTTACACCGTGCCAGAAAAAAGCACACATTTGTCTACCAGACAAATGTGTGCTTTTTTCAACGAAATTTGCCCTTACGGGCAAGTGAAATAGCTTCGCTGTGAAATATTTGCTCCGCAAATGTGAAATATTCGCTGACGCGAATGTGGGCAAATTTCATTTCACATCGACCAAAGGGAGATATTTCACAATTTTCGCAAGGAAATTATTTCACATTCGGCGTCAGCCGAATATTTCACTTGAAAAGCTATCTAAATTATGATATAATAACAAAAGAAATAAAAGTTGACCTTATGTTCGTTTTTACCTCACTTACGCACCTTTTAGTCGCTTTTAGGCAACAGAAAAGCCCAAGGTTTTATGCCTTGGGCTTTTCTGTTGATGCGGCGCTTTGGGCCGAGACCTCGGTTCAAGTTGCCGAAAGACTATACGGCTTCCGTTTTCCAGCGACCGTAGGTCGCGGAGTGCAACTTGATGCCGAGCTTGCTCGGCGGGGTTCCGAATCCCTTACACCGTGCCAACAAAAAAAGCGCTTTTGTCTACCGACAAAAGTGCTTTTTTTGAATGATGTTTGCCGAAGTTCGCAAAGCGAGCTTCATGGCAAATGATGTTGGGCTCTGCCCAATGATGACGGCTTCGCCTAATGATGTGTGGCTTCGCCACATTTCATGGCAAGCATCTCAAACCGTGATCTCCGTACAAACCGCATCCGTAGCGCCCAATGCCAGGCTTCTATCCGTGGGAAGAGCCCCGCCCGCAAAGAGCTTGTACGTGCCGTTTACAAATTGCTCACGCCCCTCGTCGGAGAATAGCGTAAAGCAACGGTCGTCAAGTGTAAAGGAAATGACCGACTCCTCGTTGGCTCCGAGAAACACTCTCATAAAGCGAACCAACCGAAGCATGGGTTGATTCGAAAGTCCGGCACTGTCCAAATACAGCTGTACAACCTCGTCGCCGCCCATACCACCGATATTCTTCACGCGAACTGTCACTTCCCTGCCCTTCACACAAAGATCGGAATACGCAAAGCGGGTGTAGGACAAGCCAAAGCCGAAGGGGTAAAGCGGTGTGCGCTTGTTGTACATATAGGTTCTGCCATGGGACATTTCGTAGTCATCGAAGGCGGGAATGTCCGAAACAGACATCGGGAACGTAGCACACAAACGTCCGGAGGGATTGACCTTCCCATACAGGATATCTGCCAAAGCACGTCCGCCCGCCTCACCGGGATACCATGCCTCGACTATAGCGGCGGAATGCTCGTGAACCGCAGGAACCGTCAAGGGGCTTCCCGTAACGAGAATCACGATCAGATTCCGGTTAACCCCCCACAAACGCCGCAAAAGCTCGGCCTGCTCGGGAGGAAGATCCAGAGAATCCTTGTCCCGTCCTTCCCTCTCATACTCAACGCCAAGACCCACAACAGCCACAACGGCATCGGCTTCCCCGGCCGCCTTGCATTCGGCCGAGAAGATCTCCTCTCCGTCCGTCGCAGGCTGGATCCACGAAAGCTGAACCGAGGGATTCTCTGCCGATTTGATGTACTCAATGGTGATAGGATAGGTCTTGCCCACCTCCATCCGAACAGCCGTCTGCGTCCCGATCTCCCCGCCGTCGAAGAACATCTTCGGCATTTCGCAAGGCGCACAGCCCGAATAGTTCAACCGGAGGAAATAGGTACCGCTGATCTCGGGCACCAGAACACCCTCCCAACGAATGGAATACTGCTGGGCCTCGATGAAGGGATCGGGCATCTGATCCCGCCATGCAAAATCGATCTGCTCATCGGTTCGTACCTTGGGAGTGCCAACAAAGTGGGCGAAATCGTAGTAGGAGCCCCGCAGACCGGGATTTCCATCGGGATCACACAGGTAATCGGAAGAGATTACGGTATATTGATCGGACGATCGATTTCCCGTCCAACGGACAAAGGTGACGTTGTCACCGCCGATCTCTCGAATGCCGTCCAACGGAGAAACGGGCGTATTCCTGGGCTTGCCGCTGTAATCGCCAAACTGGCAGAGATGGGCGTTATTGCCCACAACGGCAACCTTTGTATCGGGTCTCAACGGAAGAACGCCGTTGTTTTTCAGAAGAACAATGGATTCTACCGCCGCGCGATAGGCAAGAGCGGCGTGCTTTTCACAGCCCACCACGGACAACGGGATCTTGGAAAACGGAACCATCTCCTCAGGATCGAACTGACCGAGCTTGAACCGCGCGGTCAGAACACGGCGGCAGGCCTCGTCGATACGTGCCTCAGTAGTCTTTCCCTCCGCCAACTGACGCTCCAGAAATTCCGCGTAGAAATGCTCGTAAGGGCTGTAGCTTCCGCATTCCAGATCCACACCCGCGTTCAGAGCCGCCGACGCCGCATCCGCAGGATCATCATGCTTTCGGTGGGCGTCCCACAATCTTGCAATGCCGCTGCAATCGGATACCACGTATCCGTCAAAGCCCCATTCGTCGCGCAGAATGGTTTGCAGCAGATACGAATTCTGATGGCAGGGCTCCCCGTTGACGGCGTTGTACGCTGCCATAACTGCGGCCGGACGGCCTTCCTCCACCGCGCGGCGGAACGGCTCCAAATGGTACTCCCGCAGGGACTTTTCGCTCATTTCCGCATTACAGCTGAAGCGATTATGCTCCTCGTTGTTGGCCGTATAGTGTTTCGGGGTGGCCACCGCCTTCAGATAGTGGGGATCCTTGCCCTGCAAGCCCCGAACAAACGCCGCACCCATTTTTCCGGCAAGATACGGATCTTCTCCGTAGGTTTCACCGGTTCTGCCCCAGCGAGGATCCCGACAGAGATTGAGATCCGGTGACCAAAAGGTCAAAAGGCCGTTATATCTTCCCTCATACTGATCCTCCGTGACACAGACACCCTTGCCGTGATGATGAACGGCACGGGATTCGTCAGAGATTGCATCGGCAATCTCCTCGATCAGCCCATCGTCAAAGGTCGCGCCAAGAGCGATTGCCTGGGGAAATACGGTATAGGTACCGGGACGGACAACACCGTGCAGTGCCTCGTTTCCATGATTATATTTTGGGATTCCCACGCGCTCGTTGGCCGGGGAGGTTTCGATGATAACCGCAAGCTTCTCCTTGAGAGTCATGCGCGCCATCAGATCCTGTACTCGCTCCTCGACGGAGTAAGTCAAATCCTTGAATTTTTCTGTATTCATCATATTGCAGTCCTTTCCTCTTAAGTGTAAGTCGATCACCATCAACGTTGAACGATTTCGAAAGCATATCCCGCATCAAAACCGACGGGTGGTTCCGCTGCCTACGGCGCTTCTGCTTTCAGTATACACCTTCCCTAAGGAAATGTCAATACCCGGCGGTCAAAAGAAAGAATATTCCCCCAATCTTGCCTGATATCTCCACCTTCTTGTTACAATTTACAATCACCAAAAACCCTGAAAAAAATTTTCAGGATTTTTTCCGAAACGGCGAAAACACAAACAAAACTTTAACATTTCTATGGTATAATGAAAATGCTTCAGGAAAATTACGCCCCCGGAGGATAGAAATATGTTCAAAATTTTAATTGTGGAGGACGACAGGGATCTGAACCGCAGTGTCTGTTCTTATCTGAACAACAGCGGTTATGAGGCAGTCGGTTGTCTTGACGCAGAGAGTGCCTACGACGAGATGTATAAGACCACCTTCGATTGCATCGTTTCGGATATTATGCTGCCCGCCGTCCGAGGACGGCAGATCGACGGCTTTGAGCTTGCCAAAACGGTGCGTTCTCTCAATAATGATATTCCCATATTGTTTATGTCTGCCCGTGACGATTTCGCATCCAAACAGAGAGGCTTTCGCATCGGCATCGACGATTACATGACCAAGCCCATCGATCTTGACGAGCTGATTCTGCGTATCGGTGCGCTCCTTCGCCGCTCCAGAATCGCATCCAGCCACCGTCTGGAGGTCGGTAATTTTGTGATGGATGCAGACGAGAGGAGCGCAATCCTTGACGGAGAGGAAATTCCCCTCACGGCGAGAGAGTTTGACCTTCTTTACAAGCTCCTGTCCTATCCCAAAAAGACCTTTACACGCACACAGCTGATGGACGAGTTCTGGGACGTAGATACGCAAACAAGCACGAGAACAGTGGACGTGTATATGACCAAGCTCCGCACAAAGCTCTCGGAGTGCGACTCCTTTGAAATCCAGACCGTCCACGGCCTCGGCTATAAGGCGGTGATCAAATGAAAAGAGTATTCAGCACGATCAGTAATTTCTTCATCTTTTTTCTGCTTGCCGCATTCGTGACTACCTGTTGCATTCTACTGTTTATTTCCGCGTTACAGGGCTCCCTCGGTCGGGCGTTCACACGGGAAGAAATTACGGTCGCCGCAAAAATCACCATGCTCAATGTCATACTTTTGAGCATCGGAATGACTGTCATGAATCATATCCGCCGCAAATTCACGGTGGAGCGCCCCGTAAAACGAATTACCGATGCCACCTCGAAAATGATTGAGGGAGATTTCAGCGTTCGCATTGAGCCTATCGCAAAATTTGCAACCGACGACAGCTTCAACGAAATCATCGAATGCATCAATAAAATGGCAGAGGAGCTTTCGGGTGTGGAAACCCTGCGTACCGATTTTATCGCCAACGTATCCCATGAAATGAAAACGCCCCTTGCCGTCATGCAGAACTACGGCACACTTCTGCAAGTCCCCAATCTGCCCGAAGAAAAACGAATTGAATACGCAAAGGCGATCACCGATGCCTCCCGCCGTCTCGCCGATATGATGACGAATATTCTCAAGCTGAACCGCCTTGAAAATCAGCAGATCTATCCGCAGATCGAAAAATATGACCTCGGAGAACAGCTTTGCGAGAGCCTTTTGCAGTATGAAAGCACGTGGGAACGAAAGAATATCGAAATCGAAACCGATATTGCGGAGAATGTGATTGTATCGGCTGATGCCGAGCTTCTCTCGCTCGTATGGAACAACTTATTCTCCAACGCCTTCAAGTTCACCGAGGACGGCGGCAAGGTTACTCTTACGCTTACGGCAAAGGGCGAATACGCTACCGTCAAGATATCCGACACGGGATGCGGAATGAGCGCCGACATCGGCGCACATATCTTTGAAAAATTCTATCAAGGCGATACCTCTCACGCAACCCAAGGCAACGGTCTTGGACTTGCACTCGTCAAGCGTGTGGTTGACATTATGCAGGGCGAGATCGGCGTGGAGAGTGCTGTCGGTGTTGGAACGACCTTTACGGTCAAGATCAGGAGGACTGAATATGGATTGGAAGAAGCACGGTAAAGCTCTACTGTTTCCGCATATCGCTATCATGATCATTCTCGTTCCCATAGCCACCGTTCTGCTCGTCAGCTCAATGGTGTTTGTCGGTACGGAATCTCCATTCGCTATCGTGTCTTACGTGATAGCGGCGTACACACTAACGGTTTGGTGCTTCAGGATTCCGCACTTGATCAAGCTCTTCAAAAGCTTCAAGGATAAAAATAAATACGCAAGAAGATTACAGGATGATGCCCGTCTGCGTGTCAACCTCTCTCTCTACGGCTCGCTTGCATGGAACGCCCTGTATGGAATCCTGCAGCTGTGGCTGGGATTTTACCATCATACCTTTTGGTTTTATTCCCTCGGCGCGTACTATATTTGCCTCGGCGTGATGCGATTCTTCCTATTGTTGCACACAAGAAGGTATGCTCCGGGGGAGAAAATACAGAACGAGCTTGAAAAATACCGCGCTTGCGGCTGGGTGTTTCTTCTCATGAATTTGGCCTTGGCTCTGATCATTTTCTTTATGGTCTACTGGGGCAGAACCTTCGAGCATCACATGATCACGGCGATTGCCATGGCGGCGTATACCTTCACCGCCTTTACGGTAGCCATTGTGAACGTGGTGAAATACCGCAAATACAACAGTCCCGTCTTTTCAGCATCCAAGGCCATCAGCTTGGCGGCGGCACTCGTGTCAATGTTGACACTGGAATCCACGATGCTTACCGCATTCGGTGACGGAACCATGACGGCTACGGAACAGAAATGGATGCTCGGTGCAACGGGCAGTGCTATTTCCGTATTGATCGTAGCAATGGCCATTTATATGATCGTCGCAGGCACAAAGAAACTCAAAATATTAAAATCCGAGGTTAAAAATGGATCATAACAATCAAGAAAAAAACGGTTTTACCTATACCTACTCCGCCAAAGAGCAGGCTGAGCTGAAGCGTATCCGCGATAAATACACCGCGCCCACAGAAGCCGAGGATAAAATGGCACGTCTGCGTCGGCTTGACGCAAGCGTAACAAATACCGCGTTAGCGGTCGCGCTCCTGTTTGGTATCATAGGCGTACTCATACTCGGCTTCGGAATGAGCCTTTGCATGACCGATCTTGGAGAGATCCTCGGTCCATACCAAGATGTGTCCATGGCAATCGGTGTCGTCGCCGGCTTAATCGGCGGTATCCTTGCAAGCCTCGCCTATCCCGTCTATAACGCCATCGTAAAGGCAAAGCGCAAAAAGCTCGCGCCCGAGATCATCCGTCTTACCGACGAGCTGATGAAATGAGCATCCAAGAGGTCCCATACAGCGGCCTTGGGCGGGGATCACTATGCAAGCATTTCCGGAGAATCGCTCTCGAATCTTGCCAAGCGCCCCTACTCCCCTTGAGGGTATGCTTGACAAAATCCTTCGGTCACCGTTCCGAAACGCTCTGCCGGAGCATTTTCCCACTGCGTTCGACTCCCATTAGTAAGAAAAGACATAAAAAGCAGCACTCGTTTGAGTTCGAAAACGAATGCTGTTTTTTTATATGGAAATTATATTGAACAGAGTATTTTTTTACAGTTCAAAAGAGCATCATAAAAATTCACAATTTCATCATTGACATCAACACCGCAAAATAGTATAATATCATATAGTTCAGAATTGAACGAAATATATTTGAGGTATACTATGATAACGATTCAAGAAATGAACGGATACGCAAGGAAGATTGCTTTGGCATATGAAAAAGCATTATTGCCTTTGGCTCAAGAAACCAATCTGCCGCATACTGCGATCAGTATTCTGCTCTTTATTGCGAACAATCCCGATTTTGCAACAGCAAGAGACATCTGCGAGCTTCGAGGTCTTAAAAAGCCGATCGTATCCACTCACGTGGAGCGTTTGGTTGCGGAAGGCTATATTGAAAGACGCGCCGTGCCCGGAGACAGGCGAAAAGATGCACTCGTATGCACAGAAAAGGCAATGAAGATCATCGAAGCAGGCAGAGCGCGTCAGATACAATTTGCAACCGAGGTTCTTGAAGGCATCAGCGAGGAGGATCGTGCTGTGATGGAGCGTTGCTTTATGCGAATGAATGAAAACATTGACCATATCATCAAGGAGAAATACGTGTAAGGAAGAACTATTATGACAAATAAAAAAGAATTTCTCGGAACAGCTCCCGTTGGTAAGCTCTTGTTTCGTCTTGCTCTGCCGACTGTTGTGGCACAGCTTATCAATATGCTATATAATATCATTGACCGCATTTACATCGGTCATATGCCGGAGAACGGCGATCTTGCCCTGACCGGTGTTGGCGTTTGTATGCCGATCATTATGATCGTGTCGGCATTCGCGGCACTCGTCAGCTCGGGCGGTGCGCCGAGAGCCTCTATTTTTATGGGCAAAAAGGATATGCAGTCCGCAGAAAAAACGCTTGGCGGTTGCTTTACGTTGCAGATCATTCTGTCGGTCATACTGACCGTCGTGCTTATGATATGGAATGAGGAGCTGCTCCTTGCCTTTGGCGCAAGTGAGAACACCATCGGTTATGCGACCGCTTATATGAACGTGTATGCCCTCGGAACGATATTCGTTCAGCTGACACTCGGCATGAATGCCTTTGTGACGGCGCAGGGCTTTACGAAGATCTCCATGTTCTCGGTCATCATCGGTGCTGTTGCCAATATCATTCTCGATCCCATCTTTATCTACGGAATGGATATGGGTGTTCGCGGTGCGGCGCTTGCTACCATCATCTCGCAGGCATTGTCTTGTATTTGGGTAGTAACCTTCCTCTTTGGTAAAAAGGCTCTCATTCGCTTGAAAAAAGAGGACCTTTTCGTATCTCCGAAATTCGTTCTGCCTTGTCTTGCTCTTGGCTCTGCTACCTTCATTATGCAGGCAAGCGAGAGTGTGATCTCGGTGTGCTTCAATTCGTCGCTTCTCGGATACGGCGGAGATATCGCCGTTGGAGCTATGACGATACTGACAAGCGTAATGCAGTTCGCTATGCTTCCGCTTCAAGGAATCGCGCAGGGCGCACAACCCATCCTCAGCTATAATTACGGTGCAAAATCGGCTGATAGAGTGAAAAAGACTTATAAGCTCCTGCTTGTATCCTGCCTGATCTACTCGGTAACGCTGTGGACGTGCGTCATGCTGTTCCCGAGAGCATTTGCATCGATGTTCACCACCGATACAGCGCTTCTTGATTTTACCGAGAGTGTCATTCGCATCTATTTCGGCGGAATGTTCCTCTTCGGTATTCAGATTGCCTGTCAGATGACCTTTGTTTCCCTTGGAAACGCACCCTCGTCGGTCATCGTGGCGGTGGTACGAAAGTTTGTGTTACTCTTGCCCCTCATCTATATCTTGCCGAATCTTGTGGAAGAGCCTACGGTCGGTGTGTATATGGCAGAGCCGATAGCGGATATTATCGCTGTAACCTTTACGGCAATTCTGTTTGTGTTCCAATTCAGTAAGGCGTTGAAAAAAATCGAAGCAAGGGAGAGCTTATGAGTTTTTTGCAGATAAACGCAAAAGAAAGATGTGTATTAATGCTTGATAATACCTTTTCATTATTAAGTGTACTTTTTCCAGACCGCTTCGGCGGTCTGTTTTTTGTTTCCACGGAAACCTCATTAAGCAGAGCGATGGTTTGGAGTTCTTGTACGATCATACAGGCGTATTCGCTGTTAAGTACAACAATTCGACTTATTTCTACAGAAAGAATGCCCAGAATGATATCATTGCCCTACTTGACAACAGCGGTGCTGTTGTGGTAAAATATAAGTACGATGCTTGGGGTAATTGCAACACTACTGTAGTCAATTCCAATGCAAGCACCATTGCAAATCTTAACCCCTTTCGCTATCGCTCGTACTACTTTGATACTGAGATTGGATTCTATTTTCTCAAGACAAGATACTATGATCCTGAAATCGGACGGTTCATAACCATTGATGACATTAGTTATCTTGATCCGGAAAGCATCAATGGATTGAATTTGTATGCTTACTGCTTGGATAATCCAGTGCAATATAGCGATCATAGTGGGCAGTCCGCTACCTTGGCTATTATTCTTGGAATCATTGCAGTTGTTGGACTAATAACAACAAGTATAGGTGTCGCAACCGATAACAATATCGTGACCGCAGTAGGTTTGACTATGGTGGCTGTCCCCGCCTTGATTTCTGGTGGTTTGGCAGTTTTGGCAACAACCACTACCCTTACAACTATTATTGGTTACGTGACTTTGGCTGCCTCTATCGGCACAGGACTATTTGCTTCTGCAGAATACCAAGAAGCTTTTACAGGGAGCAACTGGATACATGGTCTTGGGATAAGAGGCGACTTGTACAATGGCATTATGTTAACATTTGCAACTATTGCAACGATGGGAACAATTGCTTCCAGTATTGGTTATTCGGCAGCAAAACAACCCGGTGTAGACTTTAATCCTAAATATTATTCGAACTTACCCCAAAATGATGTTAATCCCTACTCAGTACAATATAGTAGAAGTAGATTGGATTTTAAAAAAGTAGTTAGCAATTTCATTAAAACTATAAAAAATGGATCAAACCAAAATCCGATTCCCATCAATAGGAACGGAGTAATTAACAATGGTAATCATAGGGTGTTTATTGCAAGAATTTTAAAAAGAACAATAAATGTCATAATTAAAGGAATGGGTTATTAATCGAGGTGGTAAAATGACTAACATTGACTTGTATGATTTGGTAGATTATATAGCATTTCTTCGTAATGTTCCAAACAGAGATTCAAATCTTTTTTATTTGGATAAAGCAATCGAGGCTTTGGGGACAGAAGGAAAAGACACCGGAGACATAAATGAAATCATGATGATAGGTGAGTCATGCTATGTAAAATCAACGGAACGAGAAGATGTGCCCCATCCCTCCAAGCGTGTAGAAGACGATCATGTTTATTACGTGTATAGGTCGCTTTTTAATGAATTAAAAAGATTATACATGCTCAAGGAACCTAAAGCATATAAAGCATTTGAACTTTTAGCAGATGATATTCACAACCTGGGGTATGATATTTTGAACAACGATTTGAAAATGCCTTTCAAATGTCTAAAAAGATGCTTACGGCGTTATTGGAGAAAATACGACAGATCTTTTTTGCGTGATTTTACATGTGACAAAAAACATGCTTCTAGATCTTAACTAAAAACATTTTTTTCGGGCTGCTTCGGTAGCCCGTTTTTTTACATATCAAACAATATACCCGCCATAACTAAGGGAAGCATAGCGTTTCTGTCAACGGTAGCGTAGTCAGACCAGCCACGGATGTTCTCGGCAGACACACGGGCAAGACCATCGAGGTGGGTGGTAATAAGATCGCAGAAGAAAAGATCTCTTACGTTAAGTTTGGCGATCATGCTACTTCCCTCCCCGCCTCCGTTCGATTTGCCGCCAACGGCGAATTCAGAGAATCGATGCAGTACCGTTATGATTCCATGGGTAACATCATCGAAGTATCCGAGAATGGCCGCATGATCTGCCGCTATGAGTATGATGCTCTGAATCGCTTGACCAGAGAGGACAACGTGGCCTTCGGCAAGACCACCACTTGGGCGTATGACAATAACGGCAATATTCTGGCTCGATACGAATATGCTGTTACTACCAAGCCCACGAATGAACTGCATCTGTTGGATTGTGAGGCCTTTGAATACGGTTACGACGACAACAGCGATCAGCTTGTGTCATTCAATGGCGAGGAATTTTTTTACGATACTATCGGCAATCCTACCACTTACAGAGGTAAGGCAGCTACTTGGGCATATGGCAGACAGCTTGCAACGTATGACGGCAACACATTTACTTATGATGCAAGAGGACGCAGAATTACCAAGAACGGTATTACGTTTACTTATGATAGCAACTGTAATCTGATTAAGCAGAGCGATGGTTTGGAGTTCTTGTACGATCATACGGGAGTATTCGCTGTTAAGCACAACAATTCTACTTATTTCTACAGAAAGAATGCCCAGCAAGATATCATTGCCCTACTTGACAATACCGGTGCTGTTGTGGTAAAATATAAGTACGACGCTTGGGGTAAATGTAATACTGTTGTTCTTGAAGAATCCGCAACAGATATCGCCAACCTCAACCCGTTCAGATACCGTAGCTACTACTTCGATACCGAGACTGGATTCTATTTCCTCAAGACAAGATATTACGATCCTGAAATCGGACGGTTCATAACCATTGATGACATTAGTTATCTTGATCCGGAAAGCATCAATGGATTGAATTTGTATGCGTTTTGCTTAAACAATCCGGTGATGATGGTTGATAACAGCGGTTGCGCACCGGCATGGTGGCAATGGTTGGTATCTGGTCTCACGCTTGGTTTAGGTATTGCTCTTTGCTTTGTCCCTGGTGGTCAAGTCTTTGGCGTAGGTTTGATAGTATCCGGAGCATCTGGACTCATTTCTAATACAATGGATGCCCTTGGTGTTGATGGTAAGATTGCAACTTTAATTTCTTCTGGATTATCCATTGTTGCTGGCATTGCTTTGTGCATTCCAATCGGCGGCATTGCCGCGTTTGCAGGTATTGGTGCAGGATTAATTGGGCAAGGTGTTTTGGGTATTGCTGGTGGCTATATTAGCGAAGCTTTAGGCGGTTCCTTTGAATTAGGGGCTGCTATAGGTGGAATTGTTGGAAGTATTGCCGGAGGATTTGCGTATCGAGGTGTAATGTCCTATAAACTATCCCATATGTCTGCTTATGAAAAAGGAGTATATGGTGAAAAATATGTTAAGGCGCTCTATGGCAATAAGGTATATAAGCCAACAACTGGTCCCAATCGTCCTGATTTCTTATTCAAAAATGGCAAAAAGCTTATTGAGGTAAAAAATGTCGCTTCTCAAAGTATGACTCATCAACTTAACAGATATTTATCCATAAAAGCAGATAAATACATTGTATATGTACGATTGGGGACTAAGATTTCCTCTACATTGAAAAATTCTGCCTATACTATTAAGTATTTTCCTTGGTAAACAATACCCCTGTGGTTGGTATATTCGACCACTGGGATATCCCCTAAAATATAAATAGCTTTAAAGGATTTTATATGCAAAAATTAAATTGGATTGAACGAACCAAGATGAATATTAAAGGAATTATCGACATAAAAAAAGCAGATCGTGCGTGGAAAAAAGAAAACAAAAATGATAGTTTGCTACTGAAAGGTCTAAACAGAGAGTTAAAGAAATTTCATGCCAAGCTTCGATTAATACGGTATGAAGACTCTCCTTTTTCATCAACTGCATCTGATGTGATGCCGATTATTTTTAAATATGTCGATATGTGCGAGCAGAAATACAACAAGGTTCATTTATTGTCAACTCTGCGTTCTCCTCATTTTTATAATGCGATTCCATATTTGATTAACTTTTACAAAAAGGAATTAGAGAACTATAATACACCGCAAGATGAATACGTATTGCTAAGTGTTTGCGAGACAATCGAGAAAATTGGTAGCGACAGATATATAGATCAATATATTGACTTACTAAAAAATCCAATTACCCCATCCGCAGAGTGCATAATTAAACTGCTAACGAAAATGCCTATTTCTCCAAAAATCGAAACATGTATTTTATCGTTAGTAGAAAAAGAAAATATAATTCCGCAAGCTTGGATTGGCACACTAAACGAAATAGACAAATATTGGTGCTCGCAAATAGCTCTCGCCTATATTTCAAATAGCAAGCAATCAAAATACCATTCATATTTGGAACGTTTTCTGTTTCCACAAGATTTTTCGTGGATATATTTTACGGAATCTGAATTTTGCCAATATAATTATTCCGAGTGTTATAAACAATATGCTCTAATAGCTAAAAAAGGGTTGAAAAAATAAAACATCAGTTTTGTCCGCACTTGAAGAAATTCTTTGGAATTCCTTCAAGTGCGGAGTTTTTTAACCAAATATGGCTATCACGCTACTTCCTTGCCCTCGAATGTCCGATTTGCCACCAACGGCGAATTCAGAGAATCGATGCAGTACCGTTATGATTCCATGGGTAACATCATCGAAGTATCCGAGAATGGCCGCATGATCTGCCGCTACGAGTATGACGCGCTCAATCGCCTGACGAGAGAGGACAACGTTGCTTTTGGCAAGACCACTACGTGGACTTACGACAACAACGGCAATATTCTTGCTCGTTACGAATATGATATTACCACCAAGCCCACGAATGAGCTGCATCTGTTGGATTGCGAGACCTTTGAATACGGTTACGACGACAACAGCGATCAGCTTCTGTCTTACAACGGCGAGGCATTTGTTTATGATCTGATCGGCAATCCCACAACCTACCGTGGCAAGACCGCTACTTGGGCATACGGCAGACAGTTGACTGAATATGATGGTAACACCTTTGCCTATGATGCAAGAGGACGCAGAATTGCCAAGAACGGCATTACGTTTACTTATGATAGCAACGGTAATCTGATTAAGCAGAGCGATGGTTTGGAGTTCTTGTACGATCATACAGGCGTATTCGCTGTTAAGCACAATAATGCAACGTATTTCTACAGAAAAGATGCACAGGCAAATATTGTCGCGCTACTTGACAATATCGGTGCAGTTGTGGTAAAATATAAATACGATGCGTGGGGCAACTGTGTAATTGATGCAAGCACAACAAATACTGAACTTGCAAACCTCAACCCCTTTAGATACCGTTCTTACTACTACGATACCGAAACCGGGTTCTATTTCCTGAAGACAAGATATTATGATCCCGAAATCGGGCGGTTTATGACGATTGATGATATTGGATATTTGGATCCTGAGAGCATCAATGGATTGAATTTGTATGCTTGCTGCTTGGATAATCCGATACTTTATTCGGATGATAGTGGTTGCTCGATTATTGTATCATTGCTTATTGCAGCGGGAATAGGAGCACTAATCGGCGGTATAACAGGAGCCATTTCAGGAATTGCTACAGGCCAAACAGGATGGGCGCTAGTAGGAAGTATTCTAGGAGGAGCTATAACTGGTGGTATTCTTGGATCTGTAACAGCTCTCGGCGGATTATTTGGTATTGGTGCAATTTCAGCCAAATGGATTGGAGTTGGGCTCTTATATGCAGTTTCTGCTTCTTTTGGAGCGGGAGTTGCATCATATGCCGTTAAACAAAGTTTGAGCGGACAAGAAATAAATAAGCAAGAGTTATTAGGCCATGGTATTATAACGGCTGTCCAAGGGCTGTTTAGTTTTGGTGTAGGCGCTATGATGGGAGCTAGTGGAAACTGGATATCTTTAAATAAAGGTGATTTGAAAAACAGTTTTACTCTGTCACGAGCCGCAGGAAATAGCATTACTAAAAGTCTTTCAACCGCAGCAACTGAATTTGTTAAAAATAATTATACACAAATTATTACAAGAACATTTTATAAACTAATATTGGCTACGCCATGGGCGATTCTTAAACTTGCTTTTTAGGAGGAAGTATAATGCGAGCTGAGAAAGTAATGGTGAAAAATTATAATTATACCCTAAGGAACCTGTTGCTGCTTTGGTTTGGCGCTTTTGTTTGTTTGTTCTTTGTTCTATGGCCGTTTCTGATCGGAAAGATTATTTGTGGTTCATTATCGGTATTTTTCCTTTTGTGGGCTATTTGCTTACCTCGTTTTTCTAAAACTTATGATGTATTTAGCCATGAAGGAATCAAAAGAATCAATAGGGGAGACATTTATTTCGATTTGCCTTGGAATGATATAGAAAGCGTATCTTATCTCGGTATAATCGGGATCATTATTCTTTCCCAGAATACATTATATTTGTATCCTAAACAGGCCAAAGGCGAAATCCTCCCTTTCAATCTTAATAATTACGACAATAAGAAATGCATTTCAGTACAATTAAGTCGACGAGACTATGAGCACATTAATAAAACCTTTATCCCCTCAAATGTTCGCCGTATAAAATAAAGCAACTTATGAACCAATATCATTTTTGCTTTCTCCGCATTTGGAAACAAGTGCGGAGTTTTTATGTCTACAACTCGCTTGATCTCTCGTCCAAGTTCTATAAAGAGCATCGCAAGGGCTACCACACCACGCTTCTTATGGAGGGTACTCTCAATCAGCGACTCTGCGAGATTGACAACGAAGCTAAAACGATGGTTGAAAACATTATCTCCCGCCTTGTCGATGAAAAATGGAGATTCATAAAGACGAGGAATAAAAGCAAAGCCTGTAACCGTGAAGCAGTTACAGGCTCTCTCTTGTAAAATCAATTTGAAAATTCGTGAGTCTTGATATATTCAATGAAGGTTTTCATGCTTTTTGACAACCATTTGTTTTTATGATAAATGAGCTGCTTCCAGATATCGATATTCATATCGACAACGTCAAGATGACACAGCTTTCCCTCTGTGATTAATTCATCAGTAACAAAATCGGGCAAAAAAGAAATCATA
>SVRS01000070.1 GCA_015064695.1 Oscillospiraceae bacterium | reverse complement strand
ACTCGTCGAGGAGTATTACGAGGGCTACGCCCAGATCGAGAACGGCGTGGGGATGATCACGTCCCTGCTGACCGAATTTGAGGATGAGATGAACTTCCTCGACGAGTACCTGCCCGATTACAAAGCGCCCCGCACCGTCTCTGTCTGTACCGGCGTGGCCGCATATCCCACCATCAAGGCCATGGCCGCGCGTCTGGAGGCTCAGGTGGAGGGACTGACGGTTCACGTCTACGAGATCGTCAATCATTTCTTTGGCGAGTCCGTAACCGTGGCGGGACTTTTGACGGGAAAAGATATGTACGAGCAGTTGGTCGGCAAGGATCTCGGTGACCAGCTCATCATCCCCGAAAACACCCTGCGTGCCGACGAGGCCATGTTCCTCGACGACATGACCCCCGAGGAGCTTTCCGAAAAGCTGGGTGTGTCCATCCGAGCCGGAAAGAACAGCGGCGCGGAGTTCATTCGGGAGATGCTGGGGAGCGAATAAGATCGCAAGATACAAGATAGAAGATACAAGGAGACTATAATCATGTCCAAGCCTATTATTGCCGTTGTTGGGCGACCCAACGTAGGCAAATCAACCCTTTTCAACAAGCTCATCGGTGAGCGCCGCTCCATCGTGGAGGACACCCCCGGCGTCACCCGCGACCGTATCTATGGCGAGACCGAGTGGAACGGCCGCCAGCTGGTCCTCATCGACACGGGCGGTATCGAGCCCAAGACCGACGACATCATTCTGTCCCAGATGAAGGTACAGGCCCAGGTGGCTATCGACGATGCTGACGTCATCATCTTTATGTGCGATGTGCGGACGGGTCTGACCGCCGCCGATCGTGATATTGCCGTCATGCTCCAAAAGAGCGGCAAGCCCATCATTCCCTGCATCAACAAGTGCGACCGAGTAGGCGACCTTCCCTACGAATACTACGAATTCTACGAGCTGGGCTTTGATTGCGATCCCGTTGCGGTTTCCTCCATTCACGGCTCGGGTACAGGCGATCTGCTGGATGCCTGCTGTGAGGCTCTTTCCGATTGGGAGGAGGGTGAGGAGGAGGAGAGCGGCATCAAGATTGCCGTCATCGGTAAGCCCAACGCGGGCAAATCCTCTATCATCAATCGCTTTTTGGGTGAGAACCGCATGATCGTATCGGATATTGCGGGCACCACCCGCGACGCGGTGGACACCCGACTGGTCAACGAGCGGGGTACCTTTACCTTCATCGACACCGCAGGTATCCGCCGTCAATCCAAGATCGGGGATCAGATTGAGAAATACTCGGTGCTTCGCGCCCACATGGCGGTGGAGCGGGCCGACGTTTGTCTGCTCATGATCGATGCATCGGTGGGCATCACCGAGCAGGACGAGAAGATCGCGGGTATTGCCCACGAGGCGGGCAAGGCGACCATCATCGTGGTCAACAAGTGGGATTCCATCGAAAAGGATAATTCCACCGTCAAGGCCTTCACCGACCGCATCCGTGAGTCGCTGGCCTATATGCCCTATGCACCCATTACCTTTGTTTCGGCCAAGACCGGTCAGCGCATTGACGGGCTGTACGATCTCATTCTGTCGGTCTACGAGCAGTCTCACCTTCGCGTGACTACGGGTGCCCTCAACGACGTCCTGGGCGAGGCTATGATGCGCGTTCAGCCTCCTACGGACAAGGGTCGCCGTCTGAAGATCTACTACATGACCCAGACCCAGATTGCACCTCCCACCTTCGTGTTGTTCTGCAACATGGCCGAGCTGTTCCATTTCTCCTACCAGCGGTATATTGAGAACTGCCTGCGGGAAACCTACGGCTTCAAGGGTACGCCCATCAAAATGATCATCAAGCAGAGAGGCGACGATCCAGAGATCAATGTCCGGGGTAGGGACGAGAAAAAGGAACAGGATACCCCCGAGGATTGATCGCGGTATAGGAGTTTCCTGTTTTACAATCGTTACCGCGCCTGCCTTCCCCTGGGGGAAGGTGGCACGGCGTAGCCGTGACGGATGAGGTCACCCAATAAAAAGGGGCTCTGTTCTGCCATCAGGATTTTTTACAAGACTTAATATATGCCACTTTATCATAACAAAAAACTTGTCCCTTTCGCCAAGGATTTACGAAACAACATGACCGACGAAGAAAGAAAGCTTTGGTACCTGTTCTTGAAGCGTCTGCCACTCACAGTAAACCGGCAAAAGAATATTAGGAATTATATTATTGATTTTTATATTCATAGTCATAATCTTGCGATAGAAATTGACGGACGGCAGCATATACTTCCCGAACACAAAGCAGCCGATCATGAAAGGGACCAGGAACTGTCAGCATTAGGGATCACCGTCTTGAGATATTCGAACCAAGATATTAACCGAAATTTTCAATCCGTATGTGAAGACATTTTAAGACGCATAGGACTGACTGCATTGGATTTGAAATAACCGTTCATCAAACAGATCGGCAACCCAAGGGTGACCCTCATCCGTCACGCCCTTACGGGCGCGACACCTTCCCCCAGGGGAAGGCAAGGGCTGTGTGTGTTTGCTATTCATCTATATCCGTTAAACGACCTCATTTTAGAGGTTCTCTCTACAACGATCCTCCCACGAAAGGAGAAACTATATGCAATTTTTCGACCACGTAAAAGTATATCTCAAGGCCGGAAACGGCGGCAACGGTGCCATCGCCTTCCATAGAGAGAAATATATTTCTCACGGCGGCCCCAGCGGCGGTGACGGAGGCAACGGCGGTAACATTGTTTTCCGCGTGGACAAGGGTACCAACACCCTGCTGGCCTACCGCTACAAGCATCATTTCACCGCGCAAAACGGCGGCAATGGTATGCCCGAGAAGTTCCACGGTGCCAACGCCGAGGACCTGATCCTGCCCGTTCCCGAGGGAACGGTCATCAAGGATGCCGCCACCGGCAAGGTCATTCACGATATGTCCGAAAATAATGGTGCCGACTACATTTGTTGCCGTGGCGGTCGGGGCGGTTGGGGCAACCGTCACTTTGCCACCGCCACCCGTCAGGCTCCCCAGTTCGCCAAGAACGGCACCCGCGGCGAGGAGCGGGAGGTATTGATGGAGCTGAAAATGATCGCGGACGTGGGTCTGATCGGATATCCCAGCGTGGGTAAATCCTCCCTGCTGGCTCGCATCAGCGCGGCCCGTCCCAAGATCGCTGACTACCATTTCACCACCCTCTCCCCCAATCTGGGCGTTGTGGAGGTCAAGGGTGGCGACGGCTTCGTGGCCGCCGACATTCCCGGCCTCATTGACGGTGCCGCCGAGGGGGCGGGTCTGGGTCACGATTTCCTGCGCCACATCGACCGTTGCCGCCTCCTGCTCCACGTGGTGGATATCTCCTGCTTCGAGGGCAGAGATCCCATTGAGGACGTGAAGAACATCAACTCAGAGTTGGAAAAGTACAGTCCCGAGCTGGCGACCCGCCCCCAGATCATCATCGCCAACAAGTGCGATGCCCTGGACGAGGAGGTCGTGGACGTACAGGCCTTTGAGGATTTCGTTGACGAGAACGAGTGGGAGATGATGTACGTCTCCGCCGCCACGGGCGAGGGCATTCAGGACATGATCTTCCGGGTAGCCGAGCGGCTCAAGATGCTTCCTCCCATCACGGTCTACGAGAGCGAGGTGGACGAGGGCGAGGCCTTCCTGTCCGATCTGCCCGGTGCCGGTGTCAAGGATACCGTCATCCGTCAGGAGAACCGCACCTTCTTCGTGGAGGGTGACTGGATCTACAACCTTATGGGCCGCATCAACTTCGACGATTACGAGTCCCTCAACTACTTCCAGCGCGTGCTGCAGAACAGCGGCGTGTTTGAGATGCTGGAGGAGAGAGGCTGTAAGGACGGAGATACGGTTTCCATCTATGAGTTTGAGTTTGATTACGTGAAGTAATGAATATCTGGCTGTCCTCAAAATGACCAGAATTCTACTAACCGCGATCATTCATAACCATTTACCGCTTAACCGCAGCAGAAAGGATTGCCCATGCCCCTCGAAAACAAACTCGGGATCACCGATTCCGCCATGCTGGCCAAGGAAGAAGAACGCATCAGTAAGACTCGCGCAGTAGAGCTGTTCGAGTCGTGCTTGCTTGCCTCCCTTCCCGCCGGCACCTTTGGTACACTCTGCCGTATCCACGCCCATTTGTTCTCAGATATCTACGATTTCGCAGGCAAGCTCCGCACCGTCAATATGTCCAAGGGAAATTTCCGCTTCGCTCCCCTCATGTACCTCGGTGCGGCCTTGGAGAGCATTGAGAAAATGCCCCAGTCCACCTTTGACGAGATCGTGGAGAAGTACGTGGAAATGAACATCGCCCACCCCTTCCGCGAGGGCAACGGGCGGGCCACTCGCATCTGGCTGGATCACATCTTGAAGACCGAGATCGGCATGGTGGTAGATTGGAGTCTCGTGAATAAGGAGGATTACCTTCTGGCCATGGAGCGCAGTCCTATCCGCGACATTGAGATCAAGTATCTGCTGAAAAACGCCCTGACCGACAAGGTAGACGACCGACAGACCTTTATGAAGGGCGTCGACCACAGCTATAAATACGAGGGCTACTTCGCCTATAAGGCCAAGGACTTGAAGCCCTGATCCGTATCTTGTATCTGCCGAGCTTGCTCGGTGTGCATCGTGTATCTTCGTAGTTTAATTTTTACACCCCAAAATCAATCATAAACATAAGGAGGCCCCCTATGAACATTTGGCACGACATTGATCCCGCTGAGATCACCCCCACAGACTTTACCGCTGTTATTGAGATCCCCAAGGGCTCCAACTGCAAGTACGAGTTGGACAAAAAGAACGGTATGCGTCGTCTGGACCGCGTGCTGTACACCGCTACCCACTATCCCGCCAACTACGGCTTCATTCCCCGCACCTATGCCGATGACGGAGACCCGTTGGACGTGCTGGTGCTTTGTGCCGAGCCCATTTACCCCATGACTTTGGTGCAGGTATATCCCATCGGTTGTATGCGTATGTACGACGGCGGCAAGCTGGACGACAAGATCATCGCGGTTCCCTTCTCGGATCCTACCTATCACGGTGTGAAGTCCATCCATGAGCTTCCCTCCCACATTTTCGACGAAATCATGCACTTCTTCACGGTGTACAAGCAGCTGGAGAACAAGCAGACCGCTGTTAAGGAGTTATATGATCGCCAGGAAGCTGAGGAGATCATTCAGATGTGTATCGATCAGTATAAGGATACGTTTCTGAAGGCATAATTGCCGCCCAAGGAGTTTTCCCATGGTTTTCTCAAGCTTACTGTTCGTTTTTGCTTTTCTGGTCATATCCTACGTTTTATACGCCTTTATGCCGGGGATCCGTTCCCGCAACGTGATCCTTCTCCTGGTTTCCTTGATCTTCTATGCCTGGGGCGGCCCATCCCTGCTGATCCTTTTGGTCGGCATGACTTGGGTCTGCTACCTGGGCGGACGGCTGATCGACCGATACAACACCAGACGCAGGCTATGGCTTACCCTCACCCTGGTCATTTGTCTCGGGCTTTTGGCGGTGTTCAAATACACGGGATTCTTTCTCTCCAATCTGCAGCTTCTGATCGGTGTTCCCGAGATCATCCCCAACATTACACTCCCCATCGGTATTTCCTTCTATACGTTCCAGCTTCTTTCCTACGTGATTGACGTATACCGAGGAGAGGTGGCGGTGCAGAAGAAATTCTGGCTCTTGCTTCTGTATGCTGCCCTGTTCCATCAGTGCATTGCAGGCCCCATCATCCGCTACCGCGACGTCAATGACGAGTTGGCTTCCCGCCGTGTCGCCCGTGAGGATGCGGCTCGCGGCATTACCCGCTTCACCTGCGGTTTGGCAAAAAAGGCTTTATTGGCCAACGGATGTGCCGCCATTGTATCCACGATGGTGGAAAAGCCGGAATCCTTGGCCACGGTTCCCGCGATGGGCATCCTGTTGGCCGCCGTTTGCTACACCCTGGAGATCTACCTGGACTTCTCGGCTTATTCCGACATGGCGATCGGTATGGGACTTATGGTAGGCTTCCACTACCGTGAAAACTTCAATTACCCCTACATAGCCGACTCCGTGACGGATTTTTGGCGCCGCTGGCACATTTCCCTGTCCACCTTCTTCCGCGATTACGTGTATATTCCCCTGGGCGGCAACCGCGTGGGCAAGCTG
>SVRS01000069.1 GCA_015064695.1 Oscillospiraceae bacterium | reverse complement strand
GGCCGTCTCATCGATGACCACGGGGGCGAAGGTCGCCGGCTGATATTCTTCGGCAGGAACCGAGCCCAGGCAAGCCTGCTTGACACCGATGAGACGGCCCGTCTCATTGTCGTAAAACTTCATGTTGGCGTAGTAGGTGGCACCGGGAGTATTGCCCAACAGATTGGTGGTGAGAGGCAGCTCATATGTCTCGTAGGGCTTGATGGCGGGGAGCATCATCTCGCCCGAGGACAGGACGCTGTAATCCTCGCTGATGTCCCAAACCATACGGACGTAGTCCAGGGGGCGGAAATCGTTGGTATTCATCAGGAGGATCCTGCCGTCCTCCAGGGTGACGTAGCAGGGGGAATGAACGTTGCCCGCCTCCAGCATGGTGGGCTTGGGGGTCAGGTCGGAGCGGCAGAAGCCGTCCATGGTGAAGTTGGACCAATGGATGGCCTCGCCGAAATCACCGCCGTACTTGTAGAAGGGGGTTCCCTCCTCGTCCTCGGCGTAGAAGCCGTGGTTCTTGAACTCCCACAAGAAGCCGCCAATGACGTGGCGGTGGGTGTACACGTAGTCCCAGGTATCCTCCATGAGTCCGGGGCTGTTGCCCATACCGTGACCGTACTCCACGAGAACCACAGGCGCTCCCTCCTCGGGAAAGCTCATCAGCGATTCCAGATTCATGTAGCCGTTCATACGGAAATCGCAGATCTCGGGGTCCCTCCAATTCTCCGCCGTATGGAAGGCAGGCGTATGCGCCCCCAGCCTTTCCTTGAAGTATCGGTACGTGGCGCGGATATTCTCGCCGTCTCCATGCTCGTTGCCCGTGGACCAGATGACGATACAGGTCTCGTTCTTGTTCCGCTCCACCATACGTTGGACTCGGTTCATGAAGGCGGGTAGCCAGGCTTCCTGCTTCGCCAGGAAGCCTTGATCCCCCGTAGCGCCGCCACAGCCGTGGCTCTCCACATCATTTTCATCCATTAAATAGATTCCCAGCTCGGAGGCCACCTCGTAGAAGGCGGGGTGGTTGGGGTAGTGGGCTGTACGGATGGCGTTGAAGTTCAGATCCTTCAAAAGCCTCAGCTCCCGCTCGATGCGCTCCACCGTGATGGCGCGGCCGTTCTTGGGGTCATGCTCGTGGCGATTGATGCCCTTGAGCGTGATGGGGATATCATTGACCAGCAGGCGATTTCCGTCCACGCGAAGATCGCGGAATCCCATCTTCTTGGAGTGGATCTCCACCACCTCGCCGTCCTTCAAAAGGGTGATGTAGACGGGATAGAGATGGGGGGTCTCGGCGTTCCAGCGGCGGGCATTGGGTACCGTGACCGAAAGCTCCACGGCTTTGGCGGCAGGCACCTCCACGGTTTGCCCGGCAAGCTCAAAGCGGACGGCAGCTCCCGTATAGTCGCCGTCCCACAGGGTAATTTTGGCATCCATGCGGTCTCCTGACGTGCGGAGCTCGTAATCCCAAACCGCCAGCTCCCCTGTCTGCACCAGCGTCACGTCGCGGAAAATGCCGCTGGCCAGGAGCATATCCTGATTCTCCAGGTATGTGCCGTCGCTGAAGGTAAACACCTTCACGCAGAGAAGGTTCTCGCCGTCCCGCAAAAGATCGCTCACGTCAAACTCTGCGGCCAGGCGGCTTCCCTTGGAGAAGCCCACGTAGGCGCCGTTGAGGTAGACGTAACAGGCGCTGTCCACACCGTCAAAGCGGAGAACGGCGCGAGCGGTCTTGCGAGCGGTGAAGCGGCGACGGTAGTAGCCCACGGGGTTCTCGCAGGACACGTAGGGAGGATTGAAGGGAATGGGGTAATCCACGTTGGGGTAGAGGATCTGGCCGTAGCCGTGGTACTGCCACATGGAGGGGACAGCCAGGACATCCCAATCGGAATCGTCGTAGGCAGTATCATAGAAATCCGGAATGGTATCCTCGGTGTGCCAGGAAAAGCGGTAATCGCCGTTGAGGTCGAGGATGAGGTCGGCATCCAACCGATTGCGGTGGTAGACGTCCTTTTTCAACGCGGGTAGTGCGTTGACACGGGGGGGAAGCGCGCCCACCTGGGGAACGCCGGGGTTGCATAGCTCGGGATGCTTCATGTATACGTTCATCATGGTCGTTTCCTTTTTTAACATTATGTTTGTTTTAGTGCGTAATTGTTTACTCGAATATATTGGACGTGATGTATTCCACGCCCCATTCCACGAAGTTGGCTGCGCGATCCTTCCAATCTACGGTCCAGACGTTGAGCTTGATGCCCCGTGCATGGATGCGCTCCACCAATTCCCGGGTGACGGTGAAAACGTGAATATCCAGGTCAAAGCCCTCTGCGGCTACCTTGTCCAGGAAGGCATCCGAGAAATCATGGCTATCGCCCGTGAGGAACTGCACGGTCTGTCCGGGCTCCTGACGGCGGATCTCAGCCAGGTTCTCCCATTGGAAGGAAATGAAGATCACCCCGTCCAGGTAGTCCAGCTTGCGGACGATGTCCAGGAGCTTGGTAACCTCCTCGGCGGTCAGAAGGTCCTTGATCTCGGCTACGGCGACCTTGCCGTACTTCTTGCAGATGCGGAAATATTCCTCCTATAAAATAAAGATCATTTGATGATGACAGCCACCTCGTCGGGATGGCTGATGACGGGCTCCTCGCCCTGCTTTATCTCCAAGGTCACCTTCCCGTAGGGGGTCATCAGTTGGGTTTTGACATATCCAAATCCCAGGTGGTTGGGAGACAGCGTGATCTCCCTCATGCCGGGTTTGGTGATCTCCAAACCCATGAGTGCCTTGGGCAGAGAGTACAAGGGTGTGCCGCCCCAGGCGTGGCTGTGGTCAAAGCCGTAGCCCGGCTCGGGGGCGACGAAGCCCTCCACCAAACCCTTGGCGCATTCCTTGGTGGGCGAGATCCAGCGTTCAACGATCTTACGGGTGTAGGTCTCCCGCAAGCCAAGACGGTAGACCGCCTCCAGGAGGTAGTGGGTAAAGTAGGGCTGATAATCCCCGCCGATCTCGTCGGCCATGATCCTTCGGACCAGCTCTCGGGCGGTATCGTCGTCGCAGACACCGAAGCAGGCGGCCAGGATGTTGGAGTGGTTGAGGTAGTACCGCTTCTCCACGTTTTGAGGCATCCATCCGCCAAGCAGATGCTCCTCGGTAGGGGTGTTCAGTCCTTCAAAGTAGATTCCCCGCTCTGAGTCAAACAGCTGCCGGTTGATGGCCTCGCCCAGGTTGACGCGGCGGGCAAGGCAATCCTTCCCTGCCTCGTACAGCCCCAACTCGTCAAAAATGCGTGCGGCCTTCTCCAGCGCACCGAAGCAGAACAGGTTCAGCACGCTCTGCCCCAGGGCCTTGGGGGGATGGTGCATGGTGATGCCGTCGATGAATATCCAATCCACGAACATGTAGTCGGGTGGTGTCTCAATCAGGCCGTTGTCCCCGACGTAGGCAGCGAAGCGATTCAGAAGCAGCTCCAGGCCCTTGCGGCACCGCTCCAGGAGGGCCTTATTGCCCGTAGCCATATAGGTGTCCCACAGCATTCCCACCCAAATAAGGCTGTACGTCGTGTGGAACATCCGACCGTCATGGTCCTCCAGGAGAACGGCGGTACGGATCACGTCAAATTCCGCCAGGCGCATATCCCCGAAGGAGAAGGGGGTCATGAGGCTCTCGATGTTGTAATCTCCCGTACAGGCCAAGGGCTCGCAATGGCGGGGGCTGTCCAGATGATGGGTCTGACGACAGATCTTCAAGGTATGCTTGCAGGTCTCCAGAACCAGATTGATATCCTCGTCGTCGGTCACCGTCTCAGCGGTGTCGGCTATGGGATAGTGTGTCTCGATAAAGGATACCCGAAGAGTCGCAGGCTCGTCACCACGATTCTCGGCCACCACGCGAAGGTTCCCCGCGCTATGCATATAGAAGCCGCGGTACGTACCGTCACCGTCAAAGGTCACCGTCTCGCGGCTACCTCCCTCGGTCAGCTCTCGGCAGTAGATCTCGGCGGCCACCTCTCCCCGGGTCTCGGCCTTGACGCAGACAAAGCCCGCCCAGATCATATCGAGGTCGATCACCGTCTCCCGCTTCTCGCAGGGTGCCAGGGTGATCACGGATTCGGAGGTGGAAAGCTCTCTCTCCGTGCGGAGCGGAATGGGCGCAGTCTCGGTATGCCAAATATTCTCGGTTACCTCTGCGGGTATGAACGCATCGGGGCGGATGCGGCCGTCATAGCCCGTGTCCCCTCTGTAAGCCCCGTTACGACGCACCATCCAGGTTCCGTCGGTGGCCACCGTCTCGGCGGTTCCATCCTCAAAGGTGAGGATCCCCGAGAGCATGAAGCCGCCGTGACCGCGGGAATAATCGCAGATCTGCACGGGCATCATGCGGACGTCGGCAAAGAAATCCAAGGTGTTCGCCATGGGCTCCATCACCGTCTCAAAGGCGTAATAATTGCTCCGAACCATCTCGTTGGCCCAGAAATCACCGCCCACGCAGGCAGGTCCCGTGGCGATCAGGTCTCCGTTGCACCAAAGACGGAACAGCGTGTCTCCGCTGAACCGAAGCTCGGCATGAACGACTTTTTTATCAAAAACGTAGGTTCTTTTGAACTCTGCCACCGTAAAGTTCCCGTCGGCGTGGTTTAAAAAGCCGCTGTATATGGTGGTTTGGTTACGGGGATAGGCCTCGGCAGGAAGCCAGATCCATGATTCAAGATGGCGTGTGTCCACGGTGTACTCCTTGTTCCGTTAATTTCATCTCCCGCGCCGTACAGACGGTCGATTCGAGTATATACGTATTATATCATGATTCACGAAAACTTTCAATACGTTTTCATTTTTTTGTGCAAAAAAAACTCCCCGTATCGGCAAGCCTACGTCGGCGTGGCTGACGGAATTCGACACGCCGCGCCCATCCCGGACATATACTGCTAACGACCCGCCCGAAAAGCGGGACCATCAATTCAATATCTGAGGAGGTTTTCGCATGGAAAGGAATCATTTCATGCCGCGCACTGAGCCCTTGTACAACGGCGTCGGGCGCGATCTTCCGCCTGCCGATCCCATTCTGCCGGACACCCTGCCGGACACTCGATCGGACATCATGCCCCTGCCCCGCATGGATGCCGCCAATGAAGAGGATTGTGGCTGCGGAGGCCATTCCCACTCGCCCCATCACGGCGAATGCATGGGTCACGAGGGATGCGGAGATGCCGGATGGGGGCTCGCTGAATTCCCTCTGGCCATGGTCTACGCCCCCTGTCAGTTTTTTCGCGCGCTGCACGATCCCCAAACCGCTCTGAATCGAGGAACCCTGTTCACCGAGCTGGATCTTCCCTTCGGAAGCACGGAATGCGGACTCAATAGCCTCGGTTGCGTCTACCGTGCAGAAAGGAGACGGTCATGATGAATCAGTACTACGGCTTCAATAGCCGAAGCGGCCATTCGGAATACGACCGTGCCCCCTTCCGCCGTCCCATGAATCGCGGTGCATCCCCCAACCGCAGTATGCACGGCGGAACACACGCCCCCGGCGGATGCGGATGCGGTCTCGGCAGAAGCACCTCGCCCGCCTTTGATCCTCGGAATCGTGACCGCGAGCATCCTCGTGCCATTCCCGCAATCAACGTCACACAGCCTGCAAACGAGCAAAGCGAACGCGGGTGTGGGTGTGGGGGCGGGTGTGACGGATGTCACACCGCAGACAACACCACCTGCAAGCGCATCATGGATCAGCTTCGCGCCGTGGACTTTGCACTCTACGAGACGATTCTGTACCTGGACGTCTATCCTCACTCCTGCGATGCGCTGGAAACCTATCATAAGCTGAAGGCTCAGCACGAAGCCCTTCGCAAGGAGTACGAGGACAACTGCGGCCCGCTCACCGCCTTTGGCAACCAAAGCACAGCCTCCTGGGATTGGATGAGCAAGCCCTGTCCTTGGGAATACGATGCAGACTAAGGAGGTACGCTTATGTGGATTTATGAGAAGAAACTTCAGTATCCCGTAAAGATCAAGAACCCCAATCCCAAGCTGGCACAAATCATCATCTCCCAGCTCGGTGGCCCGAATTGTTTCTTATGATGATTAAATATCGTGAAAAAAGATAGCCAAATTTCCTTTAGCCTTTTCAAATACGATCTTTTCGATTATGGTGTGGAGCGCCTCGTTCTTGGCTGATGCGGTTACGTCATCGCGTTCGATGAAGTCCACTATGCCTGCGACCTTCTCGGTGAAAGCATCGATGTCAATCTCCTTCTCGATGTATTTGTCTCTCCTTGCCTTGAGGTCATCGATTCTTGCGGTGATCTCCTTTTTGTTTTGGGCGTACTGTTCAATGGTGTCTATCTCCGCGAGGTATGCTTCCTTGGCTCTTG
>SVRS01000015.1 GCA_015064695.1 Oscillospiraceae bacterium | reverse complement strand
AAAAAGCCGAAAATCACAAAGGATTTCATTCTGTTCACGCTGCATAAGTTCCGGAATCTTGATCTGAGATTCGAGAAGAATAAAGAACGGCTGATTGACGGACTTGTTAAAGCAATATTCGTTTATGACGATTACATCAAGGTGTTCCTCACCTTCGATGATAAGCCAATCGATATACCTACAACTGAAGAAATTGAAAATATGGCAAATAGTTCGGACATCGCATCGTCCGCTTCACCAAAAAATCTGAAAGTCTTAATGACTTTCAGATTTTTTGATTATGCGTTTCGGTATGAGAAGCCTTCAATCTGCAAGTATATTTCCCGATAGACTTTCTCTTGGTGCAGATTGATGCCGAGCTTGCTCGGCGGTCGATCTCCCGTACGGGTCACCAACAACAGAAAATCCGAACTTCGTCTCTGCATTCTTAGCGGAGAAAACGCGAACACCACCAAAGAAGTGTCTTTGGTGGTGTTTTTCTGTTGGTGCGACCTTACGAAAGGCTCCCTCCGGGAGGGAGCTGGCGCCGGCGGCTTGCCGCGGGCGACTGAGGGAGAGCGCGCTACAATAAATCTCGCTTAAATTCAAAGTTTCGCGGGCTCCTTCCACCGCTATCGCGGTCCCCCGCATCCGCTTGCGGATGGCATCTCGGAGGGAGGCTTTTCGTTAGCCTCATTATAACATAAATCGGCAAAGAAAACAATATCTCTGCCGAAATTTATGTGTCACGGACCGTCGAGGACGCCGGTCCCTACTTCCGTTCAATAGACGTGTTCGATAACCTTCGGTTGGCTCATATTTTGTAGGGACTGGCCTCCCGGACAGTCCGAAATGATGCACTTCAACCGAAAGCAAATCGGACCGTCGAGGACGCCGGTCCCTATAAATTGTCATCTTCCTTATGAGAAGGAGCGTAAAGGGAATCTCTTTTTCCGCCGCGTTGCTCAGGGGCTCAGATCCCTTTCAAACATTTTTCCGAAAAAGTTCAAAAATCGTTTTGAAAGTAAGGATTGACAGACGTGCAACCATGTGATATAATGTAACCTCACGATTCTCTTTGCGCACCGCAGTGTCACAGATCTTTTATACGGAGGTTTTCATGTCACTTCTCGACCTGTTCATCCTGGCCGTCGGCCTTTCCATGGACGCCATGGCCGTGGCGATCTGCAAGGGCCTTTCCGCACCGAAGCTGAAGCTCCGCCACGCCCTTGTCACGGGCTTATATTTCGGCGGCTTCCAGGCCGCTATGCCCCTGTTGGGCTTCCTGCTCGGCCTTCGCTTCCGGGCCTACATTGAGTCGGTGGACCACTGGATCGCCTTCGTTCTGTTGGGCTTCCTGGGTGCCAAAATGATCAAGGACGCCTTTGACGATGCCGAGGAGGTCAACTGCTCCTTCTGCCCCAAGGCCATGATCCCCATGGCCGTTGCCACCAGCATCGACGCTTTGGTGGTAGGAATTACCTTTGCCTTCCTTAAGGTCAGCATTATTCCCGCCGTCAGCTTCATAGGCGTGATCACCTTCTCCCTGTCGGCCGTCGGCGTGTACGTCGGCCACCTGTTCGGCGCCAAATTCCGCTCCAAGGCCGAGCTGATCGGCGGTATCGTGCTGATCCTGATGGGTCTGCGCATTCTTTTGGAGCATCTGAAGGCCATCGATTGGTTCCTGGGACTTCTCTGATCCTCGGTCTCGGGCGGCTTTTCCATAAAAGGAACCTCTAAAAAACGAAAAGGTGTTCCCTGCGCAATCGCGTCGGGAACACCTTTTCGGCTTCATTCTCAAAGCTCGGCGGTTCGCCTGCAGGCGTTCAAAGAAAGCCCTTACGAGTTTATAGACGTTTCAAGGTTCTTATGGATCATTCGTATCAGTTGCTCAAAAGCTCCCCTCAAACACCCTGCCGAAGCCGTGGGATATGGCCTCCTTCGCGGCGGCCGGGGTATTCTTATCCACCATCAGGCGGAGGGAGTAACGGACGTAGACGTAGCGGATATCGGAGAGGGTGTCGGACAGAGACTCCACCGGAATCCCCCGGAGATCCGCGACCAGGTAGTCGCAGGCCCCCAGAATACGGGCAGGGGTCATATTGCCCACGTAAGGAGGCTCGAATTCCTCCCCGCTCACAGAGGCAAAGGCCCCCGGCGGCAGCATGACCCCGACGGCGGGCGGCACGGGCAGATCGCCCAGCAGGATCTTCAGATCCCGCAAAAAGTCGCGCGTCAGCTGATCCGCCGCCTCGGTTCCGTTGGGCAGACCCATCAGAAGAAGGTCGTTCATGCCCGCCTCGGCGTACTCCCGCAGCAAAGCCAGCTCCAGGCCCCGCACGTAATTCCGCAGGGGAATATTCTCCTCGGAGAAGCAGGTCACCGTGAATACGCAGGTGACGTACAAGCCTCGCTTCTGCACCCGCGCCACGTCCTTGGTCAGAGACACCGCATCCGCGGCCACGGCCAATCCGGCTCTTTGCGCCACAGCGGAGGTATAGGGGAGAGGCGCGTCTCCGGGAGTCAGATTCATCATCACACCGCCGTGGCTTCCGGCAATGAGGATATCCCCCACGTTCCCCTCGGGCTTGATGGACACCGAGCGAACCGCCGGCACGGGGACGGGATAGGCCGGGATCTCCTCCTCCTCCAACGTCCATTCCCCGCGCTCCTGCGCCTCGCGGTAGGCATCCGACTTCACCTTCAGGTAAGAGCCCCACACCAGCGCCAGGAGAATCACCGCCGCCGCCGCTCCGATTCCGCCGAGGATCTTCCCCAGGTGAGCCGGCCGCCGCAGGATGAAGCCCTTTTTGGTGGAGCCCCTCGCGTAGCGCCGCTGTACCCGGGATTCACGTTTTCTTCGGATGGGCATAGATCATCCTCACTGAATGGCCAGGATATCCAGGCTTTGGCCGTACTCGGTCAGCTTAACCACGCAATCGTGGCGGAAGCCGTCCTCAAATTTACCCAAGGCGGCGCTGTGGTAGTAGTTCAACAGGGTCTGGGCGTTCTTGGCGATGTATTCCTCCTCCAGAGGCATACGCATGATGACGAAATTACCGCCGCTGCACACGACGGGATCGCTCACGTCTCCCACCTCCATGGCGAAGGTGGCCTTCTCGTAATCCTCGTCCATTTCACCGTAGGTGAAGTAGTAGCCGTCTCCCGAAATGCTCTGCAGGTCGTCGTTAACCGAGGATCCGATGTACTCGCAGATCAGATCGTAGCGCTCGTCGAAGGTGGAGAGTGCCTGCAGCTCCTCGCTGATCTCCTCGGCCTTGGCCAGGTTGTCGGCGGTGCTATCCCCCTTTTCGTTGGCGATATAGACGTGGATGGTGCGGGCGTAATCCCCGCCGAACTCCACGTAATCCAAAAACTCACCGAAATTATCCTGGGTGTATTCGTACATACCGCCGTCCAACAGGGCGTAGTAGAGGGCGGACTCCAGGAAGCTGACGCCGATGGAGAAGCGCAGGTAATTCTCGGTCATGCCGTATTCCTCCAGCATGGCCTTGTATTCCTTGCGGGAGCCGCATTCGTCCCGAAGCTCCTTGATCTGGCTCTTTACGTAGTTGTCGATCTCCCTGCTCTCCGTGGGAATGCTCAGATAATCGCAGGCAGAGAGGATGAGGTAATTCTTATTCAGGTTCCGCATGACCAGGTCCTGAAGCTCCTCTCTGTGCTTCTCGGCGGTGGCGGGATCATCCCAGATGCCCTCGCCGTACTTCCCCTCCAGGGAATCCTTATACATGAGCGTGAGGAAGCGAAGCTCCTCGTAGGGGATCTCGTATCCGTTGCACAGGGCTACGGTCTGACGCTCGGCCGCGTGCTTACGATCATGCAGAACCTTGACGGTGATACCGACAGAGGCGCCGACAAGCAGGATCGCGGCGGCGATGGCGGCGGCGATGACCATCTTTTTCTTACTCTTTTTGACCGCAGGCTGCAGAGCGGTCTTTTTCTGATTGCGTACTGAGGACATAGGATGGTTCCTTTCTTTTTCGTGGTTGATACAAGGCTTGCGTTTGCTTACGATTCCTTACAGTATAGCACAAGATTGTGACCGCCGTATGAAGATTCCTCAAAAAAACGCATTCTTTTTCAAAAAAAAGAACGCCGGGGAGGGTGTGCAAGATTAGCGGTAAAATTGAATAGCCTTCCCCAGTGGGGGAAGGTGGCACGCGAAGCGTGACGGATGAGGTGTTTTCAATCTTCAAGTAGCTCCTCATCCACCGCTGACGCGGTCCCCCTTCTCCCACAGGAGAAGGCTTTTTGAGAGGGCGTTTCTTTAGGGTATTTCCCCTCTCCGTCGGCTACGCCGCCACCTCTCCCAAAGGGCGAGGCTTTTCGTTACCCCCATTCATAACACGAATCGGCAGAGAAAGCGAGTTCTCTGCCGAGTTTCGCGTGTCACGGACCGTCGAGGACGCCGTTCCCTACAATTTGGTCATCATCTTTATGAGAAGGTGCGAACGGGAGAGTTTTTTCTCCTTGCTAATTGCCGGAAGGGCCCCTCCGCACCCATGGTTCCGTGTTTCAGCGGTTAAAGGTTATTGCTCGATTGTCAGCGGAAGACTCAGGATCGCCGTAAAGATCCTTCCCTCCCGCGCCGTGGCGTATCGGCCTCCGATCTGCTCCATGATACCGATGCAGGTCTTTTCCCCGATGCGGGTGCTGGAGGTATGCTCCTTGGGTTTTCCCACGGCATTGGAAACGAGGATACGGATCATGCCCTCCTCCCGCTCCGCCCTGACACTGACGGGCCGACGGCGGTCGGCGTACTTTACCACGTTGTCGAACACGTTATCGGTCACCCGGCGCAGAGCCTCAATGGGCAGGCGCACCCGATCCTCGGGGGAGATGGCGGACAGATCCGTGTGAATGGACAGGCCCTCCGCCTCCATACCCGGGATGGAATCCCCGATCAGCTGCTCCATCAGCAGGGCGCATTCGTAGGTCTCGAAGGCGGCGGGAGTATATTCCGCTTGATTGTAGGCCCAGAAATACAGGAACAGCTTATCCGAAAGACTCTTGATCTGCTCCGCCTTGCGGGTGCAGATGCTCAGGTACTCCCGTTGCTCCTCCGTCAGATTCTCGCAATCCTTCCCCATCAGATCCATATAGCCCAAAAGAGAGGTCAAGGGGGTGCGGATATCGTGGGTTACGGAGGTCAGCAGGTCGCGGTTGGCCTGCCAGGCGGCCTCCCTTTCGGACATTTTCTCCAGGATGGCCTTCCGCATACTGTTCACGTCGGAGGCCAGCTGGCCGATCTCGTCGTTGCGGGAGGATTCGATCTCCGCCTCCAGGGCGCCGTTGCTGACGGCCATGACCTCCCGGGACACGGAGACGATGGAGCGAATCTGGAGATGGTAATACAGGAGCATGGTCAGCAGGAACAGGGCCACCGCCCCCAGAATTCCCGACAGGATGATGATATCCGTGACTCTGGACATGGAATAGTCCACCAGACCCACCGAATGAACCCCGTTTTGGAAGCCCACCGCGTACATACGGCTGGTCTCGTCCACCGAGAAGCCGTGGCTTCCGTCGTTGGATATGATGGGATCAAAGAAGGGCTTCCGATCCGGCTCGGAGCCGCCCTCCCACAATTCCCCTCCCGCGGCACCAAAGGCGTCGTCATCCCCGTTGACCACCACCAGGTACACCGCCCGATGGGAACGGGTCCAGCGAACCACGGCGGCGGCATCGTCGGAGCTGAGCTGCTCCTCGGCCACATAGGTGGCGAAGGAGTGAATGTACTCCTCCATCCGCTCGTTCACCCGCTCGGGCTTCATGTAGGTGCGCCGAAACAGGTGCAGGGAAACCGTCACCAGCAGCAGGGCGGCCGTGATCACGGATACCCCCGTCACCACCGCCGTGATCACGAATTTGACCCGCATGGAAACAAACCGTTTTCCGTTGGGCATGGGATGACTTCTCTTTCCGATGAAGGGCATATGGCGGGAGATCCCCCTCGGCCTTACTCTTCTGCGGTCTTGCTTACGCTCAATCAATGCGGTACCCCTTTCCCCATACGGTGCGGATCAGGGTCGGGCTGGAGGAATCCTTTTCCAGCTTGCGCCGCAGATTCGCGATATGGACGATAACGGTATTGGAGGAGCTGGAGAGATAGGGCTCTCCCCAGACAGATTCGTACAGGGTCGCGGGAGTCAGATTCTTACCCCTGGAATGAGCCAGGCAAGCGAACAGACGGTATTCCCGCTCCGTCAGCACCACCGGCTTCCCCTCCCGAAGCAGGAGCTTTTCCTCGGGGTGCCATTCGATATTGCCGGAGAAGCGCACGCAGGTCTCCTTCTCTCCCTCGGTCATCCCCCCGTCGCGGGAGCGATACATCTCGTACCGATGGATCAGGGCCTTGGCCTTGAGCCGCAGATCCACGGCGTGGAAGGGCTTATTCACGAAATCGTCTCCGCCGCTTCCGTAGGCCCGGCTCTTATCCTCGTCCGAGGAGCAGGCCGTCAGAAACAGGATGGGCGCATCGGTCAGCCCGCGCAATTTTTCCGCCGTCTCGAAGCCGTCCATCCCGGGCATCAGAATATCCAGGATGGCAAGGGAGATCTCCCCTGCCCGGGCCGTGACGGTCTCCACGGCCTCGCGGCCGTCGGCGGCCTCCAGGACACGGTAGCCCTCCTTCTCAAGCAGAATCCGCAAAAGCGAACGAATATCCGCCTCGTCGTCGACAACGAGGATCCAACGCTCCTTTTCAGTAGTCATGTGCAGCTCCTTTCCGCCTTGCTCCAAGGCCTTGCCTTCAATTCCATTCCAAGCACCCCGCCCGGATGACGGCTCAGACTCCCGCCGCCCCCCACATTATAAACGAAACCGCGCCGTTTTGCAAGAGGGATTCCGCAGATTTCATAATTCTTCATAATTCTTCCATATTTCTCTATATTTTTCGAAAAAAATTTGCAAATCCCCCCTTTATTTATGGAGGATCTTGTGGTATAATAAACGGTACAGTAAACAGACCCATTCATTCGTAAGGAGGCTTTTCCCATGGAAGAACTTTTTTCCATCCCGTTGTCGGAGCTCTGCAAGGAGTTTTCCCTGGAGCAGGTGTACGTTCCCGAGAATTTCGACAGCATCATGGTGGTCAACCCCGATATCAGCCGTCCCGGTCTGGCCTTGACCGGCTTCTTTGAGATCTTCGATGCAGACCGCATTCAGATCATCGGTAACGCCGAGCATCGCTACCTGCAATCCCTGGACCCCGAGACTCGACGCCAAAACATTGATAAATACATAAACGCCCGCCCCGTCGCCGTGGTTTTCTCCACGGGCAACCCCGTCTTTGAGGAAATGCTCCTGGCCGCCGAGCGCGTGGGTGTTCCCCTGCTTCGCTCCAAGGAGACCACGAGTCCCCTGCTGGCCTCCATGATCGCGTCGCTGAACAACCACCTGGCCCCCCGTATCACCCGTCACGGCGTTCTGGTGGAGGTGTACGGCGAGGGTCTGCTTCTGCTGGGTGATAGCGGCGTCGGTAAGAGTGAGACCGCCATTGAGCTGGTCAAGCGCGGCCACCGTCTCATCGCGGACGACGCGGTGGAGATCAAGCGGGTATCCAGCAAGACCCTGGTGGGTACGGCTCCCGAGATCATCCGTCACTACGTTGAGCTGCGCGGTATCGGTATCGTGGACGTTCGCCGTCTATTCGGTATGGGCTCGGTCAAGATGACCGAGCGCATCGACCTCATCATCAACCTGGAGACCTGGGTGCAGGGCAAGATGTACGACCGTCTGGGCCTGGAGGAGCAGACCACCAACATTCTGGGTCTGGAGATTCCCTCCATTACCATCCCCGTCAAGCCCGGCCGTAACCTGGCCATTATCCTGGAGATCGCCGCCATGAACAACCGTCAGAAAAAGATGGGCTACAACACGGCGGAGGAATTCAACAAGAAGCTCATGGGGCAGATGGGTCTGAATTGATGGGCATACTGTACTGGTCCGCCGCCCCCATTCCCCCCGTCAGCGAGGCAGACCGCCTGTACGGACAGCTGAAGCAGGCCTTTTCCTCGGCGGGATCCGCCGCCTACCTGGACGAGCTGATCCGGAGAGAGGGACGCCCTATCCTTCCCTCCGTGGCCATAGCCCGTCTGAGCGCTCTTTCGCTGCTTCCTCCCCTTCTGGCTCGCGCGGGATTTTCCCCCGCCTCCGTCAATTTGCGCAGGGACGAGCATCACCGCCCCTATGGTACCGATGCCGTCGGCAATCCCCTGCCCCTTGATTTCAATCTGTCCCACTCGGGCTGCTACGTTGCCTGCGGATTGCTCACGGGCGGCGGTCGGGTCGGAGTGGACGTGGAGGAGATCCTTTCCCCGGCGCGGGCTCTGCCTCTGATCCGCCGTTACTGCACCGAGGAGGAGCTGATGCTCCCGAAGGATCCCTCCGACAGAGACAGGGCACTTTGCTTTACCCGGGTCTGGACTCTGCGTGAGGCCGTATCCAAGCAAGAGGGACGGGGAATGCCCTGGAAGCACAGCGCCACCCGCATACCTCCGTCGGTGCGGGTATTCAGCGGCGGCTTTCGGGACACCGACACCCGCATAGCCCTCTGCGTTCCTGCCGAGCTTCGCTTTTCGGACGTGATCCCGATCCATCCCTTCCCAACCACCGAGTGGGATCACGTATCCGGGCTTGCTTAGAGGCCCCTATCCAAAAAGCCCCGTTGGGAGCGCTTCCCGGCGGGAGCCTTGGGGATATACCAGAGGAGCTTGTGGCGCCGTAACAGAAAATGATGAAAAAAGCGAACCCCCGACAGACATTCGAAAATCTGTCGGGGGTTCAGTCGTTACGCCTTAGGGGATATCCCTTTTATTGCGCCGACTCGGAAGAGGCGGCATCCGCGTCGGGGAGCGTGTCCTCAGCCGGGTTCTCCTGCTCCTCGACCCATACGAAATACTGATCCAAGCCGTCGGCGATACCGCTGGCCGCCTTATAGCGGAAGAACTCGGTCAGCATCAGCTGATCGTCCAGCTTGTTGGACAAAAAGCCCATTTCCACGATGGTAGTGGGAACCTGGCTCCAGTTCGTGCCCGTCATGTTGTCCATCTCCCGCACACTCAGCTTGGTCATACCCGTTTGCTCACAAAAATGATCCAGCACGTAGCTCGACAGCTTACGGCTCTCCTCGTAATGGGCGACGCAATCGGCATAGGGATTGTTCCGTGATTGGCAGATGGTCATGGCGCCCTTCATGGTCTCGTCGTCGTATCCGTTGGCGTGAATCCGCACGTAGGCGTCCGCCTTGTACTTGTTGGCGATCTGCGCGCGCTCCATGTTGCTGATATTCACGGCGTTGGTCTCGCGGATCATGACCACGCTGTATCCCCGCTTGATCAGCTCGTCCCGCAGCAGGAGAGCGACCTGCAGGTTCAGCTCGTATTCGGTCTGTCCCGTATATTTGCCCGTAGCACCCCACGTGACCTCCGCCTTCATGTCCTCCGAGCCGGGGCCGTTGGGCTCCTTTTCGGAGCTGCCGCGGATCTGGTGGCCGGGATCAATGACGATGATGCGATGCTGATTGGGGCTTCCCTCCTTGCCGAGGTAGTAAATGTCGGTTCCGCCATGGGCACTGCCCACGCCCTCGTAGGGTACGGCGCCCTCAAACCGGGTTTCGGATTCCATCCCGTTGTTCCCGATAAACAGATCGTCGGTGCCCAGGGTATCGCCGTAGTCTCGCTCCCACAGCCAATTCCACACCCCGCAGGCAGACAGGGACAGAGCCCCGATGCAAACGGCCGCGACCAGCGCCACGGTTCTGATCACAATTTTTTTCAACATAGCATGATTTCCCTTCAAGAAGGGCTCCCCTCGGCGGCATCGCCACGGAGCCTTCAAAATTTTTTACGGCAATGATCCGAGCCGCATCGAATATTTTCCGGTCTTTCCCCGGTTTACGACGGGATACCCATTCATTGTACCACAAAAAGGCCGATTTGTCAAGTCAAATGTACCACATTTCTCCTTGGAGCCCCTGTCGTTGTAGGCAGGATGCACAATGCTTCGGGGCGCAAAAAAATTATCGAATTTTTTCAAAAAACTTTTGAAAAACCTATTGACAAAATGAAATTCTCGTGGTATAATATGCAAGCGTTGTGAGAGAGCGCAAAACTCACAAGCAAAGAAAATATGGCGGAATAGCTCAGCTGGCTAGAGCAACCGGTTCATACCCGGTAGGTCACAGGTTCAAATCCGGTTTCCGCTACCAACATTACCGCTTCCATTAAGGGGGCGGTAATCACTATAATGGCCCGGTGGTCAAGCGGCTAAGACACCGCCCTTTCACGGCGGTAACACGGGTTCGATTCCCGTCCGGGTCACCAACAACAGAAAATCCGAACTTCGTTTCGGATTTTTTGTTGTTGATTATCTGTTTCGGTATGAGAAGCCTTCAATCTGCAAGTATATTTCCCGATAGACTTTCTCTTGGTGCAGATTGATGCCGAGCTTGCTCGGCGGTCGATCTCCCGTCCGGGTCACCAAAAGATCCGAAAGTCTTAATGACTTTCAGACAAGTTGTCAACCAAAGGCATGGGGCTTTGCCCCATCCCCCACTTAAGGTGCTTTTTCGAGAAAAAGCACCTTAAGAATCCTTAAAAAGCTTTTAAAAAAGTATTTTTATGGTTTTTTCCCCTCTGTGTCAGACAGAGTGCAGTTTTGTCCACAGTCTGTCTGAAAATCTTGATGACTTTCAGATAGGTTGTCAACCAAAGGCATGGGGCTTTGCCCCATCCCCCACTTAAGGTGCTTTTTCGAGAAAAAGCACCTTAAGAATCCTTAAAAAGCTTTTAAAAAAGTATTTTTATGGTTTTTCCCCTCTGTGTCAGACAGAGTGCAGCTTTGTCCACAGTCTGTCTGAAAGTCTTGATGACTTTCAGATTTTTTGATTATGCGTTTCGGTATGAGAAGCCTTCAATCTGCCAACCAAAGCTCCCCCTGACCGCTTCCTCCGGCCGATTATAGCCTACTGTAAGGAGACACTCCCATGAACGTCAAAAAGCTCGTTGGTAGCAAGGCCTTTTACAAAATGGTGCTGGGCATCACCATCCCCATCATCATTCAGAACGGCATCACCAATTTTGTAAACCTGCTGGATAATATTATGGTCGGCCGTCTGGGCACCGAGCAGCTCTCGGGCGTGGGCATCGCCAACCAACTGATCTTCGTCTTTACCCTGTGCCTGTTCGGAGGCCTCTCGGGAGCCGGTATCTTCACCGCGCAATTCTTCGGCAAGCAGGACACAGAGGGTATGCGCTACACCGTCCGCTTCAAGCTCTATACCGCCCTGCTCATTTTGGCCGCAGGCGGTCTGATCCTGATTCCCTTCGGTGATCGGCTCATTACCCTATTCCTCACCGAGGGAGACGCCACAGGCGACGTGGCGCTGACCCTGGCCTACGGACGGGAATACCTGCGGATCGCGTTGATCGCGCTGATCCCCATGTCTCTGACCCAGGTTTATGCCAACACCCTGCGGGAAACGGGGCAGACGGTGCCGCCCATGGTGTCCAGTATCGTGGCGGTAGCGACCAACGCCCTGTTCAATTACCTGCTGATCTTCGGTGTCGGTCCCTTCCCCGCTTTCGGCGTGGTCGGCGCGGCCTTGGGCACCGTGATCGCCCGTGTGGTCGAGCTGTTGATCGTGGTGATATGGAGCCATACCCACCCGGGGCGCGCCTCCTTTGTCAAGGGTCTGTTTGCCTCCCTGCGTATTCCCCGCCGCCTGGTGGGACAGATCGTGGTCAAGACCCTCCCCCTCATGCTCAACGAATTTTTATGGTCCTCGGGTATGACCGTGCTGAACCAGTGCTACTCCACCCGCGGCTTGGTGGCGGTTGCGGCGGTCAATATCGCGGTGACCATTTCCAACGTGTTCAACATCGTGTATATGTCCATGGGCTCGGCGGTGTCCATCATTGTGGGCAACCAGCTGGGCGCGGGGCAGATCGAGGAAGCCAAGGACACGGACCGCAAGATCCTTGCCTTCTCCTGCGTCCTTTGCCTGGGCATCGGCTCGGTCATGGCGGTCTTGGCCCCTCTGTTCACCTCCATTTACAACGTCACCGACGCCGTAAAGGAGCTGGCGGCGGTGCTCATCGTGGTATACGCCGCCATGATGCCCTTCAGTTCCTTTGCTCATAACTGCTATTTTACTCTGCGCTCGGGCGGGCAGACGTTTATTACCTTCCTGTTCGATTCAGCCTTCGTGTGGGGTGTCAGCGTGCCTGTGGGGTTGATCCTCTCGCGGATGACTGCTCTGCCCATTATTCCGCTGTTCGTTATTTGTATGTCCCTGGAGCTTTTCAAGTGTGTCATTGGACTTTTCATGCTGAAGTCGGGGAAATGGGCGAAGAAGTTGGTTTGATTCCCTTTCATACAAATGCCCCCGACGGTTCATTCCCGTCGGGGGCGTTTCTGTGTTTCAAATTTGGGTTTGCAGGGGCTCTGTCCCTGCACCCCGCAAGCCCCTTTTGAAAAAGGGGCTTGACCCCTAAAGCTTTCAAAACTATTGTCAGATAATCCTTTTTGAAAGCTTTGAAGATTCCAAAGGGACTTTTTCAAAAGTTCCTTTGGTGGGGGTCAAGGGAAGGGGGCTTGACCCCTAAAGCTTTCAAAACTATTGTCAGATAATCCTTTTTGAAAGTTTTGAAGATTCCAAAGGGACTTTTTCAAAAGTCCCTTTGGTGGGGGTCAAGGGAAGGGGCTTGACCCCTAAAACCTTCAAAACTATTGTCAGATAATCCTTTTTGAAGGTTTTGAAGATTCCAAAGGGACTTTTTCAAAAGTCCCTTTGGTGGGGGTCAAGGGAAGGGGCTTGACCCCTAAAACCTTCAAAACTATTGTCAGATAATCCTTTTTGAAAGTTTTGAAGATTCCAAAGGGACTTTTTCAAAAGTCCCTTTGGTGGGGGTCAAGGGGGTGAAGCCCCCTTGCGCTCCCCAACAACCTGCAATTTTACTTCAATATTCCCTTTTCATCCAGCATCTCGGCCAGCACCTCGGCGGCCAGGGCTACCAGGTCGGGGCAGGGGCGTTTTTTGTAGTATTCGGGGGTCCTTGCCTCGGCCTCGCCGCCGCTTGCGCCCGAGAGGCCTGCGCCGGTCAACAGCTCGCGGCAAATGATGGAATTTCCTCGGCTCCGCTCTGAGAAGCGGCGGGCCAGCTCGCGGACGTCGGCGTAGTGGCGGCTCTTCCCTTCCTTGTCGGCGGGGTCGTCATAGCCGCAGAGCAGACCCAGGACGGCGAATGCACCCGTCACGCCGCCGCAGACCTCACGGAGACGGCCCATGCCGCCGCCGAAGGAGGAGCCCAGGCGTGCGGAGGTCTTCTCATCCAGGCCTGTCAGGTCGGCGTAGGCAAGAAGGACGGATTGGGCGCAGCCGTAGCCTTTGAGGAAATTGGCGCGGGCGAGGGTGGCGCGCAAAAGAATTTTCTCGTTCATACTCATATACCTTTTTTGAAAGTTCTTGAAAAGAGGGGGCACGGGGGAGAAAAACTTCTTTCAAGAAGTTTTTCTCCCCCGTAATCTCATACAATTATCTTCTCTTCTCCGCGATCTCCATCATGATCTCGCTGATGAACTGATCCACGGGCATGACACCACGCTCGCCGTCCTTGCGGGAGCGGACGGCCACGGCGTTCTGCTCGATCTCCTTGCCGCCGACCACCAGCATGTAAGGAACCTTCTCCTGCTGGGCGTTGCGGATCTTGTAGCCCACGGTGTTGTTGGACTTGTCGATCTCGACGCGCATACCCAGGTTGGTCATGCGCTCTGCGATCTTCTCGCAGTACTCGATCTCGTTGTCACCCATGGGCAGGAGCTTGGCCTGGACGGGAGCCATCCAGGTGGGCAGAGCGCCCGCGTAGCGCTCGATGAGGTAGGCCAGGGTGCGCTCGTAGCAGCCCAGGGAGGTACGGTGGATGATGTAGGGCTTCTTCAGCTGACCGTCGGAATCCACGTACTCCATGCCGAACTTCTCGGCCAGGAGCATATCGATCTGAATGGTGACGATGGTATCCTCCTTGCCGAATACGTTCTTGTACTGGATATCCAGCTTGGGGCCGTAGAAGGCGGCCTCGTCAATACCGATCTCATACTTGACGCCGAGGTTGTCCAGAATCTGACCCATGACAGCCTGGGCATGCTCCCACTGCTCGGGAGTACCCTCGTACTTGATGCCGGCTCTTGCGGGATCCCACTGGGAGAAGCGGAAGGAGCAGTTCTCCAGCATACCTACGGTGTCGAGGACGTACTTGGCCAGCTCCAAGCATCCCTTGAACTCCTCCTCCAGCTGCTCGGGACGGAGCACCAGGTGACCCTCGGAGATGGTGAACTGGCGGACACGGATCAGACCGTGCATCTCACCGCTGTCCTCGTTGCGGAACAGGGTGGAGGTCTCGCCCAGTCTCATGGGGAGATCACGGTAGGAGCGCTTGCGGTTGAGGAATACCTGGTACTGGAAGGGGCAGGTCATGGGACGGAGGGCAAAGCATTCCTTGGTCTCGTCGTGGGGATCGCCCAGGATGAACATACCGTCCAGGTAGTGATCCCAGTGACCCGAGATCTTATACAGCTCGCGCTTGGCCATGAGGGGGGTCTTGGTCAAGAGGTAGCCCCGCTTCTGCTCCTCGTCCTCGATCCAACGCTGGAGGGTCTGGATGACGCGGGAGCCCTTGGGGAGAATAATAGGAAGACCCTGACCGATAACATCCACGGTGGTGAAGTATTCCAGCTCACGGCCCAGCTTGTTGTGGTCGCGCTTGCGTGCCTCCTCCACGGCGGTGAGGTAGGCGTTCATCTCGTCCTTGGTGGGGTAAGCCACGCCGTAGACGCGCTGGAGCATCTTGTTCTTCTGGTCGCCCTTCCAGTAGGCACCGGTGCATTGGGTCAGCTTGAAGGCCTTGACGGCGCCGGTGGAGAACAGGTGAGGACCTGCGCAGAGATCGACGAAATCGCCCTGGCGATAGAAGCTGATGACGGCATCCTCGGGAAGCTCCTCGATGAGCTGAACCTTGTAGGGCTCGTCACGCTCGGTCATGAAGGCGATGGCCTCGGCACGGGGCAACTCAAACCGCTCGATCTTGTGGTTCTCCTTGACGATCTTCTTCATCTCGCCCTCCAGAGCCTTCAGCACCTCGGGGGTAAAGGTCACGTCGGAGTCGAAGTCGTAGTAGAAGCCGTTGTCAATGACGGGACCGATGGTGAGCTTGGTGGCGGGGTAGAGACGCTTGACGGCCTGAGCCAGGATATGGGAGGCGGTGTGACGGAATACGTGCTTACCGTCGGCATCCTCGAAGGTGAGCAGCTCCACGTCGGCGTCGGCGTCGATAACGTGGGTCATACCCACCAGCTTACCGTTCACGTGAGCGGCAATGTGGGCGCGGGTGACGATTTCTGCGGCCGCTGCGGCGTCAAAGACCGACAGGGGGGCGTCGAAGGTCATGGATTTTTCTTTGAAATTGATTTGCATGGTAAAATATCTCCTTTTACATCAAATTCTTTATATATTTTGCTCCATCTCGGTGGTTGGACCGAAATTGATATTCCAATCTGCGTAGGATGCCAAGGTTCCACATTGGGTACAACGCTCGCCAATGTACACCCATCAAGGACGGCTCCTCGGTGTATTCGTGAAGCCATTCGGTTATATGACGGAAGAGATCAGAACCCTTTTGGGTGGCTACTCATCCGTCACCCGCCTTTGGCGGGTGCCACCTTCCCTCACAAGGGAAGGCTTTACGTAGTATGTTTCTCATTTTCCACACCCGGAAAGCCACCGGAAACCGACTGAATGTAAACAAACGCGGAGTCTCTGCAAGAGCCTTCCCTTGTGAGGGAAGGTGGCGCCGAAGGCGACGGATGAGTAGCCGATAAAATGAACATTTCCCGAAGGGAAATGCACCTCTTTTGCCTTCCCTCACAAGGGAAGGCTTTACGTAGTATGTTTCTCTTTTTCCACACCCGAAAAGCCACCGGAAACCGACTGAATGTAAACAAACGCGGGGTCTCTGCAAGAGCCTTCCCTTGTGAGGGAAGGTGGCGCCGAAGGCGACGGATGAGTAGCCGATATTATGTTTCTCATTTTCCACACCCAAAAAGCCACCGGGAACCGACTGGATGTAAACAAACGCGGGGTCTCTGCAAGAGCCTTCCCTTGTGAGGGAAGGTGGCGCCGAAGGCGACGGATGAGTAGCCGATATTCGGTGTATTCGTGAAGCCATTCGGTTATATCGTCGGGGGAATCGCCTGTCCGGTATTTCGGGGTTTTATCGATCATATTTATGCTCCTTGCATCATGGTCTGACGGAAGAGATCAGAACCCTTTTGGGTGGCTACTCATCCGTCACCCGCCTTTGGCGGGTGCCACCTTCCCTCACAAGGGAAGGCTTTACGTAGTATGTTTCTCGTTTTCCACACCCAAAAAGCCACCGGGAACCGACTGAATGTAAACAAACGCGGAGTCTCTGCAAGAGCCTTCCCTTGTAAGGGAAGGTGGCGCCGAAGGCGACGGATGAGTAGCCGATAAAATGAACATTTCCCGAAGGGAAATGCACCTCTTACCCTTTCCTCAAATCCTCAAATCCCAACCCAAGCCGATTTAGAATATCCATTGCCACAGCCTGAAATCGGTTACAAATATCATCGTTACTATACCGAACAACCGCAATTCCCAATCCATTCAGAAATTCATCCCGAATCCGGTCTTGCTCACGATGCTCGGGAAGCTTGTGTTGCCGCCCGTCGATCTCAATCGCCAGCTTTGCGCTTGGGATATAGAAGTCCAGAATATAGTTTTCAATGTTCTTCTGTCTCTTAACGGGAATCGGCAATTTCTTCAAGAAATCATACCAAAGATGCCGTTCCTCTGCCGTCATATTCCGCCGAAGCTCCTGTGCGTTGGACACCAGTTTTTTGTTATACGAATACACACTTCCTCCATATCCAAAACAAAACCCCCGAAGGCTATCACAAAACAGCCTCCGGGGTGCATTTCATTCAAAACACACGGTTCCACCCGAATATTTCACTCACGGGGTTGCGCCATGGGCGCAAAATTCCCTATTCAGTTGCATACGAAAGGGCGGTATCCGTCCGAGATATAGCGGGGGAACTTACAGCCGATCCGTATTTACACGTTTACACGGAAAGATTCCCTTCTCTGTCGCCGTCCCTCGGGGGACGTATTCCTTTCGGCGGGTGTAAACCCGAAAACATTATTTCCTACTGCGGTTGTAGTCCGAGCGGGGGTTCATGACCTCACGCCAATCCAGGTCGCCGCGGTCCAAGGCCATAACCAGCACCTCAGCGGTGGCGATATTGGTGGCTACGGGGATGTTATACAGGTCGCACATACGAAGCAGCTCATGCTCGGTCTCGTCGTAGCCTGCGGTGGGGCGGGTATCGCGGAAGTACAGCAGCACGTCGATCTCATTGTACGCGATACGGGATGCGATCTGCTGTTCGCCGCCCTGCTCACCTGTGAGCAAACGCTCGATGTCCAGGCCGGTTGCTTCGGAAATATACTTCGCGGTAATGCTGGTGGCGCACAAATTATGTTTGCTCAAAATACCGCAATAGGCGATACAGAACTGGGTCATCAATTCTTTTTTCAGATCATGTGCAATAATCGCAATTTCCATTCGCAAACCTCTCTTTTCTGTTTTCTTTCACCGGGCTTCGGAGTATAATCAACCCCTTATCCCAATTCATACACGTTATTATACCACATCTCCCACCCTTTTGTCAATGATATATTAAAAACTTTTTCAAAAAACTTTTATTTTTGTCTATTTATCGTCTTGCATTTCAAAAAAAAATCTGTATAATGATATAATGTATATTATTATTTTCAAGGATGGTACCAATTCATGATCAAGGAAATGAACCAATATCTGGCTGAGCGCGACCCTATCGTCGCGGCGGCTATCGATGCCGAGCTTGCCCGCGAGCGCGACGGTCTGGAGCTGATCGCCTCCGAGAACGTGGTTTCCGAGGCCGTTATGATGGCCGTCGGCAGTGTTCTGACCAATAAATATGCCGAGGGCTATCCCTCCAAGCGCTACTACGGCGGTTGCCAATGCGTGGACGTGGTGGAGAACATCGCCATCGAGCGCGCCTGCGAGCTGTTCGGCGCCAAGTATGCCAACGTACAGCCCCACTCCGGCTCCCAGGCCAACACCGCCGTCTACATCGCTCTTCTCCAGGCCGGCGACACGGTTATGGGTATGAGCCTGGCCCACGGCGGTCACCTGACCCACGGATCTCCCGTCAATCTGTCCGGTCTGTACTACAACTTTGTCTCCTACGGTGTGGAGGACGACACCCACGTCATCGACTACGACAAGCTGGAGGCCCAGGCCAAGGAGGTCAAGCCCAAGCTGCTGGTCGCCGGCGCTTCGGCTTATCCCCGCACCATTGATTTCAAGCGCCTGGCCGAGATCGCTCACGGTGTCGGTGCTTACCTGATGGTGGATATGGCCCACATCGCCGGACTGGTTGCCGCCGGTGAGCATCCCTCCCCCGTTCCCTACGCCGACGTTGTCACCACCACCACCCACAAGACCCTCCGCGGCCCTCGCGGCGGTCTGATCCTCTGCAATGACGAGGAAATTGCCAAGAAGATCAACAAGGCCATTTTCCCCGGCATCCAGGGCGGTCCCTTGGAGCACGTCATCGCCGGCAAAGCCGTTTGCTTCGGTGAGGCGCTGAAGCCCGAATTCAAGACCTACCAGCACCAGGTCGTCCTCAACTGCAAGGCCTTGGCCGACGCGCTGAAGGAGGAGGGCTTTGATCTGGTTTCCGGCGGCACCGATAACCATTTGATTCTGGTTGACCTGCGCCCCATGGGCATCACCGGTAAGGAAATGGAGAAGCGCCTGGACGAGGTTCACATCACCGTCAACAAGAATGCCATTCCCAACGATCCCGAGAAGCCCTTTGTGACCTCCGGTGTCCGCGTCGGTACCGCCGCAGTCACCACCCGCGGTCTGGTCGTAGAGGACATGAAGGTGATCGCCCGCTTGTTCAAGCTGGTTGCCACCGACTTTGAGGGCACCGCCGACGAGTGCCGCGCCATCGTCAAGGGCCTGTGCGAGAAGTATCCTCTGTATTGATCGTCAAGCCTATTACACGGAAACATTAAAAAGAAGGAAGAGATCCTAAGGGATCTCTTCCTTCTTTTTGGCTGGATTTATCTGCGCTTCTTGGAATCCGACGCCAGAACGGCCGCGCCGAGGGTCAAAATCAGCAGAGCCCCTCCGCTCACGGTGGAGCGGCAGCCCTTCTTCGGCTTCTTGACGGGATGGGTATCCGATTCCATAACCGCGGTATCCTCACCGCGTCCGTCGGTATCGGGCTCCCCATTCGTCCCGGCCTCGTTGGTCTCGGGCAGTGTCTCGGTATTCCCGATTTCGGTTTCCGGCTCGGTTTCGGCATTGGGATCAAACACATCGACCGTGAGGGGCTGGGTGTACATACGATAGATTCCTCCACTCGGCAATCTGAAGGCCGAGAGCGTCAAAAACGTAAGCTCTCCGCCCGCCAGGGGGGTAATACTGTTGCGCGTGGTGTTCGCCTCGCCCTCCAGGACAACAATCTTTATGTTCTGATCGGAGATCTCATTACCGTTATACCGTGTCACGGCATGCTGCAGATTCATGGGCGTATTGACCTTGAACTGATCGCCGCAGGACAGCCGTATCTGACGAGCCATATCCCCCAATGCGTCGGGGTAATCCGTGGTCAAGCCGGAATAGCCCCCGAGCAAAAAGTTGGAAAGATCCGTGGTGTTGTCGATGGTCCAGGGATACACGCTGACGCCGCGGATCATGCAGGCACGCATATCCGCCTCGTCGTAGCCCCCGTAGGACGGATTATGAGTGCCGTTATACTGACCAATGAAGTCCATCACGCGGCGCATATCCGCATCAGAATCCGCGCTGTTCATGGTCATTCCACTCAACGCGCCCACCGACATTTCGGGGTAATCCTTTCGCATGGCTTTCATGATGCCTTCATTGAAGGTGATCACGGAGCATTGGCCGTACATACCGTACTTGTCAACCACAGTCCGAATGGCGGTCACGATATCCGTATTTGTGGATTTGATTTCAATAAAGAGCTTGCAATTCTTCACCCGGAACCACTCCAGATACTCGTCCAGGGTGGGAATGCGGCAGGCAGAATATTCGGGATCGTCCTCGTAGCCCTTGTTGACGTACAGCTTCTTCAGCTCCGCCAGGCTGGAGGCCTCCACGTCCAGATCCTGATTGCAGGTCCGCCCCGTGTTACCGTCGTGCATGGCCACCACGTGGCCGTCCCTGGTCAGATACACGTCCAATTCAATGACGGTTGCACCCAACCGGTAGGCCAGAATGGAGCCCTCCAGGGTACATTCGGGGGCCTGGGAGGGGATGCCGCGATGCCCCACGTCGGTGGGCATACGGGTCATGGTATTCTCGGCCAGGCTGTTGCAGGCGATATCCAGGTAACGCTCGGTCTCGTCGGTCACAACTCCCACGGCACCGGACAGGAGGGCGAAATACGCTTCCGTTTGGCCGGGCTGCTCGGTTCCCCAGGCCCATACGTTGACCTGAAGCTCGTAGAGGAACTGTACGTCCTCATTCCGACAGAGCTTTACGGGGAGGACGGCCACGTAGGCGTTGTAGGTCTTGACCGCACGGCGGATATCCAGAAGCTGCTCCTCCGAAAGATCCTCAACGCCTGCATACTCCTCGCGAAGATCCAGAATGCCGTAGCACCGGGGCAGAAGCTCTCGCGCGTATTTCAGAACCTCCCGATTCGCGCTCATGATCTGAACGTCGTAAAAATTGATCTCGTCCAGATATTCCGCCAGGCGGTCGGCCGTTTGCTTTCCCGTGATGCAGAAGCAAGGCAGAACCCGGAAATCCAGAAGCTCCAGGATCTCCTCCACGGTGGCGAAGGGGTTCCCTTCCCCATCCAGGGCCCTCAGATCGGTGTCGATTTCGAACAGGGCGGTGGCGGGCAGGACCTCTTTGCTCATCACGCTCTCCAGCTCGGCCTTGGATTGAACGGGACGCACCATGGCGATATCACCGACGATATTGGTCACAGGCTGAGCCACCGACACGCAACCCAAGAGCTTCGGCAGCTCCTCGGGCTCATATCCCTCGACGCGGGCGTTCTGCTCCACCTCCTCGGTGGACAGGGGACGGGAATAGAAACGGATATTCTTGTACAGCGCGTCGTAGCTGCGGGAGGTTTCGTCCTGTCCGATGAACAGGTCGTCGGCGCCCATGTAAAGGTCGCAATCCGCCCGCGCCATCTCCACGCCGTTCACGTACATAATGACCGAGCCGCCGTACTCACAGGTGAAGGTGAGCAGGTGGTTTTTCAAATACCGCAAGCTATCCGAAATTTTCGGACGGGTATTGCCACCACCGAATTTCCACTCGATAACGTTCTCGGATACGCGGCGGAACAGGGAGAAATAGTCATTCGAGCTGTTCATGAAGACGTTATAGTTCTCTCCGATGGGGCTGAATTCTCCAAACTCGATCTCGATGGTGAAGGAGCTGTTATTGACCAGCTTCAGGATCTCGTCGGAGAAATAGTGCTTGGTACCGTTGACCCGAAAGCCCTCCTCGGTAAAATAGTTGGCGTCGTTCCGATTCACGGGAAGATCGTAGCCGCTGACCAGGTCGTGCCACAGGTTGGAGGCCGTGTTCTGCCCGCTTCGGGTGTTCTGATCTCCCTTGAACCAGGAGACCAAGCCCTCCCGCACGATATCATTCTCCGCCGCGGCGATGGGGAATCCCCCCGGTGCGACCATCAGCGAAGCCGTCATGAATATGGCCAAAAGCGCACACGCCAATCGTTTGTACTTCATAAGAACTCCCTTCTGCCGCAGAAGGCGACACAAAAACATCTTATTTTTTCTGCTGCTTGCACCAGATCTCCATCACGATTCCGTGGGGGAGCATCTTCGTGGCGTAGACCTGCATACGGACGGGAAAGCCGCAGATGGAGACGTCCTTCCCTTTTTTCATATCCTTTAGTGCGCGGGTGATGACGGATTCCGCCGTATAGAAGCGGTTGTAGTACACGATGGTATCGTTGTCCACCACGGCGCGGTCAAAGAAATCCGTGCTGACCCAGCCGGGGCAAACGGCCATAACGCGGATATCCCGCTTCTGCTTTTCCAGCTCCTTGTTCAACGCCCGGGAGAAGCTCAGAACGAAGGCCTTGGAGGCTCCGTAGACGTTGATATAGGGAACGGGCTGGAAGGAGGACAGAGAGCCAAGCTGGTAGATGCAGGAGCCATCCTTCATATAGGGCAGAGTGAGATAGGTCATGGACACGAGCGCCTTGTCGTTGAGGTCGATCATGGCCAGCTGCTCCTCCAGGGTCAGATCGGTAAAGGCCTTGAATTTTCCAAAGCCCGCGGCGTTGACCAGCACGCGAACGTCGGGCTTTTCGGCCGTCAGCATTTCCTTGTACTTGTCGATCTCGGTCTGCACACTCAGATCCAGCGCAATGGCACGGACGGGAGCGCGGGTCAGGGCATCCAACGCCTCCAGGCGATCTCTGCGGCGGGCGATCAACCACAGCTCGTCGAATTCCTGCTGCTTGTCCAACGCCAGGACAAACTCTCGCCCCATTCCGGAGGATGCGCCGGTAATGACGGCGATCCTCTTCCTTGCGATAGTCTCGCTCATAACGGCTCCTCCTTACTTCTTTGCCTTCTTGGGCTTGTAGGGCTTGATCTTCTTGGCCGTCTTGATCTTATCGGCCTTCTTGAGGGTGTACAGCCCCGTTTGAGGATCGTACCCCTTCTTTTTGGCGACCTTGAAGGCCTTCTGCTTTTTCTTATTATACCTTCTGCGGGCGGCGGCGAATTTGCCCACCAGCTCGGTATATGCTTCCAGGCCCGACTTCTTGGGCGGGATCACGGGATTTCCCGTTTTGGTGCCCAGGGTAGCCTCCACGGCGGCCTTTACGGCGGCCTCCTTCACGGCCTTGGGGATCTTTTCCTCACTCTTGCGGATGGTTCTTCTGAACTGCTTGTCCTTCACGACCTCCTTGGTAATGCGCTTGACCACCTTTCTTTGGCGGCGCTTGGGCATTCCTGCGATGGACACTACGATGGGGGCTTGTTGTTTCTGTTCCATATTCTTTCTCCTTTATGCAAGCTCGGCTCCGGCGAAAGAAACGCCGGCCTTGTTCGATGAATTCTCAGAGGGTTTCCCGGGGTATTGCCTTACAGCTCCTTGATATCCGTTTCCTCGAAGAGTCCCGACGCGCGGATGGCATCGGCTCCGCCCAACGCGGCGCGGACCCCCTTACCGGCGGTCTTGAGGGCGCGAACGGTCTCGGCGTACTCACGGAAATCGGCGGGGGAGGTGGTCAGAATGGTTTCGATCTCAGCCTGGCGGTCAGCGGCGGTCTGGCCGATCAGATAGCGGGCCAGGGCGGCGTTACCCAGGTCAATGGGACTGCGGGGGGCGAAGTAGCCCGAGCCCACCGTGGATACGATCATGGAGCCGATCTCCTCCTCGTCGGGGATATTGGCCTCCACCCAATCCGAAACGCCGTCGTATACGCCGTAGGTATCTCCCACGCGGGGGTCGCGGTAGGACACGAAGCCCAGAAGCCCTTGACGAAAGCCCACGGCCGACGCACCGTACGCGCCGCCCTTGGCGCGGATCTCGTCCCAAAAATATTTGCTGTACAAGTGGGTATGAATGACCGCAAGCTTGGGGCTGTAGGCTTTGCCTGCATCGGCAATATCGAACACCTCGGCGCAGTAATTCACCTCTCCGGGAATGGCGAGGGCGTAATTTCTCCGAGGCAGGAGGGGAAGCGGGTACGGCTCGATCTCTGCCGCGGACTTACCCAGACTCAGCTCGGAAATAGCCGTTTTCCAAATGCCGTAGGCCTCCTCGTCACCGGTAAAGTAGGCGATGGGAGCCACGGTATCCGTCAGCTTTTTCCATACCCGAGCCATGCCCTCGGCCAGGGACTCGGCGTTGTCGTCAAAGTGATTCGCCAGGTCGGCCAGCTTACGGTAGGCGGACTCGCCCAGCAAATATTCGTCCAAGGCGCCCGAATGGGCCAGGGTACGGGTCGCCAGCCGCAGGGCGGTCATATTGCCCCGACGGATCATGGAATTGCGGATATGGGATGCGTTGGAGAACAGGCGGGAGAGGATGGTTCGGTCGAATACGGGGGCGCGCAGGTACTCGTCCAGCAGGGCGACGGCATCTGCCAGCCGCTGAGCCGGAGCGTCCAGCACCATGGCCATATAGGCCGTTCCCGTGGTTTCCACGCGGATACCGGGGGCGGCATTGGTATGCAGACTCACCCACCGTTGGGTCAGCTCGGGCACGGTATGCTCTGCCGTAGGCAGGCTCATCAGGGCATCGTGGAGGCACCGGACGTAGAACAATTCTTCCTCGTTGAGTCCGCCGATATTCCACAAAAGCCCGGCCATGACCATTCCGTTGGTGTCCGTGATGTAGGAAAGGGACTTGGCCTCGCAGTATCCCACGGGGGCGGTCTCCTCGGCCATGTCACGGGCATCGGAGGTCGTATTGATATCCTTGGGAGACAGATGGGGGATGGAGGCCTCGGCCTCGGGAGAGTCGGGCGCCGTCAGATACTCGTTGAAATCCGCCATGTAGGTCTCCAGCGCGGCGTATCCGCCCTCGGAGGCGTGAACCCTTTCCGCCTCTCCTGCAAAGCGGGCGGTCATTTTCTCCCGCTTCTCCTCGCTTAGTGTACGAGAGGGAATGCAACGGGTCAGCCCCCAATGGTTGCCGTTCAGAATATAGGCCTCGATGAGACCCTCGAAATACCGCTCATCGGCGGCCATGGCCTCACGGAGGGCGGCCAGGTCGTTGGCAGGCTCGGCGTCATCGTACTGCACGTGGGTACGGATAAAGGATTCCATCATGCGGAAGCCCGTCTTTACGCTGAGGGAGGCGCGGCGGCAATCGGTTTCATAGCTGTCCACCAGGTCGCGGATACGCTCGGCATCCAAGCCCTCGGCAACCAGCCTCTCCAGGGTATCCAAAATCACCCGTTGGAACGCCTCGGCCTTTTCGGGATCGGATTTACCCAGGGTAAAGTAGAGCATGGGCTGGCGGTAGTCTCCCTCACAGGCCATGCCGAAATCCTGTCCCACGTCGGCGTCCAGAACAGCCTTGGACAGGGGGGATTCGGTATTCTCGGCCAGATAGCGGGACAGGAGGGAGAAGGCCAGCACCGCGGCAGGCTTTCCCTCGCCCAGAACGTAGGTCAGCATAAGGTGGGTATTCCCCTCAAGCTCCTCGTTATCCCCCAGCTGATAGTAGGCCACGCCGTCGGGGCTGACCACGGGCTTCTGCAGGGGGGCGGGAGCGGGCTTCTCATAGGCAGAGCATCCCTTTTGGGTCAGCACGCCGTCGACGTGCGCCAGCTCGGCCTCCAGGCTCATATGGCCGGACAGGTAGAACACCGCGTTTTGCGTGCTGTAAAAGCGGTTATAGGTATCCACGAACTGCTCGTAGGTCAGATCGGGAATACAAGCGGGATCGCCGCCCGAATTATAGCGGAAGAACAGATCCGGAAAGATCTGCTTTTCATTCTGCATCCACATGATGTAGTCGGGCTGATTATCGTTGCCCTGCATCTCGTTGAATACCACGCCGGAGATGGCGACGCCTCCCCTTCCGTCGGGCTCCGTGTGCCAGGCCTCCTTCTCGAAAATACGGCGGTCAGTAAGCAACAGGGGGTTGAACACTGCATCCATGTATACCGACATGAGATTGAGGTAATCCTGCTCGTTGGTGGAGATGAAATAGTAAATGGTCTTGTCCTCGTAGGTCATAGCATTGAGGTCCACAGCCATGGAGGTCTTAAGCAGGTTTACGAAGGGCTCCTTCAGCCGGTAGTGCTCAGAGCCGTCCAGACAGGAATGCTCCAGAATATGGAACACGCCCGTATCGTTTTCCGGGAGAGTACGGAAGCCCACCGAAAAGACCAGCTGCCCATCGTCACGGTCGGTATAGTACAGGGTCGCACCGGTTTTCTCGTGTCGCAGCTTCCAGTAGTGGGCGTTCAAAAGCGGTACGTCGCCGTCGCGAAGCACGCGAAATCCGTTCAACACGGATCCAATTTCAAGATTCATGAGTAATATCCTTTCTTGAGGAATAGTATTAGCTGTTATTTTACGGATCTGCGGAGAAAAAGCTCCGCGATCCCGGTCTTTCATTTCAGAGAGGTCTGTTTACTCTTCATTATACCACATTTTTGCGTATAATGCAAGAGAAATAGGGGGATTCTATAAAAAAAGATGTGCAGAATATGGAGGAAGCACCATGAGTCAAAGCATTTTACACCCCGGTGCGGTCATTCTGAGTGCCGCCACGGTTGTGGGGGGCAAGGAGCATGACGGTCCCTTGGGGGCGCACTTCGATTTCTTCAATGGAAACGACCGTTTTGGGCAGGATACCTGGGAGAAGGCCGAGTCGGAAATGCAGCGCATGGCCCTTTCGGCGGCGCTCTCCAAGGCGGACGTCACCCCCGATGCGGTGGACATGCTGTTCGCCGGAGATCTTCTGAACCAGTGCGTGGGCTCGTCCTACGGGCTTTTGTCCTACGACGTTCCCTATTTCGGGCTGTACGGCGCCTGCTCCACCTCGGCGGAGGGCTTGATCCTGGCGGCATCCATGATTGGAGGCGGACACGCCCACAGGGCGGCGGTCGTCACCTCCTCCCACAACGCCGCGGCAGAGAGGCAATTCCGCACGCCTCTGGAATACGGTGGACAACGCCCTCCCACGGGACAGTGGACCGTAACGGGAGCGGGAGCCTTTCTCCTGGCAGAGGCCGCAACGAGGGAGGATCCCGCCCTCGCCCTCGTGACCCACGCCATGCCGGGGATCGTGGTGGACCTGGGCATTTCGGACGCCAACCACATGGGAGCGGCCATGGCTCCTGCGGCGGTGTCCACTCTGACCCGATATCTGGAGCAGAGCGGATCCGCCCCCGGGGATTACGATCTGATCGTAACCGGGGATCTCGGATGGGAGGGCAGTCGGATCCTCTGCGATCTTATGGCTGCCAAGGGAATGGATATTTCCCCGATCCACAACGATTGCGGGAAGATGATCTTCTCCCGCAACACCCAGGACACCCATTGCGGAGGCTCGGGATGCGGCTGTGCGGCGGTGGTGTTGGGCGGATATCTGCTTCCCATGCTCCAAAGGGGCGACCTCAAGCGCATCCTGTTCATGGCTACGGGCGCCATGATGAGCCCCGACAGCGTCAAGCAGGGGCAGACCATCCCCGGCGTGGCCCATCTGCTTTGTCTGGAAAGCCCGACTCTACGTCCGACTCAAAGCCCGACACAATGAAAGGAGCTTACGATGGATTGGAAACGAATATTTGACAGTCTGCTTCCCTACCTGCGCGCTTTTTTGGTGGGCGGCGGGCTTTGCGTGATCGCGCAGATCCTCATTGACCGCACCAAGCTCACTCCTGCCAGAATTCTGGTGATCTACGTGGTTGCGGGCGTACTGCTGGAGGGTCTGGGGCTATACGGCCATCTCGTGGATTTCGGCGGTGCCGGCGCCACGACACCCCTGACGGGCTTCGGCTACACCATTGCCAAGGGAGTGCGAAGGGCGGTGGAGGAAAAGGGGCTGTTGGGTGCGCTCACGGGACCCTTGACCGCCGCCGCAGGCGGAATCGCCGCCGCGCTGGTATTCGGGTATATCATTACGTTGCTTTGTAAGGGGAAATCCAAGACGTGATATCGGCGCATCACCGCGAGAGTCCAAAGCCCTCCCTCAGCTTTCCGATCGCCGCCTTCTCGATGCGGCTGACGTAGGAGCGGGATATGCCCAGCTTTTGGGCGATCTCCCGTTGGGTCATGGCGGGAGCTCCGTTCAAACCGAAGCGAAGGTTGATGATCTGCCTCTCCCGAGGCTCCAGGCGGGTCTGCACCAGCGCCAGAGCCCGCTCCTGCTCCACCCGTCGGCTCACCTCCTCGGCCACGTTTTCCTCACTGCTGATTACGTCGGTGTAGGTCAAGGGATTTCCGTCCCGATCCACGTCGATGGTCTCGTTCATAGAAACCTCGGCGCTGAGCTTTTTCTGCGCGCGGAAGTGCATGAGGATTTCGTTTTGGATGCATTTGGCAGCATAGGTGGCAAAGCGGGCGCCGTTGTCGATCTTGAAGGTGTCCACCGCCTTGACCAGACCGATGGTACCGATGGAAATAAGATCCTCCTGGTTAGTGGCGGTGGCGTAGTATTTACGGACGACGTGGGCGACCAGACGGAGATTGTGCAGAATGAGCTTTTGTCGGGCGTCGAAGCGATCCTGCTCCGCCCCGGTGCGTGCCACTCGGAAGGTCTCCTCCTCCTCACGGGGGGCAAGGGGAGGGGGAAAATTCTGGGCGGTGCTGACACCGAGGATCACGTGGAGCAGCTTCAAAATGGGCGACAGGGCAATACCGAGCATAGGAAATTCCTCCTTTAGAGATTCCCTTTATTCTATGCGGGCGGAGGAGCATGCATACGGAGCAGAGGAAGCCTCTGCATATGGAATCTGCAAAAAACGGCAGTATTTTTCGGCTCATAAGAAGCTCCGGCGCTTTGAATGATTGCAAAAGGGTGTATCCCCTGCACGTGCAGGGGATACACCCTTTTTTCGGGAACCTCTAAAAATTCATCGCATGGAGAATCGACGGAATCTTTTCTGTTTGCCCACGAAGTGGGCGCTTCACCAAAAATCCTTCGCGTAGACTCCACTACGCGCGCGGACTTTTGTTGCGTCTGACAAAAAATCTTCTCGCCACCGAACTTGTTCGGCTCTCTCCGCACGCTGAATATTTAGAGGTCCCCTTTCATGAAAAAACGCCTTCTTTGTATGCCTGGGGAGACACGCCCATCTTTTTCTTGAAGATCTTACTGAAAAAATGAGGATTGTCATACCCGACACAGGCGGCGACTTCCTTGACCGTCATATCACGGTTTTTGAGCAGATCGCAGGCCACGTTCAAGCGCAGATGGATAATGTATTCCGAAGGGGGCATACCCATACACTGCTTGAATACCGTAATGTACCTGGAATTGCTGAGGGACTCCATTTTGGCCAGATCGGGGATGCGGATCTCCTTACTGTAAAGCATATGGATATATCCGAGGGATCTTGTCAGGTCCCGCGAGCCGTCTCCTTGCCTCAAGCCCGAAGCTATGCGCAGAAGAATATCCTCCAATCCGCAGGCAAGCTTCTGCTGTTGCAACGGCTCGTGCGCTCGGTATATGTCAAACAGCTTTTCAAAGCCGGATATGATCTTGCTATGGCAAGCAGAATGGTGCAAGCACGGAAGCTCGCCAAAGCCGCATTCGGAAAGAAACCGCTCGGCATAGGAGCCCGTGAAATGTGCCCAAACGTAGGATAACGGCTCATTGCCCGCATAGGTGTATCGATACGGATAGTGGGGCGGAAAGATCACCGTACTGCCGCTGCGGGCTGTGTAGGCACTCCCGTTCAGGAATACCTCCAGCTCTCCCCGTTCCACGTACAGCACGTAATAGTCCTCCCGTCCTCGTATGAGCTCGGTCACAAAGGGGGCGTCGGCCAGATATCTGCCGGCACAGTTGACCATGAGCGGATATTTATCCGAGGCAACGCTTGCCACATGAAAGGGAGACTGATGATCAATAAACGAATAATAGCCGTACGGTTGCATAACCTCTCCTGCACAAATAGTAAATTAAGACCCCAAAGCGCGAAAATAATTTATGGACAAGCCACTTTATTTGTTATATAATATTATATAACATTGTGAAAAGATTGTCAATAGGGCAATAAAAAAATACAGCATGGAGGAAATCATGAAAAAAGTAAAAATCGGCGTGATCGGTCTGGGACAACGCGGATACGGTGTTTTAACGAGCAACCTTCTGAAAATGGATGACCTGGATATCGTCGGCGTTTGCGACCTGTACGACGACCGTGTGGAGCGGGCGGTCAAGGCCGTCGCAGACGTGAAGGGATATACCCCCTTCGGCACCGGGAGCTACGAGGAGATCTTCGCCATTGAGGGTCTTGATGCCGTTTACGTGGCCACCTGCTGGGAGACTCACGTGAGCATCTCCATCGATGCCATGCGCAAGGGGATTCCCGTAGCCTGCGAGGTGGGCGGAGCCTACTCGCTGGAGGAGTGCTATGCGCTGGTGCAGGCTTACGAGGAGACCAAAACCCCCTTTGCTTTCATGGAGAACTGTTGCTTCAACAATTCCGAGCTGATGGCCACCGCCGCCGTCAGAGCCGGTGCGCTGGGACACATTGTTCATTGCTCGGGCGCCTACGGTCACGATCTGCGTCAGGAGGTTTCCCACGGAAATCTGTGGCGGCATTACAGACTGAACAACTATCGGGACAGAAACTGCGAGAACTACCCCACCCACGAGCTGGGTCCCATTGCCAAGATTCTGAACATCAACCGAGGGAACAAATTCGTCTCCTTGGTCTCGATTGCCTCCAAGGCCGTCGGTCTTGCGGAGTACATCGAGGATAAAAAGCTCTACGAGCAGGATGACACGTTGAAGGACACCCACTTCAAGCAGGGCGACATCGTCAATACCATCATTACCTGCGAGGGCGGCGAAACCATCCTCCTGACCCTGGACACCACCCTTCCCCGCTCCTACAGCCGCGCCTTCACCGTGAGAGGAACCAAGGGTATGTACGAAATGGACACCAATTCCTTCTTCTTTGACGGTATGGCCGAGGATTTCGATACCTGCGCCTACTACAAGCGTTGCATCGACAACGGAAAGGAATACGAGGAGCGTTTCATGCCCGATCTGTGGCGGAGCATGACCGAGGAGCAAAAGGCCAGCGGCCACGGCGGTATGGACTATTTCATTTACCGCGAGTTCATTGATTGCATTAAGGAAGGAAGAACGTTCCCCATCGACGTTTATGATGCGGCGGCCTGGATGTGCATTACCTGCCTGTCTGAAAAATCCATTGAAAGCAACGGCGCTCCCCAGGCAATTCCCGATTTCACGAAGGGTGCGTACAAAACGCGGAAGCCCTTGGACGTGATCAATTTGAATAAAGAGAATCTCTAAAGGGGACCTCTACATATTCAGCGTGCGGTGAGAAGATTTTTTGTCAGACGCAACAAAAATCCTTCGCGTAGTGGAGTCTACGCGAAGGATTTTTGGTGAAGCGCCCACTTCGTGGGCAAACGGAAAAGATTCCGGCGATTCTCATACTAATCCTTGATAAAAACATTGAAAAAGTGCGTGCCTCCGGCGGCTTAAACCCTTCTTAAAAGAAGGGTTTAAGAATCCCAAGAACTTCAAAAAAGAGATGATACAGGATACAAGAGGACAACAAGTATAATCGTGAACATCACCATGGGGCCCCTACCCCATTGGTATGGAATAACAATTGTATTCAAGGTTTTGGTTGAGGAATAGTATCAGTGCGACGAATTTTTAGAGGTTCCCTTATACAATAAAAGCGAATGAATGTCAAGGGCGGTGAGCGAAATACACTGTGCAGACCGTGAAGGAATTGACAGTAGGAGCCTTGAACGGAGGCAGGGGCGCACACAGGCGATCCCCCTCCCTAAGGGAGGCTTTGCACCAACCCGAGTATAACACAAATCGGCAGAGACAACAATATCTCTGCCGAAATTTTTGTGCCCATACATTCTCCGTTAAGAATCACGGAGAAAAGCGGGATTGTGTCCTGATTTTACGTAGGAATTACTCCTCGACGGGAGCAGCCTCCTCGGCGGCCTTAGCCTCCTCCAGGAGAGCGCGGATGGACAGGCTGACCTTCTGGTTGTCGTTGTCAATATCGATGATCTTAGCATCAACGACCTGGCCAATCTCCAGAACGTCGGCGGGCTTGCCGATCTTGTGATCAGCAATCTGAGAAATGTGGATCAGACCGTCCACACCATCAACGATCTCAGCGAATGCACCGAAGGGCATCAGGTTGACGATCTTAACGGAAGCGGTATCACCAATCGCATACTGAGAGGTGAAGATGAACCAGGGGTTGGTTGCCTCGGTCTTGTAGCCCAGGGAGATGCGCTTCTTCTCAGCGTCGTAGCTCTTAACGAAGACGGTGATCTCGTCGCCGATGGAGAGAACCTCAGCGGGAGACTTGATGCGCTTCCAGGACAGCTCGGTGCAATGAACCATACCGTCAACACCGCCCAGATCAACGAACGCGCCGTAGCTGGTCATGCTCTTAACGGTACCGGTGTAGATCTTGCCCTCCTCGATCTCCTCCCAGAAAGCCTTCTCGCGTGCGCGCTTCTCGTCGCGGAGAACCAGGCGGATGGAGCCCTTAGCTCTCTTCTTCTCGCCGATCTCCAGAATGCGGAGAGTTACGGTCTGGCCGACCAGGGTGGAGAGATCGCCCTCACGGGGAATACCGGTGTGAGCGGCGGGGATAAATACGCGGTTATCGAAGCAGATAGCCTCAACGCCGCCCTTATTAACGGAAATGACCTTGCCCTCGATGTTCTCGCCGTTCTCGTAAGCGGCTACGATCTTGAGCCAGTTCTTATCGGAATCTACACGCTTCTTGGAGAGCTCAGCGAAGCCGTCGCGGTCGCTGACACGAATCACGAATGCCTCCACCTCATCTCCGATTTTGAACATCTCGCAGAGTTTTGCAGAAGGATCATCGGTGATCTGTTCCAGCTTGATAACGCCGGTAACCTTGGCGCCGAGATCAAGCTGAATCTCGCCTGCGCTAATGCTGGTAATAATACCGGTCACAGTATCTCCTGTATTCAAAGTCTTGAGGGATTCCTCAAGCAGTTCCGCAAAGTTTTCGTTCATGGTCTCGCTCATGTTGTTTGTTACCTCCTCAATAATGTCGCGGGGGGTTGATGCCCCTGCCACGATGCCTACCCGTTGGCAGGCTAACGGAATCTCCTTCGGCAGCTCCTCAGCGCGCTCGACCCACACGGTGTCAGCACAAATGCTCTGGCAGATCGAATACAGCTTAGCGGAGTTGGAGCTATCCCTTCCTCCGATCACAACGATGCGGTCGCATTTGCGTGCGAGCGATGCGGCTTCGGTTTGCCTGGAGTCCGTAATACTGCAAATTGTATCATAAATATATGGACGTGTAAAGGTTAAATTGTAAATTTTTTTTGTCTTTTCCCATTCGTCCAATTTTTGGGTAGTCTGTGCCACCAAAACGGGGGTCAGAGAACCGTCCGTGGGAATATTCCCCTGAGCCAGCAGGGCCTCCGCCTCTGCCGCGGTGTTGAAAACCACCGTCTTTCCCGTGAATCGGCTGACAAACCCCACCACCTCGGGGTGATCTGCCGAGCCCAGAACCGCCAGGAATCGATCGTCCTTCCCCGTTTCCCTGCGCGCCTCCCCATTCTTTTCGTCATGCTCGACGGCGATCCGATGGATCTTTTTCACATAGGAGCAGGTGCAATCCACGAAGGAAAACCAAGGATTGGCATTTGCCAGGCGATTCAACAGCTTCTCTGTCTCCGCCGTCATGCCGTGAGCGCGGACGAAGATCTTGACGGGGGCGGCGGGGGCGGCCTCCCGGCAGAGCCGCTCCAGATCGGCGGTGCCGATGACGGTCACGCCTCCCGCCTCCAGACGTCGGTTATAGATCTCGTTATGGATCAATCTTCCCAGGGTAAAGATCCGCTCCCCGGGAAGCTTCTCCCGCATTTCCTTTTCCACGGCGGCGGTAGCGCGGGCCACGCCGAAGCAAAAGCCTGCGTTCTTGGCCACGATGATCTCCATATTCACGTCCTTTCCGCCGTTTTCGGCAATATCATGCTTCAGCTCTCAACAGCTTTCCGTTAATCCCCCAGCTCACAGACCCGCTCAAAGAGCAGATCCGCAATACGCTGGTACTCGCCGGGGGCCTCGGGGTTATAGTTCAGCTCCTCAAAGGGAATGGGCTTACCCACGATGACCTCCTTCCTGCACAGGAAGCGATGGCGGTTGTTTTTGACCTTGATAAACACGGGCAGAACCTGCACGCCCGCTTTCTGCGCGATCATGGCCGCGCCGGTCTTAACGGGCGTTTCGCGGGGATCCACACCGTTATAGCGGTGGCCCTGGGGGAACATACCTACGCATACCCCCTGCTTGAGCATATCAATGGTATGACGGATCGCGCCCACGTCAGCGCCGCCGCGGTTCACGGGATAGGCGCCCAGCGCGCGGATGAGCAGATTCAGCAACGGGATCTTGAACAGCTCCTTTTTCGCCATGAAGTGGGGCTGCTGATGCTTGAGGGCACAGCAAAGGTAGATGGGATCGGCCCAGGTGCGGTGATTGGCGATGACAAGATAGGTTCCCTGCTCACGGGTAGGCTCGTTCTCTGCTCCCTTTACCTTCATATGGCAGAGAAAGCGAACGGGATAGGTCAGGGTGAACTTCACCACCTTGTAGAGACCGCTGATGGGCTTTACGGGCTTTTTCTGTTTGCTCATGACCGTGACTCCTTTTGCAAAGCGTTTTGAATGACCGAAAGAAGGGCGTTCAGGGCCTCGTCGAAGCCCTCGTAGGAGTTGTCGAAATGAATGGCGTCGGGGGCGGCGATGGCGGGAGCGATATCCCGGCTTCGATCCTGCTCATCCCGTTGGATCATATCCGCCAGCACCTCCTCGTAGGAAACCGGCATTCCCTTCTCGGCCAGCTCCTTGACACGGCGGCGGGCGCGCACCTCGTTGGAGGCGGTGAGGAAGATCTTCACATCGGCATTGGGCAGGATCACCGTGCCGATATCGCGGCCGTCCATGATAACGGAATTCTTGTTGGCGATATCCTTCTGGGTATCCAAAAGGAAGGCACGAACCTCGGGAATGGCGGACACCCCGGAGGCGTACATGGAGATCTCGTTTTCGCGGATGCGGTCGCCCAGATTCTCACCGTTGAGATAAACGCACTGGACCTCATTTTCGTAGCGGACCTCAATGGTGATCTCCCCCAGGAGAGGAACAAGGGCAGACATATCGTCCAGCGTAATTCCCCTGGAGCGGGCGAAGTAGCCCACGGTGCGGTAGAGCGCACCCGTGTCTACGTAGATAATGCCCATGGCCTTAGCCACGGCCTTGGAGAGTGATGATTTACCGGCACCGCTGGGGCCGTCGATGGCGATTTGGATGTGGGACATGATGGGCTCCTTTTTCTGAATTTTTTTGAGGGGTATTGAGCTTTGGATATTGGTTTATCCCCACACCGCCGATTGGGCGGCGAGTCTCGCGGTGGAGAAGGCGATCTGCAAATTGAATCCTCCCGTATAGGCATCCACGTCCAGCACCTCACCTGCGAAGTAGAGCCCGTCCACCAGCTTGGATCCCATGGTTTTGGGATCCACCTCGCTGACCTTGATACCGCCCTTGGTCACGATGGCCTCGGCGATGGGACGGGGACGGACGGGCTTGAGCCTGATGCAATGAAGGACCGCCGCCAGGGCCTTGCGCTGCTCCTTGGTGATGGCGTTGACCTTCACGCGGGGATCGATGCCCGACAGCTCCACCACCGGCTCAATGGCCTTGATGGGCAGAAGATCCGAGAGGGCATTGATGAAATCCCGATTGGCGTACTTCTTGAAATCCGCCAGGATGCGGGCGTCCAGCTCGGCATCGTCCAGGGCGGGCTTGAGGTTGACGTGCAGCTCATATTTGCCGGATTCCACGTCGGGGATATGGGCGGAGGCGCTGAGGACCAGCGGGCCCGTAACGCCGTAATGGGTAAAGAGCATTTCTCCGAAATCCTCGTAGACGTACTTTCCCTTGGCGGTATCCAGCACGCGGAGGTTCACGTTCCGCAGGGAGAGCCCCATCATACGGGAGCAGAGGTTCCCCTCGCAGACCAGGGGCACCAGGGAGGGGCGGGGCGGAACGACGGTATGGCCCAGGCGCTCGGCCAGCTTGTAGCCGTTTCCGTCGGAGCCCGTGACGGGATAGGAGCAGCCGCCGGTGCAGAGGATGGCGGCATCCACGGGAATATCCTTCCCGCCCACGCGCAGAGCGGTTACACGGGGCGCGCCGCTCTCTGCTTCGGTATGGATGGCGGACACGCGGCCCTGCAGGGTCTTGACCCCCAGCTCACGGCATCGGCGCACCAGGGCCTCCACCACGTCCCCGGCCTTGTCGGACACGGGAAACACCCGCTTTCCCCGCTCCACCTTGAGGGGGACGCCGAGGGATTCAAAATACTCTTGGGTATCCTTTGTATCGAAGCCCGCCAGGGAGGCGTAGAGGAATCGGGGGTTGGTGGGGACGTTCGACAGGAATTCGTCGCGGTCGCAATCGTTGGTCAGATTGCATCGGCCCTTGCCCGTAATGCGGAGCTTTTTCCCCATGCGGTCGTTCTGCTCGATGAGCAGGATCTCATCGGTGTCGGGGTCGCGGATCTCGGCGGCGTAGGCGGCGGCCATGAGCCCGGCGGCTCCGCCTCCGATGATGGCAACGGTTCTTTTTTCGGACATATCCATTCCCTTTCCGTGGGTTGGGTTCAACCCTGGTTTTTATCGTACACGTCGTATTCGTCCCAGATATGCTCCAGCTTCTGCAGTCTTTCCCGAACCTCGTCCTCCCGGGCGCGGGACACCGCCACCACGAGGGCGTTGATGAGGGAGAGGGGCGCCACCAGCGAATCCACGTAGGAGGCCATATCGCTCTGGGCGATCAGCACCTGCTGAGCCGAGTGGGCGATGGGCGATTCGGCGCTATCCGTCAGGGCGATGACGTCGGCACCTGCGCGGCGGGCAAACTCCACGGCCTTGATGATACGCTTGGAGTAGCGGGGGAAGCTGATGGCCACCATCACGTCGCCCTCCCCCAGGGACATGATCTGCTGGAACAGCTCGCCTCCCGCGGCGGTATCAATGAGGCGGACGTTATCGAAGGTCATTTGCAGGCTATAGCTCAGAAAATTCGCCAGCATGGAGGAGGAGCGGACGCCGATGATATACACGTTCCGAGCCTTCACGATGGCATCCACGGCCTCGCGGAAGGCGGTGCGGCTGATGCTCTCCATGGTAGCGCGGATGTTTTCCACGTTGGTCATGAGCACCTTTTCCAAAACGTCGCCGTCACCGATCAGATGGTTGGTGACCTCCATACGCTGGAAGGAGGTGAGCTTGGTGCGAATCAGCTCCTGGAGGGCCTTTTGGAAATCCGGGTAGCCGGCGTAGCCCAGCTCCATAACGAAGCGAACCACGGTGGACTCAGACACGCTGACCTCAGAGCCGAGCTTTGCTGCCGTCATATAGGCGGCCTTATCGTAATGGGCAAGGAGGTAGCGGGCGATCTGCCGCTGACCCTTGGAAAAGCCGTCCATATTGTCTTCAATGATGCGGAGAATATCGCGTTTCATGTTATGCTTACAGATCCTTTTTCTATTCAAAATTTCGGAATGTCGATACACGGCATACGAATATATTATACCACAACGGGCAGAAAAAGTCAACGGTTTTTGCAAGTTTGCGGTCTTGAAATTGCAAAATCCGCCGGGATCGAAGGGTGCTTCCCTTTCCCAAGGCACAAAAAGCCCCCACCCGCGAGGGGTGGGGGTTGCGTATTCGAAAATTCGAATTACTCTGCGGGGGTGTAGTAAGCCTTGATCAGGGCGAGATCGTCCAGGGTCACAGCCTTATCGAACACCAGAACCTCGTCGATGAGGTTACCGATCGGAACGGAGCGGCCGCCAACACCGTCGTTACCGATGGCAACGGGACGGTAGGTGGTATACTGAATCTCGCTCTGCTTGCTATCGCCGGGATACTCACCATCGTAGTTGTAGGAATCGAAGGAAGCACCGTCGTAAGCGCCATCCAGATCATATACCTGGAACTCACCGAAGTCGAAGGACATCTTGACCTGCTTGCTTGCACGATCCACAACGATGGTGATGTACATCCATCTGTCGAGGTAGTCAGCAGGAACGGTGAATCTGTAATCTCTCTTCACACCGTTGAAGTTGAACACGCCTCTGACCTGGCCATCCTGCTGATACCAAACGAACACGAAGCCCATATCCTCGGGACCCCAAGCCTGGTTTGCCAGCAGGCAGATCTGACCGCTGGTGCTGACACCCTTGAACCACATGCCTACGGAGAAGCTGTCGGTACCGGGCTTCCAGTTCTCGCCCAGGTTGAAGTAGCCGTTAGCGCCGGTGCTGTAAGCAGCGCTCTTGTAGCCGGCGTTGAAGTCGGGAGCGTTGACTCTCTGGGTTACGATATTGGAATCGATCTTGTTACCAACCTTCTTGTCCAGAGGCAGGTAAGCGATGGTCTGGTTGGCAAGAGCCTCAGCATTCTTCTTGGCAGCGGAGGTGTCGTAGTGAGCGGCGATGGTAGCGACCTCTTCCATGGTGATGGCATCATTGAAGATCAGAACCTCGTCGATCGTGGTAGCGGACAGACCGCTGTAGTTACCGGTACCGTCGTTACCGATGTTCATAACCTCGTAGGGGGTGTTGAAGTCATAGCCCTTCAGCTCGTCGGGAATGTCCCAAGTCTGGAACTCATTGAAGTTGTAGGAGACCTTAACCTGCTGAGCAGTGCGGTCAACAACCATAACAACGTACATCCAGGTACCCTTCAGGTTAGAGTCGAAGTAGAAGCGGGGATCATGACGATGACCCTGACCGTCAGCGATATTGAAGCGGATATTGGAATCCTCCAGGCAGAACAGGAAGCCGGGGTTACCGCCCGAGTTCCAGTCCTTGTTACCGACCAGAACGGAGTCGCCACCGGAAACGGTGGTGTTGATCCACATGGAAACTGCGAAGCTCTTGCCGTCGGGCTTCCAGTTCTTAACAGTAATGCAACCGGTTCTGGGGGTTGCACCAGCGCTCATAAAGCCCATATCATAGGTCAGATCACTGTACTTACCGGTTACGAGTGCGCCCTCACCGTCGTACTTGTTCAGAGCCTTCTTGTCCAGAGGCAGATAAGCAACGAGCTTGTCGATCTCGGGGTAGAGAGGCTTGGGAGCCTCGGTAACTTCCTCGGTGGTTACTTCCTCGGTAGTTACTTCTTCAGTGGTTACTTCTTCAGTGGTCACTTCTTCAGTGGTCACTTCTTCGGTGGTCACTTCCTCAGCGGTCGTCTCATCGTTGACGGTCACCTCGGCAGTGGTCTCGCCGTCGGTGGTCTCGGTGGTAGCAGGATCATCGGTACAAGCTACAACGGTCATCACCATAGCGAGCATGAGAATTGCAATAATCAGCAGCTTCTTCATGTTGGGGATACTTCCTTTCTTATTTTTTTGGCGTTTTCGGCACGCAAAAAAGCTATGCGTACTCGCACACCTGCATTATAACATACAATTTCTTTTTTTTCAAGTCTTTTTTTTCTTTTTTTGATTATTTGGCAATAATCAACAAATACGGCCGTACGGATATAGGCATTATTTCAATCGATATTTTTTTCATGCCCCGAACAGGGTTGCGGCGGTCTTCATACGCTCGGTTACCCGCACGTGGAAGGGACAGCGGGTCTCGCATTTCCCGCACCCCAGGCAGGCGGACGCCTTGACCTCCAGGGCGGCGTAATGCTCCCGCACCGTGGCGGGCACCGCAGTCTGCGCCGTGGCCAGATCCAGAAGCTTATTGACCATGGCGATATCCATCCCCACGGGGCAGGGCTGGCAATGGCCGCAGTAGGTGCAATGGCCGTAGTAGGTCTCCCGGGGAGAGGCGGCCAGGGTGGCGGCGTAGTCCTTCTCTTCCTCGTCGGCCGTCAGATAGGCCATGGAATCGGGCACCTGCTCGGCGGAGTCAAAGCCGATCATCACCGAGCCTACGGCGGGACGGGTCAGACAGTAGTGGATGCATTGCACGGGGGTCAGCGCCACGCCGAAGGGAGAGCGGGCGGCATCCAGCAATCGGCCGCCGCCGAAGCATTTCATGACGTTGATGCCCACGCCCCGCTCGGCGCAGAGTCGGTACAGCTCTGCCCGCTCGGCATCCATGCCCCGCAGAAGGGGGGCGTTCTCGTCGCTCAGACCCACGTTTTCCTCCGAGGGGAGGAGGTCGTAGCCGGGGTTGATGCTGAACAGAAGCACCTCCACCACACCATGCTCCACCGCCTTTCGGGCGATCCCGGGGCTATGGGTAGAGAGGCCGACGTGCCGAACCGCGCCGCTTTTCTTCAGCTCCACGACGTAGTCCATGAGCCCGCCCTCCAGCACCGCCTGCCAATCGTCCTCCCGATCCACGAAATGGATCATGCCGAGATCCACGTAATCCGTATGAAAGCGCTCCAGAAGATCGGCAAAGGCGACCTTGGCCTCCTCCACGTTACGGGTACGGACGTAGCGCCCGTCCTGCCAGACCGCGCCGATGTGCCCCTCAATGATCCACTTCTCCCGCTCACCCCGAATGGCGTTACCCAGGTTGGAGCGGACCCCCGGCTCCGACATGAAGCAATCCAGAATATTGACGCCGTACGCGCGGCAGGCGTCCACCACGGCCTTGACCTCCTCGGCGTTATGCCGCTCCAGCCACTCGCCGCCGAGACCGATGACGCTGACCGAAAGGCCCGTATTTCCCAGTTGTCTGTACTGCATAATTTTTTCATCCTTAAATATTATGAATGGTATTTGTATTCCTCCGCAGAGCATCCTCGGAGGCATGACCTATTATAGCATATTTCCCCTCGCATTTCATGTATTTTTTGTAAATCTCACGCTTTTGCTACCGAGGGACTCCCCTTCCCCCGCAATCGTGAACTTTCGGTGAAAAATCCCAAAATAAGGTTTACATTTTTCCAGATCTGTGTTATAATAAAAAGGAATCTTTTTCAATCGTCACGAAAGGAATGTGTATCGTAATGCAGATCATTCGAATGAAGGTCGGTGACGTGCTGGAGCTGAAAAAGCCTCACCCCTGCGGAGAAAAGCACTTCCGCGTTATGCGGGTAGGCAGCGAGATCCGCATCGTCTGTCAGGGCTGCGGTCGGGATATGGTTCTGGATCGGGTAAAGCTGGAGCGGGCGATCCGCAAGCTCATTCCCGCTGAGGAGCCCCCCTCTGAATCGTGATCCCTTACCCTTCCGGCGGCTATACCCGACGAACACGCCAACGTTCCACTCCCATAACAAGAAAGGCTAAAAAAATGGAATCCACAAACTCCTCCCAAACCACTGTCACGGAGACTCCCGCCGTTCTGCAGAACGGCCTGCTCCGCACCCAGCCGAAATGGAAAACCCTTCTGCAGAACACCTTCGGAGAATACGGCTACCTGCTGGTCGCCGCCTTGATCCCCGCCGTCCTGTTCTACCTCATATACCTGGCCAGAGGGCTGTATCCCTTTGGAGACGGAACGGTGCTGGTGCTGGATCTGAACGGTCAGTACGTCTCCTTCTACGAGGGTCTGTACGACATTCTCCACGGGGACGCAGACCTGTTCTACTCCTTCTCCCGCAACCTGGGCGGCGAATTTCTGGGCATATACGACTACTACGTTGCCAGCCCCTTCGCCATGATCCTGGCCCTGTTTCCCAAGCGCTTCATGCTGGAGGGTCTTTTGATCCTCTTCATGCTCAAGGCGGCGCTGTGCGGCTTCAACATGGGCTTCTACCTCCACAAGCACGCCGCCGGCGAGCCCAACCGTCTGGCCGTCATTGCCTTCTCGGTGATGTACGCCATGACCTCCTACTGCGTTGTCCAGCAGCATAACTCCATGTGGATCGACGCCGTTCTGTGGCTCCCCCTTCTGACCCTGGGCATCGAATCCATGATCAAGTACGGCAAATTCCGCCTGTACGTGTTTGCCCTGGCCATCACCCTTCACAGCAACTTCTATATCGGCTACATGGTGGTCATCTACACCGTTGCCTACTGCTTCTACTACTATTTCGCCCACAACCGCCACAACGAGAACAATCCTCTCGGCGAGAAAAACCATTTTCTCAAGTCCGTGACCCGCATGATCTGCTGGTCCATCCTGGGCGTGGGCATTGCCGCGCTGGCCATTCTCTCCGCACGCTACTCCCTGTCCTTCGGTAAGGACGAGTTCTCCACCCCCAACTGGGCGATCACCCAGAAATTCGACCTCTTTGAGTTCTTCTACAAGTTCCTTCCCTCCTCTTACGACACCGTCCGCCCCGAGGGTCTCCCCTTCGTGTACTGCGGCGTTCTGACCCTGATCCTGGCTCCCGCCTTCTTCCTCTGCAAGAAATTCTCCAACCGGGAAAAGACGGCCGCCGCCTTCTTCATTCTGTTCTTCATCGGCTCCTTCGCCACCAGCTCCATCGACCTGATCTGGCACGGCTTCCAGAAGCCCAACTGGCTGAACTACCGGTACAGCTTCATGCTCTGCTTCTTCCTCCTGGTCCTGGCGTACCGCGCCTTCGACCGGATCCTCTACGCCTCCCGCAAAGCCCTTTTGGGCGTTGTGGCCTTCATCGGTCTGTACGTGGTGATCCTGCAGAAGTTCGCTGACGTCCTGGTGGAGGAAAACGAAAAGCTGGTCGTCCGCCCCTTCGCCACCATTTGGCTCACCCTGGGCTGCCTGTTCGTCTACTTCATTCTGATCTGTCTCACGGGCAGAGTCACCCCCCGCCGCAAGGAGACTATTTCCATGGTCCTGCTCGTGGTTGTCTGCGCCGAGGTGTTCCTGTCGGGACTTTCGGAGCTGAACTCCCTGGACGGTGACGTTGCCTTCTCCCGCTACTCCCGCTACAACAACATGATCGATACCCTTCGTCCCATTACCGACACCATTCGTGAGCATGACGACGGGTTCTACCGCATGGAAAAGACCTATTTCCGTAAGACCAACGACAACTTTGCCCTCGGCATCAAGGGTCTTTCCTGCTCTACCTCCACCCTCAACCGCGATACCATCGATTTCCTGCGGAGCATGGGCTACGCCTCCCGCTCCCACTGGTCCAGATACCTGGGCGGAACCCCCGTTAACGATTCCCTGCTGGGCATTAAGTACTTGATCTCCAACGAGGATGAGACCGCCTACTACGGCGAGCCTCTCTTCACCAAAGAGGATTACGGCTACGCCGAGGATTTCAGACCCAACGGCACGTATGACGTATACCAAAATCCCTACGCCCTGTCCTTCGCCTACGGCGTGGCCGACGGTTGGCTGAGCTTCGATTACGGCGACTACGATAACCCCTACGAGCTTTTGAACGCCATGATCACCACCATGCTGGGCGAGAATCAGACCGTAGAGGTATTCAAGCCCGCCAAGCAGAACGGAAATCCTGAGCTGACCAACATCAATTCCAGCACAGCGGACGGCCATCTCTCCTATAAGGTCGATGACAAGTCCGAGGCGGCCACCCTGGTCTACCATTACGAGGTCCCCGCCGATACCGAGCTGTATTTCTACTACCCCACCCGCTACCTCAGAGAGGTTACGCTGGAGGCCAAAAACAGGAGCAACACCACCTTCGACAAGAGAGGCAATTTCGGCGGAAGCGATACCAACCGCATCGTTTCCCTGGGTGAATCCTCCACCGGTGAGCTGTATCTGAAGGTCATCATCGAGAACGATTACAACAATCTCTACGTCATCAAGAAAAATTCCTACGTGTACTACATCGACATGGAGGTATTTGCAGATGCCATGGAGCGGCTGGCCAAGACCCAGTATCAGATCGACTCCACCTCTACCGACAGCCATTTGACGGGTACCGTAACCACCACCGCCGACAAGCAGCTGATGTTCACCTCCATCGCCTACGACGAGGGCTGGAATATTTACGTGGACGGTGAGCAGGTGGAGCTCTACGAGGCCAACAATTCGCTGATCTCCTTCTACGTGGAGGGAGCCGGCGAGCATACCGTGGAAATGAGATATATGCCCTCCACCGTGGCTCTGGGCTTGACCGTTTCCATTACCTGCCTGGCCATCTTCGTTCTGATCCTCATGCTTTACCCCCTCATCAAGAGAGTTCCCTACCTGCGTAAGCTGGTCATGATCGAGGGCGAGGAGCTTCCCGCCATCGCTACCGAGGAATATCGGGCAGAGATCGCTCCCGGAGACGTGGGCTCCTCCCCGGAGGCACCCGAGCCCTCCCTGGACGATGAGATCGGCATGGAGAACGCCGTGAAGGCCGCCCTGGAGAAGGCCAGGACCCAAGCCGATGCCGAGGCACGGACCGCCGAAAAGAAAAAGCCCTCGGTTCCCCCCTCTAAGAAGGATCAGAAATAAGGAGAGCCTTGAATATGCGGCGTGCAGGGAGAAACGAGAGGCTGTTTCGTCAAACGCAACGGAATTCCGCACGGATAGTGAATTCTACGCGAGGGATGCTTGCGAGGTATGACGGACAAGGCTTCTGCCGGCTGAGCTTGCCCGGTAATTCCCTGCGCGACGAATGTTCAGAAATCCCCTGAAGCTTTCCCCGTATCATTTCAATGGGGCCGTCCTTTTCGTAAGCGGCGGCCCCTTCCCATAAGGAGCAACTATGTACTACTACATCAAGGGCGAGCTGGTCACCGCCACCCTGAATATGGCCGTCGTGGATGCAGGCGGCGTAGGCTATAAAATGACCATCAGCGAAAACACCTACCGCTCCCTCCCCCGCCGAGGGGACAAGCCTCCTGTGGTGACTCTGTACACCTACCTGTCGGTCCGCGAGGACGGCATCGAGCTGTTCGGCTTTGAAAGCGAGCGTGAGCTGTCCTCCTTCAAGATGCTGACCTCGGTATCGGGTGTGGGTCCCAAGGCGGCTATGTCCATTCTGTCCCTGTTGACTCCCGAGAAGTTTGCTCTGGCGGTCTGCACCGAGGACAAAAAGACCATTTCCAAGGCCAACGGCGTGGGTCCCAAGACCGCCGCGCGCATCATTCTGGAGCTTCGTGACAAGCTCATGAAGGAAACCTCCATCGACGACGACTTGTCCACCGCCATGCTGGACCACAGTGCCGAGGCGGCGGGTGCGCCTGCCCGGGGCAAGCTGTCCGAGGCTATGGACGCTCTGCTGGTGCTGGGCTACACCCGCGGAGAGGCGCAGAACGCGCTGAAAACCATTGATACTCAGGCTCTGTCCATTGAGGATATCATTAAGGAAGCACTCAAAAAGCTCATGAAGAATTAAGAGCTTGTAGGATCAATCTTGCAAGCGCGTTTTGTGGCCTTCGCCACCGGAACGGTAGCGATTTTGCTTCGCAAAGCCAGCCCCAATTCCGCAAGAAAGGATGCTTTCGCAAAGCGAAAGCTACGGTCATAAAATATGAAGGAATTTGAGATTAATTTTGATTACACCGACGAGGAGCGGGGAGAAACCGATTTTGAGAACCGCATGGTCTCCACCACCTACACGCCCGGCGACGAGGAATCCGAGGTCTCCCTGCGCCCCCGTCGGATGGACGAGTACATCGGTCAGGACAAGGCCAAGGAGAATCTGACGGTCTACATCGAGGCCGCCAAGATGCGGGGAGATTCCCTGGATCACGTGCTGCTCTACGGCCCTCCCGGCTTGGGTAAGACCACCCTTTCGGGCATCATTGCCGCCGAGATGGGGGGCAATATGCGAGTTACCTCGGGTCCCGCCATTGAGAAGCCCGGTGATCTTGTCACTCTGCTCACTAATCTGAACGATGGAGACGTGCTGTTCATCGACGAGATCCATCGCCTTGCACGAACCGCGGAAGAATACTTATATCCCGCCATGGAGGATTTTGTGGTTGACCTTGTCCTCGGCAAGGGTCCATCCGCCCGCTCCATCCGCATTGATCTGCCCAAGTTTACCCTCATCGGTGCTACCACGAGAGCGGGTCAGCTCACAACCCCTCTCCGCGACCGTTTCGGTGTTCTGCTCAAGCTGGAGCTGTACACCCCCGAGCAGCTGGCCGAGATCGTCAAGCGGAGTGCCACCATTTTGGGGATTCCCATTTCGGATGACGGTGCTTATGAGATCGCTTCCCGCTCCCGCGGCACTCCCCGTATCGCCAACCGTCTGCTCAAGCGTGTCCGCGACTTTGCCATGGTGCAGGGCAAGGATGAAATCGACGCCGAGGTAGCGGGCTACGCCCTGGACCGATTGGAGATCGACGAGCTGGGTCTGGACAACACCGACCGCCGCATGATGGAGGCCATCATCAAGTTCTACGAGGGCGGCCCCGTTGGTTTGGACACCCTGGCGGCCACCATCGGTGAGGAGGCCATCACCATTGAGGACGTATACGAGCCCTATCTCATGCAGCTGGGCTTCATCCAACGCACCCCTCGCGGGCGTTGCGTGACCCGTCTGGCCTACGAGCATCTGGGACTCCGTCCCCCCGTGTCCAAGCAGGTCAAGGAAGCCAACGATCAGCTCAAATTCTTTGAGGACACTGAGGCTTCAGAATAATCCCTTTACGCTCTGCGAGCGCTAATACTAATTCACTTTTAAAATCCGGAATCACATCGGTTGGGACACACACGCAGGTTCGCCCGCGGGCGTTCAAAGAACGCCCCTACGCAATTATAGATGTT
>SVRS01000014.1 GCA_015064695.1 Oscillospiraceae bacterium | reverse complement strand
CGTAACTATTAAAGATGGTAGTTGGTGGCTACGCCCCAATCGCGGTCGGTGTGGAATCTGTAATAGTTACGGCGGCAGAGAGGCGGTGGTGCGGATCAAGCGGAGTCATGCCTGCCGCCGCATCAGTCCTCCATCGCCTTCAAAATGATCTCCACGCAGGTCTCCTCCCCCAAAACTCCGCTGTCCAGGGAAAGATGGTAGTTGGTGGCTACGCCCCAATCACGGTCGGTGTGGAATCTGTAATAGTTGCGGCGGCAGAGAGGCGATGGTGCGGATCAAGCAGAGTCATGCCTGCCGCCGCGTCAGTCCTCCATCGCCTTCAAAATGATCTCCACGCAGGTCTCCTCACCCAAAACTCCGCTGTCCAGAGAAAGATGGTAGTTGGTGGCTACGCCCCAATCGCGGTCGGTGTGGAATCTGTAATAGTTGCGGCGGCGGTTGTCCTTGTCCTTGATGCGTTGGGCGGTGGTCTTGTCGGTGGGACCGTACTTCTCCAGAATGTGCTTGGAGCGATGCTCGTTGTCGGCGTGGATGAAAATGTGGAGGCAGTCCCCACGGTCGCGGAGGATGTAGTCGGCGCAACGGCCTACGATGACACAGGACTCCTTCTCGGCAAGATCCTGAATGACCTTGGTCTGGGCCTCGTAGAGCTTCTGGTAGACCGAGGGATAACCGTAGGTTCCTGCCGTACTCATGGCGAGCTGGTATAGAAAGCTGCTGGAATGGGAGGCGTACTCCTCGTTCTCACGGATGAAATCCTCGGACAGGCCGCTTTGCTTGGCTACCTCGGTGATGAGCTGGTTGTCGTAGAAGGGAATACCCAGACGCTCGGCTACAGCCTGGGCGATGGAGTGGCCGCCGCTACCGAACTGGCGACTGACGGTAATGATGCGTTTTTTCATGATCTCGGCCTCCTTTGGGGATGTATCAAGCATGATTATGCTTTTTCTGCCTATATTATACCATATTTCACGGATAATTTCAAGTGGATTGAGAAATTTTTGTCAATCTTTTCTGCCGCTTTTGCATTTGGGGGACAACTTGAATGGCTATTATAATAGCCCGCGACATTGTGTGTCGCGGGCTTGGTTTCAAAAATTATTTTTTGTGTGTAATCTGATCACATGTTAAATTTGCGGAATTGATACTACCGGAGCACTCGATTGTTTCAGAGAAAAGCTTATAGCAATCCGTGATATTGTTACAGACGATCTTCTGACTGTTCAATTCGTTTGCCTTTATATCGCCGTTTGAACGGACATCGCCGTTAATATCTCCGCATTGTATGGTTTGATGGCAAACAACGTCACCGTTGATGGAACTGTCGGAAAAGATATGCCCGTAAACTTCCACTTTGAAATACTGCGTTCTGTCGTTGCAATTATGAGGAAAAGCAATTTCGATGGGAGGTTCATCCGGTGAGACTGCGGACGAAACTTTTACTATTTTGGTTCCCCGCATTTGCACGACTCTTATCACGTCATCATCCCGCATAAAAGAATGAATGTCCGAGAAAGCCATTAAGTTATCCGCAAATAAAGCGTCAATGGATACGCCCAAAAGTGAAGCGATCGCAGGCAAAAGAGAAATATCGGGCGTGTTTGCGTTGGTCTCCCACTTTGAAACCGCTTGATATGTTACTCCTAACTTTTCTGCGATTTGCTCCTGGGTCATATTTTTCTGTTGCCTTAATTGCTTGATGTTGTTACCGAGGTTCATGATTTCACTCCTTTCCTGTGATCATATTGTACCATTTTTTCCAAAACAAATCAATAACGCAACGCTCGTGTTTCTCGAGCATTGGTTGAGTTTGTCTTTGCCGCAGGAAAAGGGCTTTTCGATTATTCCGCAAACAGAGGTGTAGACAAATACCGATCCCCCGTATCGGGAAGCAGAACGACCACGGTCTTGCCCGCGTTTTCCGCGCGGGATGCAACTCCGATGGCCGCGTGGAGCGCGGCACCCGAGGAGATGCCTGCCAGCACGCCCTCGCGGCGCGCCAAAAGCCGTCCTGCGGCGTAGGCTTCCTCCTCGGTGACGGTGACCACCTCGTCCATGATCGCCACGTCCAGCACCTCGGGAATGAATCCCGCGCCGATGCCCTGAAGGCCGTGGGGGCCTGCCTGACCGCCCGACAGCACCGCTGAGCCCGCAGGCTCCATGCCCACCACGCGGATGGCAGGATTTTGGGCTTTCAGATACCGACCCGTGCCCGTGATGGTGCCGCCCGTGCCGACACCGCAGACGAAAATATCCACCTGCCCGTCGGTGTCTGCCCAGATCTCGGGGCCCGTAGTGGCCTCGTGGGCGGCGGGATTGGCGGAGTTGACAAACTGCCCCGCGACGATAGAGCCGGGAATTTCTTTGGCCAACTCGTCCGCCTTGGCGATGGCGGCGGCCATGCCGTACTGACCGTCGGTAAGGACCAGCTCAGCACCATAGGCCTTCATGAGCATCTGCCGCTCCACCGACATGGTGTCGGGCATGACGATGATAGCCCGATACCCCCGCGCGGCGGCCACGGCGCACAGGCCGATGCCGGTATTGCCCGAGGTGGGCTCAATGATGACCGACCCGGGCTTCAGCTTGCCCTCGGCCTCGGCGGTCTCGATCATAGACAGGGCCACGCGGTCCTTGACGGAACCTGCGGGGTTGAAGGACTCCAGCTTGGCGACAAGGCGGGCGGGGAGTGCGTATTCAGCTTCAATGTTGGTCAGCTCCAAAAGGGGGGTGTGGCCGATGAGCTGATCGACGGAGGTGTAGACGTGAGACATGATGGACTCCTTTCAAGATACAAGATATGAGATACCGAGATACAAGATAACAAGATACCGAGATACGGCTCAAGTGAATAGCTTGCATCCTGTATCTCAGTATCTTGTATCTTTCAGTCTTTGGCCAAATCCATCCCCGCCAGCTCCTCCTCGGTGTAGGTGTAGCGGGTATTGCAGAAGCGGCAGTTGATCTCCAGCTCGGCGGGCTTTCCCTCGGCGACCTGTTCGGCGAGAAGGTCATTGACCTGCTTGCGGCCCAGGGACCGCATGACAGCGTCCATCTTGGCCTTGGAGCAGTTGCACTTGTAGTCTACAGTCAGCTCGTCGAAAACATCGTAGGGAATATCTCGGAGAGCCACGTCCATGATGGCCTTGTTGTCCATGCCGCGGTCGATCATGGAGGACAGGTGGGCCAGGTCAGCGGCGTTGCGTTCCAGAAGATCCACCGTCTGCTCGTCGGCAAAGGGCAGAAGCTGGACCAGGATACCGCCTGCAGCACGGCAGGTATGGTCGGTGTCCACCAGTACGCCCAGGGCGCAGAGGGTGGGGACTTGCTCGCTTGTGGCGTAGTAGGTGGTGACGTCTTCGGCGATCTCGCCGCTGGTCAGGGCCACAGACCCGCTCTCGGGGATCTCGCCGCCCAGGTCCTTGATGACGGTGATGACACCGTCACCCACCAGGCCTCCAACGTCCAGCTTGCCGCTGGGCTTCAGGGGCAGGTCGGCGGCGGGGTTCTGAATGTACCCGCGGACGTTGCCGATCCAGTCGCTGACCGCCAGGATGCGGCCCGCAGGACCGTCGCCCTCAATGGACACGGTGATGGAGTCGGTCTCCTCACCCAGCATACAGCCCATCATGGAGGTGACGGTCAGCACGCGGCCCAGAGCCGCCGTGGCTGTGGGGGAGGGATGATGGTATTCGATGGCACGGTTGACCATCTCGGTGGAGCGGATGACGTGGACCCGCGCACTGCCGTCCTGGGTCATGGCGCGGAGGATTGTGTTGTTGGTCATGATTGTTTCGCTTTCTGTTTGTATTGGTTGGTGTTTTTTATTCTGTGAATTCCGACAGATTCAAACGGCATCCCTTGCAAACGGGCTGTTCGGATTCCACGGTAGTCCCGCACACGGGGCAGGTGAGCTTTTCATTCTCTGCGGCGGGGAGCTTATAGGGATATTTCAACCCGCGGACAAAGAGGACGCGGTCGCCCTCGCCGTAGTGAAATCCCTTGCCGGGGTAGGTGCTTTTCTTGTAGGTAATGGTGATCTCCTTGCCGTCGTCCCGCTTGAAGGTGATCTCCAGCACCGCCACCCGTTCGGGACGGTGATTGGCATGCCCCGCCCATTTGAGGGATTCAAACTGGTTGGCGTTGACCCCGTAGGACACCGTAGCGTAAAAGGTCTTGGAAAACAGAACCTTGTGGGCACCGAAGGGAAAGAAGGGAAGGACCCACAAAATAAGAACCAGGTAACTTTGCGGCTCGGCCAAGGAGCGTTTCCCCAGCGTCACCGAGACGACAAAGGCGGCCGTCACGAAAATCAGCCACGCGACTGTCAGCGCGAGGGTACGGCAGTAGCGTTTGTTGCCGAGGGCGATTAGCTTTGCCTCGGCGGTGGGGGTAAGATGGGTGTTCATGGCGTCCTCCTTTATCCGTAATCGTAATATTTTTCTTTTTCACGTAGGCATCCTCGCAAATATTGTCGATGCCGTGCGGCTTCCTTTTGGATTCTCCTGACCAGGAAATAGTCGTATAGGAAAAAGTACGCGCCGTATATGAGAAAGAAAACCGTGAGATCAAGGGGGCCCGCCTTGCCATCCCGCAGGACGGCGTCGAACTTGCCCAGCGGCTCGATGTAGAACAGGGTGTATAGCAGGTAGGTTACGGGAGAGGTCATGACCCCAAACCGCGTGGTGCTGAGGGGGATCAGCCCCGTAAGAAACCGCAAGAGCTCACACAAAGAGATCCAGCGAACGGCCTTTTGGCGCCATCCGCTCTCTTCGTCGGCCAGGGAAAACAGCTTGGGAATCCGCGCCCGCAGGTATTGTCGGGTAAGGAAGAAGGGGATCAACCAAGCGATGGGGAGCAAACCGATGGCCTGAAAAACGACGTAGAATGCACTCCCGCCCCAAATTTGGGTCAGGGAAGTGAAGCACATCATGTAGTAGTAAGCCAGGAAATGAGCCAAAAGAGTCACTCCGAGAAATTTGAAGCGATCCGCGTAGGTGATCTCTCGCTTGTAGTAAAAATCCCGTTCGAGTACATATTGCTTTTCGTTCATGAGTCCGCCTCACTTCATCTGGTCGGGGTCCATGCGGAGCTTTACCTCGTTTTTGCGGACAGCCTCCGCCGATTTCCATACGGCTCTGAAGGTGAAGAAGTACACGGCCAGGATCACGGCGAGACAGACCAGGTAAAAGGCCAGGAAGACCAGGTTGTCGGTGGCCGAATACCCCGAGTCCCGCATGCTGTCCATACGGTTGTGGGGGATGACGTAAAACATATCCCACAGATAATTCGGGGCAAGGGCAAAGAAACCGTCCAAAAAGCGGTAGCCGAACATCATGCCGGGAGTGGTGGGAAGACTGCACAGGATCAGACGAAGAAGCTCCCCCGGAAGCACCAGGCGGCAAAAGCTGTTCAGAATGTCCTTGCATCCCGCATCCCCTTCGGGAGAGAGGAGGTCGGGCACATTGCGGTGAAAGTAGATTCCCGTAATCAGCGCCGTCGTAGCCATGGCAACCAGGGCGAACAGGATGCTGAACGGGACGTAATACTGTCGGACCAGATCGGCGTCGTTGGATTTCGACACAAAGTACACAAGCAGGAGCATGGCGGCGGCTCCGGCCAAGTTGGCGATGATCATCCAAACGGCGTAGCCAAAACGGTCGCGTAGGGTGATACGGTGTTTCATAAGGTTTCCTCCAATTGATTTTTACCCCATTATAACATTATAGTCAACTATAAGGTCAATAGGGTTGGAGAAAAAAACTTATAAAAATCTCAAAAAACGCGGGAGCTTATGCCCGCTCCTCACACAAATACCACTCCCCTCGCTTTCGTGTCCGCGCGACGACGTACCACCGCTCGGTGGTCTTGGTTACGGGCGAGAAATCAAAGTCCGCGAACATTCCGCAGAGGTCAAATCCCGCCTCATCCAGGGCGGCGCGAAGCTCGGTCTCGTCGTAGCACCGCTCGGTCTGCTCCTCGTCGGAGCGGGTGTAGAGGCCGTTCTCATCCTCGGCAAAGAGGGACAGGTAGAACTTGCACAGTCGCGTCTCGGGGTCGTACTCGTTCTGCCAGCCGCAGAAAATTCCGCGGCCATCCTCGGCCTCATCCTCCAGAATGTACGCATTGTTTCCGTAGGTGTGGGCAAACTTGTAGGGGCTGTTGATATCAAAGGCCAAAAGCCCGCCCGGGGCCAGGTAGAGGTGGATGCACTTCAGACACGTCAAAAGATCCCCGTCTCCGCAGAGATAATTGAGACTGTCAAGACAGCAGACAGTGGCGTCCACGGTGCCGTACAGCTCGAAATCCCGCATATCCTGTTGCAGGAAAAGGGGGGCGGGGTGTTTGGCAAGCTCCTCCATGGCGGCGTCGGTGTCCAACCCGTCCGGGTCAATGCCCAAACGGGCGCAGGCCTCATCAAAAAGGCGATCGGTCCGCTCGGCGTTCTTTTCATAGGCCTCGGCCAGCATATCGGCGCTGCCGTCAATGCCGATCATATCGTACCCGCGGTCGGCCAGCGGGAAGGTCATGCGCCCCGTGCCGCAGGCCAGGTCCAGCACGATCTGCGGGCGGGCGGGGAGGTATCGATCGAAGCAAGCCTCGATAAAATCACTCCACCCCTCGTAGTCCACGTCGGCGTTGAAGCGGTCATAAGCGGTGGCGATGGCACGGTATCCGTCGTACATAGGGCTCCTCGTTTTTATGTAATAATCTGCCGCAAAGGGGATCAGAAGCGGCGGCGGTCGGTTAGTCCGGGGTGTCGGTTGGATTCCAGTTGATCCAGAACCTTGTTGTAGCCGTCACTGCCGTACTTGAGACAACGGTTGACACGGCTGATGGTGGCGGTGCTGAGGCCGGTCTGGGCGGCGATTTCGGCGTACACTGCATTGTCGCGCAGCATACGGGCGGCCAACATGCGGCGGGACATTTCCTGCAGCTCTGATACAGTGCAGAGATCCTCAAAGAAGCTGTAACAATCCTCAACGGTTTCAAGGGTCAGGATGGCTTGAAACAGAAAATCCAGCTTTTCGTCCTTAATCTTGCTTGCCATGGTGGTACTCCTTTCGAGGCAGGGAAGGTTTCTGCCTGGTTTGGAATTATTATACCACAATCTTTCGCCTGTGTAAAGAGGAATGAACAAAATAACCAATCTTTTTTCGCGAAAAAGAGGGTTCTCGCCGTGGCGAGAACCCGATCGGTGAATCAAAACCGTCTTACTGGTTCTGATTCTTGCCGGCCAGACCGTTTTCGTAGGACTGGATCATCTTCTTCATGATGTTCCCCGTACGACCTGCGTGACGGGTCTTAAGCTTGTCCAGCCATTTTTGGGTTGTGCGGCCTGTGAAAATCTTGATTTCCAGGTTGGCTACGTTGGGTTCGGGATTGGTGACCAGGATCCTGTCGATGTATTGAGCCACGAATTCCGCCGTGATCATTCCCGACGACGCATCCTTGACCGCCGCTTCCAAACGTGACCGTACCTCGGCCATGTGCTTGCGGTACTCCTCTTTGGTGAACAACTGTTCCTCCAGCTCCGCCAGCTCGCGACGAGCCTCCTCCGCCTCCTTGTCGCAGGTGGCGGTCATGGACTTGAAGTTGGCGGTGGTGATGACTCCCGTGGTGACCAGCTCCAAGAGCTTGTTCTTTTTCTGATCCGCCAGCTCGATGATGCGCTTTTGTTCCTCAATCTGCTTGGCGGTTTCGGTATCGGTCTCCATGGATTTGAACATCTCCACGTAGCTCTCCAGCAGAGCCTCCACGTCCACGCGGGTTTCGCTGAATACCTCAAACAGGATGGGTTTGATCTCGTCCTCGTAAATGGGGAAGGATGGACAGGCATCGGCACCGTTGTTGATCTTACCCGAGCAGACCCACTTGGAGTTCACCATGCCGTCCTTGCTCTTGGATTCCCGACGGTAGTAGGCCGCGCCGCAGTGGGCGCAGTAGAGCTTGCCCGTCAACAGGTTGGCGTGGTTGCAGACACCCTGGCGAGCCTTCACGTCCTCGCTACGGCGTACCAGCACCTCGTTGGCCTTGTCCCATACCTCCTCGGAGACGATGGCGGGGACGATCTCCCCCGTCTCGTCCTTGAACATGACCCATTCTTCAGGGGGCAGGAACTTTTGCTTCTTGGTGAACATATCCACCACCCGCACCTTGTTGCCCACGTAGTAGCCCTTGTATTTGGGGTTGGATATGATGCCCGACATGGTGTTGTGGGCGATCTTGTTGCCGTTGTAGTTGCGGTAGCCCTGCTCGTAGAACAGGGTTTCCAACTGCTTCATGCTGTACTCACCTGTAGCGTACAGGCGGAACAGGTCACGCACCATAGGGGCTTGTGTCTCGTCGATGACCAACCGCTTATCCTCCTTCTTGTAGCCGAAGATGCGGCTGTTGCCCAGCACCACGTTGGATTTGATGGCCTGCTGATGCCCGAATTTCACACGTGAGGACAGCTTGCGAAGCTCGTCCTGGGCGATGGAGGACATGATGGTGAGTCGAAGCTCGGCGTCCTCATCCAGGGTGTTGATGTTGTCGTTCTGGAAGAATACACCCACACCGAGGCTCAAAAGTTCCCGCGTATATTGCAGAGAATCCAAGGTATTACGGGCGAATCGGGAGATCTCCTTGGTGATGATGAGGTCGAAGGTGCCGTTTTTGGCATCGTCGATCATTTCGTTGAAGTGCTTGCGCTTCTTGGTGGAGATGCCCGAAAGCCCCTCGTCCACATAGCCGGGGACGAAGGTCCACGCGCGGTTCTTCTTGATGAAATCCTCGTAGTAGGTAATCTGGTTGTCCAGCGAGTTGAGCTGCTCGTCGGTTTCGGAGGAAACACGGGCGTAGAACGTGACCCGCAGGGGAATATCGTAGATGGATTTGGTTTTCAGTTGGGAACGGATGGTGAGTATGTCCATACGCTGATCCTTTCAAAAAATTCGTTTTATCATTATCTATTTGTTTCATTATATCATATTTGAATCAATATTGCAATAGGGAAAACGAAAATAGTAAACGGTTTTTAGTGGCACTATGTATCGGAAGACCCTTTCGGTATCTTCCGAGGCGAGCGTGCTCACCGGGCATCTCGTTCGCGGGATCGAATTGCTTTTCTTGTTGCAATCTTTTCGGTCATCCTTTTATATTCCTTTTCGGTAATCGTACCGTTCATATAAAGATGTCGGTTGAAATAATTCAGCCAGAGATCCTCCGCTATGAGTTTTTCTCGTTCTTCTTCGGTTGCAATTTTCCCCATTCAATTACCTCTTTCTTTCAAAATTTCCAAATATAGTGTCTTCCTTTCATACCAAAATATACCCAATAATGGGAATGATGCGATTGTTCGCCCAAGCGCGGCACTCAAAAGATATTCGCGTTGCGAAAGTCCCGTTTTGGTGACCAGCTTTTTGATCTTCTTTTGCTCGGTCTCGCTTACCCAAAAGGACATCTTTTTGTCTCTCGTCCGACCTCGGGACACGGTTGATTCGTTCTGATTTTCAAGTTCTTTTTCGATAATGATTTACCTCATTTCATATAATTTGTACTGTAAAAAAGTGGGGGCTTGGGGGCTAAACCCCCGACAAGTAGGGGTGAAGGGGGGATGCCGCCTTGGGCGGTGGGATCCCAAACCCTCTGCTTGCCCTGCCGGAGTGGCTTGCCACGGAGGCGGGCAAGCATACTACCAAAGCCCCCGAACCCGACGGGGAAGCACGATTTCAAAAACTGACAGGGGTATGGTGAAAATGGCGTAACATCCGAAACACGGCGAGGGCGTGAAGAAATATGATTGCGGGGCTTGCTTGCCCTCACCCCGAGTTTGCTGGCGCAAACTCCCACGGATTGAAAACGCATGTTACGGCGTAACGCCATAACGCCATTTGCCTCATTGACCCAGTCATAGTCGAATCTCCTTTCTGCCTGATGGCGGTTATGTAGGCTTCGTTCACTTATATACCGAATCGAAAACGGCGGATTTGTCCCGGGATTCAAAAATTTTTGAAGAAAAACAAAAAGGCCGTTACATGAACGGCACAGAAACAGAATCGCAGACCATCGATCTACGATCAAGTCCCTTGCGGGTTATGTAACGGCTTTTCGCCTGTGAGTTCCCTCACAAAAAATATGTTATGAATATGAATATGTGACGGCGCGGAGGGGCATACTCATACTGGGGAAGTATGTGCGCCAAATTATGGGAATATTGAAAAAAGCTTCTGTAGGGGCGAACACAGTTCGCCCCTACAAGATTTGGAATATATCAAGTTTTTATTTGAGGATTAGTATGAATCCTTCGCGTGGTAGGTGTTTTGCTCGCCGTGGTCCTTCTCTTTCAAAAAACGCTTGAGCAGAAATGCGACGAAATAGGGGAACGTGTAGAATTTTCCGTTGAATCCGATGTTCTTATTTCCAAACTTGATGCCGTATCGGATATCGTCGTAGGCCTCGTCGTTGATCAGCGTGTTCAGAGAATAAGTGGCGTTGTCACCCGCCTTGACCTCCACGGGAATGAGGGAGTCTGCGTCCCGCACGAAGAAATCCATTTCAAGCGTACCTTTGTCGTTCTTGTAGAAGAAAAGGGAATAACCCTGCTTGACCAGCATATCTCCCACCATGTTTTCGTATATAGCGCCTTTGTAGGTGTTGAAGTTCTTGTTGAAGCGCAGATCCTCCTGCGCTTCCTCGTCCAGGGATGCAATAAGAAGTCCCGTGTCCCGATAATAAATCTTGAAATTGTCAGGATTATAATTCCCCTTGAGGGGAAGCTCGGGCTGTTGCATACAATAGCAAACGCTTACGATGCCTGCGTTGTTCAGCCAATCCACCGTGCCCACGTACTCGCGGCTTCTTGCACCGCGCTCGACCTTGGAAATTTGAAATTTTTTGTTCTCCTTGCTGAGGAAAACGGGGATCTTTCTGTAAACGCTCAAAATCTTTCTTTGGTCAAGACCGCCTGCATACTTGGTAATGTCCTCTTTATAATCCAAAAGGATCTGCCGCTGGAGCCGGAGGGTTCCGCTGTAATTCTTGTTTTTGACAAAAGAATTCACGATGGCAGGCATACCGCCGAGGACCATGTACTCTCGGAAATTTTCCAGCATGACGTCGTATTCGACGTGGGAGAAGGGAGTGAGCGTGATCATGTGCCGGTACAGATCCTCGATCTGCTCGGGCTTGTAGCCCTTCGCCCACAGAAATTCCTCGAAATCCATGGAGTACATTTCGTAGTCTTCCTTGTTGCCAACGCTGTTGGATTCGATCTCGCGGTAATCGATTCTCATCATAGAGCCGGAGCAGATGACGTCATAGCGGCCGTCGGCACGGAAGGATTTCAAGGAGGTGGCGCAGTTGATGCACTCCTGCAGCTCGTCAAAAAAGATGAGGGTTTCCCCGGGGACGAATTCCAAATCGGGATTTTTGAGGGTGATATTCTTCAGAATCGTATCCACCTCGAAGCCGTCGTCGAAAATATCCTTATATTGCTTTTGCAGAACAAAGTTGATCTCGATGACATGGGCATAGTGGTGTTTTGCGAAATGACGGATGGATTCTGTTTTCCCAATCTGCCGCGCGCCCTTGACGATCAGGGGCATATGCTCGGGATTATTTTTCCACTCAATCAGGAATGAATCGATTTTTCTTTTCAGTAAATTCTCCATAGGAACCTCCTGCGGGGTGTGTATTATGGTTCTTACTCATTGTATCACAAAATTCCTTCGCTGTCAAACCTGTAATATCACAAAATTCCGACAAAACACAGACGTAAAATCACAAAATTTCTTGTTGATAGAATTAAGGTAGCGGCTACCGAAATTCAGAGCGTTGAATTCTAAAAACACAAAAAATCTTTTTGTGAAATACATCGAAGTGTTTTATGATGGCAAAATACCCCTTGTCGCTTTTTTTGCAACAAGGGGTATAAGTTTTTATACGAAAACGGCGTGGCCAAGTATCGGTATCTATACGCCCATTCCTATGCCGAAGTGAAAGCCAAACGATTGGAAGAATTGGCACAGCCAGAACTGGTTCGAGCATCCGGTGTAAAATGTATAGCACGGTTTAAGGAACTCAGCATGATGTGGCTGGTGGATGTCAAGCCTACCGTCAAGGAATCGACCTATACACGATATTATCCCGACGATTGGTATTCAGGAGAATTGGGGAACAAGCCGCATTATGGACATCTTTCCCGGTAATTCCGGCGATTAATTCAAACGGCCGTATGGAAAAATTAGACCTGGATGGACTTAACTATAAAGAAACAGTTGATTTGTTGAATGACGCTTATGAAAGAGATGATTTCCTCTATATTCAAATGATGTTTCATAGTTTTTCGCTGCTAAGTCAAAAACCAGTGGACGGATATTCAGAAGTACTTGTAGATTGCAAGGATAAAAAAGTTTATGGTCCCAATAAACAAAAGTATGATCGCCTGGTGCAGATTCTCGACTATATTGAGAGTGATCCTAGATTGCCCTGCTTTTCCTTTTTCCAGGCCCAGAAATTCAGTGTCAGGCGCCCCAACTTGGAGTTGGCCAGCACATTGTACTGCTCTTGTACATGGCTCAATCGGTAATTAGCTGTCTGAAGCTGCTGATTTAATTTTCTATTCTGCGACTTGAGCACCTTCGCTTCCTGCGCGGCTGCTTTCTCTTGTCGAGCTACGATCGCCTTGGTTTGGTGATTCAACGCGTTGTTTTCCTCTTTCAACCGCCGATTTTCTTCCAAGCTCCAGGCTAATGCCTCCTGTAGTCTTTGAATCTCTTCGTGTTGCGTGTTGAGATCACTTGGATTTATTTCGTTCATAAAGGGCCTCCCGCATTTGTTGTTGACGGATATTATCTTTGTGTTCCTTTTGTTGCTCCGGTGTCATGCTGTTGAACATCTGAATGAAATTCTGGTACTCGTTGGTCACCTCTCGGGCATCACCGACCTGCTTGATCCTGCCGCCCTCCAACCAAAGTGCCATATCGCAGAAGTCTTGAATCTGAGACATGGAATGGCTGACAAACACGATCGTTTTGCCGCTTTTGCGGAAATCGTCCATCTTTTTCAGACATTTGTTGGTAAAGGTTGGATCGCCAACCGAAATCGCCTCATCGATCACCATAACATCGGGGTCAATATTGGCTGAGATGGCAAAGGAAAGCTTGGAGCGCATGCCACTGGAATAGGTTTTAGCAGGCTGGTGGATAAAACTACCCAGCTCGGAAAATTCGACGATCTGCGGCATAAGCGCGCGGATCTCTTTCTTTCCCAATCCCAAAAGCAAACACTTCTGTACAATGTTTTCTTCACCTGTTAAAAGTGGGGTCAATCCACCGGATACCGCTGTCATTGCAGCTCGCCCGTGAACCTGTATTTGTCCTGCAGTAGGAGTGGATACACCGGCAAACGTCGATCGTTTGATCTCTCAATTTCCATTTCCATCGTTTGCTGTTCCTCGACGGTGAACGTTTCAACCTTCTTCGTCTCTGCTTTTATTCTTCGTACTCGCATGCACGGATTTACCTCAATATATTCCATATCACAAGCATATTCAAAGGCAAGGTTGAGAACGGATAGCATCATATTGGCGCTTGTTGCGGATAGTTTTTCACCATTTCGTACATTGCCGTTCTTTTTCTGCTCAACAAGGAATTCCTGAATCTCACGTCGTCCAATTTCTGATATGTTTTTTTCCAAGCGTTGGAACGATGTGCGTTAAAATCAATCCTTGATATCGGCTGTATGTCCGCGCTTTGATATGCTCCTTGTGGTGGATTTCCAGCCATTCGGTAAGTAGTTTTTGCATTGTCATAATGACCTCCTTAAATTTTGATGATACTATATTGTATCACAAAATTATAGCATGGGTATTAGCAACAACAATAGTAATTTTGTTCTTCGTCCCGATTGAGAATACTCCGTAGGGTTCCTATGATTTGATTATCAGCATGGTGTATGAAAAGGCATCAATTCGGACGAAATGAGCAACAGAGGAATATGATGAATTTATCAGGTCGGCTGATCCAAAGGCATACGAAGAGATGCAAGCTGAGCTGGATGAATCCATGTCTTTTATCAAAACGATGACCGAACAGGAAGGTTTGGAGTTGGTTTACAAATCGGAATTGGGGGGGATCGTCCAGGGAAATATGCGGTGTCGTTAAAAGACATTTTGACGTAGAACAATCCGGAGATTACCACAACGGATGAATATATAAGACCCAAAAAGCAAAAAAAGCAAAACCCAGAAAACCGAAAAGGAAATAACGTACGGGGGCGGAAACCGATCGCGAGCTTTTGCAGGCCACGTGGGGCATGGGACGCGGAAGGCGCCATCTCTCAAATTAAGCAGAAGAACTACGTGGAGGCCTTGCAGGACTACAAGGGGAACCTGTTGCTGGTCGGCATCAGCTATGATGGGGACAAGAATCATTCCTGCGTGATTGAAAAGTGGACTTGTTCCTAATGTTTGCGGAGAACCATAGAAAACCATCCTTTAGAAATGTTCCAAATCAAACAAACGTATTGTAGAATTGAAACGTATCGTTTATATTCTGTGACAAACAAACCCGACAGGACATTCGAGCGGGACACCCTTGCCACTAAAAAACAGCCATCACGGACGGGCGGCGGTCGTTCACTTGTTACGATTTTGAAAATAATCTCACATGGCTCTTGCAATTTGGCGAAAAAAGGAATATAATAAATAGGTAGGTATTCGCTTGCACGGGTTTGGCCGCGAGCGAAATCCCATTTCGCGTCCGAAACCGCATTTTTCGTTTCAGCGAAATTTCGTGTCCGCAAAAGTGCCTGCTGTTTCGCAGTGGACTGACGTGGCTTTTGTGCAGGTTGCACGGATTCGCATTCGCAGGCATATTACTCCTGCCGGAGCAGAAATTGATCCGCAAGTGGTTCGGCGCATAAGAATCGAGGGATAATTATTGTTAACTGTCAAACAGATTGCCGAAAAATGGGGTGTGTCCCCCAGGCGAGTTCAGATGCTGTGTAAATCCGGAAGTATCGAGGGCGCGCGTCTCTTGGATCGGATGTGGGTCATTCCCGACGATGCTGAAATGCCGGCCAAGGTCAATGAAGAAAAAATGGCCCACGAGTTGGAGCTTCCCATGCCCCGCAAGACACCCTTATTGCACATGACCGACCTGTACAGTACGCCCGGGAGCGCGGGGCAGGTGATTATGGATCTAGCCGACAACGTGGAGGCGCAGGCCCTTTTCAGTGCTTCGATCGCTTATCTTCACGGAGACGCGGAGAAGGTCTATGAGCACGCAGATTTCTTTCTGAATGGTCATTCGGGCCCCTATGCGGTGCTGGGCGGCGGTGTTCTGATTGCGCAGAGCGCGGTGTGGATGGGGGATATGGAGCTGTGGAATCGGGCGAAAAAGCACATATGTGAGATGCCCTGTCGGGATGATTCCAATCGGGATATCCTCATGCTGACAGTTGCCGCCGTGGACGGTCATGTCAATGAAGTCAGCGATTTCCCCGAATGGTTTACCCGCGGGTGCTTTGATATTTTGCCCCCGGATGCACACCCTGCCGTGAAGGTTTACTACGTGAAATATCTCACCATGGCGGCTTACGCCGTCGCCTCCAAGCAGACTTCCCTGGAGGGAGTTCAAGGGCTGTCCCTTATGCGGATGCTCCCCTTTGCCATTGAGCCCATGATCACCCAGGCGGTGGTGGATCGCACCCTCGTACCCGAAATACATCTGCGGCTTTTGTGCGCGGTTGCTTACCACAACGCGGGCGACGACGCGCACGCCGTTGAGCACATCGACAAGGCCATCGCTTTGGCCCTGCCGGATCGGCTTTACGGAATCTTCATGGACTATATGCGCACCTTGGATCGTCTTCTGCTGGATCGCTTGACCCTGGCGGATGAGCAGGTTGCGTATACCGTTAAGAATATGTATAAGAAATACATCGTGAATTGGGCCAAGATCAGCGGCGCCGTGCGGAACCGCACCGTGGCCTCCAATCTGACCATGCGGGAGCGGGAGGTCGCCAAGCTCTCTGCCTTCGGGCTGACCGTCAAGGAGATCGCCCAGCGGATGGGTGTCTCGGATTCCACGGTCAAGCAGACCATGTTCAATGTGATTCAGAAAACAGGGATCAAGGATCGGAGCGAGTTTGCGGCCATTCTGTGATGTCCTCGCCATTTACTTTCGTCAAAAAAACATGTCCGTTTTGATGGTCAAAACGGACAATTTTTTTGTTTAGGATGTGTACAAAATAATTCCAAAATGCAGATGGTTTTTTTGAGGAAAATCCTGTATAATGTATATATAACATGGTAAACCGCGGCAAACCGCGGCAAAGCGCGGCAAGCCGCACGGGATTTGCGCCTCTCCGTGAGAGGGTCTCGCCGTATGAGAAAGGAGATTCGACATGCCAAAATCTCAAGAGGGAACCCTATATAAGACCCTTGATCTGCACGGGCATACCTTCGACATCGTCTACGGCTATTATGAACCATATGAAAGCAGCAGCGATTTTGGAGATCCGATTCCCATTTATCCCGATTTCACCAAAACTCCCTGCTACACGGAGGACGGGTATCCCCTGGTCACCCGCATGCAGAGCCTCTGCGAGCACGGAGAAAGTCGATTCCGGGATCCTTGCTGTGCCGATTGTCCGCATTTCATGCCGGATACGGATCTGTTCGGGATTTGCCGATGCGAGGAGAACAGGGTGAGAAAAAATGAATAGACTGATTCATGCGGGAGAGCGCCGTGAGGCGCGAAATCAATTTTTGGCATCCGGAGGTACAATATGAAAAAAACACGAAAACGAATAACTGGGCTGCTCAGTTGCTTCATCGCTCTGATCATGGTGATCGAGAGCTCCATGACGACGGCGGTGGCTTTGGGCGAGGAGGTTTCGGCGCTGTTGAAAAACTCGTCGTCCGGGATTACCTCAAATCAAGACGGGGGAGGCGGGGACAGCGTCTTGCCTGACACCGGTGCCGACGAGTGGGACGTTCCCACCGCGGTCACCAACCCGAACGAAGTCAACACGACGGTACAATCCTACATGGTCTACAACGATGAGATCTACGAACAGATTGCCGGTTTTCTGCAAGGCTATAAGTGGATAGACATTAATGAGAATGGCATACACATGGGGCGCCGTCCCATGACCGCCTCTCTGGGTGTCGTCCTGCGCATGGATGGCAAGACCGAGGATGGAGATGACCCTCGGTATTGGGATGTGAATTTCTACACCGACAGCGTAGTGCGCGCCAATGGGACGAGGGGCATTTACAAGGACATCATGACCCCCGAGTTCCGCTTGAGCACGGATGCGCGGATCGGCCCCCAATGGGTCGAGGCCCATTTGAGCGACCTGGAAAATTACGCCCGTTCTCTCAATAAGGATCATTTGTCCCTCCGTGTATCTTGTGATACCAGCGGTGCGACGGCCAAGATGCAGTTGATATCCGGCGCGGGGAACACCATGGATTACCCCTTGTACGCGGGACATACCGAGGTGGACGTCCCCTATGGTACGGTATTCCACCCCGACTATGGCGTCGGCTATTTGGATCTGAAGTTTTCGCTGGCATCCATGGACGTTGGCAGTACGGTGACCAATATGAACGTGGTCTACGTGGACAACACCTCGCCCTCCATTACCGAGGTCGATGCCTATCAGGATGACGGCCAGCTGGAGGTCTGCATCACCTTCAATGAACCTGTGAGATGGGCGGCCGAGACTGCGTCGAACGACCTGAACGACATCTGGGTGGACGTAGAGCTGCAGGTCATCGGAACCGACGTGACCGAAACCGTTCGAGCCCACGTCTTGTCTGCAGGCAGAAGTACGAAAAAGATGTACTTCCGCGGCGACCTGGGGATCTTCAAAAATCTGGATTACAAGATCGTGGCCATCAAGGACGTGAACCTGCCGCAGAAGGAGTACCCCATTTCCTTCGGCGTTATGCAGATGTACGCGTTGCAGGGAGGATCACGGACGTATACAGCAACCGACACTAAGTACAACGAAAACCGCGAGCTGGTGCCCAAAACCACCAATACCACCGCCGTCTGCGATGCCGCGGGAAACCCCATCCATCTGGAGTCGGTCGTCAACTGGCCCATCAATCAGAGGGAGGTCAAGAACCAGTCGACCTTCGTCCGTCGGATCGAGATGCTGAACGACAAGACACTGCTGGGTCTGCATCGAGTCGAGGAAGACAGCTTCAACAACAGTATTACCCGCGCGGACTACTTCTTCGGAAACGGCGACGAGGTCTCCCCCCGCCTTTACTTCAACCGTGTGCTGACCGCCGAGGAAGTGGAAACCTTGCGGATTCGTCTCAACGTCCAGGATCTGTCGGGGAACTACATTTGGCTGGAACCCAAGAGCACGGGACGCTATTACCTTAAGGGCGAGATCCTCTGTGAGGCGGATAAAGAACACGCCGGAGAAGAGTTCACCTACGTTGATTTTGAACCCGTCACGCTGAAACAGGGGATGACCACTGTGATGGAGGACGGAAGCACACTCCCCTTCCTCATGGTCGATGAAATTGAAGGGACCACGTCACCAGCGCTGGTTACGCAGATCCCGGAACCCTCGGCCACCCTGTATATCGACCTGCTCCCGCCCGAGTTTACGGTGAGTACGTCGACGGCGACTCCCACGCTGAACGGCGTAGGGTACTACCCGCTGACCGTCACGGTGAATATCAGCGACACCACCATCGAGGGAAAGCAATTCTCGGGTGTGCTGGAGGAATTCGCCCACGTGTACATCGGTATGGATGTCAACGAAGAAACACCTTTTCAATTTATTGTTAACACGAGCGTGGTGCCTCCCAGCGACGTGAGCGCGTATACGGGAAGCGGCAGTTTCATGACAGGCAAGAAGATCTGCGTGACAGAGGGCAGGGCCATGGGCATGACGAGCGAGTCGAATACGTTTTACGTGCACATACTCATTCCTCATAAGGAAAACCTGCTGACCGAAACCCTGTATACCTACGTGGATGTCTCCGACGTAGTGAAGAACAACGTGGATCCCACCGATGGATGGAGCACCGAGTGTTATATCGATTATCAAAAGCCCGATGTCACGGTTACGGGCTCCCGGGTGCTCTACGACGCGGCCGGAGCGACCGCCGAGGTGAACATATCGGTTTCGGATTATAATAATGTAGAAAGTATCCGCTACCAATGGGTGGAAAACGGAACGACTCCCTCCGATGACGAGTGGCAGGCGGTTACCTTCACGGCTGACAAGGTTGTGTCGCAGACCATCTCCAAGCAGTTCCAATCGCTGGACACCGCCAAGTACGATATGAAGCTTTTCGTGAAGGCTGTGGATGAAAAGGGGAACGAGAGTGAGGCCGTGGAGTACACCATGCTGGTCGATCTTGACAAGCCGGCACCTATATACAAGGTGGAAAGCGACTTGTCCATGCCCTCCCCCCACCCGAAGATCACGGTGAGCCGTCCCGCTGTTGTCGAGGGCGAGAAGATCTCCTACACCCGCGTGACAGTGGCCCCCTTGAGCCCGATGGAGAACTGGCTCTACATGACCGTGGTTCAGAGCGGCGAATCGCTGGATCTCTTCGATCTTCAAAGCGGAGCCGAGTGGTATCGGGTCAGTATGTCGGGGAACTTCATCACCGCCGTCGATAAGGTGGACGGGGAGACGGTCACTCTGAATGATCTGAAAAACTACTACGGCAACCTCAAGATCAGCTTTGAGAGTGCCTACATGGATCTGACTCCCATGGTGGGATACAAGAACGACGGCGTGTCCGACGGTTCCTACTTTGCCGATCAGAATATTCTCACCGCCCGCTTCGCATCCCAGAATCAGACGATCGAGGATGTCAACTCCATCAACTTCGGACGCGTGGTAGACCGAGATGGTAAGCAACTGGCCGCGTACGGCGGTGCGGGTACTGAGACCATCAGTTTTGTATCTCCCGAAAGAGGTGTCAACACCATGCGGGGTCTGACCCTGTACTTCGATATCACCAACAAAAAAATGGTGGATTGGGGAGTTCTGGACATTGATTTTGAAAGATCCAAAGTCGAGCTTGTTCAAGCCCGCACGACCGATTTGAGCGATGCCACGGTGGTGTACAGCCAGCAGGGCCTGGCCCACAGCCGGGGACAGAGCTTCATCATTCCGGCGTACCTACAGAACAGCGAGTGGTTCACCACAGGCCTGTATTACCTCCGTGTAACGGTGGTCAGCCATTGCGGAAGCACCGAGGTGGCTGAATCCATGCATTTCGTCTTCGATGCCGGTGAGGTAACCGCCGACGGCCTGGTACACTACTCCTTCAATCTCCCCTTTGATCCCCAAGGAACCTCTTACCGCGGCGGTAAAACTGCGGCGGAGAATACAACCCTGGATTCCTTCGGTATCGCCCTTCAGCCTACCGTGGAAGCCATGAGAAACAACGTGTTCGCCGTCTATACGGGCGGTGTGCAGGGCTTCAACTTCATCATTGGTGCGACCCCCAAAATCCTTACGTTAGAGAACGGCATCACGGTGGGTGAGGTGGAAGGCTTCCGCTACTGGAACAGCCTGTCGATGCCTTCGGCTGAAGAGCTGGAAGGCCTGGCCTTCACCAAAACCAGCCGAGAAGGGGAGGAACCGGCCCTCTCGGTGACATCGGGTGTGGAGAGCATTTACACCAAAGAGAGCATTCCCAAGGGTGCGAAGGGACTGGGCGACATTTACCTGGTGGAGGGTGTGAATACCATCTGCTACCAAACCAAGATGGCCAGCGGGTACGTCACCCCCGTCAAGCAGTTTACCATCATTGTAACCCAGTACGTGCCCGAATTCAACGTGGCGGTGCACGACTACACCCCCTCCCACGATTACGCCCAGTCAGACGTGCAGGTCAACGCCCACGACATCACCATGATCGTGGAGGAAGCCTTCTCCATGAACGGCACGGGGAACGTACGGGTGGAAATGTGGTCCTCCTACGCCCTGGAAGTCAACGGAACCCTCGTGGAGGAGCAGGGGGACAACATGCACTACGATACGCTGGACCTGTTGACTGAACTGGATGTAAGCGACAATCAGCGCCCCCTGGTCACCTTGACAAAAGACAGCTACACATCCTGCTACCCGCCCTACAGCGGCCAGGGAAGCATCTGCACAGCGGCCTTCGTAGCCGTAGATGAATACGGTGGCTCTGTGGTCTATGCCCCGCAGATCGGAGCCGAGGATCGTTTGTACGGGCAGCCCGTCGAATACTACGGATCCCTCCAGGACGATCCCTTCGTGATCGGACGAGACGACAGCTTCATCACCATCTACAACAGTCCGGTTTACTACGGATCTGAGCTGAGCGGCTTCCAGAATCTGACCTCCCGCAACTGGGGTCCCTACGAGCCCGTGGAATTCTCCATTCCCGAGCTTGAGTACAACCTGTTCGCCATCAGCACCAACCACGTCATCTTCGGCAGTGGGACACAATCGTACGGTAGCACCTCCAACGACGTTTACTGGAACCGTTCGAGCATCACCAACTACGACTTGATCGATTGGACCAGAACCAAGATCACGGTGTACGAGGGTACCACGGTTTTGGCCGAAAACCTGGATCTCTTCTCTCCCGGCCCCAATGCGGCGGGATTCATGGGAGCTTCCTACGGAGAGAGCTACTATCCCGGTATCATGGAGACGTATGATCGGTTCTCGCTGGCCTTCGCTGACCCCGACAAAGCTACCGCAGAAAACGGAGCGACCGAACGAGAGATGAACTTCAAGATCGAGGGCGTCAACATTTACGGAAATGCCTTCGTCGTGGAAGGATCGGTGAGTACTGACTACATCGACTACACCGGCGTTACCGAAACCATGACGGGTAAGGGTGTCCGGTTGAAGCTGCCCTACATAACCGCAGACTACGGTGATGCCATCTATACCGAAACCTTCGTCAAGGGCACGGCCATCACCAAAACTGTGACCGATATGTTCGGCCAAGAGCGAACCATCAGCCACACCCTTACAACGGGTATCGAGGCAGACGTTCAGATCGACTTTTCCACCTATAAGGCCACGGGAGACGCGGTGACCGTCACGTTGAAGCACAACACCGGTGAAAAGCTCTACGTGGATATCACCGATCCCGGCCGCATGTCCGTGTTGGGGAACGGCACAGCTGACGTGTCCGTAATCGTGACCGACAACGTAAAGTTCAACGTCCTGTATATGAAGGATGGCCAAGTGGAATCGGTCATGCTGGAGGTGGATCACATCGTCAAGCCTGCACCGTACACCTACAGCACCAATATGCCTTCGTCCTCCCTGGTGGATCCCGATACGTATATCACCTATATGTACGGAACCGTGACGGTAGAGCTTCGGGATGACAACTATATCCTGCTCGACCGCTACACCGGCAAGATCCCCTCCCACACCTTCTACCCCGGCAGCCCCACAAGCCATATCTTCTCAAAGGATGACATCGTGGCGTATTTCATCGGGGATGACAGACAGGAGAGGACAGAATACGAAATCCCCCGTGACGTGGTCGTCTCGCTGGGTGTGGATGAGCTCCGAGAGCCCATAGATGCGTTGGCGCAATTGGAATCCTCGTCGGCAACTGGCTTGAAGATCAGAGCGTATAAGAACAACAACGGCCTTTACGAGGCGATCAACTCCTCCCTGGTCATTGAATCCTACCAGATGTCTGATGCCTTCGCCTCGGAGGACGGAGAGACACAATACGCCTTCTCGGGCTACAGCATCAGCGCAGAAAGCCTTCTGAAGGATCTCGGATGGGGAACGGGCTTCCGCTTCGTCACCGAGTACACCGCCAGCGTCCACGCCAAGAGCTTCATCAAGCAGGGACTGTATCCCGGCGCACCCGATTACGAGACCGGCGTGAGCGACAAGGTGGACGGCGTGACCCTCAACGGCCGCCTCCTGACGGTGGAGAAAAACGCACAGTTTACCCTGTATATGGTCTCCAAAAACGGAGGTCATGTAGCCGTGGCCTTCGACGTGGACAGCATCGGTACAGCCCCCATCCCCGAGGTGGTGAAGGTCCCCGTCAGCAATTCCCTGGTCAGAGCCTACGTGGTATTCCCCGCAGACGAAAATCTGACCGACCTGACTGTCACCCCTGCCGATCCGAGCTACGTGGTCAAGTACGACACCGAGGGCGAGTTCGCCAATATCCCTTACGTGGAGTACACCTCCAACAGCGACTATCTGATCAATTACACCTTCAATTACTTTGGAGCACCGATCGAAGGCTCGGCGAGCACATCCATCTGTGAGATTCGGATCCGTGAGCTGAAGCGTCTCGGCCAGATCGAGTGGTCGGCCAACAAGATGCTGGAGGCTACGGGCACCATGGTCAGTGCTACGCTGGAGTTCAGCGAGGCCATCACAGGCTTTGCCGTAACCGAGGGCGAGCTGGACAGTGAAGCCCTCACCATCAAGGCATCGGGCAACAATCTGATCCTCGATTATACCGGCAACCACGGCCCCATCACGGTACGGGTTGATTCGGCTTACGGAAGCGTGGTCACCGATATCGAGGCTGTGACCAATATCGACCGCACAGCTCCCGAAATCACCGAGATCAGCAGGACCCTGTCCAGTGACGGACGGACCTTGACCGTCGTTCTCGCCGCTTCGGAGCGGGCCGTGTTCCGCGAGGGCGGGTACATCGGTGAGCAGCACGAGGGCGATACGCGGTACTACTTTACCAGACAGTTGACCAAAAACGGCACCTACACCTACCACTTCGCGGATATGGCCGGTCTGGAGATCGAGTATGTCTTCGAGGTCAGCGAGATCGTGGATCACCCCCTGGAGCTCTTCTTCTCCCTTGAACAAAGCATGGACGGGGCGGTGAAGGATCCGGCTACGTTGGATCTCAACGCAGGCGATACCATTTACGTATCTCCTTCCAGAGACGTGACCATCTCGGTCAACGACGCGGATGCGGTGACGCTCAAGCGCGGAGAATGGCTGGAAGTCTTCCTGTCGGATGAACTCGGCGGCATGGCCCCCTTCGTGTCGGCTACCGACGTGTACGGCAACTCGAAGGTCACCCAGTTCTCCCAGATCATCCCCAAGGATGCGATCGCACCTACGGTGAATCTCAAAAAGCCGGTCATTTCGGTGAAGGTGAACGTCGATCGGGCCGAGGTGCAAGCCCTTCTGCTCGATAATATCTACGCCGTGGACGAAGATCACAACCTGACCTATGAAGTAAGCTTTACCGAGGATCTTACGGTGAGCGGTACCTCCGAGGTGGAGTACACGGTTGCGGATAGCGAAGGGAACCGAACCACAGTCCGAGGCACCCTCCGCATCATGTCGGCCGCCGAGCCTGTTGTTTCGATCAACGACACTCAGGTCTATCGGGACGGCTCCTACTTCGCGGAATCCGACGAAAACATGACCCTGACGGTGGATGTGGAAGGGCAACCCTACTGCGTCTATATGGAAAGCGGTATCAAGACTGTGGCGCAGATGAAGATCGCTCATACCGATCTGACAGAAAATTACGTGACTGACACCGAAGTGGAGATCGGCGCCCTTGAGGGCGGATTCTACACGGTGATCGTCCAAACACAATCCAGAGATTATTTCCGAATCATCATTTACGTTTACTGAAATCACGAATCAGTTACCCGGGAGGTTGAACTATGAAGAAACAATTAGTGAAGATACTCAGTCTTCTGATCGCTGTGCTGACTCTTGTCGTATCGCTGCCTATGGCCGCGTTCGCCGAGACAGTTGTGGCGGCTTCCGATCCATCGGGTGATCAGTTGAGCGATCCCGGGTATATTGAAGTCAACGACGGGTACATTCAAATTCAGGTATCCAAACAAAACGGCGGCTTCTATATCGGACTCGTGGAGGGCGACAAGCTGACCAAAGCCGATGACAACAAGAACCTGCTGTTCCCCGACAGCGATTATGATACGTCCTTTACTTCCTTCCGCGTCAAGCAGGATGGAAAAACGACGGACTACATTTTCGGAGGCGACTACAGCCACCTCGGTTTGGAGACCAGCGAGGTGTCGGTATTCAAGTCGGCGGACAATGCCATTACCGCGGTTTGGACGGTGGGAGGGATCACCTTTACCCAGATCCTGGCCTACATGGACACCAACAGCGTCATGCACGGTATGGCTTACGTGACCTACAGCGTGGAGAACAACTCCGGCTCCCCCATTGAGGACGTTCAGGCTCGCGTCATGATGGATACCGCCCTGGGTTACCAGGACTACGCCATCTACATGACGGCCAACGACAACGGCAGTTTCAACTCGGTTACCACCGAGAAGACCATTGCGGGCACTGACTACAGCAACTTCTTCTACCTGTATGACAGTAAGAGCGCACCTTCGGTGGTTGCCTACACCATCAACGCAACGGTTGGCGGTGAGATCATCGTGCCGGAGCAGGTGACCTTTGCCCATTGGAATAACCTGGCGGCCACCGAGTTTGACTACCGTCCCTCCACCGAGAATCCCATCGACTTTACCTCGATTTATAACCCCGAATTCATGACGGCCGACAGCGCGGTTGCCCTCTACTACGACATGGGCGCCCCCGCTGTGGGCGAGACCGGCAGAGCCGTGGGTCTCTACTACGGCGTGTACTCCAACCATACGGTGGGAGAAGCCGAAGTCAGCATGAACTTCATCAACGCCGATCTGTTGGAGTTGAATGAAGCCAAGAGCGACTACCTGGATGCCAACGGAGAGGGAAACGGTATCTTCTCCACCGATATCCGTATCCAGAACGTATCTGACCAAAAGATCTCCTCCATGAAGCTGGCCATCATGCCCGGTGAATACATCTACCCCGTGACGGCAAGCGGCGAGGTGATCTACGACAACGAACCGCAGGATCCCTACTACATCGAGATCAAAGATCTGTATGCCGGGGAGATCAAGGACATCCGCCTGGATTTCGACCTGGACGTTTCCCCCGTAACCGATTACAGACGCATCAAGCTGGCTCTGTACGATACCTCGGTGATCTCCGAGCTGACCGACGACAATCTGATCGTCTCCAAGGAAAGCTACGTATTCTGTCCCGGCGTTGCCTCGGCAGAGCTTGGCTTTACCGGCATGGTGCCCCAGATGACGGGACAGACCGGCCAGCGGTTCGTGTACATGACCGGTACCAACTTCAATCTTTTGAGAGACAAAACCCTGTACCGTTTGGTTCTTCGCCCCCTGAACGGTGGCGAGGATGTGATCATCGACAGCTCCAGACTGGTGGTCAATCCCGAGCTGAATACCTCCACCATCGTCATTGAGGAGGAGCTGGCTCTGGGTACCTGGCAGCTCATCGTGGACTGGAACGATACCCAGAGAGAGGATATCGTTAGTGATGCTCTCCGCATCAACGTGCTGTCGCCTGCCGAGTTGGATCGGGCGAGTGTGATCTCCGCCGTGACCAACTACATCTCCATCGTGCGTAGCGGAGAGGGAACCTCTGATGATCCCTACCACTACGAGATCCAGAATGGTGCCAACAAAGACGCGCTCCTGCAGCTTTGCGGAAACTTCAATACCCTTCGGAGTCCCGCTAAGGGAATCTACAAGGCAGAGGCCATTACCCTTTCCGATGGCGAGGTCATCACCATCAACGGCTCCCTGGATGTCAAGGGCGGACGGGTGACCGTCACGGTGGAATACGATGACGACGGTCAGCAGACCGCCATCAACGTGGATATCGACGGTAAGGTTTACACCACCGGTTCCAATACCAAGGTGTGGGATGGCATCTGCGCCATCACCTCCTTGAAGGAAGGCGAGCTCTACAACCTGACCGAGTATTCGTCGGAGGGCGAGCGCGAAGAGGTGGAAGGTGACACCATTACCCTGCTGTGGCCGGGCGCGGCCAGCGGCGCGCAGACCCTGGTGGGTCTGATGCTGGAGATGCGGTACTGTGAGTTCGGACGCATGGAAGGAATCAACCATAGCAACGGAACCCAGTACGTCGTCGCTTTCTCGGCCCAACTCGACCCCAGCTTCCTCATTCCCAACGGTGCCGATTACGAGGCCGCCCGTTCCCCCCGTGAGGAGGAAGAAGTCCGCATCGTGTACGCCAACTACACCGCCGGCGATCTCCGCCGCGTGGATAACCGCTACGAGGAGAGCGACAAGTCCTGGCGGATGAGTCAGCAAGGAACCTTGAACATGTACGTGGACGACATTCTGTTCGGTGGATATTTTATCGGCTTCAACACCTCCGTAGAGGTGGGTATTCCCGCCATCGTCAACGGTATGCCCTACATCGAGGGAACCCTCGGTCTGAAGATCATCAACGACGAGTGGGACGTCGCTGTGGACGGCGTGGCCGATCTCAACCTCTTTGAGATGGAGGCATCCCTGCACCTCAAGAGCTACAACGGATTCCCCGTTGTGAATTCCTTCTACTTCTACGTCGGCGGATTCTTCCCCGGTGTCGCGGTTGACCCCTTCGGCGTATTCTGGATCCGCGGTGCGGGCGGCGGCGTGGATGGAATCTACGAAACCTTCTTCGGAAAATCCCGTATCCCTCCCCTGACGCTGATGCTCAGCGGAGAGTTCGCCATCTTCTCGATCCTGTCCACCCAAGCGGATCTGAGCATCTCCCCCCACGGCTTTGAAGCGGCCTTCTCGGACGTGGAGCTGGCCGGTGTCAGCCTCATTGACTACCTGGGCGGAAGTGTGTACTGGTATCCCAGCCTGTCCATCGCGTGCAGTATCGAAGTCAACATTCTGGATGCCATCGTAGGTGGCGGCGGAATTACCGTGAGACAGAATTTCTTCGAGGCATACGTCCACGCGCGGGTTCAGATCCCCAAAAAGATTTTCCTCATCGGCGGCATCAAGATCGGCTCTGCGGAGCTGGGTGTGAGCACCGAAAAGATCTGGGGTAAGGTCAAGGTCATCGGCATCGGCGTGGGGATCACCTACTTCTGGGGCAAGAAAGTGGACATTGACCTGCTCGACGCATTCAATCAGAGCAATCCCGATTTCCAGATCACCCCCGTCGCTACCGACGAAAACGGCGAAACCCTCTACATGATGACCACCAACAAGATGCGTCGGTTGGGCAGCACCGCAGAGGGAACCATGCCCCTGTCCGACAGCGGCATCGCGGCAACCGAGACCGGCGGCATTACCTCCAGCGCCGACAAGCGCACCCATACCTTCACCCTGGATACCTCTGCCAACGAGGACGGCCTCATCAGCTTGACCTACCGTGCCGGCAGTGAGAGCGAAGCTGTTTACTTGAAGGACAGCATCCGCGTCAGAATCGAAGGCGAGAGCGAGTCTGCCATGGAGAATTACACCATTCGGTGGTTGGATACGGCATACGAGGCAGATCATGCCGTCAATACGGGCTCCAACGCTCTGTTTTCGTACGACAGCGAGACGGGTGAGGCCAGCGTGACCATTTCCTTCACCAATCCCGCCGAACAGAACGGCAAGAAGATCGAGGTCACCAGCGGAAGCATGGCAACCGATCTGACCGTGTACGGGATTGAGCGGTTTGCCGATATTACCGGCATCACCCTTGCCGAGGATGAAAACGGTATGAACGTCGTAGTTACGGGTGATCGGCTTGGCGAATTCAAGTCCATCAATCTCTACGCCAGAGACGAAAAAGACGGTATGTATCAGATCGGTACGGCTGATCTGACCGGCGTTACCGAGAACCAAGATGGCATCAGCATGGTGACCATCCCCGTGATCTGTCCCGCCAGCCTGCCTACCGGCAGTTACACCGTCGAGGCTGTGGGTCAGCTTGTGAACGAAGCCGACGATCCCGTGGCAACCCCCGTTGTTCGCTTGGAGCAGGAGATCCGGTTTGAAAACGCCATCCAGCCCAAGGCTCCGACTGAGGTGACCGCAACCCTGGGCGGTGACTACTCCATCGCCCTGGACGTGACCACCGAGGACACCGACATTGAGGGCTACATGGTGGATATTTACGAGGTCACCGAGGACGGTCCCGTAGCTACCCAGTTCGTCAATGTTCGTCTTCCCTTGGCCGAAGGCGAGACGGTAGAATCCGGTGTGGCCAAGTCCATGCTGGTAGGCGGACAGGTCGCTATGGCCGCCGCTGAAGGCGAGGAGGCCACCCTCAGCGGCCTTGAGGCGGGGAAGACCTACGTGGCTTCTGTGACGACTTACAAGACCGTGGGAACCGCAGGTAGTGAAGAAATCGTAGAATCCGCGGCAATCGAGACGGATGCCATCGTCATGAGAAATCCCGAAAAGATCGAACCCACTGTCTCGATTGACAACGCCGTGGATCTGGCCGTGGGCACCACGGGCCTGACCATCGCTACCACCAATAACCGTAACGTAACCATTCGGGTTGCCGACGCAGATTCGGTCGTCAGCGGATACTACATTTTGGGCGACGGCGAGCGTATCGAGTGGATCGGCGGCGATATCGCCCTGGGCGAGCTGGAGGACGGTATGTATTCCCTCACCCTGTTCGGTGCCAACGAGCACGGCGACTCCTTCATCACCCTCTACCAGTTCTCGGTAGACACCAAAGCTCCCTCCATTCAGATCACCTCTCCTCAGGGTGGCGGCTTCTACGACAGCGACAGCGTGACCGTAACCGGCATCGCCGAGGCGGGAACCAAACTGACCGCGACCGCAGGAATCGAATCGGTCACCGTGACCGTGGACAACAGCGGTAGCTTCAGCGTGACGGTTCCGTTGGATCTGACCGTCGCATACCAGGACATCCTCATCACCGTAGAGGACGGAGTGGGGAACAGCGATGATTCCTACGGCTTTACTCTGACCAACCTGTTGCTGGGTGATCCCTCCCTGGAGCTGGTCATCCTGCTGGACGGCGAGGAAGTAAGCTATATTACCGCGGGGGCGGATCCCCTGCAGCTCGTACCCGCCTTTAAGTCGGGGGAGCGTTACGTATACATCAACCAAGGCACCGCTACTGCTGCCAGATTGGACTGGAGCAGTACCATGCTTCACGGTGAGGCTAATGTTACCAATAAGGGTGAGGTCACGGGTGAGGCTTCGGCTTCGGGTATGATCACTGTGAGCCTGGATAACTATTCGGCCACGGTGGAAGTGATCCCCACCGTCATGGATGATTTTAACGTAACCCTCATTCTGCCGGAGGACGGATACGTGTACGACGGCACGGCCAAAGAGCCCGCCGTTGAACTGACCCACACCGATGCGCTGGTGGAAGGCGTCGACTATTCCGTCAGCTATCTTAACAACGTAAACGCAGGCCTGGCATCCGTGATCATTACCGCATTGGATACAGGCAAGTGCAGCGGTTCCAAGGTTCTGAGCTTTGTGATCGACCGTGCCGATCTAGAAAACGCCGAGATCACCCTTCTGACCGAAGAGGATGAACCCGAAATTCAGGTCGAAGTCGCCGGAAGAGAACTGGAGCTGAACGTGGATTATACAGTTCAATACCAGTTGAACGAGGAATTCTTTGAAGGACTCGTCGTGATTGAGGGTATTGGCAATTATCAAGGTGTGCAGACTCTCCTCTACGATCTGCCCGGTTATACGGATGAGGGGGAGAGCGACACGGAACCCGATGACGGTACCGACACAGAACCCGATGACGGACCTGGCACAGAACCCGGTGACGGTCCCGGTACAGAGAGCGGTGGCAACACCGGATCGGATAAGGAACCCGGATCCAATGACACGACGGAAACCACGGGTAGCTCCGATTCCGGACGCGGATCCTCCGGGTGCGGTTCTTCCGGATGTGGCTCATCCGGATGCGATTCGGTTGTGAATTTCGGTGCCGCTGGACTGGTTTCGGCGATCCTGCTGGCATTCGTGTTCAGAAAGAAGGAAGACTAAATCCTTTATATCTCAAACAAAAAAGCTGTTTTATACAGCCATCCTCAAGAGCTTCCCGAGCATTCGGGAAGCTCCCCCGGAGGGGGGACAGACCTCACAGTTATTTTTAACTAATACGATTCCTCAACTAAAACCCTGAATACAATTGTTATTCTATACCCATGGGGTAGGGGCCCCATGGTGATGTTCACGATTATACCTGTTGTCCTCTTGTATCCTATATAATTTCTTTTTTGAAGTTCTTGGGATTCTTAAACCCTTCTTCAAAGAAGGGTTTAAACCGCCGGAGGCACGCACTTTTTTCAATGTTTTTATCAAGGATTCGTATTACATATTTGATTCTTAACTTTGAAAGTTCTCATGAATCGCATCCGCGAGACATGATCACAATATTTCATCACTGATTGATATTCCAAAAAATCATAATCGGAGGTCGACTATGAAAGCAATTCGGAACAAGAAAATTATGAAGGGCCTGCTCTCCGTAGTATTGGCTTCGGCTATGGTGTTCAACTATGGCCCGATGCACCCCCATGTCCATGCGGAACCCCTGGAGGGAACGGGTGCCGACGAGCATCTCCATGAGGTCCTTTCAGAGGGCGGTACGGAGACCGACATCGAGAATCTGATCGACTACGTGGGCGGTGTCACGGTGGATGCCGAAAAGGGCTTCACCAATGTTTCCGGGAATATGACGAACCGGACGGACAGCATCAGCGCCCCCGCAGAGAGAGTGACGAGCGACGGTACTCAATTTCTCCCCTCCGACTACGTGTTCCTGGGCGAGAACAGCCGAGGCCCCATCCTGTGGCGTGTGCTGGACACCGATCTCGGTGCGGGTACTGACCTGCTCCTTCTGTCCGAGTATCTGATGGCGGATGCCGATACCGCAGGTAATGCGGATTACGACGCCCTGTATCTGAACTATTTCTCCGACGCCGAGAAAGACCTCATGGTTGCCGGCGAGGGAGGGAAGTATCTCTTCGCTCTGACCGCCGAGCAAGTAAACCAATACCTCGCCACGTACAACGGCGCGCCCTTGAAAGCCTACACCGATGCCACCCGCGGTACCGCAGGGGACTGGTGGCTGGCCTCTTCGAGCGGCACGGGACAGCAGTACGTCAGCGTTGCGGGCGAGATTGGCACGGCCGATGCTGTGGCTCGGTGCTATAACCGCGTTGCCGTACAAATCAGCCGGGAGGACGTGGTCTATGCCGCCCGCTCGGATGGCGGTTGGAGACTGTCTCTGCTGGATTCCGACTACGAGGCATTGGGCCAGACTACCCAGACGACCACCCTCCCGGATTGGGGATCCAACCATCAGACTCTCGATCAGTATATCCCCAAGCAGTATGATTTCTCCGCGTGGATCACCAACATCGACGGGACCAAGGTGGAGGTCTCCTACGTGAATGCCAAGCCCTCGGATGCGGGCGACGGCATGGGCGAGTACATCTCCGCCGTCATCACCGACTCCGCAGGGAACATCAAGTATTACTCCCAGCTCAAGGAGCTGACCCATACCACCACCGACTTCCTGGTGGCCTATGATGCAAGCGGTACCCGTTACACCCCTTGGCACGACATGCGGGAGTACGACCGCTACCAGGGTTCGGTATCCTTTGATACAGCGGGACTGTTCGACAGCGCCGCAGGTGACAAGATTTCCGTGTTCTGGGAGAAGACCAACGACAGCCTGGAGGCCGAGGTTCATCCCGCGCTGGCTTACGAAACCTCCTACGCCTCCCGTTTCGTGGAGCTTTGCTTCCACGCCGAGGGTAAAGCCGCTACCTGTAGCCTCAAGGCGTTTTGCTCCGTATGCGAAATGGGCTACGGCGATTACGAGTATGTAAATCTGAGCTCCCACGTGGACGCGGACGGACATTCCACCCTGGTCTGGACCCAAAAGCTGGGCACCTACGTGAACGAGCACGGGGCTGTGCTGGAGGGTTACGTCCACAGCGCGGTCTGCTCAAGCTGTAATTTGGATCTCCCCATTGATGGGAACGGCTACTACCTCGGTGCTCAGCCTTGCTACACCAACGACTCATCCGTGGAAGTCACCTGTGTGACTCCCGGTACCTGCGACGTTTGTAAAAATGAATTTACCCTCCCCTACGAGCATGAATTCTCGGTAAACGGTGACGGTATCTGCAGCAACGATACGCACGTTCAGGAGCCTGTGCTGGAGGACGGCTACTATCTGATCAAGAACGAGGGCAACCTCATTTGGTACCAGGAGTACACCAACCGCGCGGAGTTCGTCAACAGCTCCAAGATCATGCACAGTGCCAAGCTGATGGCGAATATTGATTTCAGCGTTCTGTCCTCGTACGGCACCAAGTTTGAAAACTATAACTGGACCCCCATCGGCGCCAAGAGAGGCGGCGGATACCACGCCACCTTCGACGGCAACGGCTACACCATTTCCAACTTGAATTGCATTTCGAGTCAGTACGAGAACGTGGCCTTCATCGGATTTGCCGAAACCCGCGGCTCGTCGATCCCCACGGTGAAAAACTTGGGTATTCTGAACAGCCATTTTGAAAATACCTACAAGGATCCCAACGGTGATTTGGGCTCCCGTGTTGCCGCCATCGTGGGATATGCGCAGAATGGACTGATCCTGGATTCCTGCTATGTGCAGGATACTACCATTGACGGTTACGTGCAGGATCCCGACGAGGGAGCCGGTTTCGCGGATGCCGCCATGGCAGGCAGTACCTTTGTCGGCGGTCTGGTCTCTGTGACTCCTGGTGCTCAGATCACCAACTGCGCGGCCATCAACTTGGAGGTTTTCGAGGACGGTTCTCTCTCCTCGAACTGGATCGGCTTTAATCTGGGCAGTGGCAACAAGCCCCGGTATTGCTTCGCATACGGCGACGGCGCTGGTCTTTTCCGGGGGGACGCAACCGGCAGTCATTCCTACTATCTGACCACCGATGGCGCCACCGACGAGGTGGATAACCCCAAAAAGACCGCCGAGCAGTTCGCGAGCGGTATGGTAGCATACTATCTGTACAATGCCGATGTGGGTTACCTGCACAGCCAGCATTTGGGCTACGATGACTATCCCGTTCTGAGTGCCTCTCCCGCCTACCCGGTCTATCAGATAGAGGTGTGCGACGAAAGTAATCCCGGTGCTTACACCTACAGCAACAGAAACAAAATCCAGCATACCTACAGCGATCCCCACGAGTGCGGTGCCACCTTGATCTGCGAAGTCTGTAACCAGGCCTACGTGGATAACCGCGAGCACAGCTTCACCGCGGTGAATGACAAGTCCGAGGACTTTATCTGGACGGATAGTTATACCGTGTGCCAGCTGCAGACCTACTGCGAGCATTGCGGTAAAAAGAACCCCGAGCTGATCGACGCTACCGTGACCGTCAATTACAACGGCGGTATCCGCGCCGACTACATGGCGAAGGCGGTGTTGGGCGGGGTTGTCCATACCAGCGACGTGATCCGTATCCCTGTGGTGCATATCCAGGATACCATCGGCATCACGGCCTCCTCGGTGATCTTTGACGGCAAATACCATGTGGCCAAGGAACTTGTCACCAACACCCGCATGGGAGCCGATGAGTTCGATGCCTATTTCATTCTGGACGGAGACAAGACGAACAAGATGCCCTCGGTCAAAGACGTTGGCGTATACGACCTCTACGTCGTCGGAAAAGGAAACTACGCATATCAGGAGTACGTCTTCGAGGATCTGTTCACCATTGAGAAGGCCGTCGTGGATCTGACGGTCAGCATCCCCGAGCGGGTTACAGACGGCACAACCTGGTACGAGCTTGTGCTGACCTTCTCTGGGGACGTGGACTTTTCTGATCTGATTGACATAGCCACTTTCCCCGAAGAGCTCCCCAAGGCGGAGGCCGGAGAGTATACCATCACGATTACCGATATCATCTATTGGTATGAGGATGAGGCCAACCTGGAAATCAACCTTCAAAATACCACGGCGATCGCCAAGGTCCTCCCCCGTAACTATGTGGAGGTTGTCAATAAGGATTATGAACTTGAGTACACCTACACAGGCACTCCCATCCCCGCACCCACCGCGGCCAACTTTACCGCCGACGCGGGAAGCGAGCTGAGCTTTACCTGGTATAAGGACGAGATGTTGCTTAAGTCGGCTCCCGTGAACGCCGGTACATACAAGCTGGTGGTCTCTGCCACCGCTACCGACGAGTATATCGCCGGAGAGACCGAGTTCTCGGTTTCCATTGGGAAAGCTGCAGTAACCCTGGGCTACGATCTGACCGGGTTGAGCACGGTTGTGTACGACGACATAACCTGGTACGTGGTTCCGTTCGGTCAAACCCTGGAGCCCACGGTGAGCGGACTTGTTGGTGGTGAAACCATTGAATCCGCCGGACTGGATGTGAACGAATACGTGTACGACGGTAACAGTAGCCACTCGATCGGGTATGATTTCCCGACTGTCCCGAATCCGGATAACTACAAGATCCAACTCGCCCTGAGTGCTCATCCCAATTACGAAGCGGTCAACGAATATGACCCCTTCTACTTCATTGTCCTCTCTCCCGATCAGACCCCCACGGTCCGTCCTTTGGATCAGACCCTCGAATATATGGATTACTATGACGGGACGGTAACCAACAAGGGCATTGACCTGCTGTTGACCTGGGATCAGTTCCAGTTCCCCACGGCAGGAGAAAACCAGGAATTCTTGTATCCGGAATTGGATTATACCGTCGCGTTGCGCACAGCTAACGGGGATTATGTCTCGGATAAAGACGGCAATGAATTGGTGAATCTTTATGCCAGCGTATCGAACGTCGATCATCACACCCCCGTGTTTACCGTCAACGTCGGACACGCCCAGGTAATCTACGTAACCATCTCTGCAAACGGAAAATATTCGCTCTATGAGAATGGAGAATTTGTAAGCCCTGAAACGGTATCCGAACTGATCTGTATGATGAAGGTGACCATGACCATCACCGACGAAAGTCAGAATTCCGTTACCCAAATCTCTGCTCCCGGCACCTACACCGTTCGGACCGTCACCCACATGATGAAGAACGACGGTACCACCGATGTCGTCGATGAAACCATTCAGCCTGTAACCCGAGAGGCGACCGTGACCGTTCTGCCTCAAAAGACCCAGCTTTGGCTCATCCCCATGGAGAGTGAGATCAATCTGGACGCCGAGGCTCCCGAGTTCGACCCCGCCAAGATCGTGTCCGTCCCCGGCTACTCTCTGTTGCCCGGCCACAAGATCGTGGATGTGACCTTTGACGTGGACACGGATCAGGGTTCCATCAAGGTGGAGGCCTGCAAGATCGTGGACGAGAATGGCAATGACGTTTCCCATCTGTATTATATCAACGACGGATACGGCAATCTGCTGAAATGGTACGAGAAGTATTACGAAGCGTACGGTTCCGATTCCGCCTATGGGTATCCGGATTACTGGTGGTCCCACAAGCCCGGCTACCACGGTATGCTCCACGTTTACTCCAACGCCTGCGATACGACCTGTAATTTGTGCGATACGACCCGCACCGTGGCTCCCCACACGGGAGGTACCGCAACCTGCAATTCCGAGGCGCTCTGTGAGGTCTGCGGACAGCGGTATGGTGGTTACAGCACCACCAATCACGCAGGTGACAAGCTGATCTACGTGCAGGATCAGCAGGATTTCAACCTGCACAACCAGGTATACGCCTGCTGCGGCGCGGTCGTGAAGACCGAGGCGCACACCATCACCTCTCAACCCACATGTGTGGACCTGGCGGTTTGTGAGCACTGTGGCGTTGTAGAGGGCTCCTGCGACGTGAGCAAACACGTCAGCGAGGAGACCTACTATCGTCAGAACCCCGCCGATGCAACCAAGCACGACCTGGTCCATGCCTGCTGTGACAACGTGATGTCGACCGAAAACCATGCGGGAAGTACCGCAACCTGTACTGCGCGTGCGGTCTGCGAGACCTGCCTCCTGGAGTACGGTGAACTGAATCCCAATAATCACTCCAGCGAAGAGCTCCTCTACGAGGCGACTTCCTACAACACCGTGAAACACGATATCCTGCACGCTTGCTGCCACGGCTACATCAAAACCGAGAACCACAGCGGTGGCACGGCAACCTGCACCGACAAGGCTGTATGCCAGCATTGCGGAATTGGTTACGGCGGGTTGGATACCGAGAATCACGCCAGTGCAGATATCCGTTATTCGCCTGCGGTCATAGGAAACATTCACTATATGTTCCATGTGTGCTGCGGCGCGTCCATGGGCTCCGAGGCTCATACGGGCGGCACCGCCACCTGTAACGCCAAGGCACAGTGCACCAAGTGCGGTGACCGATACGGCGAGCTGAATCCCGACAAGCATGCCAGCAGTGAGTTTGTCTACCGTCTGAACAGCGACGATCATACCAAGCACGACAAGTACGCGGCTTGCTGTGACGAGTTCATCGCAACCGAAGAGCATTCGGGCGGAACCGCTACCTGCCGTCACTACGCCGAGTGCGAACATTGCGGCGAGGGCTACGGAGAGAAGCTTGCGCACACCTACGATTCTCCCTGTGATGCTGTGTGCAACACCTGCTCCCTGGCTCGACTCCCCGAACATTTCGACAACAACGGCGATAAGATCTGCGACGGTTGCGGACGGGATTGTTCGAGATCGAAGCGTGTGGTTCAGGCATCTGCACCCAAGCGGGAAGACGAGTAAACCGAAATGAGGGTGCCGACCCATTGCGATTTGCAGTGGGTCGGCACCTTTTTAATACTATTTGACGAATTAAATCTATATATATATACAGGGGCACCGCCCCTGTACCCCGCTTAAACCCTTCTTGAAAGAAGGGTTTAATACTATTCCTCAACCAAAACATTGAATACAATTGTTATTTCATACCAATGGGGTAGGGGCCCCATGGTGATGTTCACGATTATACCTGTTGTCCTCTTGTGTCCTGTATCATCCCTTTTTTGAAGTTCTTGGGATTCTTAAACCCTTCGCAAACTTCGCCGAAGGCGAATTTGCACCGAGCAGCGCGAGGAGGCTTTCAAGAAGGGTTTAAGCCGCCGGAGGCACGCACTTTTTTCAATGTTTTTATCAAGGATTCGTATCACATTATATACCCGGAATCCCCACCGCTTTTCAAGCAAGAAATGGTTTTCGTGACCACTTGATCCACGACGATCTCAAAAACGGCGCGGATGACGGTTCCCCCTGCAGGACCCTGTTGCTCTTTCGTGTATGAGTAGCGCAATTCTCCCCCGCAATTGGCGCAGGAGTATCGGGTCAGATGCACCCTGCGGCCAAGGTCGTCAAGATACTCGGATTCCTCAGCCACGTATTGGCATACCACACCCCAATCGTATTCGTGACAGGTCCCGCAAGGGCAAGCCATCAAAGACAAAAAACCGCCGCACAGCCCAAAATCAGCCAGGTCGTATAGCTCGGTCTCAAGCGTTACGTGATCCCGAAAAGTCACCTCATACCGCTCGCCGCAGTAGAGGCAGTCGTAGCCAATGCAGATGCCCTCCAAGCAAGAGGTAATTTCCTCCCCCCACGAGCGAACGTATTGATGGTCGCGCCAGGCAGAACGGGCGGTCAGCTCCCGAGTGGATTCACCCTCGTGCCAGGTCATGGATGCGCGTACCGACACTTCGCAAGAGTCCTTCGCAGATTCGGCGGTACGGGTGTAGGTGAGCGTGTGTCCGCAATCCCCGCAGGTATAGGTATCTTCCGTTACCTCCCGTCCGTCCGCATCCACGTAGCTTACCGAATCCGGGGTACACATACAGGCAATACTGACCGCATAATCCTCCATCTCCCCGCAAGGACAGGCGTATCTTTCCAAAAATCCGCCGCAGAATCCCTCGGCCGCCAGATCGTGATGGGCAATCAACAAGGGTTCGTGATCCTCCAGGATCCGCGGATCTTGCCGATCTCCGCAATGAATGCAGATCGCGGACACCGTCACGCCCTCGGTGCAGGAGGAAACTTCTCCATCCCAGGCGTACACGTAGATGTGCTCCTCCCAATTATGCCTTGCGTTCACGGAGAAAATCACCTCACCCCCATCCAGTACCTCAAAAGCTCCGACGCGCGCCATCCCGCAAGCCGTATCAGCGGGTGCCGCATACGCGGTATAACGCAGGGACCGCCGACAGGTTGCACAGGTATTCGTAAGGACAGACACCTCATGTCCCGCCTCGTCGGTACGGGCCCCCTCCTCGGTGGTATAGGCACAAGTCAATTGCCAATCGTAGTTTTCATATTGCCCGCAGGGGCAGGATAACACCGACAGGTATCCCCCGCAAAGACCGTAGTCAGCCCACTCGTATCTGGACGTTTCGTAGTAGGTATGCTCGGTGATGGTCTCCGCCCCATCCTCATGGCCGCAATACTGACAGACCCGGAATACGGTTACACTCTCCTCGCAGGAGGTGATTCCCTCCTTCCAGGTGTACCGATACACGTGATCATACCAATTTCTTTGACAGACCATGAGTTCGGTCTCTCTCCCCTCCGCCAATCGGTCAAAGGCGGCCTGTACGACTACCTCGCAGGTATCCTGCACGGCCGTCCTGTAGTAGCGATACCGCAAACTCTTAGCGCAATCGGGGCAATCATACGTGATGGTTTCCACGGTGCGCCCCGCCTCATCGGTATAGGATCCCGACTCGGTGACGTAAGGGCAGAACAAATTCCAACTGTAATTCCGATATTCCCCGCAAAGGCAGGCCTCTGAAAGAAGATAGCCTCCGCAGTAGCCTTGATCCGCCAGATCCACCCGCTCGGTCATGCTCGGGATATGTTCATGGAGGATTTGCACGGTTTCTTCCCCGCACAGGGTACAGCGGGATATCTTCCGCACCCCCTCCGTGCAGGAGTCGCCCGACAGTTCGTAGGTCGCCCCGCCCGGGTCATACTCATGGACATGAGCCTCGGTGGTCTCGGGCTCGGTTGCTGATTCGGATTCGGGTTCAGTTACCGGGTCAGTTACAGGTGCGGTCGCGGCCGTCGTCTCCTCCAAAGAGGGTTCCTCCGTCGTCAGCGTTGTTTCTCGGTCGGATTCGGCCGATTCGGATTCGGAAGGCTCGGTTTTGGGCGGCTCCGCCGCGGTCCCCGCGGTCGCCTCGGTATCACGGTCGGTGGTTTCCACCCCCGGAGAGTTCACAGCTGGATTACAGGAAAACAGACAGCCCGTCCACAGTAGCAGAACGAGCAGAATGGGGATCATTTTTTTCATACACATCACGGTTTTTGAATGCCTCTTTTTTCAAACTTTTTCGACGGTTTCAGCGGTTTCGGCGCACCGCTCAATCCTTCTCAATTATAGCAAATAATCCGCAGAAATGAAGCCGCCGCCCCCTTAATTTACAAAGTTTTTACATTGAATGGAGAGCGTGCCTCCGGCAGCTTATGAACCTCGCACTGGAAGCAGTGCAGTATGAAAGGTTCTAATACTAATCCTTGACAAAAACATTGAATAGAAGAGCGTGCCTCCGGCGGCTTAAACCCTTCTTTGAAGAAGGGTTTAAGAATCCCAAGAACTTCAAAAAAGAATTATAGAGGATACAAGAGGAAAACAGATACCATAGAGGGCATCACCATGGGGCCCCTCCCCCATTGGTTCGGGAGAACGGTTTGACGTTCAAGGTTTTTATTGATAATTAGTATTAGTAGTAGGTGCTGGATTATATGGATCTGTTTTTGCTCACGAAGTCCAGAAGGCAGGTAAGTCGGTTCTGGTTATTGATAAAAGGAATCATGTTGGCGTCAATATTTATACAGAGAAGGTGGAAGGTATTAACATCCACAAGTATACTGACAGAGACACGCCTTGGACTAGAATTATTGAGCACAAATGGTTTGAGTTTGGAAAAGACGAAAACGGAAACGATTTGCCCAAAACAATTATCAGCAAGGAATTTAGTTCTGAGTGGAAGCTTGGTGATGAGCCATATTATCCCGTGAATGATGAGAGAAATAGTAAACTCTATTTGAAATACAAGACATTAGCTGATAAAGAGGAAAAAGTGATTTTTGGTGACGACTCGCAGAATATAAATACTATGATATGGATCAAGTCGTTAGAGCTTCGCTTGATCAAGTAAAACAACAACTTGGACTATAGAGAGCAAGAAAACTGGATGCTGTGATACACGATAAAAAGTGATTTGCGGTACTATCGTCTCAACCATTGCCAAGATTATTTATCGGCTAAATTTATACATAGAAGGGAGCGAAAAGAGCTAATGAAAAAAGTAATGCTCGTCTTCGGCACTCGTCCCGAAGCAATTAAAATGTGCCCTCTTGTTAACGAACTGAAAACAAGAGATAATATCAAAACTGTTGTATGCGTAACTGGACAACACCGTCAGATGTTGGACATGGTTCTCGATACCTTTGGGGTTGTTCCAGATTATGATCTGTCAATTATGAAAGCAGGGCAGACCTTGTTTGACATTACGACCGGAATTTTGAGTAAAATGGGCGCAGTTCTTGATGAAGTTAAGCCGGATGTGGTTCTTGTTCACGGGGATACATCGACTACGTTTGTGACGGCTCTTGCATGCTTCTACAAGCAAATTGCAATTGGTCACGTGGAAGCAGGACTCCGCACATACAACATTTATAGTCCTTATCCGGAAGAATTTAACCGCCAAGCCGTATCAATTATTTCTAAGTATAATTTCGCACCTACCGAGCTTTCCAAGGCTAATCTTGTAAAAGAAGGCAAAGATGAGAACAGCATTTTCATTACGGGCAATACGGCAATTGATGCTCTGAAAACTACGGTTCGCGAGAATTACACCCATCCTGAGTTGGAGCGGGCAAAAGATAGCCGGCTCATCATGATTACAGCACATCGTCGAGAGAATCTCGGTGAACCAATGCACAATATGTTTCGTGCGATTCGTCGTGTGATGGATGAGCATCCCGACGTAAAGGCAATTTACCCGATTCATATGAATCCTATTGTACGAAAAGCAGCAGACGAAGAATTGAGTGGATGTGATAGAATCCGTATTATTGAACCTCTTGAGGTTTTGGATTTCCACAATTTCCTTGCTCGTAGCTTTATGATTCTGACCGATAGTGGGGGAATCCAAGAAGAGGCGCCCTCCCTGGGCAAACCGGTTTTGGTCATGCGCGACACAACCGAGCGTCCTGAAGGTATTAAGGCGGGTACGCTAAAGTTGGTCGGAACTGATGAGCAAGTGATTTATGAAAACTATAAGTTGCTCCTTGAAGATCAAGCCGCGTATGGCGCAATGTCGAAAGCAAGTAATCCTTACTATGGCTACGAGGAGGACAACGAGTACAGCAAGGCCAAGGAGACTCCTGCTGTGGTCGGCGTTTATCGCCTCACCATGAAGTCCGGCTCGGACAACTTCCGCCAGTCCTCGATCCAGGGCGTTATGAAGCGCATCAAGGCCAAGGGCGCCAAGGTCGTGATCTACGAACCTACGTTGAACGACGGCGAGACCTTCTTCGGTAGCGAGATCGTGAACGATCTGGACAAGTTCAAGGAGATGTGCGATGCGATCATCGCAAATCGTTACGATGTCTGCCTGGATGATGTACAGGAGAAGGTTTACACCCGCGACATTTTCCGCCGCGACTAATTGAACAATTACAGCACCGCACAGCAGGGCTCAATCGTCCCTTGCTGTGCGGTGCTGTCGCCTCATCGAGAAGATGTAGAATGAAATTCCCCTTCACACCGTAAGTAAAACCCGATACCTCACCTCAATCCGATGCCCCTCGCTCACCCGACTCTTTCTCTCAAATCTCGCGTTTCGTACGGGCATCATCATGTTGACCATCTGCCCGCCGATGCTGCCGGCCTGGCGGGAGGTCAGATCGCCGTTGTAGCCCTGGGAGAGATTGACGCCGACCTCGTTGGCGGCCTCCATCTTGAACTGCTCCAGTGCCTGCTTAGCTTCGGGAACGAGCGTCTTATTGCTTGCCATAATTGTGACTCCTCTTTTCAACTTTAATCCGTATCTATATGATCGAGCCCGCGAAGTGTATGTGCCGTGCCCGTCCGGACTCGGTACCGTCTCGCTTGACTCTGGTATTATTGTGAGCCTTTTTTCTTTTTATATGAATGGAAATTTGTCACAAATTTTGACGGCACCCAGATGGCGGTCTATTTGAGGATTTTCAACCAATCGCAAATTGCAAGCTGCAAAAAAACGCTCCGAAAACAGCACGGAGACGAAATCGCAAACCATCAATCTGCGATCAAGGCCCTTGCGGGTGAAGAAGCTCTTTTGAAACACCACAGAATTCGCAAAAGAAACGCCACCGCGTGGAACCATAAAGGTTCTCGCGGTGGTTTTTCACTATTTCACATTTGTCTCGCACCGACGAAACAGCTTGCGGATGTCTGCGAGTGTCAGTCGCCGGACGGCGATATCGGCAAGCATCAGCATAGCGGCCAGCAGGCATAGCCACAGCTCAAAGGTGATCACCGAGTGGAGAAGCCCTGGATCGTGGGCGGCCAGATCGCCCGGGGCGGCGTTGGTCAGTCCGCCCGTCACTGCGGCGATTTCGGAGAGTAGGGAAGCCCCTCCCTCGCGGAACAGATCGTATTCTCCCGAATAGGATACGGTGAATAGGGCGGTGGCCTGATCCACGGTCTTGTTGCGGCGGATCCACGTCACGGTTACCGTGTATTCTCCCGGCGTCCCCAGCGAAGTGGAGGCTTCGTAGGCGGTATCGGTGATTCGTTCCAACTCAATGGTCTTTTGTTCGGGGCCTGTGATCTCGGCCAACAGCTCGAAATCGTTACCCCCATCGGGAAGCTCAGCTGTGACGGTGACGAGGCCTCCGTCCACGGTGACGGTGGGGATGATGGCGGCATCGTGTCGCACCTCGGCATAGGTAGCCTTCAAGGCGTTGCGGACAAAGCTCCGTCCCGCCTCGGTGTTCAGAAGCTCCCCGCTCCATGTCCCCGTCAGGTCGGTGGTGAAGCAGGCAACCTGCCCGCTCCCGTACGCCCATGCGGCGTAGAGCGGATCGCCGTTCTCGGCTGTGAGATAGACCGTGGCCTCCGGCTTGGCGTGCATCCCCACGTAGCCCCCGATTTGAGGGCAGCTATCGGCGGATGCAAGGGGTGCCGTGATGGGATCATTCACTGCAATCTGCGGGGTGACCGGATTCGTGAAGGCGTACTGCGGGAGGACGCCCTCCGCTTGGCTCAGCATGACGGTCGGAAGATCCTGAGCGTTTTCCACGTAGTGGAAAACACCGTCGCCCAGCTTGGCCATATTGTCGAGAACGAACAACTTATCCTTATCTTCGTTCATACCGATGGTGGTCATGGTGACCTCGGAATCGCGCAGGATCTGGGTGTGCGTATAAATTTCTTGGATACTGCCCGCGGGCATACCGTCGGACAGGAAGATCACGTGCTTGGGTTCGGGAGAGTCCTGAAACGGGAGCAACATCTCATGAGCCGCCTTCAGGGACGGAATATAGTTCGTCCCTGTGTGGGCTGCGATCTTGGATATGGCGGCGATGATGGCCTCTTTGTTCTCTGCGTTGACGGATTGGAGATCTACCACGATTTCCGCTTCCAGGTTATCGTAAAAGCAGATGATACCCACTCGGTCGGCAGGGCCCATGGATTCCACGATGCGGATGGCGCCTGCTTTGGCAAGCTCCATGTAGTCGCCCTTCATGCTACCCGAGTTGTCAATAACCAGGAGCATGATTCTTCCGCTCGACTCCAGGGAACCGAATTTCAGAGGGAGCATTTGGCTGTACGCCGTGTCCACCATGTTTCCCTTGCCGAAGGTTTGATCTCCGCCGACAAAACACAGGGATTTGCCGAACATCCGCACCGCGATTTCGAGAGATGCCCCCAGCTCTGCAGGCAGAGAAGAAGCGTCGGTATTCATCAGATAGTAGCCGTCGTAGTTGCAGAGGGTGGGCAGATCAGCGGGCGCCTCGCTTTGGGACACCACCGTGACCTCCGCCTCGGCGGAGAGGGTGTTTTTCAGGGACTCTGCCTCGGCGGGATTCCTCGCGATGATGAGGATGGAGGGGGTTCCGTGGGTTTGCAGAATGGCAAAGATCTCGTTGTTTCGGGGCTCGGTGTCCCCGCCGCAGGTCAGCACGGCACGGTAGCCGTGCATCCCCGCCGTCTCGGCCTTGCATTCAAAGGACAGCGTCTGCACCCCCGTTTGCAAGGTCACGGTTTTGGTCTCCAAGAGGGTATTCCCCTCGTAGATCGAGACCGATGCCTCCCCGGTTATGTTGCTTTGCAGAGTCAGATTCAGCTGAATCGGATCTCCGACGTAACTTCCTCCCGCTGAGGTCATGGCCGCGAGCTGCACCTCGCTCTTTACTTGCCCATCGGTGTCGTAGTACAGGGTGTCCATACGCACGCCCTCCTCCCCCAAACGGCGAGCGGCGTACAGGGCATCTCCCACGGTCTCCTTGCCGTCCGAAAGCAGGATGATGCGCTTATGGGTGTAGCGATCCATGCGGTCGACCGCCTCGTACAGCGCCGAGGCCAAGTCTGTCCCTGTGGAATCTGCCTTCTCCACCGACACACGACCGAAGGAGCTTTTCTTGCCGATCAAGAGGGTGTCCTGCCCGAAGAGCACCACCCCCTTTACGTCACGATCGGAGAATTCAGAGAGCAAGGCCTCACAGGTCGCGGTCATGTCCTCCCGGACGGACAGGGTGCTGTCGGATATGTCCATGAGGATGATGGTGCTTTGGCGGTCGGTTTCGGTGGCCACCGTCAAGCCCGCAGCCAGGACGGCCAGAATCAGCGCGATGCCCCCGTGCAGGATCAGAGAAAGGATGGTTTTCCCTTTACGGCGAGTCTCCTTTTTCATGGTGAAGAAAATTACCAGAAGCAGAATGGCCGTGGGGATGAGCAGGAGCATCCACAGAGGGCGTTCCAGCCGAAATTCAATGTTTGCCACGGTAGAAATACCCCCATTCAAAAAGTAAAAGTGCGGTCAGGAGCAGGGCGGCGAAGGGAAGCAGGGTATTGGTCATCTGCTTGCCGTCCCGATGGATGTCAAAGGTGTTGGCGTAGTAGAGGGTCTCCCCGCTGTATGCTTCGTACTCCGACGGGGGGATGTGGACGAAGAAGGAGGACGTACGGGTGCGGGGTTCCTCGTCCGGCTCTGTTTCCTCTTCGCCTTCGGTATTGCTATCGAACCCCTCGAAAAAACTGCCGGCAGGATCCTTCTCGGGAGGCTTTCGTACCACGTCGTAGGATAGGGTGTAGATGCCGGGATAGGTGGGCACAAAGGCGGCGGAGTCAGCCAGCTCGGTTACGGTACCGTTTGGAGTGGTCATGGTGGGAGATTGGGCTTCCTCACCCAGTGACAGCACAACGGTCTCCCCCACTGCGTAATGCGGCATCTCAAAGGGAGGAGGGGCGGCCAGACCGCAGGCGTTTTGCAACAGCATGGGGAAAGCGAGGGTCAGAGCCAAATTGGATTGAGAAATGGGGAACAGGAATATGTAGTGGCGGGCCCCGTTGTCCAGGATTCTGCGCAAGGCCATATTCCGTCCGGCGGATTTCGATCCGAGTACAGGCTCCCAAATACCAACGGTTCCGTTTACCACGGAATTGCCCCGTACAACGTTCGTGGAGCAGGCGGTAGCACATCTGCCCATGCACCACGGCATATTCCTGGATATTTTTCCGTTGGACGGATATCCCGAGGAA
>SVRS01000013.1 GCA_015064695.1 Oscillospiraceae bacterium | reverse complement strand
TTTGTAAGCGCATGAACCAGCGGGCGAAGGAGCTGGGCATGACCTCCACCCACTTTGAAAACACCAACGGTCTGGACGATACGGCACAAAACCACGTCACCTCGGCGGGGGATATCGCCATTATGTCGAGAGAGCTGATCAAGCACAAGGAGATCCTGGAGTACAGCTCCACCTGGATGGACACCATTCGGAACGGTGCCTTCGGGCTGACCAACACCAACCGTCTGGTGCGGTTCTACCGTGGCTGTAACGGTCTGAAAACAGGCTCTACCGCCAAGGCGGGCTTCTGCATTTCGGTGACGGCGGAGCGGGATGGGATGACCCTCATCTGTGTCATTATGGGGGCGGAATCACGGGATATCCGCAACGCCGAGGCACAGAGGCTGCTGGACTGGGGCTTTGCCGGCTACGGTCTGTTTACGGCGGAGGGGGGAGAGCTTGCTTCTATGCGCATTACCGGCGGTGAGGCGGACACCGTTCGGCTGGTCTACCCTCGATTTACGGCGGTTCTGCCCAAGGGCGATCTCGCGGCGGTTGAGCATAGTGTGGAGCTTCCCAAGACCTTGGCGGCGCCCATCCGAGCGGGGGAATCGGTAGGGAAGATCACCTATTCCTGTAAGGGAACGCCCATCGGAGAGGTGGCCATATCTTCCTCCGAAACGGTGGAACGGTTGAGCTTCCCGGGACTTTGGCAGAGGATCTTTACCGGTATGTGTGGGCTGTCCCGTTAGGGCTTGCTGAAAGGGGAAGCATCCAACGGGGGTCTCCGAAAGATGTTTTTACGAAAAACCCGTGGTATTCCGTCTGCAGGGCAGGCGGGATACCACGGGTTCTTTGATCCTGGATAAAAACAGGGATTACACAGGATACAAAAGGACAACCCCATTGGTATGGATATTCAAGGCTTTGGTTGATGAATGGTATTGGATAGGCTTTATAAGCGGGGATTGATCCGATAACCGTGATGGCTTTTTCCTTGGATCAGCTTACGGCCGCCGATGACGGAGGCCTTGCGATTGATGCGGGAGGTCAGCAAGACGATGCGAGAGGTGGACAGGGACGTGCCAAGCTCCTGCAGAGCGGTCAGAATGGTCTCGGAGGAGAGGTATCCCTCTGGGTCTGCATCGATGGGAGCCGTGCGAAGCAGAACGGAAAGCAATCGAAATTCATCCCGGGACAGGTAGAGGGGATATCCCAGATATACGATGGCGCTTCGTCCACCGCCGCAGGGGAGGATTTTCAGTTGATCTGCGGGATTGGAAATTTTCGAATTTATCATGGGAATCGTCCCTTTTTCCTTTAGCCTTCCCGGTCCTTCTTCCAAACCAGCGCGCAGAAGCCCAGGGAAATGGCGGTCATGGCGGCGGCGGAGAGGGTGACGGATGAGCAGCCCGAATCACCGGAATGGCCGACGCTCGTGTTGTTGGTGGTAGAAGCGGAGCCTGTCACCTCCGAGGTTGTGGAGGCAACGGTTTCGCCCTCGGGGTAGGTAATCTGAGAAACGCCGGGGATGTAGTTCTGGAAGATGTAATTCAATCTGCCCAAGGGAGCAGCGTCGCCGTCGCAGTAGAAGTCCTCCATCTCGTCGTAGACGGTTTCGCTGTCCGCGATCTTGAACTCCACGTTGATCTCCTTGTAGCCCTCGATTCCCAGCATCTCCAGGGGAACGGCAATCATTATCTGATTGCCCTCGACACGGTAGGAAACCTCGCCCAGAGTCTCAAATTCGTTGCCGTTGTACTTGGCCACGGTGGTGGTGTCGGCATCCTTTGCCTTGTGGTTGATGATGAAATCGTATCCATACCAGCCGGTGGTCTCGCGGTCGGCGTTGAGGTAGATCTGCATCCAGGAGGAGGCGGTATCGGCGGCGGTCATGGCCTCGTGAGTCTGCACGTAGAAGTAAAGATTCTTCGTGTCAGCGGTTACCTTGGCGGCTACAATATCGTTGCGGCCCGAGGTGTTGGTGTAGTGGAGTCCGCCGTAGCCCTTGCCGTCGCGGTCAACGGTGTCGCCTTGAGGATCTGTGTAGGTTACGACCACGGAATCCCATTGATCAAAATCTCCCGTTACATCCATGGTGTAGCAGGCATCCTGTACGATCATAGGCGCCGTACCCTTGGCCTTCTGAATGTTATACATGAGCTGGATGTAGTAGTTGTCGAAGTACCCGCCCCGCATCATTTCGCAGTCACGGGAGTATTCCACCGAAGCGGTATCCACAAAGCAGGCCCAGTTGCCCGCGATCCACTCATTCCAGCCCGTAACCAGGATCGTGGGGACGGGGGTAGAGAGGGCGTAGTCCCATTGCGCCTGGAAATTGTATCCATAGTTGGAGCGGGAGGGATCGGCTACCCACGCATCGTAGGCGTTCTTGAGGACGGTGTCGAAGGCCTCCTTGTCGGAGGAGGGAATATTGTCGGGGTTGACGAAGGAGCGGCCTCGGTTGGTGTAATTGCCCTTGAGGGAGGAGTCCGAGAAGCAGACGGTGCCGCTGTGCTGGGCGACGGAAACGTTGATGGCGAAGGGAGCGCCGTTCTCGTCGTAGGTCATCTGCTGGGGCCACTCAAAGTGGATCCAGGGCCAGCCGCGGGGGATGCTGGGAACGTACTCGGTGTTGGGCCATTGGCTCTCCACGTCGGTGAAAAGACCCGTGGGGGCGCGGTAGCCCTCGGGGGTGATGATGACGGCCTTGCCGTCGATCCTGTACCAGGTGTCGGGATAGACGTTCTTGCGGTAAATGCCGTTCAACAGCTCCTTGACTACCTCACCGTAGGCGGTATTGGTGTAGAACACCACCTGGGGAGCATCATAGCCCTGCTCGTTGAATTCGTGCAGGATTCCCATGAGGGTAATGGCGCGCTCCAGATAGGCTTCTCCGTTGGTGGTGTCAAAGTACAGGAAATCCACCCCCGCATTGGTAAGCAGCTCCACGTGCTTGCGCAGAACCCACTCGTCGTCGGTGTAGTAGTAGCCGTACAGAGGCTCTGCGAACCAGTGATCCGCACCCCAGCCGCCGTAGCGACCGTTGTTCAAATCGGCGGCGGCCTCCATGCCCAACTCGTCAATGATCTTCTGCAGATCGTAGACACCGTGATCAGCGTTCCAGCCGTGCCAGATCCAGTAGAAAATACCCACGTTACGTTCAGCATGGTAGGAGCCTACCTCAGCAGAATCAAAGAGCGACCGCCCCAGATCGTCGGTGGCGGCGTACCCGCCGAAGAGGTAGTTATCGTTGGCGGGGACGGTGTAACTCACGGTTTCCCCGTTGAGCTGGTAGGAGATGGTGACGGTGGAGCCGTCGGCGGAGGGAGTGTATTGGAGGGTGCCCTCATAGCTGTCAAGGGCGGCGTTATCCGCTCCTGACAGGGGGAGCAGGAGGACGGTTCCGATCATGGCAAGGATCAACAGAAGCGCCAGAGCGGCGCGTACGTACGTTTTCATAAGCGAAATCCTTTCAAGAAAAGTGAAAAGCTCAATCCTCCTTGCGTCGGATCAAAGCGGCGCAGGCGAGAGGAAGCACGGTCAGGAGAAGCGCGGTGCTGAGGGAGGAGGCGCAGCCCTTAGAGGTGTCGGCGGTTGTGTTCGTTGCCTCGGAGGTCGCGGCTTGGGTGGCTTCGGTGGTGGTTGCGGTGGCTTCGGTCTCGGCGGTAGTCTCATCCTCGGGGTAGGTAATCTGAGAAACGCCGGGGATGTAGTTCTGGAAGATGTAATTCAATCTGCCCAAGGGAGCGGCGTCGCCGTCGCAGTAGAAGTCCTCCATCTCGTCGTAGACGGTGTCGCTGTCCGCGATCTTGAACTCCACGTTGATCTCCTTGTAGCCCTCAATTCCCAGCATCTCCAGGGGAACGGCGATCATCATCTGATTGCCCTCGACACGGTAGGAAACCTCGCCCAGAGTCTCAAATTCGTTGCCGTTGTACTTGGCCACTGTGGTGGTGTCGGCATCCTTTGCCTTGTGGTTGATGATGAAATCGTAGCCGTACCAGCCGGTGGTCTCGCGGTCGGCGTTGAGGTAGATCTGCATCCAGGAGGAGGCGGTATCAGCGGCGGTGATGGGCTCTGCGGTTTGGACGTAGAAGTACAGATTTTGGGTGTCGGCGGTCATCTTGGCGCTGACAATATCGTTGCGGCCGGAGGTGTTGGTGTAGTGGGTCTGGCCGAAGCCGAGGGAGTTGCGGTCGGCGGTGTCGCCCTTGGCATCGGTGTAGGTCACGGTTACGTCATTCCACTGGTCAAAGTCACCCGAGACGTCAATGGGCTTGCGCATATCCTGGACCACGACGGGAGCGGTGCCCTTGATCCTCTGGACGTTGTAGGTGAGCTGCATATAGTAGTTATCGAAGTAGCCGCCCCGCATCATTTCGGCGTCGCGGGAGAACTCCATGGAGGCGGTGTCCACGAATACGATGGAGCCGTCCTCGGTATTTCCGCGAGAGGCCACCCATTCGTTCCAGCCCGTGACCAGGACGTACATGGCATCCGATTCAACGGCGTTATCGAACTGCTTCTGGAAGTTCAGACCCTGCAGGGTGAGGGAAGGATCCGCCTGCCAGGCCGTCAAGGAATCCTTGAGGACCTTTTGGAATTTGCTGGCTCGGTTGCTGGAATAATTTTCGGGATTGTAGAAGGAGCGGCCGCGGTTGGTGTGATCCCCATACATGGCGGAATCCGAAAAACGGACGGTGCCGCTATGCTGAGCGATGGACACGCTGATGGCCGAGCCGTCGAAATCGTAAGCGGATTCATAGATATGCTGGGGCCATTCAAAGGACATCCAGGGCCAGCCGTTTTCGGAATAATCCTGAGGCCAAACGTTCCTCTTCATGGTGAAGAAATCGTTGATATTCGCATCCTCGGGGCCGATGATGACGGGCTTACCGCCTACACGGAACCAGGTATCGGGATAGAGGTTCCGGCTGTAGACGGTGTCGTACAGCTTCTGAACGATGGCCGCTCCGGAGGAATTGGTGTAGAACACCACCTGGGGGGCATCAAAGCCCTGCTCGTTCAGCTCGTGGAGGATGCTCATGAGCTGGATGGCGTTATCGGTATAGGTCACGGCATTGGTTACGTCAAAATACAGGAAGTCGATGTTGGCCAGGGTAAGCAGCTCGGCGTGCTTGCGCATGACCCAGCCGTCACGGGCGTAGTAGTAGCCGTACAGGGGCTCTGCGAACCAGTGCAGGGAGCCTTGAGGACCGTATAGCCCACAGCTTTCGTTTTTGGCGGCCTCCGGGCCGGCCTGATCCAGAATCTTCTGGAGATCGTAAATACCGGGGTCGCCGTGCTCTCCGTGCCACAGGAAGTAGAACAGACCAACGTAATGCTCGCCGGTGGAGCCGTAGGAGCCCACCTCGGCGGAATCAAAGAGGGAACGGCCCAGATCGTCGGTTCCGGCATAGCCGCCGAAAAGGTAATTATCCTGATTGGGGACGGTGTAGCTCACCGCCTCGCCGTTGACCTCGTAGGAGATGGTCACGGTGGAGCCGTCGGCGGAGGGAAGGTATTGCAGGGTTCCTGCGTAATTGTCCGAGGCGGAAGGGGCGGACGTCTCAGCCGTAAGCGGGAGGAGCAATACGGCTCCCACCATAGCAAGGGACAGGATACCGGCTACAAGGGTAATGATACGTTTCTTCATGGGAATACCTGCGCTTGGGAAAGCATCCTTTCTTTTGAGATGGTATGAAGGGAGATCGGATTCAGTTGCTGCTCAGCTTATCCAGGGTCATCTGATCTTTCATAAGCTGATTCTTCATACCCTTCTGCCATTTTTTCATGGTGGAGGCCACGTTGGGGCTTCTGGAGGGCAGGAGCGCCCGCATATCGTCGCGGTAGGAGCTCAGGTTCAGGAAAAAGGAGTAGTCAAAGGCCAGAACCTCAAACATCAGATCCAGCATTTCACGGGATTGGGGATCCTGCATGAATCGCAGGGACATGGAGGTGTCGTAATAAACGGGGCGAACCAGCTGGTTGCTGTGGTAGGCCAGAGCCTCCATCACAGCCCCCAGAACGCTCTGTCGATCTGCATCGCCAATGGCGGCGGAGACGCCGAAGGCGGAAACCTGATCCTGCACGTAGGTGCGGTAATTCTGCTGCTGAACCGTCAGCTTGGGCATGGGAACGATGCCGTAGCCGATATCCGCCAGCATATTGATGCGCCGCTCGAGGGAGAGGAACTGGGTGGTGGCCATCAGACCCTCCTTCTCGGCAAATTTTTCAATGATGTGGTAGCTGGTGCCGTTATCCTTGTCGCCACCGTCGAATACGAAGGTTCCGGGGGCGTTATACAGGGTGCTGACCTTCTCAACCATATCGTACATTTTTTCGGTCACGCCATCGTTGTAGACACGGATTCCGTCCTCGTCGCGAATGGTGATGTGTACGTCAGCCGCCGCACAATAGCCGTCCAGGCTTATGTAGTTTCCCGTAATAAAGCCGTAGAAATCATCCTCGCCCACCAGACCGTCGCCGTCGGCATCCACGTATTCGCCGGACGTGAGCCGGTACTGATAGTCCAGGGTCCATTCGCCCTTTTCGACCACCTCGTACAGATTGGGCAATCTGCGTTCCTCAAAAAGCTCGGTGTTGAAAATGGTCAGAAAGGCCATGCGGAACAGGGAAAGCGCGGTGGGAGAGGTTGCCAGGAATTGCATATTCTCTTCGCCGTAGGTGGCGATGTTGTTGAAGTCCTGAGACCAGTAGTGCTTGGAGGTGTCCACGTACTCCAATTGGTTGAGATCCAGATAGTGTCCGCCCAAAACCAAGGGCATAGCCGCCCAGCTGGCCAGGGAGAAAATATCCACACTGTCGTCACCGGCCTGTACAAGGGTTTGAATCTTGGTTGCGGCCTCGCCGTCTCCGACGATCTCTACGGGATTGAGGTCAACCTTGAGCTGCTGCTCCACCGCCAGGTTTCGCTCGTATACGGCATCCGAAATACTGCCCAATCCCAGCCTTTCGCTGACAAGCTCATCACTGCGAGCATCTACGTCTACGTAGAGAATATTGACCTCGGTGTCATCGAAATCCAGGTTGTCAGGCAGGTCGCAGACGTAATTGGGATCTACGGTCTCACCCTCCGTAGCGGTGCCGCTTTCGGGGGAGGCGGTCGTGACCGTCGAATTCGCGGGTTCTTGCGCGCAGGAGACGAGGGGCAGGAGCATCAAACCTGCAAGGAGTGTACAAAGAAGCTTTTTCATAATTTGGTTCCTTTCGGTTGTGTGATTGTCATTCGGGATGGGGAAGAATTTCCCGGTTTCTTTGCAGCTGTCAGCAAAGATCGTGGGGCATTGTTCACGCAGAAGCGCGTTGCCGGAAAAAGCAAGAATTTTGGAGGAGGGGGATCTCTTTCGAGAAAAGTGAGAAGCTCAATCCTCCTTGCGTCGGATCATGGCGGCGCAGGCGAGAGGAAGCACGGTCAGGAGAAGCGCGGTGCTGAGGGAGGAGGCACAGCCCTTAGAGGTGCTTGCGGTCGTGCCCGTTGCTTCGGAGGTCGTGGCTTGGGTGGCTTCGGTGGTGGTTGCGGTGGCTTCGGTCTCGGCGGTAGTCTCATCCTCGGGGTAGGTAATCTGAGAAACGCCGGGGATGTAGTTCTGGAAGATGTAATTCAATCTGCCCAAGGGTGCGGCGTCGCCGTCGCAGTAGAAGTCCTCCATCTCGTCATAGACGGTGTCGCTGTCCGCGATCTTGAACTCCACGTTGATCTCCTTGTAGCCCTCGATCCCCAGCATCTCCTGGGGAACGGCGATCATCATCTGATTGCCCTCGACACGGTAGGAAACCTCGCCCAAAGTCTCAAATTCGTTGTCGTTATACTTGGCCACCGTGGTGGTGCTGTTGTCCTTCGCCTTATGGTTGATGATGAAATCGTATCCATACCAGCCGGTGGTCTCGCGGTCGGCGTTGAGGTAGATCTGCATCCAGGAGGAGGCGGTATCAGCGGCGGAGATGGGCTCTGCGGTCTGGACGTAGAAGTACAGATTCTTCGTGTCAGAGGTTACCTTGGAGGCAACGATATCGTTGCGGCCGGAGGTGTTGGTGTAGTGGGTCTGGCCGAAGCCGAGGGAGTCGCGGTCGGCGGTGTCACCGGCCACATCGGTGTAGGTCACGGTTACGTCATCCCACTGGTCAAAGTCACCTGAGACGTCAATGGGCTTGCGCATATCCTGGACTACCATGGGAGCGGTGCCCTTGAGCTTCTGCACGTTGTAGGTGAGCTGCATATAGTAGTTGTCGAAGTAGCCGCCCCGCATCATTTCGGTGTCGCGGGAGAACTCCATGGAGGCGGTGTCCACGAACCAGATGGAGCCGTCGTCGGTTGACTGTCTTTGAGCGACCCACTCGTTCCAGCCCGTGACCAGGACGTACATGGCATCCGACTCGATGGCGTGGTCGAACTGGGCTTGGAAGTTCAGACCCTGTGCGGTAACCGAGGGATCTGCCTGCCATGCGGTGTAGGATTCCTGCAGAGTTTTATTGAATTTCCCGCCGCGATTGGATGTAACGCCCGTGGAGTTGAAGTAGGAGCGGCCCCGGTTGGTGTAGTCCCCGTACAGGGAGGATTGGGAGAAGTTGACCGAGCCGCTGTGCTGGGCGACCGATACGCTGATGGCGGAGCCGTCGAAATCATAAGCGGAGCGGAAAACGCGGGAGGGCCAATCGAAGTCCATCCAGGGCCAGCCGTTGAGCTTGGAGGCCTCGGTGGGCCACTGATTCTGCTTCATGGTGAAGAAATCGTTGATGTTGTCCTCCATGGGACCGATGATGACGGGCTTGCCGCCCACACGGAACCAGGTGTCGGGGTAGAGATTCTGGCTGTAAATATTGTCGTACAGGGACTGAATGACACCCTTAGAATTGGAGTTGGTGTAGAACACCACCTGGGGAGCGTCAAATCCCTGCTCGTTCAGCTCGTGGAGGATGCTCATGAGCTGGAGGGCGTTGTCCTGGTAGGTGTAGGAGTTGGTCACGTCGAAGTACAAAAAGTCGATATTGGCCATGGTGAGCAGCTCGGCGTGCTTGCGCATGACCCAGCCGTCGCGGGCGTAGTAGTAGCCGTACAGGGGCTCTGCGAACCAGTGCATAGCGCCTACGTTTCCGTAGCGGCCGCAGGAGACGTTGCCGGCGGCCTCCACGCCCAGATCGTCAATGATTTTTTGCAGGTCAAAAATACCGTCGTCTCCATGCTCCCCGTGCCACAGAAAGTAGAACAGGCCAACGTAACGCTCACCGGTGGAGCCGTAGGAGCCTACCTCGGAGGAGTCATAGAGAGACCGCCCCAAATCGTCGGTGGCGGCGTATCCGCCGAACAAATAGTTATCGTTGTTGGGAACGGTGTAGCTGACGGTCTCGCCGTTGACCTCGTAGGAGATGGTCACGGTGGAGCCGTCGGCGGAGGGAGTGTATTGGAGGGTACCCTCATAGCTGTCAAGGGCGGCGTTATCCGCTCCATCCGCTCCCGACAGGGGGAGCAGGAGGACGGTTCCGATCATGGCAAGGATCAACAGAAGCGCCAGAGCGGCGCGTACGTAGGTTTTCATAAGCGAAATCCTTTCAAAAAAAGTGAAAAGCTCAATCCTCCTTGCGTCGGATCATGGCGGCGCAGGCGAGAGGAAGAACGGTCAGAAGGAGCGCGGTGCTGAGGGAGGAGGCGCAGCCCTTAGAGGTGCCGGCGGTGGTGTTCGTTGCTTCGGAGGTCGCGGCTTGGGTGGATTCCGGGATGGTTGCGGTGGATTCGGTATCGGCGGTAGTCTCATCCTCGGGGTAGGTAATCTGAGAAACGCCGGGGATGTAGTTCTGGAAGATGTAATTCAATCTGCCCAAGGGAGCGGCGTCGCCGTCGCAGTAGAAATCCTCCATTTCGTCGTAGACGGTGTCGCTGTCCGCGATCTTGAACTCCACGTTGATCTCCTTGTAGCCTTCAATCCCCAGCATCTCCAGGGGAACGGCGATCATCATCTGATTGCCCTCCACGCGGTAGGAAACCTCGCCCAGAGTCTCAAATTCGTTGCCGTTGTACTTGGCCACCGTGGTGGTGCTGTTGTCCTTCGCCTTATGGTTGATGATGAAATCGTAGCCATACCAGCCGGTGGTCTCGCGGTCGGTGTTGAGATAGATCTGCATCCAGGAGGATTCGGTGTCATATGCGGTAATGGGCTCGGCGGTCTCTACGTAGAAATAGACGTTCTTGGTGTCGGCGGTCACCTTGGCGGAGACGATGTCGTTTCGGCCGGAGGTGTTGGTGTAGTGGGTCTGGCCGAAGCCGAGGGAGTCGCGGTCGGCGGTGTCGCCCTTGGCATCGGTGTAGGTCACGGTTACGTCGTCCCACTGGTCAAAGTCACCCGAGACGTCAATGGGCTTGCGCATATCCTGGATCACGACGGGAGCGGTGCCCTTGATCCTCTGGACGTTGTAGGTGAGCTGCATATAGTAGTTGTCGAAGTAGCCGCCCCGCATCATTTCTGCGTCGCGGGAGAACTCCATGGAGGCGGTGTCCACGAAGGAAATAACACCGTTTTCGGCGGCTTGGCGCTGGGCCACCCATTCATTCCAGCCCGTGACCAGGACGTACATGGCATCCGATTCAACGGCGTTGTCAAACTGCTTCTGGAAGTTCAGACCCTGCATGGTCAAGGACTCGTCGGCCTGCCACGCGGTGTAGGAATCCTTGAGGACCTTCTGGAATTTGCTGGCTCGGTTGCTGGAATAATTTTCGGGATTGTAGAAGGAGCGGCCGCGGTTGGAGTAGTCTCCGTACAGGGAGGATTGGGCAAAATTCACAGAGCCGCTGTGCTGGGCGATGGACACGCTGATGGCCGAGCCGTCAAAGTCGTATGTGGATTCATAGATATGCTGAGGCCACTCAAAAGCCATCCAGGGCCAGCCGTTTTTGGAATAATCCTTCGGCCATACGTTCTTCTTGATGGTGAAGAAATCGTTGATATTGGCATCCTCGGGGGCGATGATGACGGGCTTGCCGCCTACACGGAACCAGGTATCGGGATAGAGGTTCTGACTGTAGATGGTATCGTACAGAGCTTGCACCGTCGCCTGTGCGTAGGAATTGGTGTAGAACACCACCTGGGGGGCATCAAAGCCCTGCTCGTTCAGCTCGTGGAGGATGCTCATGAGTTGGATGGCGTTATCGGTATAGGGCGCGGCGTTGGTTACGTCGAAGTACAAAAAGTCGATATTGGCCATGGTGAGCAGCTCGGCGTGCTTGCGCATGACCCAGCCGTCCTTGGCGTAATAGTAGCCGTAGAGAGGCTCTGCGAACCAGTGCATGGCACCCTCAAAGCAGTACAGACCGCAGTTGACATTACCTGCCGCCTCCACGCCCACTTGGTCGATGATCTTTTGCAGATCGTAGATGCCGAAATCGCCGTGCTCCCCGTGCCACAGGAAGTAGAACAGACCAACGTAATGCTCGCCGGTGGAGCCGTAGGAGCCCACCTCTGCGGAATCAAAGAGGGAACGATTCAGATCGTCGGTTCCGGCGTAGCCGCCGAAGAGGTAATTTTGGTTATTGGGAACGGTGTAGCTGACGGTCTCGCCGTTGACCTCGTAGGAGACGGTCACGCTGGAGCCGTCGGCGGAGGGAGTGTATTGGAGGGTGCCCTTATAGCTATCCTCGGAGATGCATTCCTCACCCGACAGGGGGAGTAGCAGCATCGAGGCGAAAATAGACAGGCACAGGAGGAATGTCAAAGATGTCAGTAAAAGCTTTTTCATAGAGGTCACGCTTGCTTGGCAAAGCATCCTTTCATTTTGGTTGGGTATATTATACATGAAATATGAAGAAAATGCAATAGAAACCGCAAAATTATCAGAGAATTTTCTTGACACGGTAGGATGGTTGTGATACAATAAGCATGACGATTGTACGAAAAGGAGATGGCTTATGAATTCGACACGGCTACAAGATATTCTCTCTCACTGCGAGGACAACTACCTTTTGCCCTTTTACTGGCAGCACGGAACCCACCGCGATCGCATCCCCACGCAGGTTCAGCGCATCTATGACAGCGGATGCCGCGCCCTTTGCGTGGAGTCCCGGCCTCACCCCGGCTTTGGCGGCCCCGACTGGTGGGCGGATATGGACATCATTCTGGCCGAATGCAAAAAGCGGGACATGAAGGTCTGGATTCTGGACGATCAGCATTTCCCCACGGGCTATGCCAACGGCCTGGTTGCTGCCAAATATCCTCAGCACAGACGCCTGTCCGTTGTGGAGCGTCACGTGGACGTGATGGGACCCATGACGGATGCGGCCTTCTTGATGGATATGCCCACCGACGGGGATACGCTGGAGGGGGTTTTCGCCTACCCGCGCACGGGCTATGACGAGGATATTGTTCCTGCCCCCGTTGATCTGACGGCGAACGTTCGTGACGGCTACCTCTATTGGGATATCCCCGAGGGCTGTTGGCGTATCTTCTTTATCACGAGGAGCTACAAGCATTCCACCAACCGGGATTACATGGACATGCTCCGGGAGGATTCCGCTCACGTCTTGATCGAGGCGGTCTACGAGCCCCATTACGAGCATTACGCCGAGTATTTCGGCAATACCCTCGTAGGCTTTTTCTCGGATGAGCCCAATATCGGAAACCCCCTCGCAGGTCCGTGGCGGGCAGATTACGGTATGTACGAGAATCGGGTGGGTGACGCAGGCATGGCTTATCCCATGAACGACGAGCTGCTCTCCCTCATGACCGCCGAGATGGGGGAGGATGCCGGGCTCTATCTGGGTGAGCTTTGGTATCACAGCGACCATGCCCATAAGACACGTCTGGCTTACATGAACGCCGTGACCCGCCTGTGGCGGCGGTGCTTCAGCGAGCAGATCGGTAACTGGTGCCGCGACCACGGGGTCATGTACATCGGTCATATCATTGAGGACATGAACGCCCACGGCCGATTGGGCTGCACCGGTGGACATTACTTCCGTTCCCTGGAGGGGCAGGATATGAGCGGTATGGACATCGTCCTTCACCAGGTCATGCCCGGCATGGCCCACTATATGCACGATTGCTGTGCCTCGGGCGGCATGGCTGACCCCGCCTTCTTCCACTACGTTCTGGCCCAGCTGGCGGCCTCCATGGCTCACCAGTATCCGCAGATGAAGGGCCGTGCCATGTGTGAGGAATTCGGTGCTTACGGCTGGGCCGAGGGTGCGCCCATGATGAAGTGGATCTCCGATTTCCTGCTGGTCCGCGGTGTCAATCACTTTGTTCCCCACGCCTTCTCCCCCGATTACCCCGATCGCGATTGTCCGCCCCACTTCGGCGCGGAGGGCCACGATCCCCAGCTCGACGGGTTTACCCACCTCATGCACTATACCAACAAGGCCGCCCACCTTCTTTACGGCGGTGAGCATATCACCTCCTGCGCCATCCTCTATCACGCTGAGGGGGAGTGGATGAACCGCCGCGGGGAGGCCATGCTCATGCAGGTGCCTGCCAAGGCTCTTTTGGACGAGCATTTGTGTTACGACATCATTTGCCTGGATATGCTGGAAAAAGCGATTGTTCAGAACGGGAAAATGGTCGTTAACGGTGAGTCCTACGGTGCCCTGGTGGTGCCCTACGCCCCCATCATGCCTCCTAAGCTGGTTTCCCTGGTGAAGAAGCTGAGCGGGGAAGGATTGCCCATTCTACTCTGTGAGGACCGTCCTGCGGGCCTCTGCGGTGAGGTGGTCAAGGTTGTCGATCTTCCTGCCCGTATTCGCGAGCTGGGGCTTTCGGATATCACGGTAGAGGGGAATGTTCCCCTGCTTCGCCACTACCACGTCAAGCGGGACGGCACGGATATTTATATGTTCTTCAATGAGTCCCACCTTCCCGTAAGCACCACGGTTACCCTCTCGGATCGGGGCACCTTCGCTCGCCTCCGTATCATCGAGGATAGCCTGTGCCGTGATGCGACCGCCGACGGTCGTGTGACCCTTTCGCTGTTCCCCGGACAATCCGAGATATTCGTATTCGGTGACGAGGCTTCGGCCGAGCTGCCTCTGCGGCCCGCACTTCTCGAGGCTCGGATCCTGTCTCCCACCTATACCATCGAGCTGGCCGACTCCGAGGATCTGACCGCTTACAAGCTCTACAAAACCACCGACAGCCTGGTAAACGTCACCTCTGCCCATGAATGCCCCCATTTTTCGGGCAAGATGCGCTATACGTTTACCCTGGATCTGAATGCCGTCCCAGAGGGTGCCGCCCTTGATTTGGGTACCGTAGGCCAGACCGCCCGCGTGTGGGTCAATAACCGCGATGCAGGCATCCGTATCACGGCTCCCTACGTCTACCCGGTGGCAGATCTGCTTACGGTCGGCGGGAACAGGATCACCGTGGAGGTTGCAAATACATTGGTGGGGAAGGATCGGGACGGATTTTCCTACCATATAGCCATCCCGCCCTCGGGACTTTTGGGCCCTGTGAAATTGCTGAGCGCAGAATGATTCGGGTCGATGCCGGGTAAGGGCAATCTCTGAACCACAACAAAAGAAGCGGAGAATCGCTCCCGGGGGGGAGTGATTCTCCGCTTTGCTTGATTACTTGTTCAGGTGCTTTTTGAGCGCGCAGATCGCCTCGCGGTATCCCTCAAAGCCCATCCCTTCGATGGTTCTAAGGGCGTAGAGGCTGACGTAGGAGATCTGACGGAAGGCCTCCCGGTCACTGACCTTGGAGATATGAACCTCTACTGTGGGGATGGAAACGGCCTTGAGGGCATCCAAAATGGCCACGCTGGTGTGGGTGTAGGCGGCGGGATTGATCACGATGCCGTCGAATCTTCCGTAGGCCTCCTGGATCTTATCCACGATCGCGCCCTCGTGATTGGTCTGGAACAGCTCGCATTCCATTCCCTCCTCGGCGCACCATTGCTCACACAGGGTACATAAGGTCGCGTAATTGCGGTCGCCGTAGATCCCCGGCTCCCGAAGCCCCAGCATATTTAGGTTGGGACCGTTGATGATGAGAATTTTCATGGTCGTAACTCCTTGCTCAGCGCGTTGCCTTTCCGTGCGAACGCCTTTCGTGATTGATTTTACCGATGCTTCCGGAATGAATTTTCAGAGGTGCCGATACAGAACGGACAGCTTGTCCAGATCCTGCTCGTCCAGCAGATGGCGGTTGACGACCGCGCAGGGCAGAATGCCGAGGCTGCAGAAGCGGAGAGAATCGGATGCTTCGTAAGTCAGGATGGGGTCGCCGCATTGGGCGTAGTCCAGGTCTCCGTCCCGCTTACCCACAAAGCGTCGGCGGTTGAAGCGAATTTGGGAAACCGTCACGCGAAACAGGACGTAGCCCTCCTGCTCGGCTGCCGCCTGGGCCATGGAAATCAGCAAGCTGCGGTCAACGCCGTGGATGGCGATCTTGCGAGGGCGGGGGGCCTCGGTGACCAGCAGGTAGGCGGTATCGATGAGGTCACGGAGTCCCTCTTGGATCTGCTCCTCCGTACTCGTGACAGAGGCGGATCGGCACAGAGAGGCGACATCGGGATCGTCGCTGACCTCTCCCTCGTCCGTCCCGGCCTCATCGCCGGGATGATGCACGGTCAGCTTCACGTAGCCCTCGTCCTCGCGGGTGATCTCAAACAAGGAATGGGGAATCAGATGCTGCTCGTACAGCCCGCGGAGAATGGCGTCAAAGTCCGCTGCCTCTACCTGCCAATCGGCGTTCGTATCGTCTTCGGGCATGTCAAGCTCGCAGAATGCCCGCTCCCTTTGGGCAATAGCCTTTGGCTGGTTCAGAAGCTTGCCGAGCCACGAGGGGGTGACGGCCTTCAGCCCCTTGTCGGTCAGGGAAATGGGGGTGGAAGCTGTCAGAATACCGTCGGAGGGCTCCACCGTGACGTAGCCGCCCGCCGAAAGCCTACGGAGGGAGATGAGCAGGGAAGGAGTGGGCATGGGACTCAGGATGCGTATACACAGGGCCTCATACACGCTCCCCAACGTGCCCTTCGATTTTTGGGGGATGCTTTGCAAAAGTGAAAAATCCGTATATAAGTATTTCATATCAATCTCCGTATATCCTTTCGTCCAGCAGCATATCCGTCACTGCCACCGCCGCGGCGGCCTCCACCACGGGGACGGCACGGGGGACGATACAGGGGTCGTGACGGCCCTTGATTATGAGGGTGGTGTTTTCTCCGGCGGAGAGGGAGACCGAGCCTTGCGCCGCCCCGATGGAGGGGGTAGGCTTGAAGGCGCAGGAAAAGATCAAGGGCATGCCGGTGGCCATGCCGCCCACGATGCCGCCGCAGTGGTTGGCCGTGGTGACGATACGGCCGTCGGGGGTGATCCCATAGGGGTCGTTGTGGGTAGAGCCGTAGCCCGTGACGAAATCGAATCCGTCTCCGAAGGCCACGGCCTTGACGGCAGGAATCGAGAACAGGATGGAGGAGAGTCGCCCCTCCATGCCGTCGAAGGGGTGATCGCCCAAGCCCACGGGAAGACCGATGATGCCGCACTCCACCGAGCCTCCCACCGAATCGGCGGCCATGCGGGCGCATTCGATCTCACCCCGCATGGCCTCCCCCGCCTCGGGGTCAAGAACCGAAAAGGGAAGCAGACCGGGGGCGTGCAATTTTTCAGCGGAGAGATCCAAACGGTCGAAGGAAGCGTCCTTCACGGCGCCGACGGCCAGGATGTGGGCGCCGATCGCGATGCCGTGGCTACGCAGGTAGGCCAGGCAGAATGCGCCGGCGATGCACAGGGGCGCGGTCAACCGTCCCGAATACTTGCCTCCGCCGCGAAGATCCACCGTGTCCCCGAATTTCATTCTCGCCGCATAATCGGCATGGGAGGGGCGGGGAACATCCGCCAGGGAGGCGTAGTCTCCCGAGCGCTGATTCTGATTGAGGATGACCGCCCGCATGGGAGTGCCGTCTGAGACGTAGACCTTGCCGTCCTCGGTCATCTCCTCGGTCACGCCCGCCGTAAAGACGGGGATATCCGGCTCCTTCCTGGACGTTGCCCAGGGACCCTGGCCGGGGGCGCGGCGTGCCATGAATGCCAGCAGCTCAGCCTCGGGCAGGCGCACTCCCTTGGGGAAGCCCTCCAGGGTCATGCCGATCTCGGCATCGTGCGAGCCGCCGAAAATATGCAGTGTAAGATGATTTCCATAGCTATTTGCCATCGGTTTGCTCCTTTTCTTGGCGTAATGAAGCTGGGTATATTATAGCACAAAGCCTGGAGGGATGCAAGGGTATTTTGAAAAAAACGGAGATTTTTTCGAAAAAAGGAGATAGAATTCGTGGAGGGGGAGGGATGAAAACTTTCATAACCGAGGAAAAAAGTCTTAAATCGCAAAAAAAAGCGATAAAAAATGAAATTTGAAAAAAAATACTTGCAAATTTATAAAAAGTACTTGCATTTCTGCGAGGAATGGTGTATAATGTGGAGCATAGGATGAGACGGTATCCGTCCTCACTCCGACGGACACCGCCTCGGTGTATCTGATTCCATATATTAAGGAGATAAAGTTATGTCTTACGTTGACGAGATCATTGACAAAGTGATCGCACAGAATCCCGGCCAGCCCGAGTTCCACCAGACCGTTAAGGAGGTTTTGGATTCCCTCCGCCCCGTTGTTGAGGCCAACGAGGAGAAGTACCGCAAGGAAGCTCTGCTTGAGCGCATGACCATGCCCGAGCGCGTCATTATGTTCCGCGTTCCGTGGGTAGACGATAAGGGTCAAGCTCAGGTCAACACCGGCTACCGCGTACAGTTCAACGGCGCTATCGGTCCCTACAAGGGCGGTCTGCGCTTCCATCCTTCCGTAAACCTGTCCATCATCAAGTTCCTGGGCTTTGAGCAGACCTTCAAGAACTCCCTGACCGGCCTTCCCATGGGTGGCGGTAAGGGCGGCTCCGACTTCGACCCCCGCGGCAAGTCCGACCGTGAGATCATGGCCTTCTGCCAGTCCTTCATGTCCGAGCTGTTCCGTCATATCGGCCCCGATACCGACGTTCCCGCCGGTGATATCGGCGTTGGCGCCCGTGAGGTCGGTTATATGTACGGTCAGTACAAGAGATTGGTCAACCGCTACGAGGGCGTTCTGACCGGTAAGGGCCGCGCCTACGGCGGTTCTCTCATCCGTCCCGAGGCTACCGGCTACGGCGCTGTGTACTACACCGTCGAGATGCTCAAGTACCTGGGTGAGGACATCAAGGGCAAGACCTTCGCCGTCTCCGGCTTCGGTAACGTGGCTTGGGGTACCGTTCAGAAGGTTACCGAGCTGGGCGGTAAGGTCGTGACCATTTCCGGTCCCGACGGTTACGTCTACGATCCCGAGGGTATCAACACCCCCGAGAAGATCGCTTACATGCTGGAGATGCGCGCCTCCGGCCGCGACAAGGTTCAGGACTACGCTGACAAGTTCGGCGCTCAGTTCTTTGCCGGCAAGCGTCCTTGGGAGCAGAAGGTTGACGTCATCATGCCCTGCGCTACCCAGAACGAGGTTGGTATCGAGGATGCCAAGAATATCGTGGCTAACGGCGTGAAGTTCTACGTCGAGGTTTCCAATATGCCCACCACCGCAGAGGCCTTTGAGTACCTCAAGGAGAACGGTGTGGCCATCGCTCCCTCCAAGGCTGTTAACGCAGGCGGCGTTGCCGTTTCGGGTCTGGAGATGAGCCAGAACTCCATGCGCTATTCCTGGACCTCCGAGGAAGTGGATGCCAAGCTCCATCAGATCATGTCCGACATCTTCAACAACTCGGTTGCCGCCGCCAAGAAGTATGGCATGGAGGGTGACCTGGTCGCAGGCGCCAACATCGCAGGCTTCGAGAAGGTTGCCGACGCTATGCTGGCCCAGGGTCTGGTCTGATCCCTTTGAAGCGTAACTCAACTGATTAGAACCGCGAAGCGGTCTGCGAATCTTCAGAAATTTGCAGACCGCTTTTTTCACAACAGTAAAATGAAAGGACAACATGGAATGAAAAATCTGAAACGTATGCTGGCACTGATCATGAGCCTGACTCTGCTGGGTGGCATCGTCGGATGCACTAAGGAAGGAAAGGAGCCCGGTGAAACCGAGCCTTTAACCCGCGAGGATACGACCGCCACGGAGACGGTTCTTGAAACCGAGACTGAAACCGAATCCCGGACAGAGGCGGAAACCGATGCACCCGTATCCCCCGAGGAGGCTCGCCTGAACGAGCTGCTGGCAAACAAGACCAAGCTGCATTTTGACGAAAACGGTGAATTTCGCGTCATGGTTGTGTCGGACCTGCATATGAACAACGGCGGAATGGACGTATCCGATCTGAAGGTGTTCAAGAAAATGGTGGCCAAGGAGGATCCCGATCTGATCATTTTCAACGGCGATAACGTGGTGGATTCCAACGTGAAGACCATATCCAATTTCCGTATTACGCTGAAAGCGCTCACGGATTTTTTGGAGAGGGACAACCGCTATTGGATGCTCGTCTACGGCAACCACGACGGTGAGATTGGTATCTCCAAGGAAGAGCAGCAGGCGCACTATGAGTCCTACGACCATTGTCTGGCCAAGGCCGGGGATGCGGAGGTTGCCGGTGTGGGCAACTACGTCATTCCTGTTTACGGCTCCACTCCGGAAACAGCCGACGTTGTCAAATTTGCCGTATGGGGCATTGACTCCGGCGATTATCTTACCGCAGATGAGAAGGCGACGCTGTTTCCTACGGGAACGAATATTTTCCCGGATTACGGCGGAACGGATTACGACTATATCCGTCATAGTCAGATCCAATGGTACATCGAGGCCTCCGACCTGCTTAAGGCCAACAACGGCGGAGAGCCTGTATACGGTATGATGGCCTTCCATATCCCCCTCCAAGAGACGTATTTGGCCTGGGTCAATCGCGACGGCTTGGAGTGGACGGGAGTTAAGAAGGAGCCTGTGGCCGCATCGGGCTTCAATTCCGGTCTGTACGAGGTGCTTCGCGCCCGTGGCGACGTCAAGATGATTGTCAACGGCCACGATCATATCAACGACTTCATGGTGAATTACGGCGGGATCAAGCTGTGCTACTCCTCCAAAATTACTACGGTGTACTACCATGACCTGGATATCCTGGGAGTCCGTATGTGCGTGATCAACGAGTCCGATCCCGCTGACGTGCAGACCTATATGTCCTATGTGAAAAATTTGGAGTGATTGAAGGAAAAAACTATGAAGCACTTGCGAATTTTGGTGGCCTGTCTGCTGGGTGTGTCGATGCTGATTGGATGCCGAGCGAAGCCGCCTGCCCCCGTTGACACGCCGGAGCAGAGTGTGACGGATGCCGAGAGGCATCCGGAGAATACGACGGTCTCCACCGAATCCGAAATTGACGAGACGGATGCAGAAACGGACACGCAGGCACCGTCCGAGGACGGAACGGACATAGATCAGGCGCGGTTGGATGCGCTTCTGTCCAACAAAACCAAGCTTCGATTCGATGAAAACGGGGAATTCAAGATCATGATGTTGTCGGATCTGCATTTGATCAAAGATGGCATCAGCACCCGGTGTCTGGATGACATCAAGCTCCTTGTGGAGCATGAGCATCCGAATCTCATCATTCTGAACGGCGACATCCTGGCGGCGGATTCGATTGGAGACGAGGTGGAATTTCGTCGGATCCTGAAGGGGCTGACCGATTATTTTGAAGACGAGGAGATCTACTGGATCCACGTCTACGGCAACCACGACCGAGAGTATGAGTTCTCCTTGGCCAAGCAGCATCACGTGTATAAATCCTATCCGCATTGCCTGTCCAAGGCGGGGGATCTGACGCTTCACGGATTGGGAAACTACGTTCTACCTCTGTACGGCTCTCGGGATGAGGATGTGAAATTTATCGTTTGGGCGTTGGATTCCGGCGGGTATCTGTCCAAGACGGATCAAAATGCGCTGTTTCCCGGTGGGGAAACGCCCTTTCCCGGTAACGGATCCCCTACGTATGATTACATCCATTCCGATCAGATTGAGTGGTACGTGGAGACCTCAAAATTCCTGCAGGAGCAGAACGGCGGGGAGATGATCCCCGGTCTGATGGCGTTCCACATCCCCCTCCAGGAGACCTACACGGCCTGGATCAATCGGGAAGGCTTGGAGTGGACGGGTCAAAAGGGCGGTGATGTGGGCGCGTCCCCCTATAATTCGGGCTTCTTTGAGGTGCTTCGCAGACGGGGCGACGTGAAGATCATTGTCAATGGACACGACCATGCCAACGATTTCATGGTCAATTACGCGGGGATCAAGCTCTGCTATACGTCCACCGTAACCACCACCGCCCATTGCGACGAAAGCATCCGAGGAACGCGCCTGTTTATCATTCGGGAATCGAATCCCGTAGACGTGGAGACCTATATGACGTATCTCAAGGATCTTTCTTGAATCGTCCATTGTCAAAATAAGAGAAGAGAGGCTGAAACAGCCTCTCTTCTCTTTATGCGACAGATTTCTTAAGCCCTTTTCATAAATGGCTTGAGCGGGTCAAGGGCAGAGCCCTTGACGTTCTTTTAATACATACCGCCCATACCGCCGCCCATGCCGCCGGCTGCGGGAGCCTCTACCTTGGGCTCGGGCTTGTCGGCTACCACGGATTCGGTGGTGAGGATGACGGATGCGATGGAGGAAGCGTTCTGCAGAGCGGAACGGGTCACCTTGGTGGGATCCACGATACCGGCGGACATCATGTCTACGTAGACCTCGTTGTAGGCGTCGAAGCCGTAGCCGATCTTGCCGGAGTTCAGAATGTTGTTGACGATGACACCGCCGTCGAAGCCTGCGTTGGCGGCGATCTGACGGATGGGCTCCTCCAGAGCCTTCAGCACGATCTTGACACCGGTCTTCTCGTCGCCCTCGACGGTCTCGAGGATGCGCTCTACGTCGGCGATGACGTTCAGGTAAGCAGTACCGCCGCCTGCCACGATGCCTTCCTCAACGGCGGCCTTGGTGGCGTTCAGCGCGTCCTCAATGCGGAGCTTCTTCTCCTTCATCTCGGCCTCGGTAGCGGCACCGACCTTGATAACGGCCACGCCGCCGGCCAGCTTGGCCAGACGCTCTTGGAGCTTCTCGCGGTCGAAGTCGGAGGTAGTGGTCTCGATGGCAGCGCGGATTTGAGCCACGCGGGCCTTGATGGCATCGGAATCACCGGTGCCGCCAACGATGATGGTGTTCTCCTTGGAGACCTTGACCTGGCGGGCCTGACCCAGCATGGACAGGTCTGCATCCTTCAGCTCCAGGCCGACCTCGGAGGAGACGACCTCAGCACCGGTCAGGATGGCGATGTCACGGAGCATTTCCTTACGGCGGTCGCCAAAGCCGGGAGCCTTGACAGCCACGCAGTTGAAGGTGCCGCGGAGCTTGTTCAGTACCAGGGTGGTCAGAGCCTCACCCTCTACGTCCTCAGCGATGATGAGGAGCTTGCGGCCGGACTGGACCAGCTGCTCCAGCAGGGGCAGGATCTCCTGGATGTTGGTGATCTTCTTGTCGGTGACCAGGATCAGAGCATCGTCAATGACGGCCTCCATCTTGTCAGCATCGGTAACCATGTAGGGAGACAGGTAGCCGCGGTCGAACTGCATACCCTCCACCACCTCGGAGTAGGTCTCGGCGGTCTTGGACTCCTCCACGGTGATGACACCGTCGGAGGTGACCTTCTCCATGGCGTCAGCGATGAGCTGACCGATGACCTCGTCGCCGGCGGAGATGGTGCCGACGCGGGCGATGTCCTCCTTACCGTTGACGCGCTTGGAGGAAGCGACCAGGGAAGCCACAGCGGCGTCCACAGCCTTCTTGATGCCCTTGCGCAGGACCATGGGGTTGGCACCTGCGGTGACGTTCTTCATGCCCTCGCGGACGAAGGCCTGAGCCAGCAGGGTAGCGGTGGTAGTACCGTCACCGGCGGCGTCATTGGTCTTGGTAGCAACCTCCTTGACCAGGGAAGCGCCCATGTTCTCGGCGGCGTCCTCCAGCTCGATCTCCTTGGCGATGGTCACGCCGTCATTGGTGATGAGGGGAGAGCCGTACTTCTTGTCCAGAACCACGTTGCGGCCCTTGGGACCCAGGGTGATCTTAACGGTATCGGCCAGCTTATCCACGCCGCGGGCCAGGGCGTTGCGTGCTTCGATTCCGTAGAGAATATCTTTTGCCATTGTAGTGTACCTCCAAAAAAGATTATGCGGAAATTATTCCACGATTGCGAGGATGTCGTCCTCGGAGAGCAGAGTGTACTCGGTACCGTCCAGCTTAACGGCGGTGCCTGCGTACTTGCTGGCGATGACCTTGTCACCGACCTTAACGGTCATGGGAGCCAGGGCGCCGTTGTCGGTAACCTTACCGGGGCCGATGGCGATGACTTCGGCGATCTGGGGCTTTTCCTGGGCGGCGGCGGTCAGAAAGATGCCGCCGGAGGTTTTCTCCTCCGCCTCGACAAACTTGATGACGACGCGGTTGGAAAGGGGATTGAGCTTCATAATGTGCCTCCTATACTGTGCGATTGACGCATTTTTTACGTTTTTTATGGTAAAAAACCGAGGGAATCGTCGGATTTTAGCACTCTGCGCTTTTGAGTGCCAACCATATACCATATTTTACACGATTTCGGTGAAAAGTCAAGAGGTTGGGCGGATTATTCACAAAGTATTAACATACGAAAAATTCATTTAATCTTATCGATGGGCATGATTTGCATTTTGCCTGTTGTACCTTCATATACTTTCCCGAGGTGATGCTCGTGTCTATCTTGCTTTCCGCCACGCCAATCCTTTTGTTCGGTGTCGGCCTGTTCTACATCCTCCGCCTGCGGGGATTCTATATCCTACACCCCATCCGATGTGTCGGACAGCTGTTCTCCTATAAGCCTAAAGGCGGGATCTCCCCCTTCCGCGCCCTTACGGTAGCCTTGGCGGGGACGTTGGGGGTGGGGAACATCGTGGGGGTGGCCTCGGCCCTGTACTTTGGCGGGCCGGGGGCGGTGCTGTGGATGCTGGTCAGCGCCCTGGTGGCTATGGTATTGAAATATGCGGAGATCACCTTGGCCGTCCGCCATCGACGTACCGGATCCGACGGTCAGCCCATGGGCGGGGCCCCCTACTACGTCGAGGATGGGCTGACCCGCGCAGGACTCCCGCGGATGGGGAGGTTTCTCGCGACGGTCTTTGCCCTCCTTTGCCTGGTCAACGCCGTTACCATGGGAAGTCTGCTTCAGGTCAACGCCGTGGCGGGGGCTATGGAGAGCGGCTTCTCCCTGCCACCTGTGGTGACGGGCATCGGAGTCGCCGTGCTGGCTGTGGTCACGGTCAAGGGGGGCGCACGCCGCATCTCGGCCCTGACCGAAAAGCTGGTGCCACTCATGACGGTGGGCTTTCTGGTGGCCTGTGTTGCTGTCCTCGTCCTCCGCCATGATCGGATACCGGAGGCCTTGGCCGTCATTTGGCAGGACGCACTTCATCCCGCGACGGTTGGGGCGGGAATGGGTGGGTTTCTCCTGTCCAAGGGAGTCCGATACGGGGTCATGCGGGGGCTGGTCTCCAACGAGGCAGGGTGCGGCACCGCCCCTATGGCTCACGCCGCCGCCGACATTGACCTCCCCGCCCGACAGGGGCTTTTCGGGCTGGTGGAGGTCTTCGTGGATACGGTTGTTTTGTGTACCGTCACCGCCCTGTGCATCCTGGTCAGCGACAGCGGCCCCGGGGCCTTTGGCGAGGACACGGTAAAGACTGCCCAAGCCGCCTTTTCCTCGGTGCTGGGGGATTGGGCGGGGTGGTTCTTTGCGGCGGCCATGCTCCTGTTCGGGGTGGCGACGGTCATCTGCTGGGCTCACTACGGCATGACCTGTGTGAATTATGTGGGGAAGGGAAGCCGCGCTTTCCGTATTCTCTACGCGCTTGCTCTGGTGCTTTCCACCATCCTGGGCTCGGTGACGGCGCCCACCCTGGCATGGATGCTGGCGGATGGGGCAATTTCCCTCATGACCCTTCTGAATCTCCTGATCCTGCTCCTCATGCACAAAGAGGTAGAGGAAGAAACCGAGCAGCTGTTGGGGGAGCACACGTTTGGCCGCCCTTGCATATCCTGTGAGGGAGATTTTCCTCGAAAGGAGCCAAAAACATGACCGAGATGGTTAGTCCTCGCTACTTTGCCGCTTCCAATTCCTGCCTGGGATTTCGCAATTATTACGGAGACATATTCACCGATAGCCGTACCGATCGCCTCTACATCATCAAGGGAGGTCCCGGGACGGGAAAGAGCCACTTCATGAAGGTGGTTGCCCGTCGCGCCCGGGCGAGGGGCTACCGTATCACCGAGTACGCCTGCTCCTCCGATCCCGCCTCCCTGGACGGGATCATTCTGGAACGGGAGGGAAGCCCTACGTTGGGCTTTCTGGACGGAACTGCGCCCCACACTCGTGAGCCTACCCTGCCCGGGGTGAAGGAGGAGCTTCTGAACCTGGGGGCCTTCTGGGACGGGCGGAGGCTGGAGGCTGACGGAGATCGCATCCGCGCCCTGGCAGAGGGGAAATCAGCCGCCTACGGACGTGCGTACGCCTACCTGGCCGCCTGCGGGGCGGTGGATCGCGCGGCGGAGTCGCGGATGGCGGATTGTGTGAGGCGGGAGCGAATCCATGCCTTAGCGAATCGCCTTCTGCGGGAGATTCCCTCGGAAAAAGAATTTTCCCCGCTCCCCTGCCTGCGTAGGGCGTTGGGAATGACGGGGAAGGTATGTCTGCATACCTGGGAGCGGGAGGCGACCGAGGCAGGGGGCGTTGTGGTGATCCTGGAGGATTACTATGGCCTGGCGTATCACTTGACCCGGGAGCTGTTTGCGCGCTCCCGTATAGCCAATCATAGTCTGCACGTGTCCTACGACCCGCTGTACCCCCACAAGATCGATGGGCTTTACTATCCGAGCAACGGTCTTTGCATCTTGGTCGGCCATGCCGAGCCGCCCGAAAATGCAGTGATCCGACGGATCTCTTTGCGCCGATGCGCCGACCCCGAGACGCTCCGCTTGGTTCGCGGAGAGCTTCGCCGTGCCGCGGCCTTCCGCGAGGAGCTGACCGAAGCGGCGCTTCGGGAGCTGACTGAGGCCGCAGAATACCATTTCGGCCTGGAGCAGATCTACACCGAGGCCATGGATTTCACCGCCAAGGAGGCGTTTACCGAAAATTTCTGTCACAGGCTTTTCGATGAATGATCAACGGCGGAGACTCTTTTGGAGAGTCTCCGCCGTTCTTCGATTCTACATTATCTCTGCACTCTGCCCGAGCCGTCGCCGCCGGCCAGCTTTTCCACCTCGGAGATGCTGACACGATTGTAGTCGCCCTCGATGGAGTGCTTGAGGGCGGAGGCTGCTGCGGCGAATTCGATGGCCGCCTGGTCTGCCTTGCCCGACAGGAGGGCGTAAATGAGCCCTGCACCGAAGGAATCACCGCCGCCTACGCGGTCCACGATGTGGAGGTGGTAGGACTTGGAGAAGCAGGCCTCCCCCGTGGCGGCATCGTAGAGCATCCCCGCCCAATCGTTGTCACTGGCGGAAATGGAGGTACGAAGGGTGACGGCCACCTTCTCAAAGCCGAACTTGTCGGAGAGCTGCTTGGCTACCGAAATATACCCCTCGTGGTTGAGCTTGCCGCCGTAGATGTCGGTGCCCTCGGCCTCGATGCCGAATACGTCCTTGGCGTCCTCCTCGTTGGAGATGCAGACGTCCACGTACTTGCACAGCTCGGTCATGGCCTCCCGTGCCTGGGCGCGGGTCCAGAGCTTACCGCGGTAGTTGAGGTCGCAGGAGATCTTGACCCCGCGGGCCTTGGCGGCGGCGCAGGCCTGCTTGCAGATCTCCACCAGCTCACCGCCCAGGGCGGGGGTAATGCCGGTGAAGTGAAACCAGTCGGCACCCTCGAAGATGGCATCCCAGTCGAAATCGGAGGGAACGGCCTCGGCAATGGCGGAATGGGCACGGTCGTAGATGCACACCGAGCCCCGCTGAGAGGCGCCCTTCTCCAGGTAGTAAATACCCACGCGGTCGCCGCCTCGGACGATTTTTGAGGTGTCCACGCCGAAGTAGCGCAGGGAATTCACCGCCGCCTGACCGATGGCATGCTTGGGGAGCTTGGTCACGTAGACAGAATCCAGACCGAAATTCGCCAGAGAGACGGCTACGTTTGCCTCGCCGCCGCCGAAGGTGGCCTGCATCTGGTCATTCTGGAAGAAACGGTAGTACCCGTTGGGGGCCAGACGGAGCATCAGCTCGCCGAAGGTCACCACACGGGGGGATTTGGTTGTATGGTTCATGGTTTGGTCTCCTTTAGTAAAAAGCTGAGATTATTCCAAAATTAAGTGTACGCTTTTCCTTGGCGCCAGCGTGATCGTCAGCGCTTCGGCATTGTGGGGGGTACGAGTGCCTGACTCACTGTCCCAAACCTCGGCCACCCTCTCGTGAACCGTTGCCGACAGGGGCTCCTCCCCTTCGTTGGAGAGGAATACCACGTCAACGCCGTACTTCCGTATATGGGTCATGCGCAAATGCTCGGAGGCCTCGATCTGCAGAAGGGCGCGGCTTTCCCCTCGGATTGCCGCCAGAAAATCGGCATCCGTCCCGTATTCGCGGCGGTCCGTGACAACGCCCCCCGACGTACGGAAACGGGTGAGAAAGTCGGTGGTTTTGGGGTCGAAGTCGCGGTCCGTCAAGATGACACGGTAGGCCTGCTTGGCGATTCGGGCATACCCGTTTTCAATGGTGACCTGCTCCAGCAGAGAGCGCTCCAGATAATTGAACTCCACTTGATTCTCATACAGAACGCGCACCGCCTCATGGGGTAGCTCCCGTTCGGTACAAAGGACGGCGATATCGGTCACGTTGACGCTGTCGGTATTGAAGGCGCAGCACCGCTTGATATAGTCCGAAATTTCCTCGTATTCGTTCCAGAATACGCTGTTCATCCCAACGTCGGGCGGACGTTCCTCCTTACGCCTGTCGCGGAGGGAGTAGTAGAAGGCGTGGGGAATGATCAGATTGCATCCACGGGCAAAGAGCCAATCGAGATACCACTTCATATCTCCCCGTTCAAAGGCGTAAGGGTCATCCCGATGACCGCACACCCCGAAGCACTCGTTGCCGTTTCGGCGCTTGCCCCGATGACGTGCGCTGTCCGAGGCGCATTTGCCCATGGTGCTGTGTTCACCGCGAACGTTGGTTGGATCTCCCGGATAGAGGTACCGCCACACAATATCTTGGCAAGGGATACCGAAACGGGACAATAGGTGAATGTCGTCACTGCGCTCCGGGTGGCCGATCAGCAGGATGCCGTGTGCCTCGCACCAGTCGGAGATCTGCCCGTAATAGCAGCGGATCAAGCGTTCAAACACCGCGTGCTTGTAATCCCGCTGTACCTGTTCCGCCATTTCGTGGGTATGGGTAAACAGCGCCGGAAGATGGGTCTCGTTATATCCGAGTGCTTGGATGTCCTGCCAAAGCTCGCCGGTCCAGGGGAGCAGCCCCGGTAGACCGCCTCGTCCCGCAAGACTGGGCTCGTCGGTAAAGATGGCGATAATGGGGTCACCGAAAAATTCGGACAGGGCATCGTAGTATTTCTGATGAGTCAGACGGATGAAGGTCGCCACGGCTTTGGGGTTCAAAAGGTCAGCCGCAGGGGGAGCGCCGGGCTCGCCGTCGTCCTGGCCGTAGTAGACACCGCGAATCCACCCACGCGTCGGGGTCTGAATGAAGAATACGGGTTTACCGTCGAAAATCGTCTGCGCCACCAGGGTCTCTCCCTCGGACAGGGAGGGGCTGTCGGTCATTTTCAGCCCTTGGGCGGCATAGGCGGGGTTCTCGGCCACCACCTGCCCCGCGCAGGAGCCCGAGGGGTACATGGCCTCGTCGTAGAGAATGACCTTCATGTCCAGCTCCTTGGCCAGGGTGACGGCATACCTTACGAAGGCGAGCCACGTCTCGCCCATATAGGGAATCTCGGGGTCAAGGCCCAGGCGGGGATGGATGACGAAGCCATCCACGCCCTTTTCCTTGAATGCCCGTATTTGACGGGCGATCTCCTCCTCGGTGAGGGTATCGTTCCAGAACCAAAAGGGCATGGGGGAGAACTCGGAGGAGGGATTCTCAAACTCGCGGATGAGCCTGCTCCGTCCCTCTGCTCTCAAATCCGTTCCGTTTGACAGGATCACTTGTTCTCCATGGCCTCCAAGGCCTCCTTGACGAAGAAGCTTCCGCCGATGGCCGCGATCTTGTCGAAGGCCAGGAATTCATCGATGTTGGAGCGGTCCACACCGCCCGTAGGGATGAACTTCACCTGTGGAAAGGGAGCGGAGAGGGCTTTCAGAGCCTTCAGACCGCCGTATACGTTGGCAGGGAAGAACTTGACGGTGGTGATGCCCAGCTCCAAGGCCGCCATGATCTCGGTGGGAGTCACGCAACCGGGGTAGTAGGGGATGCCACGGGCGTTGCAGATCTCCGCCACGGCGGGGGAAAGACCGGGAGAGACGATGAAGGTGGCACCGGCGGCCAGGGCGGCCTCGCACTGGGCGGCGTTGATGACCGTCCCCGCGCCAATCTCCATGTCGGGGTAATGTTCCACCGCGTAGGCAATGGCCTCAGCCGCACAGGCAGTGCGGAAGGTGATCTCTGCGCAGTTGATGTTGTTGTTTTTCAGGGCGGTCAGGATCTTATCGGTCTCGGATAACTCCCTGATGACCACCACGGGAATGAATTTTTCCATGGCCGCACCTCTTATACGCCCGAATAGGCGGCGAAGCCACCGTCGATGGGGAGGACAACGCCCGTAATGGCCGAGGCGGCGCGGTCATCGCAGAGGAACAGGGTAGCACCCAGCAGCTCGGAGGCATCCAAGTAGCGGTGGGTGGGGGTGCCGTTGAGGATCTTACCCGAGCGAGCGGTGGGGGTGCCGTCCTCGTTGAACAGAAGCTTGTAATTCTGAGCGGAAACCAGGAAGCCGGGAGCGATGGCGTTGCAACGGATGCCCGTGCCTGCAAAGTGGGTGGCCAGCCACTGGGTGAAGTTGGAAATACCTGCCTTGGCCGCCGAGTAGGCGGGAATCTTGGTCAGAGGGGTGTAGGCGTTCATGGAGGAGATGTTGAGGATGCATCCGGCGCCCTTTTCCACCATGTCACGGGCGAAGGCCTGGGTGGGCAGGAGGGTGCCCTGGAAGTTGAGCTTAAACACGAAATCCACTCCGTCGGCCTGGAGATCGAAGAAGGACTTACCGCCCTCCTTGGCCTCGTGCTGGTACTCGTTATCGGTGGTAGCGCGGGGATTGTTACCGCCTGCACCGTTGACCAGAATGTCGCAGGGGCCCAGGTCGGCTACCACGGCCGCGTGAACCTCGGCCAGGGCATCGGGATCCAGCACGTCGGCCTTGTAGCCCTTGCAGATGAAGCCCTCGGCGGTCAACTCGTCGGCCAAGGCCTTAACGGCATCCTCGTTGAGATCCAGGGCGGCTACCTTAGCGCCGGATTGGGCAAAGGCGCGGGTCATGGCAGAGCAGATCAGACCGCCGGCACCGGTGATGACCACGACCTTACCGGTGTAGTCAATATTCAAAGGAAGATTTTGCATAGTAAATTACCTCTCAATTATTTATCTTTATTGTAGATATTCGATGCTTCAAAGACGTACAGGTTTCCATAGCTCCAGTTGTAGTCGCTTCCGTTATGGCGATCGAAGGTCATCCAGAAGCAGCGTGTACGGCTTCCCATGGGGATCGGCAGGACCGTTCCCCAACCGCGGAAACCGCCGTCCGGGTAATTGAAGCGAGCATTCGTCATGCCATTGCGGGTATATACCCGGTAGTCAGACGTCGCGTGAAAATCGTTTCCGCACACAAAGGCGGTTTCTCCCCCGATGCGTACGAAGGAGCCTCCCGTCTCGCATCCGGGCTTACCCCGCCCGAGGTAGCGATAGCTCTCAAAGGGGTGGCTCGACTCAAAGAAATAGTATCGATACTGTTGGCCGTTCTCGGGATCGATACGGCAAATGGCCATAAGCCAGCGACCCTTCCCGGCGTCGTAGAAGAAGTCGGGATCCTCGTCCCCGGGAAAGCCCAGGAAGGCGGTGGGCGGTGTCCCATCGGGAGCTTTTTCCATGAGGGTGACGTCTATGACGTTAATCCCGAAGCGAGGATCTCCCGCGAAGGAGGCGTGAGCCAAACGGTGTCCGTGGGAGAAGGAGCAGACCCAAAGGTACCACATCCGTGCTTCGCGGTGATAGCATACCGAGGCGGCCACGTCTCCGCACCAAAAGCCGTCTCCGACGTCATAGAACAAAGCGCCCGTCAGCTCCAGCTCGGCGGTGGAGGGAATCCAGGAAAAAACGCCTTGGTAACAGGATTCCTCCAAGCGCACGGATGCGGTGATATACACCTTCCCCTGCTCCACCATGACGGTGCCGTCCTCATAACAGATGGGGCGCATATCGGCAAGGGACACTCCGTTGTCCAGGTATGAGGATACCGCAGATACCTCGACTCTCCCCGACGCCAGCAAGGAGACGGTTCCATCGGTAAACGTTTCGTAGCGGTGGGACTCGGCAAAGGCGGGCGCGGTAAAGCGGCGGATCAGCTCGGCCTTTTGGTTTCGGCGCAGGTACACCGAAAGCATTCCGGGATACAGGCTGACCAGGGCGGTGATCGACTCCGCATTCACGGCCCAATCCGGCAGGGGACAAGCCTCCCGGCTGTCACCGCAGATCAGGCGTAGCCCGTTGCGGGACAGAGTAACGGTTGCGCGGGCGTTGGGGAGGGTGAAGCCAAAGCCGACCTCTCCGTCGAACAGAACGGCGGTGATCTCATAGGTTGCGTATGGAAAGAAGCCGCCGATCCATCGCTCTGCGGTTCCTTCCGTCACGCAGTAGCGCTTGCCCGATACGGATTCAAGGCAATCGGTACTTTTGTTCAGAATGGGATACAGATCCCCCCGCCTGTCGGTGACGAAATCCTTCAAAAAGGTCATTTCGGCCAGCTTGAGCTTCATATTCTTGTAGAAGGAGAGTGAAAACTGCCGCTTCCACTCGCGGTCGAAAGGTTCCATAGGATTCTCCTTGTTGGTTGGTTCAATCGGGGAGGCGCACAAGGACGGTTACGCCTTCAATCGATCCAACATATCCCACACGCCCAGCATATACATGATGCCCATGGCGCGGTCGTAGAGGCCGTAGCCGGGGCGAACCGTCCCGGGACCCTCGCTCCACAGATGACGTCCGTGGTCGGGGCGGATATAGCCCTCAAAGCCGCAATCGTGGTAGGCCTTAAGGATGTCCAGAATGCCCGTATCGCCGTCGCAATCCCGGTGGCTGGCTTCGGAGAAATCGCCGTTCTCAAAGTGCTTGACGTTGCGGATGTGGGCGAAGGCGATGCGGTCACAGTACTTGCGGACGATGGCGGCCACGTCATTGTCGGGGTTGGCGCCCAGGGATCCGGAGCAAAGAGTCAGACAGTTGCAGGGATGATCCACCATAGACAGGAACCGACCGATGGATGCCTCGTCGATCAGGAGACGGGGCAGGCCGAAGATGTCCCACGGCGGGTCGTCCATGTGGATGGCCATCTTGATGCCGCATTCCTCACAGGTGGGCATGATGGCTTCGAGGAAGTATTTCAGATTCGCCCACAGCTTTTCGTGGTCGATGCCCTCGTAAGCCTTGAACAGCTCGTCCAGCTTGGCCATGCGCTCGGGCTCCCAGCCGGGGAAGGACATATTGTACTTTTCGGTGAAGTCCAGAATGTACTTGGCCATGGCGTTGTAGTCGTCCTGGATCATGTTCTTCTCGTAGAACAGGGCGGTAGAGCCGTCGCCCACGGGGTGAAACAGGTTACTTCTCGTCCAATCGAAGATGGGCATAAAGTTGTAGCAGATGACCTTCACGCCGAACTTGGACAGATTGCGGATGGTGGTCTTGTAGTTCTCAATGTAGAGATCGCGGCTGGGCAGACCGATCTTGATGTCGTCGTGGACGTTGACCGACTCCACCACGTCCATATTGAAGCCGTATTCGTCCAGCTGACGCTTGACCTCGGCGATCTCGGACTCCTCCCAGATCTCTCCGGGCATTTTGTGGTGGAGCGCCCACACGATCCCCTCGACACCGGGGATCTGCTTGATGTCGGATAGCTTGATACGGTCGTTTCCCTCGCCGTACCAGCGGAATGTCATTTGCATGGTATGATCTCCTTATGTATTTGATAATGATTCGGATTGTATATGGCCTCAGGCCAATTCAATTTCCAACGCCGAAACTCCGGATGCAGGCAATACGAAGCTGTTTCCCGCCGTTTCACTTTCGGTTGGCTGAAATACGTTCGGGTTCTGATAGGTGATTTCAGTCATGGCATCCTTTGCGATGGTAAACGCCCTGATTTTCCGGATTGCTTGTCCGTCCATGCAAAATTCCAACCGCTTATCGGTCAAACGGTCGGTATTGACCGCATGGACGTAAAGGATCTTTTCGTCCTCCGACAGGCTGGCTGTCAGATCCACCTGCCCGATCTCCCGGTCTATATCCAGCGCATACCTGCCGATGTGGCTGCGGAATAACCGCATGACCTCTCCGACGGGCTCTGCAAATTGCATGAATATATATGGGGAGATGGTATGCTTCTTTTCTTTCTTGACGTGAATGCGCATAAACGACCAACCTCCGTGTGCGATATTACGGGATGAAAATCGGCAATCCGCCATTCTCCCGAGACTGGTCTGCTTTGTAGACACAGAGGTGCCCGATCAAGGAGTCGAAAATGGACGTGCAGGCGGCGCCCGTGGGCTCACCGCGGACAAACCTCACGAAATCCAACACCATCCGCTCGTCGCCACCGCCGTGGCCGTCGGACACAACGGCCTGCTTCAGGTCCACGATCTCCTCATCATAGCCGCCGCTGAAGCCCTCCTTGGCAGGATTCGGGTGTCGGAAGGTGTAAGTGCCGCTCTCGAAGGAGCCGCGGATTTCGCCCCGCGTGCCGATGATCGTGATGGTTCGTAGATCGCGTGCGGCGCCGCCCACCATGTTCAGAGTTCCCGTGGCACCCGAGGCGAATTGGACCATGACCGATTGACGGTCCACCACGTTGTTATCCGATTTATACACGCAACGGGCGTAGGGAGAATCGGACTTCATCAGTGCGATGCGGTCCTCGTTGCCGGGGTTTTCCAGATGCTCCAGGGCATCCCAAATGTAGCATCCCCACCGATCGGGGTGGTCGATATAAAGCCGCTTAGAGGAATATTCGCAGGTATCTACCAGAGGACAATCCACCATACAGACGGTTCCTGCCTCGGGCGGGGCGTTTTCGGGACGGAACTGGTAGCGTCCTCCGAAGGAGGCGACTGCGGTGGGACGGGTCTCGCCCATGAGCCACATCATGAGATCCATATCGTGACAGGACTTGGCCAGCAGCATGGAGGAACAGCTCCGTTCGGAATTGCTCCACTTACCGCGGACGTAGCCGATGGACATATGATGGTAGCCCACGTGCTCGGCCATTTGAATGTTGATGATCTCACCCAGATCCCCCCGCAGGATTCGTTCCTTGATGGATGAGTAGAAGGGGGCGTAGCGCAGAACGTGGCAGATCATGACCTTGGCACCGTTGCTGGCGGCGCAATCGGTCAGAGTCAGAGCATCGCCTTCGTTCAGGGCAAAGGGCTTTTCCAGAAGCATATCGTAGCCCGCGTCCAGCAGAGGCAGGCTGGTCTCTACGTGAAGACGATCCAGGGTGCCGTTGATGACCGCGTCGGCAAGCTTTCCGCGAGCGGCCAGCTCGTTTGCATCATGGAAGCACATATTCTCGCCAAAGCCGTACCGTTCCATGGCCACTTGCCTGCGGACGGGATCGGGATCAGCCACGCCGACGATCCGGAGAAGCTCAGGGTGTTTGAACGTGACGTCGGCGTAACCGATAGCACGGTGTCCGGCACCTACGATGATGGCCGTGACGGGGCTCGCAGTTGTTTTCAAAGTTGATGACATGATCGCATATCCCTTCGTGTGCGGTATTTGCGGCAATGAGAGGGTCTGTTGGATTTCCCTTCAGAATGCGGCTTACAATCCCAGGAATTCCTTGACATTGCCGTAGCAAACGTCGTACATGAGCTTCCTTGCGTGGTCCATGGCGTACTCGCCCGCGTCTACCCACTCGCCTATCACGTCGGCCAGAATGCGGCGGAAGAAATCGAAGCGGGCATAGCTGGCAAAGGAGCGGGAGTCGGTGAGCATACCCAGGCTGGTGCCCAGGGCGGTGTACTCAGCGGCGTACTTGATCTGACGGCGGATACCCTCGACGGTGTCGTTGAACCACCAGGCAGCGCCGATACGGACGTTGGGGAAGGCTCCCGACAGGGTGCAGAGGGCAGGAACGCAGGCGGGATTGAGGGTGTACAGCACCGTCTTGGGAAGCTTGCCGTCCTTATTGAGGGTGTCCAGGAAGACTACGAGACGGTCGGTGTCCACCTCGCCCCGCATGATGTCAAAGCCCGCGTCGCGGCCCACGCGGCCGAACATGGCGGTATTGACGTTGCGGTAGGTAGCGAAGTGCAGCTGCATGACCATGCCTCGCTCGGCATACAGAGTGGCCACGAAGTAGAGCAGGTGGGAGGACAGGATCCACTTTTCCTCGGCGGTCAGCTCACCGCGGCGGGCGTACAGCCCGGCGGCGATCTCCTCACCGCAGTCCTCCACGGGGAGCCAATCCATACCGTGGTCGCTGATGCGGCAACCGTGGGCCACGAAATAATCCAGGCGGTTGGTCAGCGCGGCCTTGAGGCCTGCCAGGGTGTCGGTCCCGATGCCCGAAACGTCGGCCAGCTCGGAGAGAGCCCCCTCGTCCAAGCCGATCATACGGTCGGGGCGGAAGGTGGGGGATACCCTTGTGTCGCCGTACCGACCGTGATCGGCCAGGGGGGAAACGGGGTCGTCGGTGGTGGCGACGTACTCCACCTTGAACTGCTTCAGGAGGTCGCTGACCTTGATGGTAGCCAGCCTCTCGTTGGCGGCGGCACGGATATCCTCAGCGGTATCGGGACCCAAGGGGCTACGGATACCGAAGATCAACGCCAGCTCAAGCTGGGTCCAGTAGTAAAGGGGATTGCCTGCCAGGCGAGGAAAGATCTCGGCGTACTTGGCGTATTTGTCGGCAAAGGAGGCTTGTCCCGTGACGTACTCCTCGTCAACGCCGCACATCCGCATGGCGCGCCACTTGTAGTGGTCACCGCCCAGCCACAGCTCGCCCAGATCGGCAAAGCCACGGTCGGCCCGGATCTCTTTTTCGTTGAGATGGCAGTGATAATCAATGATGGGGAGATCCTTGACCTCCGCATAGAGGGTCTTGGCCGCCTCGGAGCGGAGCAGGACGTCCGAACCAAAAAATTCTTTCATATTTATTGTGTCTCCTTACGTTGTGATGAAATGTAACAAGGAATTTTTTCAAATTACGGTTTTATTATAGCACAAACGGTAAGAAATGTAAATAGAATTTTGTTTTTTTAGGTATAAAATGAAGAGAGCCGACAAAGGATCGACTCTCGCGTTGCAAATTTTGATTATCCTGTAATGTAGGGGCTTCTCCGCAGCATATCCCCGGCCTCCTTCGGTTCGGGGAAGCACAGGGAGAATAACCCATCCGCAAGCTCGCAAAGCTCCCTCTGCCGTCCTGCAGGCGTGTCGGCGGGCTTGGCCACCACCGCGAAGCCGTCCTTTGCCTCCTTGTTGGCCCTTTGCCAATTTTTGAGGTAGGCGCATCCCCGCTTGTTGGCGGCCAGCAGGGTGGTGTAGGTGGGGGCGGCTCGCAGATCGGCCTCGGTAACGCCCACCGCGCCGAACAGAAGGGCGCGACGGAGCCTCGCGTCGGTGTACTGCTTGGTGCGCAGAGCCCCGAAAAAGTCGGATGGATCGGCAGAATCTCTTGCGTGACGGCAGATGTGCCCTGCGAGTCCTCCGCCCCATTCGGCGAAGGGCTCCACGTCGGCGGGCTTTTTGAGGCGGTACAGGATATGATAAAAGGAAAGCAACCGCTGACCATCCAAGGGCAGCTCTCCGCGGCGAATGCCCTCCAGGAGAATGCTCAGGGCTTCGTCGGGCATGGTTCTCTCCAGCATGGCCTCCAGGGCGAAGGGGGCGCAGGCCGCTTCCTTCAAAAGCAGACGGATGGCGGTTGCGGAGGGGAATTCTCCTGCGGTCAGCACGTCCTCGCGGTATCCCGAGCCTAAGCGAGTCACGACGAAGGCCTCGGGGGCGAAGCCCCTGCCTGCGCGAGTCTGCTTCAAGGCGCGCAAATAGGCAATACCCAACAGATCGTTGGAGGAAGGAAAGCCCTCGGGCAAGGGGGCATCCGCCTCTGCGGAGGTTCTTCGCAGAGCCTCGGCGTAGGCCGTCGTCGTACCGATCCCATTTCGGCAGAGCGCGGCGTAGATCTCCCCAAAGCAGGGGGCTGCCACCGTCTCGGCGGCGCGGGCCAGCAGATCACGATTCCCGCACTCACTGCCAAAGGTCAGCGTATCCACCCCCAAACGGGACAATATCCCCACCCCTGCCGCGGCGAAATGCTCGGCGCTGCCTGCCGACCAGGGGAAGGGAAGCTCCAATACCAGGTCCGCCCCTGCGGTCAGAGCCATCCGCGCCCGCAGGTAGGGATCGGCCATGGCGGCCTCTCCCCGCTGGACGAACCGTCCGCTCATGAGGCAGATCACACAACCGTCCTCTCCGACTCGCTCCCGCATGCGGGAGATGAGATACGCGTGGCCGTTATGGAAGGGATTGAACTCGCAAATAACACCCGATGCGCCCATGGTGCAGTCTCCTTTCTCAGAATCAAACTGACCCCAGTATAGCATAAAGGAATTCCCTTGTCAAGGGATGACGGCGTTTTTCATAAAGAATCCTGTGGAAATGCAGAATAATTTGAAAAACAAGTTACAACAAAATTTGAAAAAAGTATTGACAAGTTCAAGAAAATCGGGTATAATAGACAATGTCGTGTTTTGCGGCTTGTCAAAGGGAAGGAGAATCGGCATGAATATTGATCTGAAACCCATGCTTCGCGGGGAGATCACCCGTATGTCCATTGATTTTCCCATCGAGCCCGAGGCTCCTTACGGCGTCAGTTTTGACGGAGACGTCCGCGTATTCGGTGAGATCACCAATCAGGGCGGCTATATGCGTCTGATTGCTACGGCGGAGATCCCCTACAGCGGCGCTTGCGCCCGTTGCCTTTCCGAGGTGAGCGGTGTGTTCACCATGCCCTTCGAGCGGACGGTCGTTACCGAGGGGACGCTGACCGAGGAGCAGGAGGAGGACAACGTGGACGAATACGTGATCCTGCAGAACGGTATGCTGGATATCGACGATTCGGTGCGGGAAGCATTGATTCTGGCGTTCCCCATGCGTCTGCTCTGCGACGAGGATTGTCCCGGTCTTTGCCCCAAGTGCGGAAAGCCCGTGCGAGAGGGGAATTGCGGTTGTCCCACGAAGGAGATCGACCCGCGTTGGGCGGTCTTGGCGAATCTCAGATTCGATGAGGATGAGAACGAGGACTGATACCGAACACGAAGATTTTTGAATGATATGGCCGAGAGGCTATTCAGATATGAGCAATGCCCAGGAGGAGGTGTCAATATGGCAGTACCAAAGTGTAAAGTTTCCAAGGCTCGCAGAGATACCAGAAGATCGAACAACACCAAGCTGGAGGCCTGCGGTCTCGTTAAGTGCTCCAACCCCGAGTGCAACGAGATGAACAAGCCCCACCGCGTGTGCAAGGTTTGCGGCTTCTACGACGGCAAGAAGGTTCTTGACGTTAAGTGATTTCGGTTTCAGATCGAATTCAACCTGCAACAAAAAAAGGATTCGGCGTACCCATTCGGGTGCGGGAATCCTTTTTTGTTTTTTGTCCGATCATTTGATTGAGGATTGGTATGAATATACCCACGGTGCAGGGCCCCATGGTGACGTCCTCTATGGCACCGTCTGTTCTCTCATTACTCAAATAATCCCTGCTTCAAAGTTTTGGGAGTTCTCAGATCCTTTCTTCGGAAAGGGTCTGAGCCGACGGAGGCATGCTCCCCCGTTCTCCCTTACGAATACATATGATTCGCCTTCATATACTTGTAGATCATCTCCCCATGCTCCTGCTCCTCGGTCTGAATGTGATTGAGGGCCTTGCGGAGGTCGCTCTGCCCGAATTCAAACACGCAGGTGTTGTACAAGCCCGAGGCGTGCTTCTCGGTGGTCAGAAGATCGGAGCAGAGGTAGCAGTCCTGCTTCTTTTCGGCAGTCTCGTTTTGGGTGTGGTAGGCGGTAAAGGTGGGGATGGTGGAGGCCTTCGATCCGCCTGCCGGGGGATTTCCGCCGTTCTCCATTTGGGTCAGAGTGTTCAGATGCCCCTGTTCTACCTGGGCGATCCGCGTGAATAGCTGCTTGAGCTGGGGATCGTGGGCGCATTCCGCGTGCTTCGTATACTTGTCGATGCAAAGCTGCTCCTGTCCCTTGAGATCCTTGATGAGGGTTAGCTCCTTCTGGGTGAGTACCATAACTTCCTCCAAATATGAAATTCCCTTGCGGGTGGAGAGAGTATGGCTCGCGCGGAATGAGATTATTCACGGATCGGGAAAAAACACGGGGTCGGAATGGAATCAGTAGATCACGGTCACGTCGCTGTCCAGACGGTCCAATACGCGGCGGCGGAGGGTGAAGAAGTAATGGCTGCGCACCAGATACAGGGTATCGGCCTCCTTGCGGGCGGTAAAGAAGCTTTTGCGGCCGCCCATGCCCCGACCGGAGCAGAGGTAGGGAGTCACGACAATGACGGTGACGTCGTCCTCGGCCGCCATGGCGCGGGCGTTGCGAACGAAGAAGGAATTTTTCTCCATGGCGCCCTTTTTCGGTGGGATCATGATGCGGATCCGACGGTCCACCAGCTCTTGCCGCAGGTGCTTATTCATGCGGTGGAAGTCAAGAAGAATGAGGGCGGTGGGCAGAATGACGCCGACACACAGGATCAGAAGGGCGAGGGGGGATACGATACCCACCGCAACGAAGGCGCCGACGGCCAAAAGGATGGGGAAGAGCATCTGCAGCAGCTGAAAGCGCTTCAGATAGCGGCGGAATTTCGTGATGATCTCCATGAGCATGGATTCTCTGAAGGAATCCACCAGGTAGCGGAGGAAGGACCGTTTGCGGTAGTAGCGGGCGCGGCGGTCGGCATCCATCAGCAGAAGTTCCTCCTTACGGGCGCTCTTCCCTCGGCGGGACAGACGGCGGATGGGATTTTTTGACGATGCTTGCCCGGCGACCTGTAGCTCTCGCTTCAAATTGGCAATTTCCCGCTCCAGCTTGGCGGTGCGTCCGCGCTCTGCGGAAAGCTCGCCTCGGAGACGCGCGATCTCCCGGTCCTTTTGACGGCGGGGCTTGGGGGCTTTATGACGATGTGTACTCAACGTATGCAACCTTTCTGTGTTCATATGAATACGGCCGGCAGAGTGCCGCCGTTCGCAATCGAGTCAGTATAGCATATTTTGGGCGAAAAAACAAGTGCTTTTTCAATATTTGAGAAAAAAATCCGCAGAATATCGGTCGAGACGGGGATATATGGGCAAGAAAGGAGAAGAAAGCCGTCAATTTCTACAAAAAACGGCCTTTGCCATCGTGGGTTTGCACCAAAACGCAGAAAAATTCCAAAACCCCTTGGGCGGGGTGAAATAATATGCAAAAATGTCTTGACAAAAACAGGTTTAGCGGATATAATATATGGTATCTTTGTGGGAAATATGCATTTTTATGCATAGAAGGTGAATAAATGAAAAAAATATACATTGATGGTCAGGCCGGAACCACGGGCCTGCGTATCCGCGAGCGGCTGGCTGAGCGGAATGATATCACCCTGCTGATCCTCCCTGAGGACAAGCGTAAGGACAGCGAGGCCAGACGCGAGATGCTCAATACTGCCGACATCGTCTTTCTCTGCCTCCCCGATGCCGCCTCCATCGAGGCGGTCTCCATGATCGAAAACCCTGCCGTCCGCGTGCTGGATACCTCCACCGCCCACCGCACCAACCCTGCCTGGGCCTACGGCTTCCCCGAGCTGGACACGAGCTTCCGCGAGAAGATCGAGAGCTCCACCCGCATCGCCGTCCCCGGCTGTCACGCCAGCGGCTTTATCGCCCTGGTCCGCCCTCTGGTGCAGAGCGGCCTCCTGTCCCCCGACGCCCACCTGTCCGCTACCTCCCTTACGGGCTACAGCGGCGGTGGTAAAAACATGATCGCGGACTACGAAAATCCCGATCGCGACGGTCTTTTGGATGCCCCCCGCCAGTACGCCCTGGGCCAGACCCATAAGCACCTCCCCGAGATGAAGACCTTTACGGGACTGCATAATCCCCCCGTATTTCTACCCATCGTGGGCGACTTTTACTCGGGCATGGAGGTCACGGTTCCCCTATTCGGTACCGACGTAAACGGTGCGACCCCCGCGGATATTCTGGAGCTGTACCACAAGACCTACGACGGCTCTCCCCTGGTTCGCGTGGCCAACGCCGACGAATCCGGCTTCCTCTCCGCCGCCTCCATGTCGGGGAAGGACAGCATGGAGATCAGCGTGTTTGGTAATCCCGACCGCATGATCCTGGTTGCCCGCTACGACAACCTGGGCAAGGGTGCCAGCGGTGCCGCCGTGGAGTGTCTGAACATTCTCCTCGGTGCTGAGCCTACGTCCAATTTGATCGTATAATTGCATAATACTATTTCTCCGGCAAAACCTCAAATCCAAACCGTTTTCCTGTACCAATGGGGCAGGGGCCCCATGGGGGTAATCGAGTTCGACCCTGCCTCCGAGTTGCTCTCCAAAGCATTGTTTTTAAGTTTTTTGGAGTTCTTAGAACCTTTCTTTCAAGAAAGGTTTCGACAGGCAAGCCTGTCTGACGCCGGAGGCACGCTCTCCATTATGTATAAATATTCCTTCCTATGAATTAAGGAGAAAATCATGACTACCATCACCCAGATCCCCGGCGGTGTCTGCGCCGCCCGGGGCTTTACCGCCAACGGTATCCATTGCGGTATCCGTAAGAACAAGACCAAGCACGACCTGTCGGTGATCTATTCCGATACCAAGGCCGCTACTGCCTGCGTATATACCACCAACCGCGTCAAGGGCGCGCCTCTGACCGTGACCAAGAACCACATCGCCGACGGCTATGCTCAGGCCGTGATCTGCAACAGCGGCAACGCCAATACCTGCAACGCCAACGGTATCGAGATCGCCGAGCAGATGTCCGACCTTCTGGCCGCTGAGCTGAAGATTTCCCCCGCCGACGTGGTGGTGGCCTCCACCGGCGTCATCGGCCAGACCCTGGACATCACCCCCATCGCCAACGGCATCCCCGCGCTGGTGGGCGGATTGAACAAGAACGGCTCACTGGATGCCGCCTACGGCATTATGACCACCGATACCAAGGTCAAAGAGCTCGCCCTGGAGTTCACCGTGGGCGGTAAGACCTGCCGCATCGGCGGTATCGCCAAGGGCTCGGGCATGATCCATCCCAACATGGCCACCATGCTGGTCTTCATCACCACCGACTGCGCGGTGGCTCCGGCTATGCTGCAGAAGGCTCTGTCCACCGACATTCAGGCTACCTTCAATATGGTCAGCGTGGACGGCGACACCTCCACCAACGACATGGTCACTCTCATGGCCAACGGCCTGGCAGGGAATGACCTCATTACGACCGAGGGCGAGGAATTTGACGCCTTCATGAAGGCTCTGAACACCCTGACGGTCTACCTCTGCCGTTGCATCGCCGCGGACGGCGAGGGTGCGACCCGCCTCTTTGAGTGCGAGGTCAAGGGCGGCCGTGATCTGGAATCCGCCCGCCGCATTGCCAAGTCGGTCATCTGCTCCTCTCTCATGAAGGCCGCCATCTTTGGTGCCGATGCCAACTGGGGCCGTGTGCTGTGCGCCATCGGTTACAGCGGCGTGGAGACCGACGTGAACGGCATCGACGTGGTATTCTCCTCCCGCAAGGGTGAGATCCTGGTCTGCAAGGACGGCGCGGGCGTTGCCTTCTCCGAGGAGGTTGCCAAGGAGATCCTCATGGAGGACGAGATCACCGTCAAGGTCACCCTCTCCGACGGTGATGCCGAGGCCACCGCTTGGGGTTGCGATCTGACCTACGATTACGTTAAGATCAACGGAGACTACCGAACCTGATACACTGTAGGGCGGGGACTTGTCTCCCACCGTATATCATTAACAAAACAGGAGTTATCCATCATGGACAACATGCATTTTTCCAATTTCCAGCGTGCCGAGGTGCTGACCCAGGCACTGCCCTATATCAAGCAGTACGTAGGCAAGACCGTTGTGGTCAAGTACGGCGGTAACGCCATGATCGACGAGAACCTGAAGCAGCAGGTCATGGAGGATCTTGCGCTCCTGTGGCTGATCGGCGTGAAGGTGGTACTCATTCACGGCGGCGGCCCCGAGATCAGCGACATGATGAAGAAGCTGGGCAAGCAGCCCGAATTCGTGAACGGCCTCCGCGTCACCGATAAGGAGACGGTGGACATCGTTCAGATGGTGCTGGCGGGCAAGGTCAATAAGACCCTGGTCACCCTGCTCCAGATGAAGGGCGGTCACGCCGTGGGCGTATCGGGCATGGACGGCGGCATCATTGAGGCCAAGATCAAGGACGAGCGCCTGGGCTTTGTGGGCGAGATCACCAAGGTCCGCGCCAAGCCCATCAACGATCTTTTGGAGAAGAACTACATTCCCGTTGTCTCCACGGTGGCCAGCGACCGCCAGGGCAACGTCTACAACATCAACGGCGATACCGCCGCGGCATACATTGCAGGTGCGCTGGGCGCCGCCCGTCTTATCATGATGACCGACGTAGCCGGCATCCTCCGCGACAAGGACGATCCCACCACCCTGATCCCCCGTGTCACCGTGCCCCAGGCCAAAGCCCTCTACGACGAGGGCGTGATCTCGGGCGGCATGATCCCCAAGGTGGACTGCTGCATCGAGGCCATCAAGGCCGGTGTTAAGGACGTCACCATCATGGACGGCCGCGTTCCCCACGCCATTCTCATGGAGCTGCTCACCGATGAGGGCGCAGGTACTATGGTGATGGGCGGAGAGGAGTAAGGGAGAACGCAAGGGCTCTGCCCTTGACCCACTTAAGGGCTTTTTGAAAAAAGCCCTTGGGAATTCCAAAAGCCTTCAAAAATAATAATGGGTGTTTTTCTTGCTGATAGCCGTCAGGATATTGGCTTTCACCGTGGGTCCCTGCCCACCGGGGCATTGGGGGAGCGGGAGAACGAGATTACGGAGTATATAAAAATGAGCAACATTAAGAATACCGATAAGCAATACGTCGCGAACACCTACGGTCGTTTCGACCTGGTTCTCACCCACGGCGAGGGCTCCGCTGTCTACGACGAGAACGGCAAAAAATACATTGATCTGGCTACGGGTATCGCGGTGAATACCTTTGGCTACAGCGACGCGGGCTGGGTTGCCGCCGTCACCGAGCAGCTGGGCAAGCTCCAGCATACCTCCAACCTCTACTACCACGAGCCGGGCGCCCGCCTGGCCGAGAAGCTCTGCACCCGCACGGGGGCGAAGTCGGTGTTCTTCTCCAACTCGGGAGCCGAGGCCAACGAGTGCGCCATCAAGACCGCCCGCCTGTGGGCCGCCCGCGCAAAGGGAAGCGACTATTACCACATCATCACCCTGAAAAACAGCTTCCACGGCCGTACCATCACCACCCTGGCCGCCACGGGGCAGGATTCCTTCCACACCGATTTCACTCCCCTCACCGAGGGCTTCCTCTACGCTGAGGCCAACAATATCGCGTCGGTGGAGGAGCTGCTCAAGTCCCACAGGTGTGCCGCCGTTCTGGCCGAGCCTGTGCAGGGTGAGGGCGGTGTCATGCCTCTCACCGAGGAGTTCATGGTCGGTCTCCGCGCCCTCTGCGACAAGTATAACGTGCTGATGATGCTGGACGAGGTTCAGACGGGTAACGGTCGGAGCGGCCATCTTTACGCCTACCAGCACTACGGCATTACTCCCGACGTGATGTCTACCGCCAAGGGCCTGGCGGGCGGTCTGCCCATCGGCGCCACCCTGTTCTTTGAGAAGTCCCACGGCACCCTGACTGCCGGTCTCCACGGCTCCACCTTTGGTGCCAACCCCATCTCCTGCGCCGCCGCCTGCCACGTTCTGGATCGCATCGACGAGGACCTGCTTGCAGAGGTCAAGGCCAAGTCGGAGTACATCTTCACCACCCTCACAGGTAAGCCCGGCATCAAGTCGGTCAGCGGCCTGGGTCTGATGATCGGCATTGAGACCGAGGGCGACAGCGCAAAGATCCTCGCCGCCTGCATGGAGCGGGGCATCCTGCCCATCAAGGCCAAGGCCAAGATCCGTCTGCTACCCGCTTTGAACATCGGATGGGACGATCTGAGGGCCGCTATGGAGATCCTCGCGGAGGAAGCCGAAAAGGCAAGCAAAGCGTAAAAAGATACAAAGATACAAGATACAAAGCTACAAGATACGTTCTGTGGGGATGTGTCTTGTATCTTTTTTGTGAGTTTCGGTTCCGCTCTTGACATCCCTCAAAAAATCGGCTATAATGTTATAATATATCGATCTTCGATCTTGTATCTCAGTATCCGAGTACCTTCAAAATTCCCCAAAAAGGAGACTTTCAACCATGCCCGACATGACCGCCCTCCGCGCCCGAGCCGAACAGCTTCGCCGGGAGCTGGAGCATCACGCCAAGCTCTACTACGTCTACGATGCCCCTGAAATTTCGGACTACGAATACGATAAGCTCTACTACGAGCTGGTCCATCTGGAGGAGGCTCATCCCGAGCTGGATGACCCCGCCTCCCCCACCCACCGCGTGGGCGGCAAGGCTCTGGACAAGTTTGAAAAGGTCACCCACACGGCCCGCATGGACTCCCTTGCGGACGTTTTCTCCTACGACGAGCTGGGGGATTTTATCCGCCGTGTCCGTGAGAGTATCCCCGAGGCATCCTTCTCGGTGGAGCCCAAGATCGACGGCCTGTCGGTCTCCCTCCGCTATGTCGGCGGTGTGCTGACCCAGGGGGCCACCCGCGGCGACGGTGTCACGGGGGAGGACGTGACGAACAACATCAAGACCATCTTCGATATCCCCCTGACCCTTTCCGAGCCTCTGGATCTGGTGGTGCGCGGTGAGGTCTATATGCCCCGCACCGTGTTCGAGCGGCTCAACGCCAAGCGGGAGGCCGCGGGCGTGGCTCTCCTGGCCAATCCCCGCAACGCCGCCGCCGGGTCCCTGCGCCAGCTTGATCCCAAGGTCACCGCCGAGCGGGCTCTGTCCATTTTCGTGTTCAATTTCCAGGAGGGTAATCTCTACCTCGACGGCCGCGTCCCCCAGACCCATACCGAGACCCTGGACCGCCTGGCTGAGCTGGGCTTTACGGTGCTGGAGGAGCGGGTGGTGTGCGAGAACCGCGAGGAGATCGTTTCCCACATCGAGGCCCTGGGCGGCCGCCGCGACGATCTGGCCTATGACATCGACGGCGTGGTAATCAAGCTGGATAAGCTGGCTGATCGCGCCCGCATGGGGGAGGGAACCAACACCCCCCGCTGGGCGGTGGCCTACAAATTTCCCCCTGAGCAGAAGATCACCAGGCTGGAGAGCATCGAGATCGCCGTGGGGCGGACGGGTGTTCTGACCCCCACCGCCAACCTATCTCCCGTCCGCTTGGCGGGAACAACCGTCAGCCGCGCTACCCTCCACAATCTGGATTTCATCCGCGAGCGGGATATTCACCTGGGTGACTACGTCACGGTGCAGAAGGCAGGCGACATCATCCCCGAGGTGGTCTGC
>SVRS01000068.1 GCA_015064695.1 Oscillospiraceae bacterium | reverse complement strand
GGTTCGAAATCATAAGCCCCTGCCAAGAAAAAAGCCATTCGCGTAAGCGAATGGCTTTTTTCAGTGAAATTCGTTCCTGCGGAACGAGTGAAATACGCTGGCGCGTGTGAAATTGCCTGCGGCAGTGAAATACGCCTACGGCGTGTGAAGGAACGAATTTTATTTCACATTGCGACCAACGGGAGCAATATTTCACAATTCACGAAGTGAATTATTTCACATTCGCCGTAAGGCGAATATTTCACTTGAAAAAATATCGGATTTATGATATAATAACGGCAGAAAGGCGGTGTTATTATGGCAGATTCAAAGCTTCGGGATTTATCAACCGATTTTGCTGTAAAAGTTATCAAAATGTGTGACAGTATAAAAGGTCACTATTCCCTCGTAAATCAGTTGGAACGTTCCTCTACCTCCATCGGTGCAAATATTCACGAGGCGAACTATGCGCATAGTAAAGCTGACTTTGTCGCGAAGTTTCAAATTGCGCTAAAGGAGTGCTACGAAACGGAATATTGGCTTGAATTGTTTGTAAAATCCGAATTGATGGATCGAGAGATTGCAAAAGACTTGTATAATCAATGCGGCACGATCCGCAGAATGTTGATTGCCTCGATCAACACGGCGAAGGAGGGAGCAAAATGAGCAAGAAATTAATAATTATAATTGCGATAATAATTGCTTCTGTTCTTGCTATATCTATTGCTCTGTCTTGTGTAGCAAGATTTGTGTTTCTTTCTCCCTCGTGCTATTCAGATAATAATGAATTGACCGAACAAGAAAATTATTTCATTAAAAAAACAGTTCTTGAATCGGTAGAAGAGAGATTGTCAGTTTTTGCAAGTAATACTAACAACATATATGATCCGTCTGCTACCGAAATTGAGATTATTCAACTCGATGAAACACAAAACAATCGTAAGCATATTTTCATTTGGATAAATACCGATTTTATGGAGTCTGTTACCAAGGAAAATGACGAATATGTTATCCGTGTGCAAACACATTATATGGAATCTTCTTCTGATGATTGCGTGTATGAGATTCATATGTCAGAGAATTTTGATATAACGTTCTTTGGTTTAGATCCGTAACAATACATAGATCCGTTTACACGCATGGAGTAGCACCCCGGAAGACAGCGGTCGCGTGCAACTCCCATCACCGCCAAGGGATAAGTCTATCCTCTGACTAAAAAGTATGGATCGATTTCGAAAAACTTGTGGTGCGGATCGATTTTGAAAGGGTATCACAAGAAAAAAGCCATTCGCAATAGCGGATGGCTTTTTTCAACGATGTGTTCCGCTTGCGCGGAACGTGATGTGCCCTTGGGGCGTGATGTTTGCTTCGCAAGTGATGTGCGCTTCGCGCGTGAGAAAGCGGACACATCACATCACTTTGCGCTCAAGGCGCAATACATCACTATGGCGAAGCCATAACATCACTGCGGCAACGCCGCAACATCACTAAAAAATTTCCCCTTGCACTCCCCGCGATTTTGTGGTATAATGAGAACAGAAAGGCGGTGTCTGCACCTATGGTCAGATGAGCATGTTAAATTTATTACTTCAAAAGAAGGCTGATAAAACTTATACAGACTTAAAGGAGAATTTTTTTATAATGACTATGGTTTTTCGCCGAATGGCTGCTGTTTTTCTCTCTATCTTGTGCTTGATACTGTGTTGCTCCTGTCAAACGCCTTCGACCTCGGATACTTCGACCGAAGATTTATTAGTCCCCAATAACGCCTCGGATTTCGACTATGATACGTTTGAGAAGGACGGCGAGCGTGCGATTCGCTTGATTCGCTACAAGGGCGAGCGCACCGACGTGGTGATTCCCGATACCATTGAGGGATTGCCGGTGAGAATTTTACTGGGCGTAACCGCGCAGAATGATAATGGATATACCGGTGTGGTGCAAGGCGTGTTTGAAGATACCGCCATTGAGTCGGTGTATATCCCGTCCTCCGTTAGTTCCTTGGGTCTTGGCACCTTTGCCCACTGTACAAAACTTGAGCAGGTAGAATTTGCTAAGGGCTGTGGCATTACATCATTGGATACGAGTGCCTTTGAGGGCTGTACGGCGCTCACGCGCGTAGACCTTTCTCCACTTACCAAGCTGAAGGGAACATATTATTCTTTCAGAGATTGCACATCACTTAAGGAAATTATATTTCCCGAGGGAATGACCATCATAGACGAAGGCTCATTCCTCAACTGCTCCGCCCTGCAAAGCTTGTATCTGCCCGACAGCTTGGAGGAAATCGTAAAGAATGCATTTGAGGGTTGCACCGGCATTGAGTTCATTTCCATCGGAAAAAATCTGCGACTGTCTGATCCCTACTTCTCTACCGTCATATTCAACAGCCCTGCGCTGAAGCATATTACGTTCCGAGAGGGCAGAGAGAGCCTGGATGGCTATGCTTTGGTCTCCATCACCTCCCCTGTCTCTGTTGAAGTACCTGCTTCGGTGAACGTGGTGAGTGGTAACACCTTTTTTAATTATAGCACAATGACGATAACCTTTGCAGGTGATTGCCCTAAAATGGAGAGCGAGAAATGGTTGGGTGATGTCGTCGTGCGCTACAATCCCGATAAGATGGGGTGGAGCAACTGTGATTGGTCTGCTAAAGAAGGAACACTTACACTTGAGCCGATCAAGTAAAGCAGAACTAAAAAAGTTGAGAAGCGTCAGTAGATTCGTTATCTGCGGAACACATTGTTCGTGATTATTCGCCATATTATAAAATCATTGAGTTTCGCACTCCAAATATTAAAGATGGTTATATGGGAATGTCAGATATGATCATAGTTCAAACCGTAAGAAAAGATGGAAGCGCTCCGACTGTATTTACATTGTACGCGAAAGACGGATGCCCTTTTGAGTATGAAATTTATAATGCAGACAGCAGCGCTATGGATATGGACACGATTTTAGATGGCGTACTGATTGTCGGCTAAAATATGAAAGGACATCGTTTACGACCATGGCATTAATGGGAACACCCTTGTCTCTCCCGTTCGAAAAACATTTTTTTGCAATTTTTGCGGGATTGTGGTATAATAACAAAGTCAACTTATCTCTATGAACGGTAGGGACAAAATTCCAGAAAGGATCGTACCGAACATGAAAATCAGAAAAAGAAGAAGATTAGGTCTTATACTGACCTGCGTGGTGGTTGCCCTCCTGATCGGCGGCAGCGTGGCGCTTTACACGCTGGCGGTTTCCATCTACGACAGCAGCTTCAACTATCGTTGCACCACCCCCGAGGAATACAGCTTCTCTATGGAGGAGTTCCCCTCCATGAGCCGCGAGCGGCACACCTTTACCTCGGATCAGGGTCAGACCCTGGTGGGATACCTGTACGAGTATGACGAGGTAGCCGAAAAGAAGGGTGTTATCGTCTTTGCTCACGGTCTCGGCGCAGGCGGACAGTGCGGCTACATGGATATTTTCAATTACATGGCCTCCTGCGGATACTACGTATTCGCCTACGACGCCACGGCCAACGACGAGAGCGAGGGTGACGTGATCGGTGGCCTGCCCCAGGGTATCATCGACCTGGACTACGCCATCAACTACGCCCAGACCATTGAGCAGATCAAGGATCTGCCCTTCATGCTGATGGGTTACAGCTGGGGCGGTATGTCGGTGGGCAACGTGCTGATCAATCATCCCGAGGTGGAGGCCGCCGTTACGCTGGCGGGCTGGAACAAGTCCATGAACATGATCGACTACCGCGGCTGCGAGATGGTGGGCGGCGTTGCCAAGCTGCTCCTCCCCTTTGCCTCCCTGTACGAGTACACGAAGTACGGCGACTATGCCTTCAGCACCGCTATGAAGGGCTTTGCCGCGACGGATTGTGAGATCATGATCGTACACGGCGAGGTGGACGATACCATCCCGATCCAATACGGCTACGACACCTACTACAAGAAATACGGGGACAGCGACCGCTTCGTGTTCAAGAAGTACGAGGATCGCGATCACCTGGTCATGAGAGATGCCGAGGGCAACCACGATATGGCGCTCATGGCAGAGATCGTTGCCTTCTTCGACAGCAACGTGAAGTGATCCTGCAGAGACATGAAAAAACACCACCGATCTTCGGTGGTGTTTTTGTTTATCCGAAATTCTTACTTTTCGGGATCCAGGTATTTCCACATAATGATGAAGTAGTTCACCCCCGACCATACCGTGAAGAGCACGGTCAGAATACCTGCGGTGTAGGTGACGGGCACGTTGGCCACCCACCATGCAGGCAGGAAGCCTTCCACGAAGGGAATGGAGTACAGGGCGGGCTCGATGAACACGGCGCCGATAAAGACGATCTGCACCACGGTTTTGATCTTGCCCAGGATGTTGGCGGCGACCACCGCGCCTGCCGAGGTGGAGGCAACCAGGCGCAGGGAGGTCACGGCCAGCTCGCGGAAAATGACGATCAGCAGCACCAGGGTGATGAAAAAGCGGAAGAAGCCGGGGTCTGTGCGGTAGAGGATCACCGCCAGGGCACCGATGACCATGAATTTATCGGCCAGGGGATCCATGAGCTTGCCGAAGTCGGTGATAAGGCCCCGGCGGCGGGCGATCTTGCCGTCCAGCAGATCCGTCACCGCGGCGGCGATGAAGAGGGCCACGCCGATGAGACCGCTGACCATGGGGGGGAGCACCGAGGCGGGAAGCATCATGATAACGATGAAGATGGGTACGAGGCACACGCGGAGGACGGTAAGCCGATTGGGCAGGTTCATGCCTTTTTTCTTTTTGGTGGACATGGGGAATTACCTCGTTATACAGATTGGGTTGCGGGGGAGGGCGGTTGCCCTTCGCAGGGGGCGGTTTACGCGTTCTCAGGGTTCATGGCGAAGCCGTATACGTCGTAGTCCACGACCTCACGCACCTTGACCTTGACCATAGAGCCGGGCATGATTCTCTCCTCGCCGTTGTAGCGGAAGAACACCTTGCCGTCGATGTCGGGGGCGTCCTCGGAGGAGCGGCCGTAGTAGCATTCGTTGACGGGGTCATAGGCCTCGCAGAGAACCGTGATGACGGATCCGATGCGGGATTCGTTGCGGGTGGTATTGATATTCATCTGGGTGCGCATGAGGATGTCCATGCGATCCTGCTTGACCTGCTCGTCGATCTGACCGTCGAAGTCGTAGGCGGGGGTACCCTCCTCCCGGGAGTAGGTGAACACGCCGGCATGCTCGAACCTCTGCTCGGTGATGAACTCGGCCAGCTCGCCAAAATCCTCCTCGGTCTCGCCGGGGAAGCCCACGATGAAGGTGGTACGGATGACCATTCCCTCCACGGTACGGAGCTTTCTCAGTACCTCGCGGATGGTTTGGCCGTCGCCGTGGCGGTTCATGGCCTTGAGCATATGATTGCTGATGTGCTGGAGGGGAAGATCAATGTACTTGAGCAGGCGGGGATTGGTCTTGAACTCCTCGATCAGCTCGTCGGTGATCTTGTCGGGGTAACAGTATAGGATACGGATCCAGGGGATATTCGTTTCCTCGGTAATTTTTCGGATCAGCTCGGCCAGGGCGTAGCGGCTGTAGAGGTCTTTGCCGTAGCGGGTGGTATCCTGGGCCACCAGGGTCAGCTCCTTGATACCGAGAGCATCCATGTCCTTGGCCTCGGCCACCACGTCCTCCATGGGACGGGAGCGGAAGCGGCCGCGGATGGAGGGGATGGCGCAGTAGGTGCAACGGTTGTCACAGCCCTCTGCGATCTTCAGGTAGGCGGCGTAATCGGGGGTAGTAAGGACGCGGTCGCCGCCCAGTCGGACGGTATTCTTGTCCTCGAAGGAGCAGTACTTCTCGGAGGCGGGGACGTTTTTTCGCTTGGACTGCTTCTCAACGGCCCGGATGGCTTCCACGATGTTGTGGATGCTGCCCACGCCCAGAACGGCGTCCACCTCGGGCATTTCCTCGAGGATCTGCTCGCGGTAGCGCTCGGCCAGGCAACCCGTGACGATGATGCCCTTGAGAGAGCGGTTCTCTTTGAGCCAGGCCTCGTCCAGGATGTTGTCGATGGCTTCCTGCTTGGCGCTTTCAATGAAGGCGCAGGTATTGATGATGATGATGTCCGCGTCGATGTCCTCGGAGGTCAGCTCGTAGCCGGCGGCCACGACCTCGTGGAGCATGACCTCGGTGTCCAGCTGGTTCTTGGGGCAACCGAGGGAAATGAATCCGATCTTCATATATAAAATCCTTTCGATTGGGGATTGGCGTGCTTATACGATCTATATGATACCACAAAAAAAGGGAAATGTCAAGGCGGGGGAGAGAATATTTTGCGGGAGCGGTCATGAAGTCCGAGATGCAAAAAGAACGGAGAGCCGTGGGGCTCTCCGCTTCTTTTCAATGATGGTGATGGTGATGCCCGCCGTGGAAGGTCTTGGCGGGGGGGACGTGACATTGGGTCTCGGAGCAGGTCTCGTCGGGGGATTCGGTCTCGATGGTAGCGTGGGTGATGCCATGCTCGGAAAGCTCGGCGCGGATGGCGACCTTGGCGGCGGCGGGGTCGCCGTTCACCACGGCGTGGAGGGTGGCGTAGTGGCGGCCTCCGTCCAGGCTGCGGACGTGGATATGGTGGACGCTCGAAACGCCCTCCAGGGAAGCCAGATGCCCGGCCAGCTCCTCCACCGAAACCCCATCGGGGGTCTTTTCCAGAAAGAGGTTGGTGATCTCCTTGAGGGTGCCCAGGGCGTGGATCACCAAC
>SVRS01000067.1 GCA_015064695.1 Oscillospiraceae bacterium | reverse complement strand
CATGGAGAATCGACGGAATCTTTTCCGTTTGCCCACGAAGTGGGCGCTTCACCAAAAATCCTTCGCGTAGACTCCACTACGCGCGCGGACTTTTGTTGCGTCTGACAAAAAATCTTCTCGCCGCCGAACTCACTCGGCTCTCTCCGCACGCTGAATATTTAGAGCTCCCCTTTACTTGTTCTCCCGCGCAGGGCGCATCCGCGAGCGGATCATCTCCTGCATCTGCTCCGAAAGAGCCGTAGCCACCGTGTTGTCACGAGCTACGATGATGATGGTATCATCCCCTGCTACGCATCCCAGTATATCGGGATGGGAGAGGCGGTCCACCTCCAGCGCAACGGCCTGCGCCATGCCGGCGTAGGTATGCAAAACAATGATGTTCTGCGCCACCTCCACCCGCGTAATGGTCTCTGCCAGTGCGTGGGTGATGTGGATCCGCCGGGTGTCCTTATCCTCCTTGGGAAGAACGTAGCGGTAGCTTCCCCGCCCGGTCATGACCTTAGCCAGCTTCAATTCACGGATATCGCGAGATACGGTAGCCTGTGTCACGGCATACCCCGCATCCTTCAGATAGGAGATCAGCTCATCCTGGGTCTCCACCTCGTTTTGAGTAATGATCTCAATGATCTTATCCAATCGGTTCTTTTTCATGTATGTCTCCTTGAGTTATAGCAACACGGCTTCAGCCGTGAAAATCGCAATCTTTGCAAAGCCGGCGAAGGTTGTGCGAAGCACAGCCTTCCGAACACAGCTTTAGCCGTGCTCGGCCATCTTCAAGCGCAAGCGATTGTAAAAGCCACAGGATTTTAACCGTATGAGCCTCGTCTCCAAGGGCGATCGGGTGATCCGAACCACCTCGCCCCGATACAGCTCGCAATTCGTACGGCCGTCCACCGTCAAGTACAGCATCTTCTCCCGCTGGCAGATATTGCGGATCTCCAGGACCGAGTCATCGGGAAAGATCATGGGTCTGGCCGCCAGGGAATGGGGACAAATGGGGGTCACGCAAAAGCACTTGACCCGAGGATCAGTCACAGGGCCCCCCGCGGACATGGAATAGGCCGTGGAGCCCGTGGGCGTCGCCACGATCAAGCCGTCCGCACGGTAGGTCGTCACGGGATTTCCATTCTCAGAAAGCTCGATATCCACGATACGGGAAACCGAGCCGTTGGTGATCACGGCATCATTGAGACCGTACATCCTCTGCCGCACCTCCCCTTCGGTGTTGACCACCTCCACGTGAAGCATGGAGCGCGTCTCGGTGAAATACTCGGCAGGCTTGTATCCGTCGGCCGTGACCCGATCAAACAGATGGCTCAGCATGTCCAGCTCTCCCATCTCCAGCTCCGCCATGTAACCGACCCGTCCCAGATTGATTCCGAGAATAGGTGTCTGCCGCACCGCCGAGCGACGCGCCGCCTCCAAAATGGTTCCGTCGCCGCCCAGCACGATAAGCAGATCGGCGTTGGCGTACATCTCGTCCATGGGCAGGAAGGTAAAGTCCATCCTTCCGCGATTCATGCGAAGCACCTTGTCCCGGTTAAAGGATGCCACCATCACCTCACACGGGTACGCAGATAGCCTCTGCGCCACCTGCATGGCAGCCCCGGCCTTCTCGTATATGTTAAAATTCGTAATCAACGCAATTTTTTTCACGTCAGACATAATGCACCTGTTTTCAAAACCTGTTTTTATTATGGGGACCTCTAAATATTCGGCGTGCAGAGAGTGGCGAGAAGATTTTTCGTCAGCCCGCCCTGCGGGCGCTAAACAAAACTCCGCACGCGTAGTGCCTCCTACGCGAAGGAATTTTGTGACGAATGACGGAAAAGATTCCGCCGATTCTCAGTGCGACGAATTTTTAGAGGTTCCCTTATATGTTTTCCGGGGACCTCTGCATATACTGAGCGAAGAGATTTTGCGAATCTCCCCTTTGAGATTCCTTCAAATCTTCTTTCTCAAATACGCCAAAAATTCCCGGTTTCCGTCCCCACCCTCAATGGGAGAGGGGATTACCGAAACCACCTCAAATCCGCAAGCAACGGCCGATGCCAGCACCTTGTCCACAGCGGCCTGACAGTCCTTCTCCTGCTTGACGATGCCCTGCTTGTTCAAGGCTTTTTTCGTCAATTCAAACTGGGGCTTGATCAAAGAAATCATCCACCCTCCCGTCCTCAAAATCGAGGAAAGCGCGGGATGGAGCAGGGCTTGGGAAATGAAGGATACGTCCATCACGATCCCGTCCACGAGGCCGTCAAAGGAAACCGCCTCCGCACTGGGGTGGGCTGTCTGCCATGCCGCCTCCACTCCCATCAGATCGGCGGGGGTCAGATTGCGGGCGTTCATCCCCTCCGCCGAACGAACGCGCGGATCCGCCAGCAGACGCGGATGGAGCTGACCGTGACCTGAATCCACGGCATAGACCCGTTCGGTTCCATTTTGGAGCAGACAATCGGTGAATCCTCCCGTGGAGGCTCCGATATCCGCTGCCACACATCCCCGCACGTCCACGGGAAAGGCCGTCAAAGCAGCCTCCAGCTTCAATCCACCTCGCCCAACGTAGCGAGTGTCGGCGGTAGCCCTCACGGCCACGGCATGCTCCCCCTCCGCGACCTCCTCCGAGGCCTTTCGAAGTACGCGGCCGTCCACCGTCACCGCCCCGTCGGCAATCAGCTTTTGAGCTAAGGTACGGCTATCCGCATAGCCGTTTTGTACGAGATACAGATCCGCTCTCATAGCGGCAAATACCCCCGATACTGTGGAATCAGCGCCATAAGGAAGGGCAGAGCCAAGCCGAGAAGTGCGCCCATGGCCACCTGCAAAGGCGTGTGACCCACCAGCTCCTTCAAATTCTGATTGAATTCGCCATGATGCTCCGCCGAAAACAGATCCTTCATAATGCGGTTCAGCACCTTGGATTGCTTGCCCGTCTCGGCGCGAACTCCCGCCGCATCTCCCATCACGATGATGGCAAAGAGCGCGGCAATGGCAAAGTAGCCCGATTCGGGACCGTAGGCCAGGCAGCAGGACACAGCCAGCGCGCAAACGGCCGCCGAATGGGAGGAGGGCATACCGCCGTTTCCAAACAGAAGCGCCGCCACACTGAACTCCCGCATTTTGAACACACCGGTAAACACCTTCATGATCTGAGCCGTAAACCAAGCCGATCCCGCGCAGATCAACGGGAAATTATTCAGAAGAGCTTTCCAAAAATTCATATTGATTCCTTTTCTTTCGCTGTTATTTCGGGGGGATCTCCGGGGGAATCCCCTTCATAGAGATTTTCTCAAGCCTTCCTCACGGCCAAATACAGCGCCAAAGCCGATAGCCGCTCGGAGCCCTCATAGGCGGAGATTATCTCCACCGCCCCTGCGGTCAACCGATCGGCGTAAGCCTCGGCCTCCGCAACGCTCTTGAAGGAGAGAAAGGTGTTCTTGTGATGCTCCGCATCCCCCCCCACGGACTTTCCCAAGGCCTCGGGAGTGGAGGTCGCATCCAAAACGTCATCAACGACCTGGAAGGCAAGTCCGATTCGCTCGGCGTAGCCCACGGCGGCGGCCATCTTAGGGGAATCCATGGAGATCCCCGCCGCAAGACAGCCCAGTTGAGCCGCCACGCGGATGAGGGCCCCCGTCTTGTGGGCGTGGAGAGCCAAAAGCTCCTCATAGGTTAGGGTATTCTGCTCACCGAACATGTCCATGACCTGCCCGCGGACCATACCGTCGCTTCCCGCCGCACGGGAAAGGAGCAGAACCGCCTGCGCCCGCGCCTCAGGAGTGACACGCTCGTTGGAAGCAGCCATACCAAAGGCATCCAGGGCCAAGCCGTCCCCCGCTAAGAGGGCGTAGGCCTCCCCGAACACCTTGTGATTGGTGGGACGACCCCGACGGAGATCGTCGTCATCCATGCAGGGCAGATCGTCGTGAATGAGCGAGAAGGTGTGGATCATCTCCACAGCCGCGGCAAAGGGCAGAGCATCCTCCGGCCGACCACCGAAAAGACGGCAGAACTCCAGAGTCAGCGCCGGGCGTACCCGCTTGCCCCCCGCCATGAGGGAATAGCGCTCCGACCGATCCAGCACCGCGTCACAGCGGCCGCCTCCGCGGTACAGGGTGTCCAACAGACCCTCCACCAAGGCGGCATCCTCCTTCAGGAGCCCCTTGGCCAATGCATCATAATTCACTTGCTCCATAGCTCAATCCTCGGTCGATGCAAAGGGGGCGGGCTTGATCTCCCCATCGGGAGTCTTTTGCAGAATCTGAACTCTCTGTTCTGCCTCGTCCAGCTCTCGGCTGAGACGGCGGATCAGGGATACCCCCTCCTCGTAGAGGGCCAGGCTCTCATCCAGGGATACTGCATCCCCCTCCATGGCCTTTACGATCTCCTCCAGGCGAGCAATGGCCGCCTCAAAGGGAAGGTCAGCGGGCTTTTTCTTGCGGGTGGCGGATTTCTTTACTTCATTGGTCTCGCTCATGGGCTTGGACCTCCTGTTCTTGGTTGTGGATGGCAGTTTCTTGGATCACCGCCCGGGCAGTACCGTCGGTGAAACGGAGGGTCACCTTGTCCCCGACGGACAGTTGCCCTACGGAGGAAATGACCGTCCCCTCCGGGGATTGCACCAGGGCGTAGCCCCGCCCCAGCACGGCCAAAGGATTGAGTGCCCCCAGCCCCGTGACGACTCGCTCCAGGGATTGCCGTTTGTGGGTCAGATGACGGCTGACAGACAGATTCAGCCGTTTGGATAGCCCTTCCAGGGTCTCGCGGCGGAGGCGGTAGGCCCCCTCGGGCGAGGTCAGCACCTTGGCGGCGGCAAGCTGTTCCAGCCGAGTGCGGAAACGACGCAGGCGGGTAGTCTGGGACGATTCCAGACGGGTGGTCAGCGCGGCAACCTGTCGGCTCAGATCCCCTTTGTCGGGCAAGGACAATTCAGCCGCCGCAGAAGGGGTGGCGGCGCGGAGATCGGCCACGAAATCGCAGATGGTGAAATCCACCTCGTGCCCCACCGCCGACACCACGGGGATCTCGGAGGCGGCGATGACCCGCGCCAGCCGCTCGTCGTTGAAGCCCCACAGGTCCTCGGCGGAGCCGCCGCCGCGGCCGATAATGATGAGGTCCACCCCCTGCTCGGGGTCGTCCTTCACCGCATTGAAGTATTGAATACCGCCCCGCAGGTAAGCGGGCGCCTCTGCCCCCTGCACCAGGGAGGGAAAAATCAGAATTTCGGTTGACGGGCAACGCTTTTTAGCTACCCGAATGATGTCGTGGACCGCCGCCCCCGAGGGAGAGGTGACCACCCCGATGCGCCTTGGATGGGAGGGCAACGGCTTTTTGCGGGCGGGGTCAAAGAGACCTTCCGCGCCCAACTTGGCCTTGAGCTGTTCAAAGGCCACGGCAAGCGCCCCCGCGCCGTCGGGGATCATGCGGTCGGCAATGAACTGGTACTGCCCTCGGGGAGGGTAGGCCGACACGCGGCCGTGGGCCAGCACCTTCATACCGTTCTCGGGCTCAAACTCCATCTTCGCCATAGCCCCGCGGAACATCACGGCCGAGATCACGCTGTCGGAGTCCTTCAGGGAAAAGTAGAGATGTCCGGAGGCATAGAGCTTAGCCCCCGAGATCTCCCCCTGTACCCACAGGTCGCTCAGGTTGGGGTTGCCCTCCAGGAGCATTTTGACATATTCGTTGAGCTGACTGACGCTGAACGCGTCGGGGCGGTTCATTGGCTCCATAGGGGACTCCTTTCTAATACGTCATATCTCGCTCTCGGCTCTCATCGGTCTGACAAAAACGCCTCGATTTGCCGCTTCATCTCCTCCAAAGAGACATAGAAATAGTAGGCGCAGGTGCCGCCTCGGCCTTTACAGGGTGGGATAGGGCGCACAAAATCGCCGTTCCCGCCGCATTATCCGCCGAAAAAGCAGGCTCGGAGAAATACACTCTCCATTTCGTCCCGCTCGTCAGCAGAGGACGGATGAACTTGTTGCTCATGACCCCGCCCGCATAGACCACGGGAAGCATGGACTCTCCGCGCTCTGCCCGGGCGGCTTGGAGCTGATGGGTCATCTTTCGCAGAGTCTTGCCGATGGTGGTCAGGGTATAGGCGGCGACCAGAGAGGCGTCTCCCGTCTTTTTCCAGAGGTCAGCGGCTTGGTTCTCCAGCCCCGACAGGTGGCAGACACCCTCCCGCACGCAAGTCTTGACCTGGGGGAGCTTGTCGATGTTCTGCGCCGCCCGCTGCTCCAGAGCCCGTCCGCAGGGGAATTCCAGCCCCATCATGACGCCCACGCGGTCGATGACCTGGCCTGCGTGGAGGTCGGCTCCGTAGCCCACGATTTCCACGTCAAAGCCCCCCTCACGAGGATGGGCCACCACCGCCTCGGTGGTGCCGCCCGACACGTGAAAGGCCAGGAAATCATCGCGGAGGAGCTTTCCCTCGGACAGAGCCCCCGAGGAATAGAGTGCGGCCATGATGTGTCCGCTCTGGTGGGAGAACCGATGCACCTCGCACCCACACCCCGCCGCAAAGGCCTCGGCGGCGGCGATGCCCGTCAGAAAGCAGGGCATATAGGAATCGGCGGCGTCACGAGGAGTTGCCGAGCAGCCCACGGCGGTGACACGGTAGTTCCCTGCCTCCAAAACCTGCCGCAGCTCGCGAATGACGGCAGGCAGGTTGCGGGTATGGGCAAAGACCGCGTCGCTCTGGCGGAGTCCCCGCGCTCCCTCGGCTACGGGCAGGGGGGCCTTGCAGTTGGCGATCACGGTGATCTGCCCCTCCTCGGAGAGGGTACAGGCCGCCGCCGAGGTGGTGTAGTTGCTGGTATCAAAGCCCACCCAACAGGGGCGGGTATTCTGCTTGTCGGCCATAATTTACTCGGCCTCGGCGGGCTCAGCGGGATCAGCGGGATCAGCGGGATCAGCGGGATCAGCGGGATCAGCGGGATCGGCGGGATCGGCGGGATCGGCGGGATCGGCGGGATCGGCGGGATCGGC
>SVRS01000012.1 GCA_015064695.1 Oscillospiraceae bacterium | reverse complement strand
TGTAACAGATTTGGGAGTTGACAGAACCTACACGGGACAGGGTATCGGCAGACAGCTAATGAAAACAGCCCATGAAATTGCGGGCGGCGAAAAAGATATTGCGGTTTATTTGATAGCCAACGAAAATACAATTCCATTCTACGAAAAGCTAGGCATGAAGAAATCTGTGGATGTCATGCAGTATAACAAAATAGAGTGGACAGAATTTACGGTAGTATAACAAATTCCAATTTGTCGAGTAGTTAATAGATCAAAATCACACACCTTTTTACTGTTCTTACCTACATTTACGCACCTTTTAGTCGCTCTTAGCCAACAAAAAACGCACTTTTGTCTCCCAAGACAAAGGTGCGTTTTTTGAATGATGTTTGCCTTCGGCAAATGATGTTGGCTACGCCAATGATATTCGCTGCGCGAATGATGTGTGCCTGACGGCACATGATGGCAAACATCGCATCATTGCGACCAACGGGAGCAACATCATTTTGAGCGAAGCGAAAAATATCATATCGCCGCAGGCGATGCATCATTTGACAAACAACCGATTTTATGATATAATAACGAAAAAGGAGGTGCGACTATGAAAGAAAACAAGCTCGTCGAACCTTCAATGGACTTCTCCGTTGATATGATAAACCTCGTTAAGTTTCTAAAAGCCAATCACGAAACGATTCTATCCAACCAAATCGGCAGAAGCGGTACCTCCATTGACGCAAACATTCACGAAGCGCCGTATGCACAAGGAACAAAAGATTTTATATCCAAATTTGAAATCGCGCTCCAAGAATGTAGCGAAGCTGAAGGTTGGTTACAGTTGCTATTCAACGCAAACGGCATGGATGAAGAAGCCTATAAAAAACAAATGAAAGCAAGAAAAGCGGTGAACTCGTGGGAGAAAATCATTTAAAGCATATTGAAGGAAAAAAGATACGCCGACAGTATTTTAATATTCCTCTTATTGTTCTGTATTCATTGATGCTTGCCATCCCCTATGCGATCTTTACGATTTCGTTATGCATGGGAAAGCTTGATTCTTACGAGTGGCCGGCCACGCTTTGGACATCCATATGGGTTTGCTTATTCTTTTCATTACCGCTACTTGTTCTACGCGCCTTAAGCAAACACTGTTTTGGAAGAATTATTTGCGTTCTTAATGAAGACGGAATATATTACTCACATAAAGGAAAGCTTCGCTGGGAAACCATCGAAAAAATTGAATATGTCATAGATTCAAAGCCAAGATACGCAAGCGATACAGGAAAAGCATTCAGAGCAATTATTTACACAAAAGGCGGCAAGCATGTTGTTCTCCCCAACGCGCCTTTGCATATGGTATCGCGCATCAAGAAAGACCAAAAAGAGCTTGACGTCAAAATTTTGGGTGCAACGTCCTTGTTGCCCGTCGCATTGATTATGGCGGCCATACTGCTTTTGTGTCCTGTTTACGTAGTATTGCTTCGCAATGCGCCCGGTGCTTCGGTTGCTCATTTTGCTGTTTTCGTGATCATCTGGCTGATCTTGGGTATAGCTCGTGATCCCATATTTGACACCTATGACGTACGGTATCGGTTTTGGAGCAAGGTCCTGCCAAAGAAATGGCTATCCTACATGATACTCTCATGTTATTATGCATCTTTTTTTGTCTCTCTCCTCATTTTGTTCTATTTCCCCAATTGGGTCGTGGTTTCTATTCTTGGAGTTTATATGGGCATAGTACAGCCACCTGTCCCATCCAAATATGGCAGCGGCCGTTTCAACCGTATGCTGTCCTACGAGAAGCTGTGTGAAATCTATATCGAGCGGGCAGATTTTTGGGAGGACCATATAACCAAGACAAAAGAAAAGATGAACAAGAAAAAGCGCAAGAAATAAAGTGTACCCGTTGTTCGCGTTCACCTCGATTTTGCGTTTAAAGCACACCGAGCATCACGGCTCCCAAGAAGCAACTTCACGATTGACATATTGACACGTATGTGCTATCACATAGCCAAAAGGAGACATCTATGCGTAAGCCTTCCCGCCAAGACAGCGATCGCGACTACGCGCCCTATACGCTCTACGATAAGGACAAGTACGTTCGCATTTTCTATACCCGCTACTCCCCTTCCCTGAACCGAAGGCATTCCCTTATTGGCTGGGGTTCTTTGGCCGTCGTTGCGGCCCTTTTGTTCCTGTCTCTGTTTCTGGCCTCCACCGAGCATCACCTCGCCGCCGCCATCTGCTCCTTCTCAGCGGCCGTCGGCCTCGCTCTTGAGTTGCTTCTGTACCGCTACGCCGAAAAGAAATCCTGGCTCTTCACTTATTCCCGCGAGGAACAAGCCGTGATCAAGAAGGGGCAACGCCTCTACCGTCTGCGGGATCGGGATCTGCAGGACCGCATCGCTATGGGAATCGGCCTTCTGTTTGCCCTGGCCACCATCGCCGGCATGATTTGGATGGGTATCCAATGCGTGATCCTGCTCCTCGCTTGAGCTGACACCCGAAACAGCCCCTGCCACTCAAAAGAAACGGCAGGGGCTGTTTTTTGATTCGTCATATTTCACAATCGGCCGCCGGCGGAATTTTTACACCCCTGAAAACAGGGCAAAAAATGCGTAAATAACGATATTTTCACGCATTCCAAAATTGGTCTATTTCGAGGCTTGTGCAATATGCCGGCAAGAAAACCAATGCTTCACCCCACCGGCTCGCAGACCCAGGCAGGAATCCCTCGGGCCGTCAGGGCCTCCCTCGCCCTCTGCGCCGAGCCCTCATCCTTGGGGAATACACCGAACACAGATGGACCGCTCCCGCTCATCAGAGCCGCCATGGCACCACAGGCAAGGAAAGTCTCCTTGATGTCTGCCGCCACGGGACGTTCGGGCAGGATCACGGATTCAAACAGATTGAACAGGCTCCCGCCTACGGCGGTCAGATCCTCCGACTCCAAAGCGGAGCGCAAGCGCGTCAGCTCCTCCGCGCGGGGGGTATAGGCAGTACGAGCAAAGCCGCCGTACCGTTCGTCCAGTGCCTTGTACGCTGCGGGAGTGGAGACCCCCTCCCCTCCGCAGGCGATGACCAGATCGCAATCGGGCATCCTCGAAACAGGGGTAAGTAGCTCCCCCACTCCCTCCGTCAATCGAGTACCGCCTTGGATACAGAAGGGCACGTCCGCCCCCAGCGTCAAGCCAACGCCGCACAGCTCCTCTTGGGTCAAGGGGGATCCGTACAGATTGTTGAGGGCAACCAGGGTTGCGGCGGCATTGGTGCTTCCCCCTGCCAGCCCTGCGGCGGCGGGGATGCGCTTTTCGATATGGATGGTCAGACGGCGGCATCCGTAGCTCGTGGCGGAGAAGAACCTCTCGGCGGCTCTCCAGGCAAGATTGCGGTTGTCGGTGGGGATATCGGGATTGGAGCAGGTCAGGACGATCTCCTCAGCCTGCCCGCCGCGAGGGCCCAGGGTGCATAGGTGCATCCCGTCGGTGGGCTCGGTAACGGCCACGGTCACGGTGTCGTGGAGGGAGATGGCCTGCATGATCCCCGTGATGGTGTGGTAGCCGTCCTCACGGCGGCCCGTTATATCCAGAAACAGGTTGATCTTGGCGTTGGCCCGCAGGGTGATCTCGTTCTTCATAGGGTTGCTTCTCCTTTCATTCTTATGACCATAGCTTTCGCCTTGCGAAAGCATCCTTGCTTGCGGAATAGGGGCTGATTTTGCGAAGCGAAATCGCTGCCCCGGTGGCGAAAGCCACAAAACGCGTTTGAAACATTTATTTTTCAAGCTTTCACCAGCATGCCCGTGTAGGTCGGTACGCCGAAGCGGTCTGCAAAAAAGCGGCATTTGCAGAGAAAAACGTAGAACACGGGCAGACCGCATCCGCGCAGGGTCTCGTAGTTACCCTGTCCCTTGGCCAGGATGAGGTCGGCGGCGGTCAACGCCTCCCGCGCCTCGGGGGATACGCGGTCCACGTCGGTGCCCGCCAGGCGGTCTCCGTTACCCATTACGCAGACGCCCTCCACACGGTCAAAGCCTGCCTGCAGGGCATCCTCCATGGTGGCATCGTTCAAAACCTCTCCGCCCCGCACCAAAACGGTGATGGCCAGATCGGGGTACAGGGCGCGTAGGACCTCCACGAGAAGCCGATCCAGCACGATCTCCCCGCAGTTGTCGGTCAGAAACGTCAGACGGCGGGCGGTGGATAGCGTTTCCCGCAGGGACAGGTAGACGGGATCGGCGGCCTCCACTCGCTCTGCGGCAGATCCGAGAAGGGCACGGAGCTTTTCCTCGTCCACCGAGTCCATGGCACCGAAATCGATGAAATTCCCCGTCATGGCGTAGCCCAGAGCGGCGCGCAAGGGATCCTCTGCCGCCCAAATACGGGTCAAAAGCCCCTCGGAGGCCACGAAATCCATCATGAGGCGGTTGAAATGGGCCTTAATGGTCCCATAGTCCCGCTCCACCAGGGCGGCGGCCGAGCCGAAAACCTCACGGCGGATGTCGGTAATGGCCTCCATAATGGCGGGACCTCCCGTACGGTCGGGCAGGGTGGCCATCAGCTCACCCAAGCGGCGCATATAGGTCAGCACCTGCTCGCGGGAGGCGGATTTTGGGTAGATATCGATCTGCTTTTTGATGAGGCAGGACACACATTCGGGATGTAACAGCGGGGCTGGCATGGCGGTCTCCTTTTCGAGTTATTGAAATCATTATATCACAAACGAAGGAAAATTGCAAGGGGGGGGGATTTTTACGAAGCATTCCTCCCGACGCTTTGGCCGAAAAGATCTGAAAGCCGCCCCCGGACGGGGCGGCTTTCTTTGGGATTCATTAGAGGGAACCTCTAAAAATTCATCGCATGGAGAATCGACGGAATCTTTTCCGTCATACTTTACAAAAATCCTTCGCGTAGACTCCACTACGCGCGCGGACTTTTGTTGCGTCTGACAAAAAATCTTCTCGCCGCTCTCCGCGCGCTGAATATTTAGAGGTCCCCTAGATTTTATGCTTAAAGTAGCGCAAGACAAACCGCTCGGGCCATGCCAGTCTCTTGCGCACCTCTCCGTGGAGGAAGAGGTAGCAAAGGGCTGTAGCCTTCATTTCGGAAATGGACATACCGTGACCGAATTCCTCTGCGGCCATGCCGTCCAGAACCACATGGAGGTTGGGCAGTTGGATGGCCTCGGGGCTTACCTTCTTGTCCTTATCGGGCACCTTGGTAAATTCCTCGGTCAGCCGATCGGCGTAATCCTCGCGGAATTCGCCCGTTGCGGGAGACAGATCGTACAGTGTCAGCAGTGTCATAACGGCATCTGCCATCTCCAACGCCAGCTCCCGTCGGTCGGATTCAGCGGTGTTGGTTCCGAAGCGGCTCTCCAGGATCTGCGCCGCCACGCTTTGTCGGTGATCCTCCGCCGCACGGGCACGGTTAACGACGGTCGCGATCACAGCCGCAGCAGCGGCCAGAGCCACCATCACGCCCAGCACGATGAGGCTGTTTCTAAGAACCTCCTCCGTATTGGCGGACAACTCGTCAGTCGTCTCCTCCGAGGTGTCGAGTTCCTCGGTTCCGGGCTCCAGGGTCTCAGGCTCGGTTTCGTCGGGTATCGGATCCGTATCATCCTCCGGGAAAATGGGCTCGATGGGCGTGGAGCCCGCCGAGTTTTCTGCGCCGTACATACCCACGTAATACTGAGGGGTGGTCTCATACTGGATCCAGCCCACACCGTCGTACCAAACCTCGATCCAGGCGTGTGCCTGGTAATCCCGGACGTAGGCCCCGTATACGAAATCCTCCCGGCTGATCTTGGTCAGATCGTTCCCAAGGTATCCCTCCACGTAGCGAACAGGAATATCCAACTCCCGCAGGATCAGAGCGGCGGCCGAGGCGAACTGCACGCAGTAGCCCTCCTTGGTGTTTTTGAGGAAGTTTTCCACGCCATCCAGATTGGGATCCACCGTGGACAGATCCGGGGTAATGGTATAGGTACATCCCATCTCGTCGATGATGTAATCGATGACGTTCCGCACCAGCAAATCTCTCTGCACGTATGCGTTCGGGTCAGAGGAGTTACGGACTGCGGCCAGGGAAACGTCGGCGGGAATATTGACGATCTCCTTATGACGGACGGTATAGGAATCATCCTCCGGGGTCTCGGGATCGTCGGGAATCAGCTCCTCGGTAACCCGCTCCTCCTCCGCATGGGCCTGCGCACGAATGGTCGCGGCCAGTTCTCGCAGGAACAGACTTTCGGAGCCCTTCAGATAGGTTGCGTAGACAAAGTCGCCGTAATCCTTCTCCATCGTGATGAAGCTCATCAGCTCCGCCCTCTCCTCGTCGGTCATCTGGCGGTTATAGTCGTCCATCAGGTTGACATCCACGGGCGTTCCCCAGGCATCCAGCTGCTCCGATCCGACGTCGGTTACGTTGACGCCGACCACCTTGTTGCCCTTGGTCTCCAGGATCAGCGTGCCGTAGGGGGTCCGCACCTCATAGCCACCTACCGGACGGTAAACCTGGTCGGTGTCGTGATAGAAGCGCCAGATCTGCTCGGTGCTTCCCCGCTTGTAGGTATACATGAACAGGGTCATACCGTTTTTCTGCTCCTGCACCTCCAGGGTCAGGTAACTGTTCACGCCGCCCTCCGTACTGACTACAAAGCCGGTACGTGCCAACAGCGCTTCCTTCTGCAGGGCGTACGCCGCTTGGAGAGCCGCCTGTCTTTGGATCCACTTCCGGTCCTTCATGATCGTGGCATAGGAAACCGTGGAATACGCCACGCCGTTCTTGTGGAAATTCCGTCCCGTATACAGGCCGTCGTAGTAGTTCACAAAGGTCAGCGTATGATCCTCGGTGGAATTATACTCCATCAATCCGTAGCGAGGATCGAAGGTTGCGGGGAAATAGGTCAACGTGGAGGGACTATTGACCCGTCGGAGGCTAACCAGCAGATTCACAAATCCGTAGGCCTGGTTATCCTTCCGCTTGGTCAAGAGATTTTCGGTATATTCGGGATCGTCCACCAGCTCGGGCTTCATGAAGTGGTAGAACAGGTATTTCAGCTCCTCGGAGGGAGAGGAATCCTTCCCGAAGGCGGCTTGGTATTCCTGCAGAATTTCGTCGTCCACCGCCAGCCACGCGCCGTTTTCATAGTCCGTACCGATCCAGCCCCGCAGGTAATAATTCATCATGTAGCGGGATTGGATATAGAAAATTTGCTTGCCCGTGAATTCCAGCTGCTCCAGCTCGGTGGAATGGGGCTTGAAATTGTCGCTGTCCGCCTTGTATTCCAAGCGGTCCAGGGCATTGTCGTCGCCGCGAAGCAGTGCCGTCACGTAATCGCGGGCCAGGGCCATCTTCTCGTCGATGGCGTCAATGGTATTGAAATTTTCCTTGATGGTCAGAGCCGGGAGGGCAATGGCGATGAGGCTGGCCAGCAGGACAGCGGCGGCGGCGTATCCGCCCATGGCCGTGCGGGCTTGCTCCGTTACGCGATCGTAAGCGCGAACGGCTCGCACCTGCTTCATCATGGCGCGCGTCTCCCGTCGCTTCTCCTTTCTGCTGCGGGCATCCGAGTCGAGCTTCTTCTTGGGGGCCTTCTTCTTGCCTCCGAAGTAATCCGTCAACTCCTCCTCCACCGTCACAGTCTTTTCCCGACGGCGGGCTCTCGCCTCGGCCTTCGCCCTTTTACGGGCATCCCGGTCTGCCCTTGATCGGGTATACTCAGCGGGCATGGTGGGACGGTCATCGTCGCAAAAAAGCTTCAATTCGGTGTCGTACTGCTTTTCGTCCTTCTTATGGTACAACCGGTCGTAGGCCGTCATCACCAGCATGGATGCGAAGGACACGATCACCAGGGCGATACCCAGGTTGGACTGAATGCGGTTACTGTAGATGTTAAAGGTCAGAAGCACCGTCAGAATGGTCGTGGCCACGATGGCGGGGGGAACGATGCGAACCTTCTTGACAAAGCAAAGAGCGAACAGAGCCGAGATCAGCACCGACAGAACGCCGACGCCCAAAATCATCAGCTCTTCATGGGGGGTAGAGGTTGCAATGGTCACCTTATATTGCACATAGACCAAGTATCCCACCTTATACAGTCTATCCAGGGCGGCGTTATACAGGCTGAGACAGCCGTACAGCAGATCTGTCGGCTTGGGCATGGTGAGGAACAACCCGGCCAAGGCGCCTCCGCCCGCCAACAGAGAGATCAGCTTTCCGACCCAGCCCAGACGGAAGATCATTGCGAGGGCCACAACGGCCAGGGTCACCAGGAAGATTACGGAATTGGGCACGCCGAACTCCAATGCACCTGCCACGAAGATCACCAGGCCGGCGGCAGCCAACCAAATGACCAATGCCCGACAGACGAGTCCGCCCGCGCGGAACAGTACGCCTCTCCCGGCCTTATCCGGAGGGCACACGACGGGGCGCTTATGCACAGGCAGGATCGCTTCCTTCGCCGCTTTTCGGGCCGCCTTTCTTTGGGCGTGGGTCATGCGCACCTTCTTTTTCTGAGCCGCGGACATCTTGCTCCCTGCGAGGTCAGTATGGTTTTGGGTATTACGTTGCTTCATGTTGACTGCCTCCTTCGGGTTGGGGTGCAAGGACGTTGGCTACGGTCAAGGCTAAGCCGCCCGCAGCAAGCTGCTCACGGCAGGCCTCCAGATAGAGCTCACGGTCACGGGGATAGCGGAAGCGCTCGGAGGGATTATACAGAACCACCTCGGCCGAGCCAAAGCTTCCCGCGTCCGAAACGCCGGGCATAGCCCCCAGATCGGTCAGCATGGGGGCATCCATTGCCGCCAGCACGAACATTTGCTTGGCACTTTGGATATCGTTGATCATGGCGGTCAAGGACGTGACCTTACAGGCGGGGGCGCAGAGGGGCGCCGTGGCGAACAGGTGATAGATATTCTCGAATTCATCCACGCCGCGCAGGGCATAGACGAACACTCCCGTATCCGAACGGCGGTCAAACCACAGCAAAGTGACCTCATGACCCTGCCGAAGCTCGGCCAGCACCGTCGCGATGGTCAGCTCCACCACGCCGTCGGCCAGGTACTCGTTCATGTCCTCGTAGTAGGCGTTCGCGGCCAGCTCATGCACATCGATGGTCTCGGGAATCTCGGCGGCGGGATCAAGATTCTGCTCCGCCTCCTTCTTCCCTGCTCCCAGGGCTTCCGCCACGGTTGCCCGCTGCTGCAGCCGCTCCTGCAGAGCTTCGTCAGAAATGGCGTGGGTATCGGCGGTCTCCTTGATCCGGCGGCTATTCTTGCGGCTGCGATTGGCGGCCTGCTCCGCCTGCTCCTTCCGCTTCTTTTTCTCCTCCTTGCGTTGCTTTTGCCGCTTGGCACGGCGCTCTGCAGGGGTCAGCGTCTCAGCGGCTTCACCGCCGGGCTTCTTTGATGCGGCTTCGTCGGGGAAATGGGGAGCCAGGTCACAGAACACCACGGTCTGATTGGAGGTACCCGTATTATAATCCTTGACAATAAAGTTTTCGGATTTGGAGGATAGCTTCCAGTGGATAGCCTTCAGAGAATCACCGGTCCGGTAATCCCGGATATCGCTGACCTCCAGGCGATCCACCGCCAACGGAGAGCTGACGGTACGGACGGTATTATCGGATATGGCGTGGGCGGAGGCTTCATCCAGGCTCAGACGGCGAGGGAGAACGTACACGGTGGTCAGATTCTCCACGTCAATGCGCACACGGAAAATCCGGAAGAAATCGTACACGTAGAAGCATCGCACGCCAATATCGTAGGTACCTCGGAAGCGGAAGGATACGGTGTTCTTCATATGGTATCCCGTCAAGGGAGCCATGGACAGCCGCACCGTCCGTTCGGTACAGCGAACGGCGTTGGATTGGGGGATGGACATTTTCGCATCCACGAAGGGGATGGCCAGGGGGGAGTGGTTGTCCACCCGGAATTCGTAGGTATAGGGCGTATTTTTCTCAGTAGTCACGGAGTCCGAAAGCATACTGACGGACAGAGCGGTCTTGGCCCACAGGACGTAGACCAGCATCACGAGGGGCAAAAGGAACACGAACCAAAAGAAAATATTAGACACCTTACTGAGCAGTGCCTGGGTGAACACCAGCGCGATGATCAGGATGCCCACATACGTAGAAAAACGATGCGTGACCGTAAAGGCAGGCTCGTCCCGCTCTACAACGGTCTTTCCCTTCTTTTGGGCGATTCTTTTGGAGAGTCGGTGGGTCAAGCGGAGCAGGGCCTTTACGGGAAGCACCAGGATATAGCCCAGGGCCAGCTCCCGGCTCTCGTCCTCTGCGGAAAGCTTACGGAAAACGGATACGTACAGCAATCCGTAAACGGCCATGACCAATGCGAAGGCGATCAGCAACAGCAGCGGGGTCACCGCAAAGCACTGTACCAAATACGCTTCCTCTGTCTGCTCGGTGAATTTCACCATACCGTCGAAGAGGACCCCGGCCATAATGGGAGTCATGCCAAAGGTCAGCGCCGCACCGCCGAGACCCGCGCCCAGGGGCGCAAACAGACGTCGGGCGGTGATCCGTCCGAACCGTTTATAATTGGTAGCGAAAAGCAGGATCCCCATCATCAGGGATACCAGCATGACCAGCCACCCGAGTCCCTCCAGGAAAAGCAACGTCTTCATCAAGGGCACGCTGTCCCGCAGATCGGGCAGCTCTAAAAGTCCCTCCACGGAGGAAGGATGGCCACCCAGGAAATAGCCCATGAGATCGTATCCCGTGGCTCCATGCTCCAGGATCGTAAGCTCCTCCAGCAAAACCGAAAGTCTCACCGAGGAGAAGGCGGCCGTCACCAGGATCGCGGTGAGCAAAAGCAGGAACAGGCTCCCTGCGAGGGGCTTGGCGTGCTTCTTCATCCAATTCCAGATGGGCGGATTGAATTTCTTTTTCTTCTTAACAAAGGCATGGCCGCAGGAGGTACAGGTCTTGGTTCCCACAGGCAGAACGATACGGCAGGCGGGGCAGCGAATGCCCAGGGTCACACCGCAGTTCATACAGTAGGTTCGGTCAGACGTTACGGCCTTCCCGCATTGGGGACATTGTTTCATATGTTCCATGGATCACTCCTATGGGAGCTTATGCGCGCTCCGCGCGCTTGCCCTTGTACGGAACCTCTGTGGTACGCAGGATCTCGGTCAGCACGTCCTGGGTCGTCTGGTGGGCCAGCTTAGCCTCCTGACGGAGCATGAGGCGGTGGGCAATGGCAGAGCGGAACAGACCGGCAATATCATCGGGGAGGACGTAATCCCGACCTTTCAGGAACGCGTAGGCCTGCGCCAGATGCACGAGGGCCACCGATGCGCGGGGAGATGCGCCCAGGGCCAGGGCGGGATGCTTACGGGTTGCCGTAATAAGGGTGACGATATAGGTATACAGCTCGTCGTCCATCTTCACCCTCGTCACCATATCGCGGATCTCCCGCAGCTCGTCTCGGGTCAGAATGGCCTTGACGTTCTTCAAGGGGTTCTCCCCCTTACGGGCGCGGATGATGTTGACCTCCTCAGCGGGAGAGGGATAGCCCATACAGATCTTCAGCGCGAAGCGGTCCAGCTGTGCCTCGGGCAGAGGGTAGGTACCCACGTAGCCGGCGGGGTTCTGTGTGGCGATGACCATGAAGGGATCGGGAATCTCTCGGGTCTCGCCGTCCACGGTCACGCGGCCCTCCTCCATAGCCTCCAGAAGAGCGGATTGGGTCTTGGGAGAGGCGCGGTTGATCTCATCGGCCAGGAGCAGGTTGCACATGACCAGGCCCTCGCGCAGCTCAAAATCCTCCTTCTGACGGTTATAAATATGAAAGCCCGTGATATCGGAGGCCATCACGTCAGGGGTAAACTGGGCACGCTTGAAATCCAGACCCGTCACGCGTGCCAGGGTGGAGGCCAGGGTAGTCTTACCGGTTCCGGGGACGTCCTCAATGAGCACGTGGGCACCTGCCAGCATGGCGGTCAAAAGCTGCAGCACCTCGGCGCGTTTACCAACCACGACCTTCTCCACCTCATCCACAGCGGCGATCATCTTCTGATGCGCGGCGGCCATTTCGGGGGACATTTTCACGGTTTCAGCTTGACCCGCGGCGGTCTCGTTAACCTTCTTTTCGTTCTCGTTGCTCATATACAATTCCCTTTCTTGATCATATAGTGCAGGAAGCAGCGCTACCGTTCGGAATCGCTTTGCATCCGTCCAATTTAAGGGGACCTCTAAATATTCAGCGTACGGAGAGCGGCGAGAAGATTTTTTGTCAGACGCAACAAAAGTCCGCGCGCGTAGTGGAGTCTACGCGAAGGATTTCTGTAAAGTATGACGGAAAAGATTCCGTCGATTCTCCATGCGATGAATTTTTAGAGGTTCCCTTAATATTATACCACATTTTCCGGAATTGTGCAAGGCGCAATTCCATCGTTTCAGCATTTTCGGCAAAAGGGTCTCAAAATGTTTACATTTGCAAAAAACCTCTTCGACAAAGCGAAGAGGTTTGGTTGTCGACCAAAGGCATGGGGCTTTGCCCCATCCCCCACTCAAGGTGCTTTTTCGAGAAAAAGCACCTTGAGAATCCTTAAAAAGCTTTTTAGAAAAGAATTTTTACGGTTTTTACCCCTCTGTGTCAGACAGAGCGCAGCTTTGTCTACAGTCCGGAGGCTTTTGATCATAAAAATCAAGCCTTTCCCACCTGTCCGCGGGCGTAGCCGATGTACTCGTAGCCATCGTGGCGGCCGTTGTACCACAGGTGGTAGGAGCCGTCCTCATCGCGCACCACGGTCGGCTTATAGCAGGAATTGGCATCCCAGGAATCGGGATCGGGCATGACCAGGGGGTTCTCGGGCACGCGCTCCCAGCTCGTGATTCCGTCCTTGGATCGGGCGGCACAGACGCAGGCGGTGTGGATATCGCGGTAGCCGATGTAGAACATGAGATAGCCGTCATCCTCGGGCAGGACGTGGCATGCACCGATGCGGGCCCTCTCATACTCCTTCTCGGGATTGCCGCAGAAGATGGGGTTGCCCTCATACTTGTTCCAATGGACGCCGTCATCGGACTCGGCGTAGCAGATGACGTTGGGCTCGTAGGTCTCGCCGGCGGCGTACCACATACGGAATCGGCCGTTCTCGTACATGACGAAGGGATTCATCACCGATGCTCCCTCGAAATCCGCCTCGGGCACCATGATGGGCTCTCTCTGCACCCGCTCAAAATGGATACCGTCCTTGGAGCGCGCCAGGCCGATCTTGGAATATCCTCCCGTATGATCCCACCACTGGCCGGTGTAATACATCAGGTAGCCGTCGCCGAAGGGATCGGGCAAAACGCAGTTGCGGTTGAGGTTGTTCTCCCAGTCGCAAGCATCCGCAAGATCCAGGGTGATCTGCGGCTCGCTCCAATGGATGCCGTCCTCCGAGAAGGTGACGGCCAGGGCGCTCTTGGGGCGCCAGGACACGTCCATACGCAGAGTCTTGCCGTCGGGCTTCCAAACGTAAGCGTCAAACATGGTGCCCGTCTCGACGTTTCCGAACACGGGATTTCCCTCATATTTTTCAAATGAATAATTCTTGCTTGCCATTGCAGTATTCCTTCCTTTTTCAATTTTTTTCTGTTACGGGGACCTCTAAATATTCAGCGTGCGGAGAGAGCAGAGTGAGCTCGGCGGCGAGAAGATTTTTTGTCAGACGAAACAAAAGTCCGCGCGCGTAGTGGAGTCTACGCGAAGGATTTTTGGTGAAGCGCCCACTTCGTGGGCAAACGGAAAAGATTCCGTCGATTCTCCATGCGATGAATTTTTAGAGGTTCCCTTACATAATTTCGCTTGCCGTGTCGATCAATCGGCAAAGGTTTTCAAAGGGTACGTCCGACTGGATTCCTTGGGCTGCAGCCAGCAGGTAGCCGCCGTCCTTCCCCATGTAGGACGCCACCGCCTTGGTCTCAGCCTCCACCTCCGCCTCGGTTCCGAAGGGGAGAGTCTGCTGGGTACTGATGCCGCCCCAGAAGGTCATGCGGTCACCAAAGGTATCCTTCAACTCCCGAATGTCCATGCATTCGGGCTGGACGGGGTTCAAAACATTCACACCCATCTGAATGAGATCGGGGATGATCTGTCGAATATTGCCGCAGGAGTGGACCCAGACGTCCAGCCCCGCCTCTCGGATGACTTCGTACTCGCGCTTCGCCCCCGGTGCCAGCAGATCCCGCCAGGTTGCGGGAGACATAAGCATATCCCGTTGAGAGCCCCAATCGTTGCCCAAAAGGACACCGTCAATGCCGGGGGTTTTCACGATCTGCTCCAGCTTCTCCAAATTCTTCTCAGTGATGAAATCCAAAAGTCTTTTGGCAAATTCGGGTTCTCCGGCCATATCGGCCAAAAAATTCTGAATGCCGCGGGCATTGTAAGCCTTTTCGAAATCACTGGTCCAGATCTCCACCAGGATATAGGCATCGGTATGCTCCCGCAGGTGGCGCACCGAGGCAGCGAAATTCTCGTAGCTGCCACGATCCACGGTTTCGGGGATAAAATCGGGAGCGTCCTCCGCACCGTACTCGGCAGGAAGGCTCTTCCAATCCCACCAGGGGAAATTCTCTAAGAAGCAGACGTGGTTTCCCATGCTGTAGTAGAGGGCGTTCCGATACTCGATCTTTCCCTCGTCCCGCAGACGGCCCATATCCGCCCTGCCGTACCGCTCCCACAATCGGTCATGGTAGGCCACCAGTGCATCGTAGGCAAGATGGATGAATACGGGCACCTTATCGGGCTTCTGATGGGCGAGAGCCGCCTTAACTCGTTCTCGTCTCGTCATAGATACGCTCCCTACACTACGCCAGGTCGATTTCCACCCGCACGTCGTCAGATGCGGCGCAGGCGTAGGCTTTCCCTCCGTCCAAGGTGACCGTCAGGCCTTCGGTCTTATCCCAGACGATCCCCACGGTGTGGCCGTGGTAGCGAACGTCGGTGACGGCAAAGTGATCCAAGGAAGTACCCAGGGGGCGGATAACCAGCTTGTCGTCTGCCGCAGGGCGGATACCGCAGATGCCCGTCATGACCAGGTCGATGAAGGTGGAATGGTTATAATGGCGGCCCCTCGTCTGATCCTCGCGCCCCCACTCCCGCAGGATGGAGCGCGCCAGCCAGATACCCGTATCGGGATCCATGTTCTCGTCCAGGTAGGGGGAGCCATCCTCATCGCGGTGAGAGTAGGCGTACTGAAGCAACAGCTTGGTAAAATCGGCGGGAGTCACGGCGGGTTGCTCGACGGTTTGCAGGTACTCGATCATAGCCGTCAAGGTCTGTGCCGTGGCAAAGGGCCATACGGGACCGTTCCACAGGCACTCGTGGTGGAAGGGCTTCATGTACTCGGGGTGGGAGGCATCCGCCGTCCGAAGCCCGCAGGGAGCCAGAAAGCAGGAGGGGTCCAGCAGGTAACGGAAGCACTCGCCCCGTCCTTCGGCGGGGATACCGTATATCCAGGGGATATAATCCAGCAGCTCCCGCACGTTCCGCATCTCACCGCCATCCGAGATCACGCTATACATACCGAGGGCGGGATTCCACAGCTCCTCGTTGATACGGCGGGCCAGGGTGTCGGCCTCCTCGCGGAAGCGGGCGGCGCCCTCCGCATCTCCCACCGCTTCGGCAATTTCACAAAGAGCACGGGCATCCGCCGTCATGTAGGAATTGATGGTGGGACGCACGCCGTGACCTGAAATGGAGAACTCGCCGCCGTCGTAGCCATCGATCTGACGGTACATACCGTTGGCCGTCTTGTGATCATCCCATTCCCGATAAATGCGGACCAGCTCGGGATAGAGCCGCTTGGCGACCTCACGGTCCCCCGTGACGTTGGCCAGCGCCAGAACACTGTCGGAAATGGGGAAGCTGTACAGGCGGGGATTTCCCGTGGTGCACCAGAACTCGGCGTATTCATGAAGCGGTGCGGTGTCATGCATCCAACGTCCCTCGCGGAAGTGGTGGGAGGCGGCACAGCTGATGGTATTGTAGATCCCCGCCCAGGGCACGTCGGGCAAAAACTCGGAAATGACGTGACCTACAGGGGTCTCCTTGATGTGGCGGTTATACAGCTCACAGCGGTAGTTGTATGTAATATTCAACTCCCGATCAGACGATATGAAGCTGGGAAATGCAAATTTCATAATATGATTCCTCCTATTGAGCGGGATTGCCTTACGATTCAAAGGGTAATGACAACCTCTTCCGTCTCATCGGCGGGAATGCAGGCCCTCTCAAGGTCGTCCACCGTGACCCGCAGGCCTTTGGTCTTATCCCAGGCGATACCCACGGTGTGACCGTGATAGTGAACGTCGGTGACGGTGAAGAAATCCAAAGAAGTACCCAGCGGACGGATGACCAGCTTGTCTCCCTCGGCAGGACGAATGCCGCAGACACCCGTCATGACCAGGTCGATGAAGGATGAGTGGTTGTAGTGCCGTCCTCGGTCCTTGAGGTGATAATCCGGAATATTCTGCAGGATGGACCGTGCCAGCCAGATCCCCGTATCGGGGTGCATATTCTCATCCAGCCAGGGGGTCCCATCGGTGTCGCGGTGAGAGTAGGCATACTGCAACAGCAGCTTCATGAAGTCCTCGGCGGTGATAACGGGATCCTTCTCGGTATTCAGATACTCGATAACGGCGGTCAAGGTCTGGGCGGTGGCGAAGGGCCACACAGGTCCGTTCCAAAGACAGCTGTGGGGGTTGAAGCTCATGTAATCGGGGTGCCGCGCATCGGCGGTACGCAGGCCTGCGGAGGCGAGGAAGCAATCGGGGTCCAAAAGATTGCGGAAGCACCCGTCGCGTCCCTCGTCGGCCAGGCCGTACATCCACGGGATATAACCGATCTGCTCGCGGACGTTCCGAGGAGTCCCGTCCTCGGCCAGGGCACCGTACATACCGATGCTCTCGTTCCATAGCTTCCGGTTGATGAGCTCACGCAGGCCGTCCGCCTCGGCGCGGTAGGCGCAGGCAGTCTCCACGTCCCCCAATCGCTCAGCGATATGGGCGAGGGCGTAGGTATCGGCGGCCATATAGGAATTGAGAGTGGGGCGCAGACCGTCCCCCGAAATGGAAAATTCCATGCCGTCGCGATCGCAAAGCTGGGTATAGAGCCCGCTCTCGGTCTTGTGGTCATCCCAGGCGCGGTGGATCTCCCGCAGCTTAGGATAAAGCTCATCCGCCGTAGCGGTGTCACCCGTGACCTTTTCCAGGGCCAGAATGCTGTCCGCCAACGGGAAGCTGTACAGGCGGGGATTTCCCTCGGTACACCAGAAGTTGGCGTATTGGGCGAGGGGGGTAGTATCGCTGAGCCAGCGGCCCTCGCGGAAGTGGTGGGAGGCGGCGCAGCTGATGGTATTGTAGATACCCGCCCAGGGCACGTCGGGCAAGAACTCGGAAATGACGTGACCCGCAGGGGTCTCCTTGATGTGGCGGTTATACAGCTCACAGCGGTAGTTGTAGGTAATATTCAGCTCACGATCAGACGATACGAAGCTTGGAAAACTGATACGCATAGGACGGAAATTCTCCTCTCAAGTTGTTTTCTTTAAAATATTATAGCATGCTTTTATAAGCCTGTCAACATTCATTAAAAAAATTGTTCACATTCGCCAAAACAGCCGTGCGATCTTTGGGCAGGTAGGCTACTTGCTTTCGGACAAGGTTTATGCTATAATAAGATGTAATACACCATCGGACTACCGTGGCTTTACGCCACATGAAGAAGGAGACTCCTTATGAGAACCAAACGCATTCTTTCCGCCCTTTTGGCAGGGCTTTTACTCGTCGGCACCCTGACCGCCTGCGCCACGGGCGACGTAACCGACGATACCACCCGGGCACAATCCTCCGAAATATCCGACGGATCGGAGACCGAGCTGCGGGATAATCTGCCCGACGATCTGAATTACGGTAACGACGAGATCACCTTCCTCTCCCGGGACCGCGACGGCTGGACCGACCGCGAAATTTGGGTGGACGGTATCAACGGCGAGCCCATCAACGATGCGGTCTTTGAGCGGAACAAGGCGGTTGAGGAGCGCCTGGGCGTCAAGATCTCCAACATTCCCGACGACGATCTGGGTGGCTACAACATCGTCTCCCGCGTAGAAAACGCCGTCAAAGCCGGCTCGGATGAGTATGACGTACTGGCCGCCGCCTGCTACATCACCCTGGGGCAATCCACCAAGGGTATCTTCGCCAATCTCCGCGACTCCGAATATATGGATTTCGACAAGCCCTGGTGGTCTCAGGGCCTCAACGACGCCACCCTGTACCGGGACAATCAGCACGTCGTGGCCGGTGCGCTCCTCCTGTCCATTTACCGCTTCGCCTACGCCACTGTCTTTAATCAGAAGCTGTTCGACGATGCGGGGCAGAAGTACCTCTACGAATACGTGGACAACGGCACCTGGACCCTGGATAAGCAGATTTCTCTGACACCTCTGTTCCACCGGGACAACGGAAACAACATCCAGGACGAGGAGGAGGACGTATACGGCTTCATTTCCACCTACCACATCAGCGTCGATCCCTACTGGAGCTCCTGCGAGGTGGATATCCTCAAAACCAACGAGGACGGCGAGTTTGAGATCATCTTTGAAACGAGCAAGCTGTTCGACGTGGCCGAAAAGGTACTGACGCTTTACCACAAAACCGATGATTCGGCTTACATCGTCAAGAATCTTCCCTACGACGGACACATGGACCGCGTATGCGACCTGTTCGCAGAGGGCAAGGCCGCTATGGCAACCGTCCGCATCATGGGCTTGGAGCGGGAGAACGTTCGCAACATGACCGACAAATTCGGTATCGTTCCCATGCCCAAGTTCGACGAGACACAGAAGGAATACCACTCCATGCTTCACGATCAGTTCACGGTCATCTCCGTTCCCACCACCGTAAAGGGCAACCGCCTGGACGAGGTTGGCGCCGTGCTGGAGGCACTTTCCTCCGCCGCGTATCGGATCGTCAAGCCCGTATATTACGAGGAGACTCTCCGTACCAAGATCGCTCAGGATCAGCAGTCCTCCCTCATGATGGAGCAGATCATCAACAGCCTCACCACCGACTCGGGCATTTTCTATACCGACGCTCTGGGCGGCTTCCAGAATCCTTTCCGTGAGATCATCGAATCCAAGCAGAATACCGTAACCTCCAAGTACCGCGTCGCCGTCATCAGTCTGCAGAAGAAGCTGAGGACCGTGATGCTCAAGCTGGACAAGATCGCCTCCAAGCCGGCGGCTTGATTCCAACCTTCAGACATTCATTTCTATCCAAGGACGGCTCTTATCGGAGCCGTCCTTTCATATTATGTAGGGATATTGCCCAAACAGGGCATGCGCTTTTTAGGCCTTTCGTAGAAAACATCCTCATTGTCTTGACAAGCTCTCCCGTTTTATGCTATAATGAATCAGTTAAAAATCATTTGGAGGAGCAATAGTATGAAAAAGACCCGCTTTCTTTCGGCGCTTCTTGCGGCGCTCATGCTCGTAGCACCGCTGGCATCCTGTGCTAACGGAGACGATCCCGTCGAAACAGGAGACAAAGTGACCAACGATACCAATTCCGAGGAGGACACCGGCGTCCACGACGATCTGCCCTCGTCCCTGGACTACGACAAAGCCAAGATCACCATCATCAGCCGTGATCTGGAGGGCTGGACCCGCGGTGAGATCTCGGTAGACGGCATCACCTCGGAGCCTGTTAACGATGCGATTTTCGAGCGCAACAGAATGGTCGAGTCCCGCCTCAACATCACCTTCAACAGCATTTTGGATCCCGATGCCGGCTCCGGTACGGTTCCGTCCAAGGTGGCTAAGGCCGTTAAGGCAGGCACGAACGAATACGACATCATGGCCGCCTGCGCTTACACCACGGCACCCGAGTCCCTGAAGGGTACCTTCGCCAACCTGCGCAACACGGAGTATCTGGATTTCGACAAGCCCTACTGGACTCAGGGCTACAACGAGGCCATGGAATACGACGGTATGCAGTTCTCTGCCACCGGCTCCATGCTTCTTTCCATCTACCGCTTCGCCTTCGTGACGGTTTTCAACAAGGATCTGTTCACGAATGCCAACCAGCCCTTCCTGTATGACACCGTAGAGGAAGGGGCGTGGACGCTGGACAAGCAGATCTCCCTGGTTCCCCTATTCCACAAGGACAATGGTAACGGCATCCAGGATGAGACCGGCGACACCTACGGATTTATCAGCTCCCGACTCATCAGCACCGATGCTTACTGGAGCTCCTGCCAGGTTGACATCGTCACCAAGAACACCGACGGCGAGTTAGTTCTGGTTTTTGACTCCGGCAAGCTGTACGATGTAGCGGAGAAGGTTCTCCAGCTTTACTACGGCACGGATGACGGCACCTATTCCATGCCCTCCAAGGCGGGTGACGCCGAGCAGGCAGATATCCGCAAAATGTTCTCAAACAATCTCGGTGCCATGGCCACGCTTCGCATCATGGAGCTTGAAAACTCCGAAATGAGAAACATGGAGAGCGAATACGGCGTCATTCCCATGCCGAAGTTCGACGAGAAGCAGGACGGCTACTACACCCTGCTCCATGACCAGTTCACCGTTGTCGCCGTTCCCACCACGGTAAAAGGCGAGCGATTGGATATGGTCAGTGCCGTACTGGAGGCCCTGTCCTCCGTCAGCTACAAGATCGTGAAGCCCGCCTACTACGAGGAAACCCTCCGCACCAAGATCGCCAAGGATCCTCAGTCGGCTCAGATGATGGATATCATCACCGAAGGCATCTTTATTGATGCAGGCATTATCTACACCGATGCATTCGACAGCTTCCAGAACGGCTTGCGCGATATCGTCGGCAACAAGAACAACGATGCCGTCTCCCGCTTCAAGACCAAGTTGGTCATTGCCGAAAAGGGCTTGAAGAGAAAGATCGTCGGTATGTTCGAAAAAATCGCCTCCCAGCAGCCGCAATAACTCACTCCCAGCCATGTCTCTTACGGACGGAGCGCCCCACGGCGCTCCGTCTCTTTTTCTGCCGTTATATTGCCCAATTTATAGCCGTCCTTTTTTGGCTTTTCGTAGAAAAAGGATATATCCCCTTGACAGAATATACCTCTCCATGGTATAATGAATTCGGTATATACAAGAGGGAACCTCTAAAAATTCATCGCATGGAGAATCGACGGAATCTTTTCTGTCAAACTTCACAAAAATCCTTCGCGTAGACTCCACTACGCGCGCGGACTTTTGTTGCGTCTGACAAAAAATCTTCTCGCCGCTCTCCGCACGCTGAATATTTAGAGGTCCCCAAGATTGATTTCGACCCCAACTCACATATTCGTTAGAAGGAGTAGATAGTAGATTATGAAGAAAATTCGTTTCCTTTCCGCCATGCTGGCTCTTTTGATGGCCGGCGGCTCCCTGGCCGCTTGCGCCAACGAGGGAGATCCCACTCAGACCAACGGCCAAACCTACTGGAGCGGCACCGAGGAAGAGTCCGCCTTGAAGGACAATCTGCCGGACGATCTATTCTATGACGACGACGAGATCACCATCATCAGCCGATACGTGGAGGGCTGGACCTCCGGCGAGATCGCGGTGGAGGGTCTGAAGAGTGAATCCGTGAACGACGCCGTGTTCGAACGCAACAAAAAGGTTGAGGAGCGCTTGGGCGTCAAGATTATCAGCATTGAGGATTCCACCTCCGGCGCCGATGCCGTTGTCAACAAGGTCGCTTTGGCTGTAAAGGGCGGCAACAAGGAATACGACGTTATGGCTGCTCCCTGCTACACCACCCTGCCCGAAACCTTGAACGGAACCTTCGTGAACCTCCGCGCCACCGAGTATTTGGACTTTGACAAGCCCTGGTGGACACAAGGCTTTAACGCTGCCGCTCTGCACAAGGATACCCAGTACGCCCTTCTCGGCTCCATGCTGCTGTCCATGTACCGTTTCGGATTCGTTACCGTCTTTAACAAGGATATCTTTACCGATGCGAACCAGCCCTTTTTGTACGAGTACGTAGAGAACGGAAGCTGGACCCTGGATAAGCAGGCTTCCCTGGTTCCCCTGCTCTACAAGGAAAACGGTGACGGTATCCGCGACGACAACGGAGACATCTACGGATTCGTCAGCAGCAACGAGACCAGCATCGACGCCTACTGGAGCGCCTGTAAGCTGGATATCATCACCACCACCCCCGAGGGTGAATATGAGTTCGTGTTGGATATGGAGAGGCTGCACGGTGTCACCGACAAGCTCCTGCAGCTCTTCTATGAGACCAACGGCGGTACCCGTTACTTCGCCCTCAAGGAGGCAGATGCCGAGCAGAAGGATATCCGCAGAATGTTCGCCAACGGCTTTGCCGCCATGGCTTCCCTCCGTATGCTGGAGCTGGAAAACTCCGAAATGCGCAGCATGGAGCAGGAGTACGGTGTCGTTCCCATCCCCAAGTACGATGAGGCCCAGGATGGCTACGCCACCCTGCTGCACGATCAGTTCACCGTGGTTTGCATTCCCGTAACCGTTACGGACGAGCGACTGGACGAGGTCACCGCCGTTCTGGAAGCCATGAGCTCGGCCAGCTATCAGATCGTGAAGCCCGCCTACTACGAGACCACCCTGCGCACCACCATCGCGCAGGATCCCCAGTCTGCCGACATGATGGATATCATTACCGACAACGTCTACATTGATCCCGGTATCATCTACATCTCCTCCCTCGGCAGCTTCCACCACGGTCTTCGTGACGTGGTTATGAGTCACACCAACAACTCCGTTTCCCTTTTCAAAGCCCGCGTTGCCGCTTGTAAGAAGAGCTTGGAAAAGATTTCGAGGAAGCTGGAAAACGTTGCTCTCATTCAATCCAAGCCTTAATATGACCTTCCGTCATATAAAAAAGCTTCGCAGAGAACCCTCTGCGAAGCTTTTTTATTTCCCATCATTTAAAGACCGATCACCCGACAGCACCGTGCGACAACCTCGGACGATTCCCCCGTCTCCACAGACTCGTGGGTAAATACGATGGCCCAATCCAGGGTGGTATCGAACACGTAAAGATCCTCGGGAAGAGTAAGCCTATCCTCCAAAAGCAAGCGGGAATTTTCCTTCCACTCATACTCGATCAGGTCGGCCAGCTCCTTCGGGTCGGCCATGGCCACAAAGTCATAGACCATGCGTCCCTTATAACGCAGACCACCCCCGTGGCCGGAGGTCTCGGACTCAGACATGAAAAGCACCTTCCCTGCCCTTGCCCGCAGGAGCTCCAAGACGCCGTCAAAGTCGGTGGTTGCGCCTGCGGCTGACATTTTCTCCCACAGGAATGCCCCGGTGTACCAGGCGTCAAAGCCCGATGGTTGCTCCTCCATACGCCGCACCCAATCGGGGTTCTGCACGGCGAAATCCTCCTTCTCCAGCACGAAGGTCTCCACGAAATCCCGCCGCATGACCACGGGCAGGACGAAAAAATCCAGCTTTACGTCCCGCATATCACTTCACCATTCCATAGCCGCCTGCGTACTTGCTGACCTCGGAAACCGCCACAAACACTTTGTTATCACAGGCTTTGCGAATCTCCCGCAGAACCCTGGGGGTCTCCTTTCGCGGAAGCACCACAAAGATCATGTTCATCTTTTCCTTGGAGCCCTGCCCCTCAAACACCGTATAGCCACGGCCGTTTTCCCTGAGATAAGCGGTGATTTTCGCGGTACTTTCATCCGATGCAATCAGCTCCAGGTTTGAGGTGCCCAGGGCGATCTTGCTCTCCAGGGTGGAGCCCAGAAACAGGCCCGTGGCGTAGCCCGCACAGTAAAACACCAGCAGGAGCAGATTATCGCCAAGCGTACCGATAATGGTGGAGATAACCAGGCCCCAGATCGTACATTCCACGAAGCCAAGGCCTGCCGCCTTCAAGCGCTGTCCCTTGACCATCATGCAGGTCTTAAGGGATTGGATGGTGATCTCCACGATCTTGGCGGCGCACACCAACAGGCACACCAGTATGGGGGATATTCCCCTCAGCGTATCCAAAAATTCTGTCATATTCGTTCTCCTTTTTCGTTTTCAAGGTAAAGCTTCAATGCCTTACGTCCTTGGAGGGCTTGGGCCAAAAGCAGGCCGACGGGATATTCATTTCCACCCAGATCTCCTGACTGTCCACAGGTGGAAAGGAAAACAGGCGCACGTCCTCCTCCCCGTCCCATTCGATGGTCATGCTCCGGGTGAACAGGCTTCCGAATATTTCGCTCCATTTGCCGTAATTCCAGGTGGGACTATCCCCGAGCATCAAGGTGATCTCTACCTTTTCGGGTATTTTCCAATAGGCTTGGTTTTGCCGAATCTCATAGGTCATGGCGTTCTCCCGACACATTTGCTCCACGCGGTGCAGGATCTCTTGCCCCGGCTCCGGGTAAGCAATCATTCGGACCGTCACGATACGATGACTCTCCAACATAGGCATCCTCTCCTTCCCTCTCCATGCTCCCACTCATTATACCATAAACGCGCAAAAAAAGCAAGCCCCCATGTAAGCACAATTCCAAATCCGACCGTCCCCCTTGACAATCCCCCGGTTCTGTGCTATAATACCCTCGATGCCACGGGGAAGCGGGTGTAAATCCCGCGCGAGCCCGTCGCCGTGTCGCGCATACCGTACAAACGGAAAGGACGAATCTTACCTCCCCGCCGCAAGGGAGGAACAGGGTCATTGGATACACCTCGGTTTTCGGGGGCTCCGAGAAGGCCGATCGTCTGCGCCCAGCCGAAAGACCCGAGCATCAAGGGTCACGGAAGCATCCGCGATCCCCCTCCGCAAACGCCGCGAGTGCCGGCAAGAGGGTATATACAAACGAAAAGGAGAAACAAAGACATGAAACAAATCACCCCAAAATCGTGGCTGTCTCTCGTCCTTTGCATCGCGCTGATTGCGGCTATCGCGCTGACTGCCATGGGATGTGACAAGGCCGAAAACCGGAATCCCGACACTACCACTTCGGGTCAAAACGAAAATCCCACTCCCCCGCCCACCGTCAAGGGAGAAGGCACCACCGTCTTTTACTTTAACGTTGTGGACAAGGACGGTGCCGTGACCCGCTTTGAGATCCACACCGACAAGACCGTCGTGGGCGACGCGCTTCTGGAGCTGGGGCTCATTGAAGGCGAGGAGGGTCCCTACGGACTGTACGTTAAGAAGGTCAACGGCATCACCGCCGACTATGACGTCGATGGCACCTATTGGTCCTTCTATATCGGTGAGGATTACGGCATGACCGGCGTGGATATGACCAACATTGAGGCCGGCGCCACCTACGCCTTTAAGGTAGCCAAATGAGTCAACAAACCGAGCAAAATCGGCAACCAATGCGGGTCAGCCGTCGCAAGAAAGCCCTGCTGACGGTGTACGAGATCGCCGTGTTCGGTATGCTGGGGGCTTTGATGATGGTCTCCGACCTGATCATGAACATCGTTCCCAACGTCCACCTCGTAGGCGTTATGATCGTGGTGCTGACCGTGGTGTATCGCTGGAAGGCGCTGTTTCCCATCTACGTCTACGTCCTGCTCATCGGCCTGATGGAGGGGGCAGGGCTATGGGCTACCTACTGCTACGTCTGGGTGATTCTTTGGGGCATGGTCATGCTTCTGCCGAGGCGTATGCCGAAATGGCTCGCGCCCATTCTGTACGCGCTGGTCTGCGGTCTTCACGGCTTCGCCTTTGGCTTCTTGCTGATTCCCTACCAAATGGCACTCACGAGCTTTACCTTTGCGCAGGCTCTGGTATGGTGGCAGTTCGGCTTTTACACCGCCGATATTCCCCACGGCATCGGAAATCTGATCGGCAGTACCCTGATCATCCCCCTGGTGACCCTTATCCGCAAGCTGGACAAGCAGGTTCGCAAATAAACCAACCCCGTCAACGGTTTTTGAATCCGCTGACGGGGTTTTCTTTTGTGGGTGCCGAGGACGTGACGTCAGCTCAACCGCTCCCGCATGAAGGCCATGATCTTCTTCTCCTCCCGGGAGACCTTGACCTGGGTGAGTCCCAGGAGATCGGCCACCTGCTGTTGGGTCATGTCGCGGTAGTAGCGGAGCAGGATGATCTTTCGCCACATGGGCGGAAGCTGATTGATCACCTGGGCCAAGGCGATCTTATCCATGCGGCGCGCCATTTCATCAGCGTCTGCCCGATCGGGGATCACGGCCCCAAGCTCGGGAGAATCCTCGCCGTAAGCATTATCCGACAGAGAAGAGATCGGCGCCATGGCCTCCAGCGCCACGGCCGCCTCCTCGATGCTGACTCCAACAGCGGCGGCCAGTTCACCCACGGTGGCCTCCCTTCCCTCCTCCGTCGCGATGCGGCTCTTTTCCCGCATCAAAAGAATGCCCGTATGGCGGGTTCCCCGGCTAACACGGATGAGACCGTCATCCCGCAGGTGACGACGGATCTCCCCCACGATCAAGGGCACGGCATAGGTAGAAAAGGCGGTACCACGGGAGGTATCAAAGCTGTGAATGGCCTTGATCATGCCCAGCGTGCCGATCTGCATCAGATCCTCAAACTCCGTGCCGCGATCGCGGAATTTCACCGCCACCGTCCGCACCAGCCCCATGTTATCCAAAACCAGCCTCTCCATAGCCGCCTTGTCTCCGCTTTGAGCCAGGGCAACGAGCGATATATTTTGTGAAAAACGGGGGTCACCGGCAGTACTTGCCGTTTCGATATTGTTTTCCGTTGCGAGGTCGAATGCTTCGGATTCAGTCATAATTATGCCTCCTGTTTTTGAAAAGGAGATCTCTGATTTCCTGCCGGAATCTCCTATGTACTAGATCCGTCCTCGCTCCGATAGCTTCTTGAACATCACCACCGTGGTTCCCTTTCCTACCTTAGAGGTAACGCGCAGGGCGTCCGTAAAGCTCTCCATGACGGTAAAGCCCATGCCGCTTCGTTCACCGGCAGCATCGGTGGTATACAAGGGCTTACGCGCTTCGGCAACGTTGGGAATTCCGCAGCCCTTGTCCTTGATCTCAATCTTCACCGCGCGTCCCGCCAGTATGCTCACCGTGACCGTAATGGTACCCATTTCCTCCCTATCACGGTAGCCGTGAACGATGGCGTTGGTCACCGCCTCGGAAACAGCGCACTTGATATCCGCCACCTCGGTCACGCCGGGATCCAGCTGGGACACAAAGGCCGCCACGGCAGCTCGCGCCATGCCCTCGTTCACCGACAGGGCCGGCAGCTGCATCCGCATTTTATTCAGAACATCCTTGGAAAATTGCCCGCTTCGGCTCATATCTTCTCCTCCTTTCTGACCTGCTTGGCCTTCCGTCTTGGAGTTGCGGAGCGACCGGAGCCGCCTCCTGCGTTTGTCCTTCTCCTCGTTTGAGCCACGGCCTGTCCCGAAGCATTCGGGGGCACGATGGCAGGTACGCATCCCTCCGGGTACTCAATGCGCACCATCCGCTCCATACCGGCCAGGGTCAGGATGGATCGGGTTTCCGGGGAGGGATTCCAGACGATCATTTCGCCTCCCAGCTCCTTCATAACCGAATAGCGGCCCATAATCAGCCCCAATCCGGAGGAATCCATAAAGCTGACCGCCGACAGATCCAGAATCAGCCTTTTGGGTTGCTTTTCAAAGAGGATACCGTCAATGCCCCGTCGGATATCCGATGCGGTATGATGATCGATCTCCCCGCGCACGCGAATGGACAGAATACTCCCCGCCGTATCGCAGAGGAATTTTGCCCGCTCGCGGGAGGTCAGTTCGGTTTTGGGTTGCATGTTACACTTCCTTTCACGTAGCTTTTGCCCATAGTATAACACAACCCCCTCGCAAAGCTTGTCGCTTTGCGCGGGGGGTGATATTTTTTTTGAGATTTTTGGTGGGGATCTCTAAAGATTCCGCCGGCACTTCGTGCAATGAATCTTTAGAGGCACCCTATACCATATTTTGTCCATCCCGTCAATACGTCATCCCGCCCAAAACGAGAAGCCCCCCGAAGGAGGCTTCTCGCAGGTTATGGAATTACTGCTGTGCGGCGATGATCTTGTCCTGCACGTTCTTGGGCACTACGTCATAGCCGGTGACCTCATAGTCGAACCAGCCGCGACCCTGGGACATGGCGCGCAGGGAGATGGGGTAGTCAGCCAGCTCGGACTTGGGAGCCATTGCCTGGATCGTGGTGTAGCCAATCTTGCCCTCGTAGGGGTGCATACCCATAACACTACCGCGGCGCTTGTTCAAATCGCCCATAACGTCGCCCACCAGAGCATCGGGAATCGTGACCGACAGATCGCCCACGGGCTCCAGAAGAACGGGAGCGGACTGCTCCAGGCACTTCTTGTAAGCCAGGTTGGCGGCGGTTTTGAAGGACATTTCGTCGGAGTCAACGGCGTGGTAGCTACCGTCGTACAGCTCGGCCTTCAGCTGAACCAGGGGATAACCGGCGGCGCCCTTTACCATGGCATCCTCCAAACCCTTCTGGACGTGAGGAATGAAGTTCTTGGGCACGGAGCCGCCCACGGTGGCATCCACGAAGGTCAGGCCCTCGTCCTCACCGGGAGCGAAGCGGATCTTGACGTGACCGTACTGGCCGGAGCCGCCGTTCTGCTTCTTGTGCTTACCTTCCACGTCGCAGGGCTTGGTGATCTTCTCGCGATAAGGGATCTTGGGCTCATCCAGCTTGACGGAGGTACCGAAGCGGGACTTCAGCTTGGCACACAGGACGGACAGGTGCATATCACCGATACCGTAGATGCACATCTGCTTGGTCTCGGGGTTGTTCTCATAACGGAGAGTCATATCCTCCTCCAGCATCTTGGCGATGGCCTGGGAGATCTTGGATTCGTCCTTGGCGGTCTCGGGGGTAATACCCTTGCACATGTAGGGAGTTGCATACTTAACGGGCGCGTATACGGTGTCACCGGAGGCACGCAGGGTATCGTTGGTGTTGGTGTCATTCAGCTTAGCGATCATACCCAGATCACCGCAAGCCAGCTCATCGACCTCGACCTGATCCTTGCCCTTCATAATGTAGATATGGGACATCTTCTCGGCAGTGCCGGTACGGACATTGCGGAGAGTCGCATCCTTCTTCAGCACGCCGGACATGACCTTAAAGAAGGACATCTTTCCTACGAAGGGATCGGCAATGGTCTTGTAGACGAAGATAGCGGGATCCCCCTCCATATCGATGGCCACGGGCTTACCGCCCAGATCCTTCTCCACCTTACGGGCGGTAGGACGGGGGAAGGAGCCTGCGATGGCATCCAGCATAGCGACCACGCCCCACATATTGGTGGCGGAACCGCAATATACGGGCACGATAGTACCCTCAATGATACCGTTATGGAGCGCCTCTACTGCCTCCTCCTTGGTAAAGGACTCACCCTCGAAGTATTTCATCATGAGATCGTCGGAGGTACCGGCCAGAGCCTCGTTGAGGGCATCCTTGTAGTCGTGAGCGGTCTGCTCCCAGTTGATCTTCATAGCGACGCCGGCTCTCTTGCCCTTCTCGTCGTACTTGAAGGCCTGCATATCGATCAGGTCGATCATGGTGACGTCCTTACCGGTCTCCACGGGAATGAACACGGGGCAAACGGATACGCCGAAGGTTGCGTGGATCTGGTGGAACACGCGGGCGAACTTGGTCTCGGGATCGTCGCACTTATTGATAAAGAAAGCCTTGGGAATACCGGCTGCGCAAGCATAATCCCACGCCAGCTCAGTACCAACCTCAACACCCGCCTTACCGTCTACGCAGATCACGGCGGCATCAGCCACGCGGACAGCCTGCTTGACTTCACCCGAGAAGTCCAGGAAGCCGGGGGTATCCAGCACGTTGATCTTGGTGTCCTTCCAGGACATGAACGCAGGGGTAGCGGAGAGGGTAAAGCCTCTTGCCTTTTCCTCGGCATCGTAGTCACACACGGTGTTCGAACCGCCGATGGTGCCCAGACGGTCAGTCGCGCCTGCAATGAATAGCATAGCCTCAGCCAGCGAGGTCTTACCGGATCCGCCGTGACCGAGAAGTGCCAGATTACGGAGTTGCTTGGTGTTGAAATCAGCCATTTTGATTCACCTTTGTCCCCCTGCCGCACCCCGAGCTCTCCCCGGGACGGAGGCGAACACCTTTCTCTTTTTCGGTGTAAAATTTTCGTTTCGATTTTGTACATAATGAGCAAAAAACGCTATGTTGCAGTACAATAATCAAACAACATGACTATTATACTACATTGCCGCGTTTTTTTCAAGATAGTTAGCCGAAATTTTACACGGTAAAACGTAGAAAATACCGGGCGCTTTTTGTTGAAATATAACAAAATCCCACCTAAGAAGATCACGGGCGGGAAAAGTGTATTGACAAATCAAGGCAAACGTGTTAAAATGATCGGTGGGCTACCGACTGTCCGAGAGGACAGCCGACTGCTCTTTGGGGCAGTCACGCGGTGCGGTTGCTTTCCTGCTTGTTTTCGGGAAAGTTTTTTCATTGTTTTGAAGCCTTTCCCGACGGAAACAGAGGGGAGGTGATGGAATGTACGTAACTATTGAAGTGCTTTTAGCCTTCTGTGCACTGATCGTCGATCTGATTGCGCTCGTCGTTCTGATCTTTCAGAATAATAAAAAGAAATAACCGCCCGCTACCTCGCAAGTTAAAGGCGATTATTTCTTTAGCTTAAAGGGGAAGCAACCGTATCGGTAGCCTTCCTGCTTATATTATACGGCATAAGGTTTGATTTGTCAATACCTTTTGCCGTATTTTTTTATTACAAAAAACAACTGTATGGACGTTCCCTTTTCCCGAGATCAGAAGGGGCTCAACATCGCAGAAAGCCCAAATAATTCCTCGGCGTTCCGATTGGTCACCTCGGAAAGCTCCTCTACGGTCATGCCGTGGAGAGGGGCGATCACCTCAGCGATGTAGGGGATGAGCCCCGAGTGGTTGATCTTCCCTCTGTGGGGGACGGGAGCCATGTAGGGGCAGTCGGTCTCCAGCAGGAGTCGATTTACGTCCACCGAGGCCACCACCGACCGCACCCGCTGGGCATTCTTGAAGGTGGAAGCGCCGCCGAAGGCAATGTACCAGCCGCGCTTAGTAAGCTCCTTGGCCATTTCCGCCGAGCCGCTGTACCCGTGGAACACGCCGCGCACAGAGGGGTATTTCAAAACGGTGTCGAAGCAATCCCCGTGAGCCTCACGGTCATGAATGAGAACCGGCAGATCCAGCTCGGAGGCCAGGGCCAATTGCCCCTCAAAAAAGGCTTTTTGCAGGGGCTTATCCATGGGCTCCCAGTAGTAGTCCAGGCCGATCTCCCCGATGGCCACGATCTTATCCCGCCGACGGGCGGCAGGATCCGACAGCCACTCACGGAGGGCGGTCAGCTCGGTGTCGGGATCGAGGGGAGTACCGTCGGGGAGGCCCTGGGCGTCCTCGGGATGGATGCCCACGGCGGCGGCCATAAAGGGGTACTTCCCCGCCTGGGCCACGGCGGTACGGCTGTTTTGCAGATTGGTGCCCACGTTGATCACGGCGCGGGTAACGGCGCGGAAGTCGGGAGAGTCCAGCAGCGCGTCGGCGCCGCCGTCCAGGGTGTCGAATTTTTTGTCGAAATAATGGGCGTGAGTATCGGTAAACATGGTCCTTTCCTTTCAGAATGCCTGGAGATCGGTAACAAGACGCACGATCGCCTCGGTCATACGGGCGATATCCTCGTCGGTGTTGTCCGCACCAAGGGAGATACGAATGGTGCCGAGGGCGGTCTCGGGATCAAGCCCCAGGGCCGTGATGACGTGGCTGGGATCGGGAGAACCTGCGGTGCAGGCCGAGCCCGCCGAGACGGCGATGCCCTCGGTATCCAAGCGGTAGACCAGTGCTTCCCCATCGATGCCGTCGAAGGTCAGGCTAACGATATGGGGGAGGGAGCAGGGCGAATCGCAGTAAGGAGACATACAACGTGGACAGCCGTTAAGGCGGATGCTTGGGATTGCGTTCAGCAGGTTGCCCGCCAGCGCATTGGACAGGGAGCGAAGGAGGACGCCCGTCCCGTCCATGGTGTTGACGGCCTCCTCCAGAGCGGCGGCCAGGCCCACCGCACAAAGGAGATTTTCTGTGCCCGCACGGCGGCCCGCCTCCTGGTGCCCGCCCGGGATGAGAGGGGTGAAAGGGGCTCCCTTGCGGACGTACAGCACCCCGATACCGTGGGGCCCGCCGAACTTATGGCCCGAGAAGGACAGGGTATCCACCCCCAACTCGGTGGCATTGACAGAGATATGCCCCACGGTCTGGACGGCGTCGGTGTGGAACGGCACACCCCGCCGACGGCAAACGGCGGCGATCTCGCGGATGGGCTGGACGGTACCGATCTCGTTGTTTGCGTGCATGACGGTGACCAAGGCCGTGTCGGGGCGGATGGCAGCCGCCACCTGCGGGGCATTGATATACCCGTCGGAGGTGACGGGCAAAAGCGCCACCTCAAAGCCCTCGACGGACAGGGCATGGAGAGTATTCAGCACCGAGGGATGCTCTATGACAGTGGAGAGAATATGCCGCTTTCCTTCCCGCGCGCCGTGCAGGGCCGCCGAACGAATGGCGGCGGTATTGGACTCGCTCCCGCCCGAGGTGAAAACGATCTCGGAGGGTGACGCCCCTATGAGGCGGGCAACCGTGGCGCGGGCTCCCTCCAGGGCCTCGCGAGCATTCCGCCCTGCGGCGTGGAGGGAGGAGGGATTGCCCCATAGGTCAAGAGAAGCAGTCATGGCCTCGCGGGCGACGGCACGGAGAGGGTGGGTGGCGGCGTAATCGGCGTAGATCATGGGTGGCTCCTTTCCAATCACCAAATGAAGGGGATCATCCGATACCGAACCTTCTTTTTGTACGCCTCATACCCCGCAAGCTCAGCGGTAAGCAGCTTTTCCTCGCCACGGATGCGGAGAACCATGAGGCCGGGATAGAACGCAAAGGGGATCAGAGCATACCAGGAGTCCAAGATCAACGGCAGAGGCAGGAACATGAGGACCGAGGCCGTGTACATGGGGTGGCGCACCACACCGTAAAGGCCTGTCGAAACAACCGTTTGGCCTTTCTCAACCTTGATCGTACGGGAAAGGTAAGCGTTTTCCCGCATGACCTCAGCATACATAGCATAACCCGCCAGGAACAAAACAGAGGAAGCGATCACCACGACAAGAGGTACACTTGACCACCCGAAGCGGAAATCCAGCCCTGCAAGAACAAAGCCCACGAGGAAGATCAGCCCCGAAACGGCCACGACCCCCTTTTGGTCACCCTGCTTTTCTTTAGCATCCAAGCGCTTGCGGAGAAGATCAGGAGCGCGAGCAAGCATGACCGCCCCCATGACGAGCATAGGGACGAACAAAAGACAGAGGAACAGAATACCGCCTCGGTAGGCGAGGGTACCCGCAGGGAGGAAAATAAGCGCGGCAACCATCACGAAGCCGACGAGGAATTTTGCGAGGGCAGAAACGAATAATTTCATCATATATTCCTCCGATCGAAACGTTTTGAAAGGGGTCAAGGGGAAAACTTCTTTCAAGAAGTTTTCCCCTTGCGTTCTCTTATTCTTCAGCCACAATGGCGATCGACAGCTCGGCCAAAGCCTTCTCGTCAGCAGGCGAGGGACACTTGGTCATCAGCTCGCTGGCGTTCTGCACCTTGGGGAAGGCGATGACGTCGCGGATATCCTCCAGGCCGATGGAGAGAGCCACCAAACGGTCCAGACCGAAGGCCAGGCCGCCGTGGGGAGGTACGCCGTACTTGAAGGCCTCCAGCAGGAAGCCGAACTTCTCCTGGGCGTCCTCAGGGGTGAAGCCCAGGACCTCGAACATCTTGGACTGGATCTCACCCGAGTGGATACGGATGGAGCCGCCGCCCAGCTCGGTGCCGTTCAGCACGATGTCGTAGGCCTTGGCACGGACGCGGCCGGGGTCGGTGTCGATGTACTGCAAGTCCTCCTCCATGGGCATGGTGAAGGGGTGGTGCTTGGCGTAGAAGCGGCCGTCCTCCTCAGAGTACTCCAGCAGGGGGAACTCGGTGACCCACAGGAACTTGAAGTCCTTGGGATCGCACAGGCCCATCTTCTTGGCGCAGTGGCAACGGAGCGCACCCAGTGCGTCGAATACCACGGAATTCTTGTCGGCCACGATGAGGATCAGGTCGCCGGGCTTTGCCTCCATGCGGGCCTTGATGGCCTCGTTCTCGGCCTCGGTGAGGAACTTGGCGTAGGAGGAGGAAATATCGCCGTTGGCAGCCCACTTGAGCCAGGCCAGGCCCTTGGCCTTGTAGGTCTTGACGAACTCAACCAGGGCGTCGATCTCCTTACGGGACATGGACGCGCCGCCCTCGACGTTGATGGCGCGGACAGAGCCGCCGCCTGCAATGGCACCGGCAAAGACCTTGAACTCGGTGCCGGCCAGGATGTCGGACAGGTTCTTCAGCTCAAAGCCAAAGCGAATGTCGGGCTTATCCGAGCCGAAGCGGTCCATGGCCTCGGCGTAAGGCATACGGATGAAGTCACCGCCCAAATCGATGCCGTAGAACTCCTTGAACATGAACTTGAGGAAGCCCTCGTGCATACGCATGACGTCGTCCTCGTTGACAAAGGACATCTCGGTGTCGATCTGAGTGAACTCGGGCTGACGGTCGGCACGAAGGTCCTCGTCGCGGAAGCAACGGGCGATCTGGAAGTAGCGGTCAAAGCCCGACACCATCAGAAGCTGCTTGTAGAGCTGGGGAGACTGGGGCAGAGCGTAGAACTTGCCGTGGTGAACGCGGGAGGGTACCAGGTAGTCACGGGCGCCTTCGGGCGTAGGGGCGATGAGGCAGGGGGTCTCGATGTCGATGAAGCCGTTGTTGGCGTAATAGTCACGGGCCAGCTTGGTGATCTTAGAGCGGGCCATGATGTTGTAGGCCATGTCGGGACGGCGGAGATCCAGGTAGCGGTGCTGGAGGCGCAGCTCGGGCTTGACGGGACTATTCTCCACGATCTCAAAGGGAGGGGTCTGGGAAGCCGAGAGGATCTTTAACTCGGAGACGGCGATCTCGATCTCGCCCGTGGGAATATTCTTGTTCACAGCACCCTCGCCGCGGCGACGGACGATACCGTGAGCGCAGAGAACGAACTCAGCGCGGACGGTGAAGGCCTTGTCAAAGGCCTCGCGGTCGGTGGCGTCGTCAAAGGCCAGCTGGACGATGCCGCTACGGTCGCGCAGGTCGATGAAGATCAGGGCGCCCAGATCTCTCTGCTTCTGGGCCCAACCCATAACGCAGACGGTCTGGCCCACGTTCTCGGCGGTTATTTCTGCGCACAGGCAGGTGCGCTTGTCAAGATTGGTTAAAAGTTCTGCCATTTTGATGAACCTTCTTTCATATTGATATAACTCCGTAGGGGCGAACTGTGTTCGCCCGTTTATGGGATATGGTGCGAGATAAGCGGGCGAACACAGTTCGCACCTACGGGCAAGTATGTTTGTTTCGGATTACGTGGTTTGCGGTATACGTTAATCCAAGGCTTTTCCGTCCTTGGTAAACAAGGGCAATCTCTCCAGATACACCAGGTCATCCCGCTTGGCGGCGTCACCCTCGGCCAGGATGGTGGCGCGGCCGCAGACGATACCGCCCGCCGCTTCGACCAGCTGCTCCAGGGCGCGCATGGAATCACCCAGGGAGACCACGTCGTCCACGATGAGAATGCGTTTGCCTCTCATGAGGGCGGCATCGGCACCGTCCAGATAGAGATGCTGCTCCTTGGCGGTGGTGATGGAGTGAACGGTCACGTCCAAAATGTCCCGCATATAGAGCTTGGGACCCTTACGGGCCAGCATATACTTCTGATTCCCTGCCAGGCGAGCCATTTCATGGATCAGCGGAATGCCCTTGGCTTCGGCGGTGATCATGTAATCGTACGCGGGCACCTTCGCCAGGAGGGCCTCCGAGCAAGCGGTGGTCAGCTCGGGATCTCCAAAGATCACGAAGGCACCGATCATCAGCTCGTCGGTCAGAGGGCAGAGAGGAAGAGCCCGCTCACAGCCCGCGATGGTCATGTTGTAGTACATTTGTTCCATATCGCACGTCCTTTCAGTTTTGAGAGATGGGTTGGCGGATCTCGTAGCCCTCGGGGGTCACGTCTACGCGGTACATACCCGCAAGAGCCTCCTCCACCAGCTCCTCAAAGGGGAGCTTACGCTCCTGCTCTAAGACCTTTTTGAGATCGGGGCGGGTGCGGGGGTGGCGGGGAGTGAATACGGTACAGCAATCCTCAAAGGGCTCGATGGAGGTATCAAAGGTACCGATCTTACGGGCAGTCACCACAATATCCTCCTTATCCAGACCAATACAGGGGCGGAGAACCGGCAGGGTAGCGGCAGGATCGGTGACCCCGATGGCCTCGGTGGTTTGAGAGGCCACCTGTCCCAGGGACTCACCCGTGATCAAGGCGCCGCAGCCGTAGCGGTGAGCCACGCGGTCGGCAATCGTCATCATATAGCGGCGGAGGAGGAGGGTGAAGTAGTCCTCATCGCAGTGCTTGACCAGCTCCTCCTGAATATGGGTCAGGGAGACCACGTGGACGATCATATCATCCTGGTTGTATTCCGACACGATCTGTGCCAGGCGAAGGACCTTATCCCGCGCCAGCTCGCTGGTATAGGGGAAGGATTCAAAGTGAATGGCCTCGATGGTCATGCCTCGCTTAGCCATCATGTAGCCCGCCACGGGGGAGTCGATACCGCCCGAAAGCAGAAGCAGACCACAGCCGTTAGACCCCACGGGCATACCGCCTGCGCCCTTGACAGGGCCGGGATGGACGTAAGCACCGAACTCTCTGACCTCTACCCGAACGGTAACGTCAGGGTTATGAACATCCACCCGCATCCGAGGGCATGCCGACAGGATGGCTCCGCCCGCCTCCCGGGAGATCTCCATAGAATCCAGGGGGAAGGATTTATCCGAGCGCTTGGACTCCACCTTAAAGGTCTTCTTCCCTTCCAGATGAGGAGGAATATACGCCTTGACGGTCTCCAGAATGCTCTCCATGTTCTTTTCGCAAACGGCGGCGCGGCAGATGGCCACGATGCCAAAGACCTTTCCTGCGGCGGCCATCATGCCGTCCATGTCGCAGAAATCGTCCTTGGGCTGGATGTAGATGGTGCTTTGGGAGCGATAAATCTCAAAGTTGCCGTGGGGCTTAGCCTTACGGCGAAGCTGGCGGCAGAGCATATCCTCAAAATACCTCTTGTTCGCGCCCTTCAGCACGATCTCCCCGTATTTGAGCAACAGAATTTCTTTCATGACTCAGATGCCTCCTCTGCGGCGTCCTCCACCGAGATCTCGTTTCCCTCGTCATCCACGAAGGTGATCTCAGCATCCTCCAGCCCGGCCACCAGGGCCTTGGCAAGCTCCAGGGATGCGGTGGGCACGTATACATCGGTACCGAACATAGAAAAGCCCGTCAGAATGCGCATAGCCGAGCCCGAGCCCCGCTCGCGAACCAGGTAAGGAATATTCTCATCCTCCAGCATGCCGCGAACGATGCCCAGCACCGCCACGTCATAGACCGTGATCAAATGGGAGACCTCGTCCCCGTCGGAGATCTTATGGGGTCTTTCCAAGCCAAACATATCAGACATAGCTTTCCTCCTTTTCCTTGAGGGCAGTTTCAGGGGCGGCAGGATCCGCCTCGGAATGAACGTATTCGCCGGTGGCCTCGTTAAAGGCGGGCGCGGCGGCGGGAGTCATGGTGCTGTAATCAGGAAGCTCGGGCATAGGCGTGGTGTAGTAATGGGGGAACAGAGCCTCCCATACCTTCATGCAGGCGATGGTATCCGCGATGGAGGAGTGGGGAATACCGTCCCAGCCGATATCCAGGGTGCGCATGGCATCCACCAGGGATGCGTGGTTGTTATCGGGATAATGCTCGTTCTGGAAGCGAACGAATTCCAGAGCGCAGCAACGGGTCTTCCTACGTAGCGCCTCCTGCTCCTGCTCGGATTCGTAAATGTACTTGATATGGCTATAATCGGTGGATACACCAAAGGCGATCAAGTTATCCGCGTTGGCGAACATTTCCTTGATGGCGGGAATGATCTCATCCAGCGTAGGCGCATTCTGGACCATAGCGGGGGAGATCCCGTGGATCTTTTCGGTACGATTCCACTTTTTCTTGCGAAGGGGCTTCACCAACGTATCCATCAGCACCTCTCCGTTGGCATTGGTGATGGATACCGAAATGATCTCGTCGTGGTCGTACACACCCGTCAGCTCCAGATCGAAGAACAGAACGCGCTCGCGCTCCATGCCGTATTCCTTCTCTCTATACGCGTCCCCCTCGGCGCGACGGACGGCCAGATCCTTCTCAAAGCAGGCGCGGCACATTTTGCGCTTATAGCGGACATCCTTTCCGCAAACGGTGCAGGTCAGAGGACGGCGAACGGCGGTTCTCTTGTCATAAAAATAGATCATGGATCCGTCGGAGCGGACGTTATAGGCAACGGGCTCTTCCACCACGTCATAGTTCATCTGGTCCAACCGCTCGCGGGTATAAAAGCCCATGGCGGCAGCTCGCTTGGTGGAGAGCTTCTCTACCTCGACACCGCTTTCCAGTTCAATGACATCCACAGGCTCATACTCCTCTACCATCGGCTTATACCACAGCTCGGGCGCCGCCTCGGTCACCCGGGCGGGATCATAATAGAGGATCAAGGCCTCTCCTTCTCCGCTACAGGCCACAGGCTGACCCACGGGAGCCAGGTGCATCAGATCCAGCATATCCTTGGAGAGATAGCAACGGCGTTCGATCTCCTCGGGCGACAGCTTCGGGATCGTCACTCCCGAAGGCAATTTCACGGTTTCATTCACGTTTCTTTGTTTCCTTTCACTCTTCATTTCTATATATGGGCCATATCCGCACCAATGGGCACGGCCTCTGACCCTTATACCGCCACTCAGCGGCAAATAGACAAAATCATACAGAGTAAGTATAACACAAAAGCCCTAAAGAATCAAGGGGAAATGCGAAAAATATAGAAACTTTCCGACGTTTTTTTAATCTTTTTTTCAACTCTCCGGATCCAACATCCCCGAGCACGCAAAAAAAGGAGTCCCAAATGCGCAAGGCATTTGAGACTCCCCTTGTATCACAGGTTCGATTGGATTATTCGTCATCCGTAACAGCCTCGGTAACGGGCTCGGTCTCAGGAGAATCCGAGAGGGCGTTCACATAGACCGCTACTGCGCAATCATCAGCCAAACCGGTCAGATCGAACTTATCCTTCAGGTTGGTACCGTCGGCATGCTCAAAGGCGTGAGCCTCGATCTTGGTAAAGCCGCTTCCAAAGGTGATCTTCTCGATACCGGTGCAATCGGTATAAGCCATCTCGCCGATAGAGGTAACGGATGCGGGAACGGTCAGAGCAGGCAGGGAGCGGCACGAGGTGAATGCACCCTTGCCGATAACGTCCAGACCCTCGGGCAGCTGAATGTCAGCCAAAGCGGAGCAACCATAGAAGGCCTTCTCGCCGATGGTCAGGATATTCGCGCTCATAGTGACCTTGGTCAGCGAGGTGCACTCAATGAAAGCGCCCTCTGCGATCTCCAGCACGCTGTCGGGAAGAACGATCTCGGTCAGCTCGGTGCAGCGAGCAAACGCGTACTCACCGATATCCAGAATGGTATCGGGAATGGTCACCTCAACGATGGCAGCCAGGTTATAGAAGGCCTCGTCGCCGATGGCGGTAACGGTACGGTCACCGAAGGTAGCGGGAATGACCACACGGTCGTCGGAGGTTGCCTTACCCACGTACTTAACGAGGATCGCAGTCTCGCCGTCACCCTCCTCGAAGTAGAAGGTGCCCGTGTCGGTGATCAAATAGTCCACTTCGGGTGCATACTCATCGATAGAGCCGCCCAAGCCGTTTGTACAAGATGCCATAGAACAAACCAGGAGAAGTGCGGCCAAAGCCATAGCCAGATACTTTTTCATGAATGGATACCTCCGCAAAATTTACAGTAATCAACGTACATATTATAAACCATTCCCGTCCAGTTGTCAAGTGATTTCACCCCAGAGATTGTAAATATTTTGCCCAAAAATGAAAGTTTGTGAAAACTGCCCTGTTTTGAATCGTTTTTTTTGTGAGGTATTTTTCCCTTTTGGAAGGCAATTTCGGTTTCCAAGCAAAGTTTGACAATTCGATCGTTTGTTTTTCGGCCGTAGCCCTTGCATTTTCTCCTGAGATGTGGTAAAATAGACGGCATGGGAGGGACGCGCTTTCAGAAGGATATTCCTCCCCAGACGTACAAATAACAAGGAGATAGGATCATGCTTTCAACGGTATACAGCGCAGGTCTCTTCGGCATCGACGGCTTCGTGGTCAGCGTAGAGGTGGACGGTACCAACCGCCTGTCGGAATTCGAACTGGTTGGCCTACCGGATGCCGCCGTTAAGGAGGCCAAGGAGCGGGTACGCACTGCCTGCGAAAACTCCGGGTATCCCTTCCCGGAATGTGCGCTTCTGGTGAATTTGGCCCCGGCCGACCGCCGCAAGGAGGGCTCCGGCTTTGATGCGGCCATCCTCACGGGTATTATGGCCACCGTGGGTATCATCCGCCCCGGCGTAGACTTTTCCCACCGCTGCTTCGTGGGCGAGCTTTCCCTATCGGGGGAGTTCCGGCCCGTTCGCGGTGTGCTGTCCATGTGCGTGGCCGCCCGCAACGCCGGCATGAGCGAGTTCTATACCTCCCTTGAAAACGCCCCCGAGGCGGCCGCCGTGGAGGGCATATCGGTATACGGTGTGACCAACATGCGCACCCTCATCGACCACCTCAACGGCCGCAACGTACTGTCCCCCGTTCCGCGCCCCGCCGCCTCCCTGGAGGCGCGAGACGTCTACGACGTGGATTTCGCCGACGTCAAGGGTCAAAAGCTGGCCAAGAGAGCCATGGAGATCGCCGCAGCGGGCGGGCATAACATCCTGCTCATCGGCCCTCCCGGCACGGGCAAATCCATGCTGGCCAAGCGGCTTCCCTCCATCCTTCCTCCCTTGACCTTTGCCGAGGCCATCGAAGCCACCAAGGTCCACTCGGTTTCGGGAACCCTCCCCGACGGCGTCTCCCTCCTGCGGTGCCGCCCCTTCCGTTCCCCCCACCACACCATGTCTGCCGTCAGTCTCATCGGCGGAGGCGCAAATCCTCTGCCCGGCGAGGTCTCCCTGGCACACCACGGGGTGCTGTTTCTGGATGAGCTACCCGAATTTCCCAAGCAGGTCACCGACGGTCTCCGCCAGCCCATTGAGGACCGCAAGGTCACCATCACCCGCGCCAACGGGCGAGTTACCTTCCCCTGCTCCTTCATGCTGGTGGCGGCCATGAACCCCTGCCGTTGCGGATATTTCGGTGACCCGTCTCGCCAGTGTACCTGCAAGCCCGCCGACGTTCAGCGATATATGTCCCGCATCAGCGGCCCCATGCTGGATCGTATTGACATTCAGATCGAGCTTCCCTCCCTGACCTACGACGAGTTGGCCGCCAAGGAGGATTCCTCCACCGTGGAGCGCTCCGCCGACGTCCGCGCAAGAGTCTGCAAGGCAAGAGAGTACGCCGCCCGCCGCATGGCCGAGGCGGACGGAGATACGGGCGTGCAGACCCCCTCCGCCAAACGCCCCTTCTGCAATGCTCAGCTGGACCCTGCCGCCATCCGCCGATACTGTATCATGACCGACGATGCCTCCGAGCTGCTCCGTGCCGCCTTCACCTCCCTGGGGCTATCCGCCCGCGGTCACGACCGCATCCTTCGCGTAGCCCGCACCATTGCCGACCTGGCCGAGTCTCCCGTAATTGGGGCGGAGCATATTGCGGAGGCGATCCAGCTCCGTTCCCTTGACAGAAAATACTGGGGAGACCGCTGACCCCACTCTCCGTTCCCAAACGCCGCAGGCGTATTTCACTTTTTCCCGAAAGGAAAACCCATGACTTCCCTTCTCATAAAGCTATTCATCAAATCCCCCCATTCCACCCACTCTCCCGCCGTCCGCCGCGCCTACGGCACTCTGGCCGCTACGGTGGGGATCATTCTCAATCTTCTGTTGGCCGTAGGCAAGTTCACCGTGGGCTTTCTGTTCGGCGCCATCTCGGTTCAGGCCGATGCGGTAAACAACCTCTCGGATGCGGGTTCCCAGATCATTTCCCTCATTACCTTTAAGATTGCCGCCAAGCCTGCCGACCGCGGCCATCCCTTCGGGCACGCCCGCATCGAATACGTGTCCTCCATGATCGTTTCCTTCCTCATTCTGCTCATTGGCTGGGAGTTACTCTCGGGCGCGGTGGATAAGCTTCTGCATCCCACCGAAACCATTTTCAGTTGGTTATCCGTAGGTGTTCTGGCCGCATCGGTGCTGATCAAGTTGTGGCTGTGCGCGTTCAACCGCAGGATCGCCAGGATCATTGATTCCTCGGTCATGCGGGCCACCGCCGCCGATTCCCTGTCGGATGCAGGCGCGACTGCCACCGTCCTGGTCGCTACCCTGGTTTTTAAATTCACAGGCTTTGACCCCGACGCCTACATGGGCATCCTCGTGGCTCTGCTCATCCTGTGGGCCGGCATCAAGATTCTGAACGATACAAAGAATTCCATTCTGGGCGAGGGCCCCTCCGAGGAAACTGTGGAGCAGATCCGCGCTTTGATTACGGAATTTGAGAGCAAGGGCGTGATCGGCCTCCACGATCTGGTGGTGCATAACTACGGCCCCGGACGGGTCATGGCCTCCCTGCACATTGAGGTGGACGGGGATGCCGACATCTACGCCTCCCACGACATGGCCGACCTCATTGAGCGCCGCCTGCGGGTGGAGTGCGGCATTGAGGCCACCGTCCACATGGACCCCGTGGCGATCCGCGACCCGCGGGTGGTCGCGCTGAAGGAGTTGGCCGAAGCCCACGCTCAAGGCATAGACGCCCGCCTCCGCATCCACGATTTCCGCATCGTTCCCGGGGACACCCACACCAACCTCATCTTCGACGTGGCGGCCCCCTTTGAGTTGGCCACCCCCGATGCTGAACTTCGGTCCGCGCTGGCGGATGCCATTCACAGGGCAGACGAGCGGTTGTTTGCGGTGATCACGGTAGATCGGGAGTGATTTTGGGAAGCGGGGAGCGTGCCTCCGGCGGCTTAGAACTCCCAAAAACCTTATGAAAAATTAGGTTTACCTTCAAATCTTGAAAGGAGCAAGCGATATGAACCCTACTATAGAAATGTACGTATCCGCGGCCTACTCGATCCTGTCCTTTCTTGCAGGCTACGTATTCCTCGGCATCGGTCTGTCCCGCCTGGCGAAGGTCCTCGGGTGCCCCAGGCCCTGGTTGGCGTGGATCCCCTTCGGCTGCCTGTACCTGCTGGGGCAGGTCACCGACATCTACACCGACAATCGCATGACCACCGAGGCCGACCGTGACGCACCCTTCTATGAGCCTTCCAAGTTGCGACGCAAGCTGTTGGGCTACAGCATCGGGAGTACCGTATCGGGCGGTATGGCGGCCGTGGGTGCAGGATTCTTTGCGATGGCGGCGATCCTATCCATTTTTACCCTTATGGGTGCGGGCGGAGATGCGCTCTCGGATACGTCGCCCTTCATGATGACGCTCTACACCATCGGCGGGCTGGTCGCCTTTGTGGCGGGGATCATTTACATGGTCATGACCATCATGTATCTGACCGCCTACTGCCCTGCTCTCTGCCGTATTTATTCAGCGTTGGGAGTCCCCTCGCAAACCCTTCTGACGGCAGTTTCCGTATTCGTCCCCGCCCTCGGCGGTATCCTCATTTTCGCGTACACCCGCCGCTCCGAAGGTCTGGCCGAAAAATTCGCCCCGCCCGATTCTGCCGAACCCGTTTTACACGACTCCCGAGCAGAAGCCTGAAGCCCGCCGGAGGGGGACTTGCCCCTCCCGCCGCTCAAAAAATCTTTTACAGAAAGAGAAAGAACATGAAGATCCTCACCATCGGCGACGTTGTCGGCCGCCGCAGCATCGATTACCTTTCCCAAAGTCTCCGCCGCATGAAAGCCTCCTTGGGCGCGGACTTCGTGGTGTGCAACGGGGAGAACGCATCCGAGATCCACGGGCTGTGCGCACAGGACGCCGAGGCCCTGCTGGACTGCGGGGCGGACCTCATCACCCTGGGAAATCACGCCTTCGGAAGCCGGGATATTTATAGCTTTCTGGATGATCGAAGCTCCGAGATCATTCGCCCTGCCAACTATCCCGCCGCCTGCCCCGGAGTGGGCTACGCCATCCGCGAGGCCAGCGGTCTTCGCCTGCTCTGCATGAACCTGTCGGGAACCGCCTTTCTGGACCCGCTGGACAACCCCTTCACCGTGGTAGACCGTATACTGGAACGGGAGCGGGGGGCCTACGACGTCGCCCTGCTGGACTTCCACGCCGAGGCCACCTCTGAGAAGCTGGCCATGGGCTACCATTTGGACGGTCGGGTACAGGTGGTCTTCGGCACCCACACCCACGTCCCCACCGCCGATTCCCGCATACTCCCCAAGGGAACGGGATACGTTACGGATCTGGGCATGACGGGACCCACAAACGGGATCCTCGGCACGGCCGCCGATGCCGTTCTGTACAAGATGCGGACGCACATGCCCGCGCGCTTTACCGTAGCCGACGGTCCCATCGAGGCCCAGGGCGTTCTGTTCACCCTGGAAAATAAAAAGCCCTACCATTGCATCCGGGTAGAGCGAGTGACGTTTTGAATCAATCGGTGCGAGCTCTTCAGGAGTCCTTCATCTCGAAATTCGTGACTCCTTCAAAATATCGGAATAATCTGTGGAAAGGGGCACACCGGCGTGTGCCCCTTTCGATATAATTCCTATTTTCTCGTTGCGCTTGAGAAATCCAACGAAATATCGTATCCTTCACCGCAAGAGCATCTCCAGCAGGAAAATGGCCACCAGGTGGAGGGGATAGAACAGGTAAAATCCGTACTTCATGCCCTTGACTCCGGGCTGACCGTTATAGAGCGCCAGCGGGATTAAAGCGAAGAAACAGTAGGATTGAATATTCGTGGTCAATCCCCGGGGAATGCAAAGCAAAAGCATACCCAGGGCGCAAAAGGCCAGCTTTGGCGGAAGCCCCGACAGGCAACGGAAAAAGCGCGGTGCTTCCCCCTCCTTGTAGTCGGGCAGGGCGGTGAACACGGGAATCAGCACGCCCCAAAAGCCGTAGCTGACGTAGAGGATATGCTCGATAAAGCCATAGACACTCACCAAGGAAGCCGCCGTAGCCAGCAGCCACAAAAGCATACGTCCCCACCTTCCCCCGGCCCAGGCGGCTTTGATTGCCTGTACCTCATAGATCAAGAGAATAGAGAAGGAAAAGGTCATCAAAATTCCGCCGTCCAAGCCCCCCGTATAGAGGAAAAAGGCAGCTTCGCAGAGCAATCCCAGCCCGAACACCAGCAAGAAGCGCTTCAGCTTATGGCGGGTATACCGACACCCTTCCGCGATGAAGTAGGCAAAGATGGGAAAGGACAGGCGGCCGATGATCCGCAGGATCTCCAGGTCTGTGAATATGTAAGCCCCCACGTGGTCGATCACCATGGTCACACAGGCGATGATCTTGAGGGTAGATGCGGAGAGTCCCCACCGTTTGACGGTGGGGACCTTTGCTTGCATACTCATAAAAGATTACTCGCCCAGAGCGTGAGTACGGATGAACAGCACGCCCAGGGTATTCCGTCCGCAATGAGAGGAAATGGTGCAGCCTGCGCGGGTCACGTGGATCTCAGCCTCGGGCATGACCGCGCGCACCTCACTCACGCACGCATCGATGATCTCTTGGGTGCATCCGGCATGGGTCACGAACACGTGCTTGGAGATGACGTCGGAGCCATCGCCCACGCGGTCGGATACGTACTTGGGCAACACTCCGCCGAACTTACCGCGGTACTTCTTGCCCACGCCCATTTTACCGTCCTTGACCACGATACAGGGCTTGAGGGAAAGCATATTGGCGCCAAAGGCGGCGAGGGCCGAGCATCGACCGCCCTTATACAGGAACTCCAGACTATCAATGATGAAGGAGGCATCCACACAGGGAACCAGCTCGTTGCACTTAGCCACGATATCGGCGGCCTCCATCCCCTCGGCGGCCATTTCAGCGGCGGCGATGACCAACAGGCCTCCGCCGGTTGAGAGGTTATGGGTGTCCACAACGAAGGTACGCTCCGAGGTCTCGGCTGCCAGATGGGCGTTATGCCAGGTGGAGGACATCTCCGAGCTGATGGTGAAAAAGATGAGAGAGGAGCCGTCGGCGGTATTCTTGGCAAAAAACTCCTCAAAATCCACCAGGTTGACGGCCGATGTCTTGGGTAGCTGGCCCGTCTTTTCGTAATGATCATAAATAAAGTCCGGGTCAATATCCACGCCGTCGGTGTACTGACGCTCACCCAGCGCAACACCCAGGGGCAGGATCCGAACGCCGTATTTTTCAATCAGTTCGGGAGAAAGATCGCAGGTGCTATCCGACGCGATCACAATTTTCGCACACATGGCAACATACCGCTTTCGTATTGAAAGCATCCTTTCGTTAGAATTTTTCTCAAATTTTTTTTATTATAGCACAGAATTGTGAACGGAATTTTACATTTCACATCAAAAAACAAATCCCGAGAAATATGTGCGCAATGCTTTCCGATCAATTCAGAATATTCCCTGCCCGTGTATACATCTTATCCACCGTTTTTTTCAGGATAGGATAGGTTTCCAGGGCGGGATCCTCCTCCAAAAGCTCACGAGCATAGGCAAAGGCATGATTCATCAGCTCGGAATCCGACCAGGTCTCCGCCAGGCGAAAGCCGCCGCTTTGACGGATCTCCGACGAGCCTGCGGGCGCCAGAAAATCACCGGGGCCTCTTTGCGTGAGATCCTTTTCCGCGATTTCATATCCGTCGTAGGTGGTCCGCATGACCTCCAGGCGAGCCTTGGCGGTCTCGCCGCCTCCGTCGCGGATGAGGATGCAGTAGGATTTCCGCGTACCGCGTCCAACCCGTCCGCGGAGCTGATGAAGCTGAGAGAGGCCAAACCGTTCGGCGTTCTCCACCAGCATGAGGCAAGCGTTGGGGACGTTAACCCCCACCTCAATGACCGTGGTGGAAACCAGCACCTGCACCCGCCCTGCGGCGAAGTCACTCATGACCTTATCCTTATCGGCGGGCTTCATTTTGCCGTGGACGAAGGCGACGGTCAGGTCGGGAAGCCTTGCCTGCAGATCGGCGGCGTATTGGACCGCGGCCTTCATGGGGCGTTCCTTGGTAAGCTCGAGCATAGAGGTCCGGGTTCCGAAATCTGCGCTCAAGGGGATGAGGGAGGCGTCGGCGGCCTCGTCGGGCGATTCCTCCACGGCGGGGCAGACCACGTAGACCTGTCCCCCCGCCTCGACATTCTTGCGAATAAAAGCGTCCAGGCGGGCGCGGTAGCTCTCGTCCACCACGAAGGTATCCACTCTCTGCCTTCCGGGAGGCATTTCGTCGATGCGGGAGACCTCCAAGTCTCCGTACATGACCAGTGCCAGGGTTCGGGGGATGGGGGTCGCACTCATGACCAGCAGGTGGGCTTTGGCATTCTTTTCCGACAGGGTCGCCCGTTGTGCCACTCCAAAGCGATGCTGTTCATCGGTAACCACCAAACCCGGCGAGGCGAAGCTCACCCCCTCGGACAAGAGCGCCTGGGTGCCGATGACCACGTCCAATCGCTCGGCGGGATCCCTTGATGCCAGGGCGGCATAGATTTTCCGCTTGTGGGCGGCGGTGGTGTGGCCCGTGAGCAGGGCGCCACGGATCCCCAATTTTTCAAAGAGGGGTAACAGATCGGCGGCGTGCTGGGTGGCCAGGATGCCCGTAGGAGCCATCAAAGCAGCCTGCCGTCCCGCCTTGACCGCGATATACATGGCGGCGGCGGCGCAGACCGTCTTACCGCATCCCACGTCGCCTACGATCATACGGTTCATAGCGGTATCTGAGGCCATGTCTCTCCGCAGATCGGCCAAGGCTCTGGCCTGCGCCCCCGTCAACGCGTAGGGGAGAGCGGAGAGGAACTGCTCCATCACGTCCTCACCGATCGTGCAGATCGGCGCACCCATGATCCGAGCCGTCCGTCCCGCCGTACCCAGCCCCAGAGCGAAGCGGAAGAACTCGTCAAAGGCCAATCTTCGCTTGGCGGTATGGAGGGCAGAGAAATCCTCGGGAGCATGAATTTCCCGCAGAGCGTAGCCCAAAGTACATAGCCCCTCCGATTCCCGGATATACGAAGGAAGGGGATCCTCCACCTGCGCCGTTGCAGGAAGGGCTTGCCCCATATGTCCGGAGATCATCTTATTGCTGATTCCCTCGGTCAAGGGGTAGACGGGATACAGAGAGGGCAGAGCCCGTCCCTCTACGTAGGGCTCAAAGGCAGGGGCGGTCATGGTGAACCGATCCTTCCCTGTCTGCTCTACCTTGCCGTAGAAGCGGAAGGTCGCCCCCACGGTGAAGGTATTGCGCAGGTATTCCTGGTTAAAGAAGGTGATCTCGCAGGAGCCGCTGTCATCAAAGGCGCGGAACTTACAAAGGGTCATGCGTCCCTTGACGCGGGTAACACGGGGCTCGGTGGAAACGGTCAGCAGGGTGGGCATCCTCGCTCCCGATTTGAAGGGCTCCTCTGCCGCCTCGGAAAGCATACGGATATCCCCCCGATGCTCGTAGGCACGGGGAAAATGGTAGAGCAGATCCTCCACCGTGTAGATACCCATGCGCTCGTAGGCGGCCTTCCTTGCGGAGCCTACGCCGCTCAGGGCTGATATGGGTGTATGCAGATATGGCATCGGAACTCCTTTCTATGGCCATACGGAAATCTCTGCAACGGTTTTTGAAAGGGCGAGCAGGGGGAAGGCTTCTTGGAAGAAGCCTTCCCCCTGCTCTCTCCTCAAAGCTCCCGCTCAAAGCTCAGATAGCGGGTACCTTGGAAGGTGAGCGTGCCTCGGTCTCCCTCGCAAAGAAGGCCGAATTCACCTCCGGGAACGGTCATCTCCAAGCGGTCGCCACTCTCAAACTGGAACGTGACGTGGTAGCTGGTATAGTGGTGATTGCGGTTGTAGGAGCGGTGGTCCCGCTTGGCCACCACGGTGGCGGGGACGGAAAGGCGGGGGGATTTGTTATCGTGGCGGTTCTGACGGACAAGCTTCACGAAAACGAATATGAACATACCGATAACGAAGCAGAACATTACGCCGAACAACAACGGAAAAACTGTAAACATGAAATCCATAAAAACCTCCTTGGTGCCATCGGTCCATGCCGGAATCCGTCAGCCTATGACCTTTTCTCCGCCGTTCCAGATTACGCGGACACGGACAGGTTTATCGCACTTGACGGTGATCACAGGCTCAGCAGAAGCATCCTCGCGGGCCTCGCAGATCAGATCGACGAAGCGGCCGTCGAAGGGATACTGCTCGATACCGTGCTTCTCGGTGAGGTTGACCCGCCAGACGATCTCGTTATTCTTGGCATCTGCCTGGATACCGAAGACGTACTCAATCAGCACCGCGATGGGGATGAGACCGGACCATCCCACGAAATCGGGACGGGCGGGGGTGCCGGGTTTTTCATGCTCGGAGGAGTAGTTCTCCCAGACCGTTCCGGTGGTGTTGAACACCTTCACAGCGTTGTCCAGATGGTTACAGGCGATCTCATGGGCCAGAGCGTGGTAACCCACCTTGTTCAGACCCTTGAGGACCATGTAGTTGGTGGGAGCCCAGACCGAGCCCTTCCAG
>SVRS01000066.1 GCA_015064695.1 Oscillospiraceae bacterium | reverse complement strand
TCAGAACGGCCTTCTCGGAGGGCTTACCCTCGCGCTTGAGGTAACCGCCGGGGATCTTACCGGCAGCGTACATTCTCTCGTCGAAATCAACCGACAGGGGCAGGAAGTCGATGCCGTCGCGGGGCTTCTCGGAAGCGGTGGCGCAGCACAGAACAGCGGTGTCGCCGTAGCGGCAGAGGCAGGAGCCGTTGGCAAGGCCGGCCAGCTTACCGGTCTCAATGACCAGAGGACGGCCTGCGAGAGTGTACTCGTAGATCTTGTGGTTCTTAAACTCCATAGCGGAGCTCTGGATGGTGTACATTTCTTTTTCCTCCGTTTTGCAGATTTTTGATTTTTGGGTTAAGATCTGCGGAGTTTAGCACTTACCTTCGGGTCGGAGGAATCCGGCGCAAAGGTAAGAACTAAAGCTGCGCAGATCGGGCGAATTGGGATACGTTTTTTGGGGGTGCCATGTCGAAAAACCACGGCGGGGAAAGGGATTTTCGGTAAACGAAACGCAAGGGAGTGAGAGCGACCAACCCGTGAAGGCCGCCGTTCCGCACTCCCTTTTTGTTTTGCTTACTTTCTGAGGTTCAGCTTCTCGATGATGGCGCGGTAGCGCTCGATGTCTACCTTCTGGAGATAACCGAGGAGGTTACGTCTGTGGCCGACCATCTTCAGCAGACCGCGGCGGCTGTGGTGGTCCTTCTTGTTGGACTTCAGATGCTCGGTCAGGCTGTTGATGCGGAAGGTCAGAATCGCGATCTGGACCTCGGGGGAACCGGTGTCACCCTCGTGGATGGCATACTCGGCAATGATGGCTTGCTTTTCCTGGTTGGTCATGGTTTTTTCACCTTTCAAAAATATATTTGGCATACCCACAGAGGGCGGTTGGTGAAGTGCCGCATTACGGCTGTATCCGCGAACCGTGCGCATGTCATGCTCTGTAATTATACCATGTTCCCCTTTTTTTGTAAAGGGGAATCACAAAAGTTTTCAAAAAGTTCACAAATTTCTGCCGCCAAAAATGGGCAAAATCACCCAAAATCTCCCCCGAAGGGTATTTCCTCGACGGAGGCGCCGGATGCTTCCCTCTCGGCCCGGGTATCGGCTTCGGAACGGACGAGGGCAAGACGAGCCTTGATATCCGACGTAGACAGGGCCGCAGGATCCATCAGCCAATCCAGGGTAACCGCCACCTCGGGCAGACCGTCGGAGGTACGAGGAGGGCGCAGGGAGAGCGGGACGTAGAGGTCCAGTCCCCAGATCTCACCAATGCCTGACAGATACCCGTGGATGGTGTCGTACTGCTCCTTCGTCTCGGGAGATTCCCGCAGGCGCAGGGGATAGCGGAGGGTCAGGGACAGTCCTTCCCCGCCTCCCGCAGGTGCTTCCAGGCGGCACACGCCCCGCCCTGTGGCCGACCGCTCCGCCATTTCGGACAAAAGGCACAGCAGGAGCCCCTCCAGCAGAAGGGGTCGATAGCATTTTACGCGGGTGTATGGTAAAAGCGGGGCGGTGCCCGATTCCCGTCGGGTGGTAAAGCGGATGCCGCAGCCCGCAAAGGAGGCGAGCCCGGCGATACCGTCCCGCAGATCCAGCAGGGTGAGATCCCCGTCGGGAGAGACGGGGAACAGGGCCGAGGGCGTGCCCGACACGACCCGCCACGCCTCCAGCAGAGCGGGATAGGAGCGGCTGTCCCGTGACGTGGGTCTGCCCACCGTGTCGCGGATCTCTCGGCTGACCGTGAACGCCGCATCTCTCCCCAGTGCGCCGCTATTGATGAGACGGGCGGCCGCCGTGGGGCGGGTATGGATATGCAGGTACAGACCCAATCCTGCGGGCAGATGATACCGTCCCGACAAAAGCCCGATGCCGCTGTCGGTACGGATAAAGAGGGGCGGGGTGTGATCGTGGCGACGGGCCAGGTAGGCCATGGCGTCGCTGCAAAAGCCCAGGCGATCCTGGATATAGTCGCCCACCTTCAAAAAGCGGTCGTCGGGGGTACGGGCCGCGACCACGCGACCCACGTCCCCGTCCGCGCGGAACAGGACGTAGCTCATACGGCCGTATTCCGGGGGCATGGGTAACTCGGGATGCGTCCACAGACGCTTCACTCCGGACGGTCTCAAAAGGTCACCTCCAAAGGCTTTGATGCCCTTATTATACCACATCCGCCGGTTTTTTTCAACCCCATCGGCACAGGACGACGCCCGCGCCGAAAAAGTTCACAAAATATTTTATTTTTCTCTCTCCAGTTCCTTGACAACCCCGATATATTGTGCTATAATATGACGTATAGAAGCATATCTTGTGCAAACTCAATCACGGTGGGTGTCATGCCTGCCGACCCAGCGCGAGACAAATTCATAAAAATACAGGAGGATACCATCCATGAAAAAGCTTTTCGCTCTGCTTCTGGCCGGCCTGCTCGTAGCCAGCTTCGCCGCCTGCAACAACAACCCCGCCGACACCGACGAATCCACCGACAATGGCGACACCACCACGGATAACTACATCGTGATCGGTACCGACGAATCCGGCAACGACATCACCGAGACCGTTACCGAGCCCACCTCCGAGACCGAGAACGATCCCTCCGAGACCGATCCCGTCTTCACCGACATCGAGAAGACCATCGTCGTCTTCGCAAGCGTAGCCACCGTCCGCACCTCCACCGTCATCGCCGATAACAACGCCGTGGGCTGGCCCACCGAGGGTCGCGAGCTGGTTGCCACCGGCGAGAGCGAGAAGTGGTACCGCATCGAGTACGAGGTGAACGGTGAGACCACGACCTGCTACATCGCCAAGACCGTAGCCGCTGACATTTCCGTTCTGGATGCATTCACCGAGTGCGAGCCCGAGGAGATCGAGGTCATCGTTGACGCCCTCAACGTCCGCTCCTACCCCTCCGCCGCCAGCGACAACTCCATCCGCGGCAGCCTGACCAAGGGCACCAAGGTGACCCGCGTGGCCGTCAGCGAGAGCTGGAGCCGCATCGTCTATGAGGTCGTTTCCGAGACCGAGACTGACGAGGAGGGCAACGCCGTAGTCGAGACCAAGTACTACTACGTCAGCAACGATTGCATCAAGGCTCCCGAGGCTGAGACCACCGAGACCGCCGAGGAAACCACCGTGGCCGAAGAGACCACCGCAGCCGAAGAGACCACCGCAGCCGAAGAGAACTAATTCCCTTCCATATTATAAGCGCGATGCCATCCCCGGGATGGCATCGCGTTTTTGTTATGAATCGGTTTTTGAGTGGGGATGAACGGGTGTCATCCCCTGCAGACCGCCCTCCGTAGGGACAGGCGTCCCCGACTGTCCGCAGAAAAGTGTCGGGGCGTCGGAGACGTCGCCCCCTGCGGACGGGTGTAATGTAAACGGGAACAGCGGGGTAAAATCTGTGCCCGCGAAAGTATGCGATTGGGTCAAAATTCCCTCGTTTTTTCGTATTTCGTCTTGAAATTTGCACGCAAATGTGGTAAAATTGTCTTATCGTAGTATTCATCCATTTTTCATGAACGGGGGATGACCATGGGAAAGAAACTTTTGAAGGTGATTGCACGTTTTCACAAGCACCCGATCGTCAGAGGACTTTTCTACGTTTGCGGCATACTGCTGGTCCTGGGCCTTTTGGGAGCATACTCAAACTGGCATATCATAACCGATGCCATTTGGAACACCATCGCCTCGCCGGATACCTTGAGACTGCTGGTGGTCGGACTGGTGTCCCTGGGTGTGGTCAGGCTTTTGGGCTGGTTTGAAGGTTACATGGAGGAATCCATGAAGCTGGAGGACGACCACCACAAGCTGATCACACAGTACAGCAAGCACAACGTAGGCACTCGCAAATACGACCGGTCCTTCGCCGACAAGCAAGGAAGCTTCCTCCTGCTGCACCACCTGCGGGAAAGCATGGCAAAGCCCGCCCCCCCTGCCGAAAATTGCAGCAAGCAGGAAAAGAAGAGCTACAAAAAGGCTCTGCGGAAATGGAACCATGCCATTGCGTCCAGAAATCCCGTCAGGGACAAGCAAAGCAACGAATATCTGATACGGGCGCAAAGAGCGGAGCGGTATCTGTCCGGCGAATTGTATCTCTGCTCCATCAACGTGTTTGCCAACGTGGCCGGGGATACGTCCATCAGCTTTGACGATTCCTCCGAGAAGCACGAGCTCCCCTCCTTCGTCATCACCCACGCCGACGAAATATTGCAGGCACACAAGAACTCCCAGAAGAACAATTCCAATACCATCCGTCTGAACGATTTCGATTATGATGCGGAGCGCAAGAATCTGGTTTTAAAGACATCCCGCTCCACATACTATCATATGCTGATCACCAACCGGTGTATGGATTACCGATTCGCAAACGGATTGAGTATTCGTGAAATTTACGAATACGACAACGAGATCTGTCCTCTCGGACGTTCAAAGCTGGGTAATCAAATTGGCATAAACGGCTTGATCGTCACCAAGGACAACTACGTTTTGATCGAAAAGCGCGGCCGCAAAAAGATCACCTGGAAAAACAAGTTTGCACAAAGTATTTCCCTTGCCCTGAAGCTCAAGGATCTGGGCTTGGAAAGACGGGACGTTATGGAAAGCGATTCGGAAACAGCCCAGAAAAAGATCAAGCATATCATTCAAAAGACCATAAAAGACAATTTCGGTCTGACCCCTGACGACTATCCTGAATTTACGATTTGCGAGAACTTTCTGGGCATCGCAAGAGACCTTTTGGAGGGTGGCAAGCCTAACCTCTATTTCTACGTTCAGACCAAATACACCGCGAAGGAATTAAAGGAGAGAATCGAGCAAGGCGCCCGTGTGGTCCGGGCCGACAACGTGGGGAAGGCCAAGGAGGATCGGTTGCCTGTTATATCCACCTCCAAGCTGGATTCCGCATATTATCTGGTTCCCTTCTCGGATATTGAAATCGATTACAACTACCGCATGTTCGTTGATCGGAGAAAATCCTTCAGAGTACACAGAAAGCTCTATCCTCGCTGTAAGAGGAGAGTGGAATTTTGGGACAAGACGAAGAGCAAGCTCTCCCGCACGTTCCATCCTATCTTCGTTCGTGAATGCGGAGAGGCTCTGTTGGTTACCCTCGCTTACATGGAGTTGCGCCAAAACTGGGCAGACACACATAAAAAGAAGGAAGAATAAATCATGAACAAGGAAACCGTTGTAGCCTTTGGCGAGATTATGCTGAGGCTGACTGCGCCGGAAACCATCCTGAATGCCACCGAGTTTTCCGCCTGCTATGGCGGAAGCGAGTCCAACGTACTGGCCGCTCTGTCCTGCATGGGCGACGCCACCCGTTACCTGACAAAGCTCCCCGCCAACGATCTGGGCAAAGGTGCGATCATGCATCTGAAAAAGCACGGCGTTGATTGCTCCGAGATCATTACGGACGGCAGCAATATGGGCATGTACTTTCTGGAAGCAGGATATGACACCCGACAGTCCAGGGTGATCTATGCCCGTAAGAACGCCGAGGTCACGACCTTGCAGGAAAACGATTTTGACTTTGAGAAGGTGTTGGGGGATTGTTGCCTGTTCCACATCAGCGGCATTTCCTTTGCCCTTTCCGCATCGGTTCAAAGGCTTTGCTTCCGCCTCCTGGAGGAAGCAAAATCCAGAAATATCCCCGTCAGCTTCGATTTTAACTACCGCGGAAAGCTGTGGTCTGTTGAGGAAGCGGCATTGGTATTCCGAAAGATCATTCCCTACGTTGACGTTGTTTTTTGCAGCGAGCGGGATCTGACCGCATTTTTGGGGCTGGACGCCGACACGTTCTTTACAGCCTACGGCGCAGCCAAGTATCTGATCGTTCGGGAACGAGACATCATTTCCAATGACCGGCATAAGGTTCAGGCACGGGTTTACACCGGTAGCGGCTGTGTAGCGGTCAGCGAGAAAACCTTCTCCGTAAAGGAGCGCATCGGGGGCGGGGACGCCTTCACCGCCGGCTTCCTGCACAGATGGTTAGGCGAGGACGCCGACATACAGGACGTGTTGAATTTCGCAATTACCTGCTTCGTTCTGAAGCATACCGTTTCGGGAGATATCCTCCCCATGTCTGACGCTGAGATATCTTCCTATACGAGTTTTCTGAAAAAGGATGTGATGAGGTAATGAAGATCTGTCTGAGTATTGCAAGTGCGGATGAAGAATTCGAGAAAATGATCAATACCCTGTCCGACTATGCTCAGGTCGACGTGGTGGGACTGTCCGACTACGATCTGACGGGATACGACGTCTTTATTGGCAAAAGCATGCGTGCAGATGCGTTGCAGAAGGCCGACAAATTGAAAGTCATTTTCGCATACAAAACGGGCGTGGATGATTTCCCCTTGAAGGATCTGCAGGAAAAAGGGATCATCCTGGTGAATTCCCACGTAAATGCCGATATAATCGCCGAATATACACTTGGCCTTTGCGTTTGCCTTGTGAACCGCATTGCCGAATGTGACAAGAAGCTTCGAAAGGGCATATGGTACGACAATCAGAATCCCTATTGGGAAAGCTTCTTTGATATGAAGGTGGGTATACTGGGATACGGTTGTATCGGGAGACGCATCAACGCGCTTTTGCGCAGGAATCACATGCAGACCTATACGCTGGACCGTGGCAAGGAATATGATGACATTGGCTTAGTGTCCACCACGGAGGAGCTGTTGGAGAAAACCGACCTGATCATTCTGTCCCTGCCCAAAACCCCGCAGACCAATCATATCATCAACCGGGACACCCTGCAGCTGCTGAAGGGGAAATACGTCGTGAACGTAGGACGAAGCAACTGTATAGATCAGAAGGCGCTCTACGAGGCCTTACAGAGCAAATGGATCGCCGGCGCCGCCATCGACACGTGGGATGAAAAGCCCCCCAACAGCCACTCCACTCTGATTCCCTCCAAGCAACCGCTTATTGAGCTGGACAACATCGTGCTGTCTCCCCACCAGGCAACCCGCAATAGGCACGGTCACCGACGCTACGTGCAGGATATCACCCAAAAAGTCATTCACTATATACAATGCGGTGAAATTACCGATCAGGTGGATCTGAAAAAGGGGTACTGATTTTCGGAGAATCCCCTCTACGGAGAAAAATTTTAAGTCAAGACCACCGGCCGTGCCGGTGGCTTGCACAAGCCCCCTTAGGGCATGTCATAGGCTGAGCCTATAGGCTCGTCGAAAAATCCGCCACTTGCGGTAATTGCCCCACCGCCACAGATGTGGCAA
>SVRS01000011.1 GCA_015064695.1 Oscillospiraceae bacterium | reverse complement strand
CACGTCACGGAGTGCGTAAAGTAGCTTGTCGGCGGGTGCCAGATCGGCACTCTGCCCCACGATGGCAATGCCCACGCGGTTGACGATTGCCTCAAACTCGGCGGTGGTCAGATCGGTGCGGAATCCATCGATGGCCTCCAGCTTGTCCACAGTGCCGCCGGTATGACCTAACCCCCGTCCGCTCATCTTGGCTACCTTGACCCCCAGGGAGGCTACCACGGGCGCAACCACCAGGCTGGTCTTGTCCCCCACGCCGCCGGTGGAGTGCTTGTCCACCCGCAGACCCCGGATGTTCTCGAAATGCAACGTATCGCCCGAGTCGCGGATGGCCATGGTCAGCGCGGCGGTCTCGGCGGCGTTCATCCCCCGGAACCAAATAGCCATGCAAAGGGCGGCGGCCTGGTAATCGGGAATCTCCCCCGCAACGTATCCCCCGATAAACTCGCGGATCTCGGCCTCGGTCAAAGTATAGCCGTCCCGTTTCTTTTTAATGATGTCGTATGCGCGCATATATGCTCCTTTCTTTTGCCATTACAACTCGCTCCCCGTAAAGGAAAAGGGAAGCAGCTCACCGAAAGTATACACCTTGAAATTCTCGGGCGTGCCCAGAACCACGGGCATATCGAGGGGGCAAAACTCCGCCAGAACCTGACGGCATACCCCACAGGGAGCGCAGAAGGGGGATACCTCCCCCCGTCGTCCGCCCACCACCGCAATGGCGGTAAAGCGCCGCGCCCCCTCGCTGACCGCCTTGAAAACGGCGGTTCTCTCAGCGCAGTTCGTGGCGGAAAAGCTCGCATTCTCGATGTTGCAGCCTGTAAATACGCGGCCGTCCTCACAGAGAAGCGCCGCACCGACGCAGTAGCCTGAATAGGGAGAGTAGGCAAGCTCCCGGGCGCGCGCGGCGGTCTCCATGAGGGCTTTGTGGTCGACAGCTTGTTTCATTTTTCATTCCTCCGATTTAAAATACAACCAAATGTTTAATAAACAACAGGATATTAATATTATTCCTGCACAGGCTTCTCAAAGCCGTGAACGAAACCGTTTACGTCCGCAGAGCAAATGTCTCCGCCAATGACGCGGCTGCGGTAAATCAGTACGTTGGCATAGACCGTTCCATCGTATCCGTCGTAGTTGGTGACCGTGAAGGTGTGGCGAGTGACCTTCTTTTTCTTGTACTTGGACAGATCCAAGCCCTGGGCCTTTTGCAGCTCGTTGTAGCCCGCAAATACCTTGTCGAACTCGGCGGGAATGGTCACCTCACGGGATTCAACGGATCCCGCATCCACGACCCACCCGAACTGTCTCAAAAAGGCGGCCGCATCGTCGGCGGTCTTGACCTTATCGTAGCGATAGGATGCCGTCACGCCTGATTCCGCCTCGGGCACGTCAACGGCCACGCCGCCGCTTGGGGAGGCTTCGCCCCCCGCATAGGCGGGAACGAAGGCGATCAGCGTGATCAGCGCCGCCAATGCGACACAGATGACTGCGAAGAATTTGATGCTGCTGGCTTTGAAGGAGTAAATAAACATACCTGTGACCTCCGTGAAAAAATGATCGATATATCCTATGTGCCAACGGAGTCAGATATGAGTGAGGCTGCTGCCTTTCGGGCGCGGATCCCCTTGCCTATTATTATACGGCATTTTTACGGGAATGTCAATTCAAATGCAAAAAAAACGTCGCAAAAAACGAAAATCAGTACCACAGAAAAAAAGAAAAGCTCCGGTTGCGGCCGCTACGCAAAAAAGGACGGTTTTCTGTTGATACCAAAGGGAAAACTCCTTCCTGCATAATTCCGTTGCATAACTGTATAATTGTCACATTTAAAACAAAACCAAGGTAAAATATTGATTTTCTTTGGTTTAAATTGACAGTTGCAAAAACAGAGCATGTGTGCTATAATAGTACGGTGCATATTCATGCAATTTTATTGATTAAGGAGAAAAATCATGAAAAAGTTTTTTGCCATTCTGATGGCTTTCGTGATGGTTCTGTCTTTGACCGCCGTGTTCGTTGGCTGTACGACCAACGACGGCGCTGAGGATACTACCGCAGCAGGTACCGCAGCCGGTACCGATGCCGATACCGCAGCCGGTACCGAAAACGATGCCGCAGAGAAGCCCGTTCTGAAGATGGGCACCAACGCTTACTTCCAGCCCTACGAGTTCTACGAGGGTGACAAGATCGTCGGTATCGATGCCGAGATCGCTGCCGCCATCGCCGAGAAGCTGGGTATGACCCTGGAGATCGTAGACATGGAGTTTGACTCCATCCTCACCGCCGTTAACGAGGGCTCCGTGGATTTCGGTATGGCCGGTATGACCATCACCGAGGACCGCCTCCTGGAGGTGGACTTCTCCATCAGCTACGCCAACGGTGTGCAGGCCATCATCGTTAAGAACGACTCCCCCATCACCTGTGCCGACGACCTTTACGCCGAGGGCGCTAACTACAAGGTAGGCGTTCAGCTGGGTACCACCGGTGATATCTACGCCACCGACGATTTCGGCTCCGAGAACGTCACCACCTACAGCAACGGTAACGAGGCTATCCTGGCTCTGCTGGGCGGCTCCGTGGATTGCGTCATCATTGACAACGAGCCCGCCAAGGCCCTGGTGAGTGCCAACGCAGGTCTGAAGATTCTGGATACCGCCTACGCCAACGAGGACTACGCCATCTGCGTGAAGAAGGGCAATACCGAACTGCTGGATAAGATCGACGCCGCCATCCTGGAGCTGACCGAGGACGGCACCATCGCCGGCATCATTGCTAACTACATCAAGTAAGATAGTCCGATAGCTCATTGCTGACGAAATGGGTGGGACGGGTAACCGTCCCATCCTTTCATTCTTTCATTTGGAGAAAGGAATCTGCAAGCATGAACAAGCTTGAGATACAGAAGAAAAAAAGACGCATCATAAATCTGTGCCTCGTGGGGCTGTGCGTCCTGATCCTGGCGGGATTCATCCTGGCAGATCAGCTCGCCAACCGCAAAACCACGGTGACCGTAACGGCCGCCACCGCGCAGACACAGCTGACCGAGCTGCTGGAAAGCCTGCCCACCGCTGTGGCGAAATGCTCCAAGTACGTGGTCGAGCATACCGGGATCGAGGTGCTTTCGGTGGAGGACGGCGTCGCCCGTGAGTTCGTGGTCAAGGTCAAGTACGAGACCCTGGACGTGGCCGCCATGTACGAGGCCAACAAGGAGGCCATTTTCAGCATGGCGTGGGAGTATGCCGAGGGCGTGAAGGCCGCCGGTAAAAAGGTCAACGCCACCCTCATTCAGATCCAGGTGCAGAACTTCATCCTGGAGAAGCTGCAAAATGAGGACTGGAAAAAGAGCGGGGAGTGCGAAATCTATTTCTACGACGTCCGCGCCGAAAAGCCTGTAATGTATATCTCCGACGAGGCTCTCAATAACCTGCTGGGCGGCTACGTAGCCGTCAAGGAGGATATCAAGGCCACCACGGAGATCACCGTGGACGGCGAGATTATCTCCATCGCCTCGGATAATACCTTCCGCAACGGCATCAACCAGTGCTTCGGCTTGGTCAACTACGACGCCGAGAGACCCGATACCTCCTCCCCCCTGCAGCAGAAGTGGAACGGTATTAAGGCCGATTTTCATAAGAACTTCATCGAGCAGAATCGCTGGCTCTATATCCTGGAGGGTATCGGCAATACCCTGGCGCTCACGGGCCTGTCCCTCCTGCTGGGTATTTTCCTGGGCCTTCTGACTGCCATCGTGCGGGTGGTTTTCGAGAAAACGGGCAAGCTCTACTACCTGGACCGCATCGCCCGTGTCTACGTTTCCCTCATTCGCGGAACCCCTCTGATGGTTCAGCTTCTTATCATCTACTTCGTGTTGCTCCTGCCCATCGGAATTGAGAAATTCCCTGCGGCGGTTCTGTGCTTCGGCCTGAACAGCGGCGCCTATGTTTCCGAAATCATTCGCGGCGGTATCATGTCGGTGGATGCCGGTCAGACCGAGGCGGGCCGTTCCCTGGGCTTTGGCTACGGCGCCACCATGTTCCACATCGTCATGCCCCAGGCCTTCAAGGCCGTGCTTCCTGCCCTGTGTAATGAGTTCATCAGCCTTCTGAAGGAGACCTCCGTGGCCTTCTACATCGGCGTGGCCGACCTCACCCGCGCAGGTATCAAGATCCGTTCCATTACCTACAGTAACTTCATGCCCCTGGTGGCCGTGGCCCTGGTCTATCTGATCATGGTGCTGATCCTGACCAAGCTGGTGGGCGTTCTGGAGAGGAGGTTGCGTAAGAGTGAGCGATAAGACTCCCATCAAGCAGAACGACACACGGGAGAATCAGCCGGTGATCCGTGTCTGTGATCTGCAAAAGCACTATAACGACGGCTCGGTTCACGCCCTGGACGGCGTATCCGCCGAGATATACCCCGGAGAGGTGGCCGTGGTCATCGGCCCCTCGGGTAGCGGTAAGTCCACCTTCCTGCGCTCGCTGAACCTCTTGGAGGAGCCCACGGGCGGACAAATTTTCGTCAATGGCGTGGATATCACCGACCGTAGAGTGAACATCAACCTTCACCGTCAGAAAATGGGCATGGTGTTCCAGCACTTCAACCTGTTCCCCCATATGACCATTCTCCGCAATATGACCCTTGCTCCCATGAAGCTCTTGAAAAAGTCCCGTGAGGAAGCCGAAGCCCTGGCCATGGAGCTGTTGGATAAGGTGGGCCTGGCCGATCGAGCCTACGCCTATCCCAGCCAGCTCTCCGGCGGTCAGAAGCAGCGGGTGGCCATTGTCCGCGCCCTGTGTATGCAGCCCGACGTTATGCTCTTCGACGAGCCCACCTCTGCCCTCGATCCCGAAATGGTGGGCGAGGTACTGGAGGTCATGAAATCTCTGGCTCGCGACGGTATGACCATGATCGTGGTCACCCACGAGATGGGATTTGCCCGGGAGGTTGGTTCCCGCGTTATCTTCATGGCAGAGGGCCGTATCATCGAGGAGGGTACGCCCGAAGAAATTTTCGGGAGCCCCAAGAGCGACCGTTTGCAATCCTTCCTGGCCAAGGTACTCTGATCCCGTATCCAAGGAAGAGACGGGAAAAGCTTGCCAAAGGGCGTTTAAAACCGCCGCCTCCGAAGGATACTATGCTTGAACCCCATCGCAAATCCACTATACCCCCCTACACAAAACCTAATCCACCATAGAAAGTGAAACGAATACTATGACAAACCTGAAACCCAACGCAGCCGAAATCAAGGAAAATCTTGAAATTAAGCTGTCACGCTTCTTCGGCTGCACCTCTGCCGAAGCCTCTAAGGAGCAGCTCTATAAGGCCACCGCCATGACCGTCCGCGACATCCTCACCGAGAAGCGCGGTAACTTCAAGAAGAAGGTCAATCAGACCGGCGGCAAGCGCGTGTACTATATGTGCATGGAGTTCCTGCTGGGCCGTTCCTTGAAAACCAACCTCTGCAACCTCGGCCTGGATAAGGACTACGAGGAGGCTCTGTCCGCCATGGGTTATACCCTGGAGGACCTCTATACCTGTGAGCCCGATGCCGGCTTGGGTAACGGTGGTCTCGGCCGTCTCGCCGCCTGCTTCATGGACTCCCTGTCCTCCCTGGACTACCCCGCAACCGGCTTCTCCATCTGCTACGAATACGGTCTCTTCAAGCAGAAGATCGTGGACGGCATCCAGGTGGAGCTTCCCGACGTGTGGCTCCCCGGCGGTGACGTGTGGCTGGTTCCCCGTACCGACCGCGTGTTCACGGTCCGCTTCGGCGGCCGCGTCCACGAGGAGTGGAAGCCCGACGGCCGTATGGAGGTCATTTACGAGGGCGCCGAGGAGCTTGAGGCTGTCCCCTACGATATGATGATCTCCGGCTCGGATTCTGAAGGCGTGTCCCGCCTCCGCCTGTGGAAGGCTCGCAGCATCCAGAACTTCAACATGGGTCTGTTCTCCCAGGGTCAGTATGCCCGCGCCATGGAGGAGGCCACCAATGCCGATGCTATCTCGAAGGTCCTTTATCCCGCCGATAACCATACCGAGGGTAAGCTCCTCCGCCTGACCCAGCAGTATTTCCTCTGCTCCGCCTCCATCCAGTCCATCATCCGCGACCATATGTCTGTCTACGGCACCCTGGATAACCTGGCGGATAAGGTGGCCATCCATCTCAACGATACCCACCCCACCCTCTGTATCCCCGAGCTGATGCGTATCCTGGTGGATGAGTACTTCTACTCCTGGGACCGCGCCTGGGAGATGGTCAAGGAGATCTTCTCCTATACCAACCATACCGTCCTGCCCGAGGCCCTGGAGACCTGGAACGAGGATCTCTTCCGCCTCAAGCTCCCCCGCATCTACGATATTATCAAGGAGATCAACGAGCGCTTCTGCCGCGAGGCATGGCAGGTGTTCCCCGGCAACTGGCAGCGCATCTCCAAGATGTGCGTCGTCGGCTACGGGCAGATCCGCATGGCCAACCTGGCCGTCATCGGTTCTCATTCGGTCAACGGCGTATCCAAGCTCCACTCCACCATTCTGAAGGATAGCGTGTTCAAGGATTTCTACCGCCTGTATCCCGGCCGCTTCGATAACGTTACCAACGGTATCGCGCACCGTCGCTGGCTGTGCTACTCCAACCCCAAGCTGGCTGGACTGTTGGACGAGACCATCGGCACCGGCTACCGTAAGAACCCCGTGGAGCTGGCTGAGTTCGCCAAGTTTGCCGACGATCCCACGGTGCTGGAGCGCTTCCGCGCCATCAAGCACGAGAATAAGGAGAATTTCTCCAACCACCTCTACCGCCGCGCCGGTATCCGCCTGGATACCCACGCCGTGTTTGACGTGCAGATCAAGCGCCTTCATGAGTACAAGCGCCAGCTTCTGAATGCTCTGAATATCATCGGCATCTACCTGGATCTCAAGGATAACCCCGACCTGGATATCCGTCCTCAGACCTTCATCTTCGGTGCAAAGGCCGCTCCCGGCTATCAGATGGCCAAGCGCATCATCCAGCTTTTGTGTATGCTCCAAAAGGAGATCAATAACTCTCCCCGAATCCGCGAGAAGCTGAACGTGGTGTTCTTGGAGAACTATGACGTCTCTACCGCCGAGATCCTGGTTCCCTCTGCCGATATCTCCGAGCAGATCTCCCTGGCCGGTAAGGAGGCCAGCGGTACGGGCTGTATGAAGCTCATGATGAACGGTGCCATTACCCTGGGTACCTTGGACGGCGCAAACGTTGAAATGCAGGCCGCTGCCGGCGAGGAAAATATGTTCATCTTCGGTCTGACCGCTGCAGAGGTGGAGCAGCTCTGGCTCCGCGGCTACCGTTCGGTTGAGTTCTACAGCAATAATAACCGCCTGGGCCGCATCATGGCCGCTCTCAATATCGGCTTTGGCGGCGAGTCCTTTGCGGATATCACCACCTACCTCCTGGGCGGCGCCTACGGCATAGCCGATCCCTATATGTGCCTGGCCGACTTCGAGTCCTACCGCCTGGCTCACGAGTCCTGCATCAAGGCCTACGGCGACCGAGCTCGTTGGACTCGTATGGCTCTGCTCAATACCGCCGCATCCGGTCACTTCGCTGCCGACCGCTCTATCCGCGAGTACGCCGACCGCTTCTGGCACATCAAGCCCATTCACTAATGGGAAAGGGAACGCAAGGACCCTTACTCCTTGCTCCCGAATGCCCTTCCTATGCGCGGCAAGTAACGCGTAAGAGGGGCTTCGGATTTCAAAGAGCTTTTCGGGAATTTCCGGAGATTCCCTTCGTGAAATTGATGCCGTGAAGGTTCTTGAAAGGGGCGTAGGAAAACTTCGTTCAAGAGGTTTTCCCGCGTCCGTTCTTCCTCCCAAACCATCCGAAAGGAAAACAACCGCAATGCTACCAAGATATCCCCTTGATACGTCTGAACCCCTTGTTTCCCTCCGTAAATATTCGGCTTCGGGTGCTGATCTGACTCATTTGGGCGCGTTTCCGAAGGGGGAGACGATTCGCCTGGTGGTGAATTGCCCCCGCACCTTGGGCGCATCCGCCGTGGTGCTCCGTCTGAACCGAGACGGTGAAGAGGCCACGGATATTCCTTTTGAGTTTACCTCGGAGGAAATCCCCTCCATGACCGACGATTACGAGCTGACCCTGGATACCGCGGCGTTGTGCGGCGGAGCCGATTCGGGGCTGTTCTACTACCATCTGCTCTTTGTCCGCCATGCCGATACCCTGTTCTCCAACAGCATCAATAACGTGGATCTTGAGCTGACCTCCCACGGCGGAAATGCCTTCCGTATGCTGGTTTACGAGCCCGATTACACGATTCCGTCCTGGTTCGGGGAGGGCGTTATGTACCACGTTTTCGTGGATCGCTTCTGTAAGGGCGAGGGGGAGACCTGCCGTCGTACGGGCAAGCGTTCCCCCGAGATCAACCCCGATTGGGAAAAGGGAATTCCCCAGTATCCCGAATACCCCGGCGCACATCTGACCAATCACGTCCACTTCGGCGGCAACCTCTGGGGGGTGGCCGAAAAGCTGGACTATCTGGAATCCCTGGGCGTCAAGGTCATCTACCTTAGCCCCATATTCGAGGCCTACTCCAACCACAAGTACGACACGGGCGATTACATGACCGTGGACGGCGGCTTTGGCGGTGAGCCCGCCCTGGATCACCTCATTGAAAAGGCCAGCGAGAAGGGAATGCGGATCATTCTGGACGGCGTGTTCAACCATACGGGTGACGATAGCCGCTACTTCAATCGCTACGACCTGTATCCCACCAAGGGCGCGGTGCAGGCGAAGGATTCCCCCTACTCCAAGTGGTACCACTTCCGCAAATTCCCCAATGAGTACGAATCCTGGTGGGGCATCCCCATCCTGCCTAAGCTCAACCACTCCACCGAGGAGTGCCGCCGCTACTTCACGGGTCCCGACGGCGTCTGCGCCCATTACGTCAAAAAGGGCATCGGAGGCTGGCGTTTGGACGTGGCCGATGAGCTCTGCGACGAGTTCCTGGATGAGCTGCGCGCCTCGGTCAAGGGCGCTTCGGCTGACCGTAAGGAGGGCGAAGCGGTCATCATCGGTGAGGTTTGGGAGAACGCCGCCGATAAGGTGGCCTACGGCCATCGCCGCCGCTACCTCCAGGGTAAGCAGCTGGACAGCGTCATGAACTACCCCGTCCGCACGGGTATCCTGGCCTTCCTGCGGGATGGCGACGGTAACAAGCTGTACCATACGCTGACCGAATTGTATAGCTCCTATCCCCGCGGTGTATCCGATGCTCTGATGAATCTCATCGGAACCCACGATACCGAGCGGATCCTCACCGTTCTGGGCTCAGAGCCCGAGGATTACGAGCATTCCAACGACGAGCTGGCCGTCTCCCGCCTGGCTCCCGAGCGCCGTGAGCATGCCACGCGCCTCCTGAAGCTGGCCTCCACCCTGCAATTTACGGTGTTTGGTATCCCCTCGGTCTACTACGGCGACGAGGTGGGCATGGAGGGCTTCCACGATCCCTTCTGCCGCTTCCCCTTCCCCTGGCACGACCTGGATGACCCCACCCGCGCTGACCTGCTGAACCACTACCGTGCCCTGGGTGAGCTGCGGAGATCCCCCGCATTCCATGGCGGCGACTTCCGTATCTTGAGCCACGCCGAGGACTATATCGCCTTCGAGCGCATAGCACCCGACGGCTCCGACCGCGTGGTGATCGCCGTCCGCCGCGGCGAGGGAACCCGTCAGATCCCCTTGGATGCGGAAGGGAAGATGATCCTCTCTTGCGGCGACGCGTCCTTTGCGAAGGGCGTGCTGACCCTGGGGAAGGATAGCTTCTGCGTGCTGCGCTGAGGGGCTCGAATGGATCGAATTGCTTGTTCGTGATTTTGCACAATTCCTCGGAAATGCAGGAAAAATGAGTGTTTGACCCATGAAAAAACACGCGATTTCGGCGGTTTTTGCCCCGATTTCGCGTGTTTTTTGTGTGCCCTCGGGGCGGGTTCCGTGAGCTTGTTTGACGTTGTGCAATTTGACGAGCAACCCCAAACAGAAAACCTACCGATTTTCGTCGGTAGGTTTTTCATGTTTATTCCTCACTACACCCCGTGACCAGGTGCTTGTTCCCGCGGAAACGGAACCGCCAGCACTCGCAGGTCTCGGGATCCTCGTCAAATTCCTCCGCGGTTACCTCGCCGTCGAACTGCTTGATGAGGGCATAGTTGCCCTTACCGACATCCTCCAGCGCAGTGGGGTTATAGGCCAGCACCTCGGACAGGAGCATGACCGAAACCATGCAGGAATCGTGGCCGAAGCTACCCTTTACTTTGATGATGCCTTGCTCGAACAGATCTCCGTCCAGCAGGTCCTGCCCGGCGCAATCACCGCGGTCATGGGTGATATAGGTGGTGATGCCGAGGGCCTCCATGTTCTCACCGTACTCGCAGGCGTGCCAATCGGCCTCTCGGTCGTTGGGGATGATGTACATGGGGTCGGTGATGATGACGTCGCCTTGGAATTTCATGGATGTTCCTTTCGTTGAAATTTGTGAAGGTTCTTGAAGGGGTACGGGGGGACTTCTTTCAAGAAGTCCCCCCGACGTTCTTTCGCTCTTACATATTCTGATACATCTCCATGTACTTCTCGGCGGAAGCATCCCAGGAGAAGTCGGAGGTGAGGGCGCGGTAGCGGAGAGCGGCGAACTTCTCGGGCTCCTTTTCGTAGAGATCCAGAGCGGCGCAGGTGCGCTCCTCCAGCTCGGAGGCCTCGTAGTTAGCGAAGGTGAAGCCGTTGCCGTAGGCACCGTTTTCATTCTCGTAGTAGGGCTTGATGGAGTCGTACAGTCCGCCGGTCTCGCGAACCACGGGAACGGCACCGTAGCGGCAAGCGATCATCTGAGACAGACCGCAGGGCTCGGAGCGGGAGGGCATCAGGAAGATGTCGGCGGCGGCGTAGATCTTCTTGGACAGGGCGCGGTTGTAGGTGATGAAGGCGCGGACTCTCTCCGGGAAGTCATGCTCCAGCTGACGGAAGAAGTTCTCGAATTGAGCCTCGCCGGTACCCAGCACCACGAACTGGGCGCGAGGATGCACCTCCAGGGTATGGCGGAGCATACCCGAAATGATATCAATACCCTTGTGGGAGGCCAAGCGGGAGATGACCGCCATGATGGGGGCATCGGCATCCTCGGGAAGGCCGTACTCCTTCTGGAAGGCCAGCTTGTCCTTGATCTTACCGCTGACGTCCTCGGCGGTGAATTCGAAGGGGATCTCCTTATCATCGGCGGGGTTGTAGTAGATCTGGTCGATACCGTTGAGGATACCGCTGACCTTACGACTATGGCGGGCCAGGATGAAGTGCAGGCGGTGGGAGTAGGCGGGGGTCATGATTTCCTGGGCGTAGGTGGGGGAAACCGTGGTGACGCGGTCGGCGCACTCCACGGCGGCCTTAGCCAGGTTGATGCAACCGTCGTAATGCATCAGGGTGTAGTATTCGGGACGAATGTCGAAGACGTCCTGGAGGGCGGCGAAGTCATACTGACCCTGGTACTCGATGTTGTGAATGGTGAACACCGTCTTGATGGCGGCGTATTTTTCGTTGCGGTAGCCGAATTCGGTTCTCAGATAGACCACGGCCAGGGCGGACTGCCAGTCGTTGGCGTGGAGGATATCGGGATAGTAATCCAGCTTTTCCATCATCTCCAGAACGGCACGGCAGAAGTAGGCGTAGCGCTCGCCGTCATCGTAGTGGCCGTAGAGAGCGCCGCGCTTGAAGTAGTATTCGTTGTCCACGAAGTAGAAGGTAACGTTATCCTTGCAGAGGGAACGGATGCCGCAGTACTGGTTTCTCCAGGCCAGCTTGAGGTTGAAAACGGTCTCGGTCTTCATGGCCTCCACGGTGGCGGCGGGAACCTTGTCATACAGAGGACAGATGACGCGGATGTCGGCATCCTCACCGTACTTGGCGCGCAGAGCGGCGGGCAGGGAGCCCATGACGTCGCCCAGACCGCCGGTAGCGGCAAAGGGCATGACCTCGGCACCGACGAAAAGGATCTTTTTAGGGGTGAAATTCTCAGACATATATATGTAACCTCCAGTAGTATGAAATAATGGGGATCAGCCCGACGTTTTTTAGGGGCGAACTGTGTTCGCCCGACCGGTTGCTGCTTCGGGCGAACACAGTTCGCCCCTACGGTGGGGACGAGGCTGATCCGAGAAAAGGATTCACGCGAACCACGGACTCACCCCGTTTTTCAGCGGGGGGTGAGTCCATGGAAAGGGTATGTAGGGATCAGACGCTGCCGCCCTTGCCTACGAAGAAGGGCATGGTCTCGTGACCCGACAGGTTACGGCCGTCACGGATGGTGACGTTCTTATCGGTGATGACGCAGTTCAGGGATACGTCGTCTCCGGTGAAGGTATCCTGCATGAGGATGGAGTTCTTGACTACGGTTCCGCGGCCGACCTTAACGCCACGGAACAGGATGGAGTTCTCCACGGTGCCCTCGATGACACAACCGTCGGCGATAAAGGAATTCTTTACGGAGGCGCCCTCCTTGTACTTGGTGGGAGCGGAGTTGCGAACCTTGGTCAGAACGGGGCGGTTCTTGGCAGCGAACAGACCCTCGCGAGCCTCCTGGGTGAGCATATCCATGGAGCTGGCGAAGTAGCCCTCCAGAGAACCCACGTAGGCGTACCAGCCGTCGTACTCGTAAGCGCGGTAGTTGGCGGTGCCCAGGGAGGGAACGATGACGTCGGCGAAGAAGGAGCGATGGCCGTGAGCGGCGGCGTTGGCCAGGACGGTCAACAGGTACGCGCGGCTGACGATCATGATGTTGGTGTAGAGGTTAATGATACCCTCCTGAGGCTTAGCCAGGACGAAGTCGGTCACAACGCCGTTCTCGTCGGCGGTGACGACGGATACCTGCTCGGCCAGGTGCATACCTGCGGCGTCAACCTTCTTGGTCACGAAGGTGATATCGGCGCCTGCGGCGGCGTGGGACTCGATGACCTCAGAGAGGTCGATGTTGCAGATGATGTCGCAATCCGACAGAACGAAGTAGTCTTCGGTGCAGTGAGCGATGAAGTCACGGGCACCCAGAAGAGCCTCCAGGCGGTGGGCTACGGCCTTAGAGGTGGTCGTACCGTCAAAGGCGGTTACGTTGGGGGGGATGAGCTTGATACCGCCCGAGCGGCGAGCCAGATCCCAATCCTTACCGGTGCCGATATGGTCCAGGAGGGACTGGTAGTTGTGGTGGGTGATGAGGCCGATGCGGTTGATACCCGAGTTCACCAGGTTGGACAGGGTGAAGTCGATGAGGCGGTAGCGGCAACCGAAGGGCACGCTGGCCATGGAGCGTACCCGAGTCAGCTCGGGAATGCTCTGGTCGTGAATATTGGCAAAAATCAATCCTGCTGCGGTCATGTTTACTTCCTCCCTTACTCAGACAGCATTGCGCCGGGCTCAACGGTAGCGCCTGCGGCGATGGTAATATTCTCTCCGACCACGGCAATCTCGGCACCGGTTGCGCGAGGAGCGCCCACGGTTGCGCCGGCGCCGATGGTGACGTCGGAATCAATGATGGCATACTGCACGTTGGCGTCTGCCTCGATGGTGCAATCACCCATGAGTACGCAATCCTCGACGACAGCACCGGCCATGATCTTGACACCGGGACCTACGACCGAGTTCTTGACGGTACCGTAGATCTCGCAACCCTCGGTGATGTAGCTGTTCTCAATGCTTGCGCAGCAGCCGACAAACTGAGGAGCGGAGGCGGAGTGGCGGGCAAAAATGCGCCAATCGTCACCGGACAGATCCAGGATGGGCTTATCGCCCAGGAGGTCCATATTGGCCTCCCACAGGGAGGAGATGGTTCCGACGTCCTTCCAGTAGCCCTCGAAGGGGTAGGCGTACATCTTCTCGCCGGCGGCCAGCATGGCGGGGATGATGTTCTTACCGAAGTCGTTGGAGGAGTTGGGATCTGCCTCATCGGCGATGAGGTAGTCGGCCAGCTTCTTGCGGTTGAATATGTAGATACCCATGGAGGCATTGGTGCTGTCGGGGTTCTTGGGCTTCTCGGTGAACTTGTAGATGGAGCCGTCGGGGTTGGTGCTCATGATACCGAAGCGGCTTGCCTCCTCGATCGGCACGTCGATGACGGCGATGGTGCAGTCAGCGCCCTGAGCCTTATGGAAGTCCAGCATCTTGGCGTAGTCCATCTTGTAGATGTGGTCGCCCGAGAGGATGAGGACGTAGTCGGCATCGTAGCGGTCAATGAAGGCCAGGTTCTGGTAGATGGCGTTGGCGGTACCCTTGTACCAGTCTGCGGACTTCTGACCCTGGTAGGGGGGGAGGATCTTAACGCCGCCGAATGCACGGTCAAGGTCCCAAGGCAGACCGTTGCCGATGTACTCGTTCAGCACCAGGGGCTGGTACTGGGTCAGCACACCCACGGTGTCAATGCCCGAGTTCACGCAGTTGGACAGCGGGAAATCAATAATGCGGTACTTGCCGCCGAACCGTACTGCGGGCTTGGCGACTTTTTTGGTGAGCGCGTAGAGACGGGAACCCTGGCCTCCTGCCAGCAGCATGGCGACGCACTCTTTCTTTCTGAAGATCATGTTGTTGCCTCCTTTTTGATGATCGCGAATCCGAGGGATTCGCGTAAATTTGGACAAGCTGAGAATGGGGGGGACGCGGGGGCGATGCTTTTAAGTTAGGAGGCTCTCCCTCCGGAAGAGCTTCCGCCGAAAGCGGGTGGAGGGCATTTTTGGGGGGACGGCCCTCTCCGTCACGTCCTTCGGGTGTGCCACCTCCTCCGGAGGGGAGGCTGAACCTAATCACATCCGGGATGCCGGGAAAAGTTATTTTTCGGCTTTGGCCGACTTGGGGGATGCCTTGGGGGGCTCATCGGGGATACGCTCCAGGATGGTACAGCCCAAGGGCGGGACACTGACGCGGACACGGTGGAGGAAGTTATCCTTGACGGGAAAGGCCTCCATGATGCCCGTATTGAGGACGCCGCTACCGCCGTACTGGGAATCGTCGGAGTTGAAGACCTCGCGGTACTTGCCGGGCAGGGGGACGTTGATGTGGTGGTCCACGTGGGCCACGGGGGTGAAGTTGAGGATGACCGTGACGTCCTTACCCTCGCGGGATACGCGGCGGAAGGCGATGATGCTCTGCTCGGCGTTGTAGGCCTCCAGCCATTCGAAGGATCTTTCGGGTTCCTCCAGATACTCGTCCCACAGGGCGGGGGTGGTCAGATAGAAATTGTTGAGGGCGGCGAAGTAGTGCTGGAGCTTGGCGTGGTACTCATAATCCAGGAGGTACCAATCCAATTGCCGTTCCTCGCTCCATTCGGCGAACTGGCCGATCTCGGTGCCCATGAACCACAGCTTTGCGCCGGGGAGGGTCATCATCCAGGCGGCGAAGACCCGGGATCCGGCGAACTTCCGCCAGTAATCTCCGGGCTGCTTGTCCAGGAAGGATTTCTTGAGATGGACCACCTCGTCGTGAGAGATGGGGAGAACGTAATTTTCCAGGAACGCGTAGGAGGGGATGTGGGTCAGAAGTCCGTGGTTATGCTTACGGAAGATGGGATCCTCCTTGATATAGCGGAGGGTATCGTTCATCCAGCCCATATTCCATTTGTAGGTGAAGCCCAGGCCTTCCTCGGAAAAGTCGGTGATATGGGGCCACATGGTGGATTCCTCTGCGATGGTCATGACGTCGGGGTGATCCTCCCGCAGGCTCTCGTTGAGCTGACGGAAGAAGGCAACGGATTCCAGGTTCTGATAGCCGCCGAAGCGGTTGGGATGCCACTCGCCGGGTTGGCGGTCGTAGTTGAGGTAGAGCATGGAGGCCACTGCATCCACCCGCAGGCCGTCGGCATGGAATTCCTCTACCCAGTAGTAGGCATTGGAGATGAGGAAGGAGATGACCTCCTTGCGGCCCACGTCAAAGCAACAGGTGCCCCAACCACGGTTTTCCTGTCGGGTCGGGTCGGTGTACTCATAGAGGGGCTCACCGTCGAAGCGGTAGAGACCGTGAGCATCCTTGGGGAAGTGGGCGGGAACCCAATCCAGAATGACACCGATGCCTGCGTTATGCATGATGTCCACGAAGGCGCGGAAATCGTCGGGGTCACCGTAACGGGAGGTGGGCGCATAATAGCCGCAGACCTGGTAGCCCCAGGAGCCGCTGAAGGGATGCTCCATGATGGGGAGAAGCTCAACGTGGGTAAAGCCCATCTGCTTGATATAGGGAGCCAGCTCGTCCGCCAGCTCGCGGTAGCTCATGGCGGTGCCGTCCTCCTTGTACTTCCAGGAGCCTGCGTGCAGCTCGTAGATGTTGAAGGGATATTTCTGCCCCGAGGCTGTCTGCTTGGCTCTCTGCCTCAGCCAGCCGCCGTCATGCCATACGAAGGGCTTTTGACGGATGAAGCGGGTGGCGGTCAAGGGGGGGAGCTCCATAGCGCGGCCGTAGGGATCTGCGTGGAGCAGGATGCGGCCGTCTCGGGCGCAGATACGGTATTTATAGACGCTGTCGTCCGGAACCTGCTCGCCGGGGAGGGAGAGCATAAAGATCCCGTTTTGGGTGACGCGGTTCATGGGAATACCCGTTTTCCAATCCGAGAAGGAGCCGACTACGGACACGGATTGGGCGTGGGGCGCCCAAACGCGGAACACGATGCGCTCTTCTCCGTCCTCTCCCGTCTCGGCGTGGGCGCCCAGATAGGAGTAGGCGTGGCGGGAGGTACCCTCATGGAACAGGAATTCATCCAATTCTCTGCGGAGGGGACTAAAGGGAACGTCGTTTACGGTCGGTTGGCCCTCCTTGCGAATGGACGTGGTTTTTTCAGTGATTTTCACCGATTCAGTCGACATTTGCTTCGATTCCTTTCGGTAAATATAACAGTTCATCGTCATTATAGCACAAAACGTTGGTATTGTCAATGCTGGAAAACAGATTTGATGCTGATTTATAAAAATTTGTTGATTCTGCGAATAAGGACGGGGTATTTTGAAAAAAGCGAAGGGGAAATTTTTCAAAAAAACGTCAAAATCTCACCACCCTCTTGACACCGGACGGGGTTATGATATATAATAATGGGTGGAACAATATCGATGGAAACCGGAGGATACGCTCTTGATTGAAATTAAAGATCTGACCAAAAAATACGGCCATCATACCGCGGTGGATCACGTCAGCTTCAAGATCCGCAACGGCCATATATACGGCCTTTTGGGGCCCAACGGCGCGGGAAAATCTACGACCATGAACATCATCGCGGGTTGTCTTTCCCCTACGGAGGGAACCGTTCTGATCAACGGCTACGACGTCTGCGACCATCCCCTTGAGGCGAAGCGGCAGATCGGCTATCTGCCCGAGCAGCCGCCGCTGTTCATGGACATGACCCCCTTTGAGTATCTCTGCTTCGTGGCGGAGGCCAAGGGCGTAAAGGATGACGTCATCGACCGTCAGGTGAAGGAGGCCATGGAGATGACCGACATCCTGGACGTGAAGGATCGCTTGATCCGTAACCTGTCCAAGGGATACCGTCAGCGCGTGGGCATTGCTCAGACGGTTCTGGGGAATCCCGACATCATTATTTTGGACGAGCCTACCGTGGGCTTGGATCCCAAGCAGCTCACCGAGATCCGCGCTCTGATCCGCAAGCTGGGGGAGAAGCTGACCGTCATCGTGTCCAGCCACATTCTCTCGGAGATCAGCGAGCTTTGCGATCACGTCATCATCCTTTCGGGCGGACACGTGGTGGCGGATGACGATATGGCCTCCCTGGAGGCGCGGGTATCGCCTGAGAAAACCATCCGCATGACCGTCAAGGGCGACGGCACGGGGATCCGCGAGATCCTCGCGGGGATCAACGGGGTTCTTGAGGTGGAGGAGGGCTCCTCCGGTATGGAGGGCTGCGTGGCTCTTACCGTGAGGACCGTATCGGGAGAGGACCTGCGGGACACCATTTTCTTTGCCATGGCCGAGGCGCGGTACGCCGTGATCTCCATGGATATGGTGGAGCAATCCTTGGAGAGCATTTTCCTGTCTCTGACGGGAAGCTCCGAGGCGGCGCGAAAGGAGGAGCGTGACTGATGTTTGCTGTATATAAGCGTGAATTCAGAGCGTACATGAGCAACGTCTACGGATGGATGTTCATGGCGGTGCTGCTTTTGTTCGTGGGCTTCATGGTATTCCGTGAGAATTTGTCCACGGGCGTCCCCTACTTAGAGTATGCGCTTTTGGGGAGCAAATATGTACTCTTTCTCATGATCCCCATCCTTTGTATGCGCTCTATGGCGGAGGATCGAAGAAACAAAACGGATATGTTCTACCTGTCTCTGCCTCTGCGGACGCGGTCGGTGGTGGTGGGTAAGTACCTGGCGCTTTTGACGGTGTACGCGATTCCCTGTGCCGTGATTGCGGTGTATCCCGTGCTTCTGCGGGTGTTCGGGGTGGTGAATTTCGCCGGCGCGTATTCCTCCCTCTTGTCCTTCTTCCTGTTGGGTGCCGCTTTGATCGCTGTTTGCCAGTTCTTGTCTGCTCTGACGGACAATTTGGTGGTGGCGGCGGTGCTGGGTGTACTGGGCTGTCTTTTGCTGTTTGCCCTGACCATCCTGGCTTATATCCTGCCTTCCGCGCCCATCGTATCCTACGTCGGGATCCTGGTTCTGGCTATATTGGCGGCGGTGGTGGCTTACCTGTCCACTCGCAGTCTGATGGTTACCATCGTGACAGCTGCCGTTTTGGTGATTCCCGCATCCCTGATCTACGTATTGGAGGCGGATGTATTCCGTGGGCTGCTGCCTGCGTTCCTTGAGCGGGTGGCGCTCTTTGCCCAGTTTGATAACGTCAGCACCTACGGTTGGTTCAGCATTCCGTCCTTGGTTCTGTTTTTGTCCTATCCCGTGTTCTTCGTCTTTCTGACCATCCGCGCGGCGGACAGAAAGCGGTTCGCGTGATCCATTTCTGCGGAGGTAATCGAAATTATGAATAAGCAAGCTTTATCCCGTATGAAACGGTCATCCCGCATGGGGACGCGTGACTTTGTTGCCGGGGCGATCCTTTTGGTGGTGTTGATTCTTGTGAACGTGCTGGTGGGTCTGTTGCCCGCCAAGGTAACCGTCTTTGACGTATCGGACGTCGGTTTGACCGAGATCTCCGAGGAGACGGCGAAATTCGTATCGTCCATGAAGGAGGACGTGACGGTCTACTGGCTTTGCGAGGCCGGTGTGGTCGACGATCAGATGGAGCTGATGCTGACTCGCTATGAGGAGGCAGGGAAGCATGTGAGGGTGGAGCTGGTGAACACCACCGTTCACCCTGATTTCGCCAAGGATTATACCGACGTGAGCCTGGCGGACTACAGCTTGATCGTGAAGAGCGGCCGTCGGCACACCGTGGTGAATGCTGCGGATATGTACTGCTACACCAACGATTTCCTGACCCAGTATCTTTTTTCCGGTGTGGAGGTTCCCATGACGGATGCGGAGCTGGAATACTACTATACCTACTGCAAGCAATACTATCAGATCGATATTCTGACCCAGTATCCCACCCGCGTGCTTTTCCGAGGTGAGTCCTTGATCACTGCGGCGCTGGATTACGTGACACAGCCCTACATTCCTCACGGATATCTGTTGACGGGACACGGCACCGACGTGCCCTCAGAAACCTTGACCGAGCTGATCGGGACTATGGGGCTCAGTATGGACAAGCTGGATCTGAAGGTGGCGCAATCGGTTCCCGTGGATGCCAATTGTCTCATTCTTTTTGCGCCCGAGAACGATCTGAACGATCATGAAACGGCGCTGGTCAAGGAGTACGTGGATCGTGGCGGATCTCTCATGCTCAGCACGTCTCCCTCCGTGATTGAGGCCTGCCCCAATATTCGGAGCATTTGCGCCCTCTTTGGCTTGAGCGCGGCGCCGGGCGTGGTGGAGGAGGGTGACGTGAATTTCATCAGTGGCTCTACCACCACTCTTGTGCCATCAATCAGTAGCGAGCATACCGTTACAGCGCAGCTTTCTGCAAGCAAGTACAAGGTGCAGATGCCCAATTCCCATGCCATTGCCGTAGCGCAGACACTCCCCGCCGGTGTGACGGTAACTCCCTTGTTCACGACCTCTGCCCTGGCGAATCGCGTGGATGTGAACAGTCCCGGGACATCCCTGGGAGAGGCGGGAAAGCAGCACGTGGCGGTTTACGCCGTCAAGAGCATGACCGCGGAGGACGGAACCGTCAAGAAGGCTCAGCTGACCTGGTATGGCTCTGCCGAAGCCTTTGAGGACGACACCGCCGAGGACACGTCGGGCGGAAACTACTATTACTACGCCGCGACCATGAGCTATATGAGCACGCCCTTCGTCTCGGAGTACGAGAAGCTGGCCTCGGTGGATCTGTCCGGAGAACTTCTGTCCGGCTTGAACAGCGGCACTGCGTTGGGCATCGGTGCGGTTCTGGTGATCCTGCTCCCTGCATTTTTGCTGATCACGGGCATCGTGATCTGGATGCGTCGGAAGAGACGCTGAATAGGCTGAGGTCTTTACCCCCATGCTCGTCATGCCCTGCGGGGGGACTGCATAGACTAAAGGGAGCCTCAGAAGGGCATGGAAATCCGGGAGATTTCCGCTGGCGTAGACCAGCGGCTGGCTTAGGCCGCTAATAGTTCGTTCATCCATTCTGTTTATACCCCGGCTTACGGAGGGGCCGCATATATGAACGTAGCATTTTTTCTCATTCCGAAGAGTCAAGTTACCTATGTGACCGAGGGGAGCAGCTTCCGCCAGGGGATGGAGAAGCTGCACCGCCACGGATACACGGCCATTCCCGTGATCTCGCGGGAGGGAAAGTATCTGGGGAGCATCAGCGAGGGGGATTTTCTTTGGAACATCATGAGCATGGGGAGTACGGATCCCTACGAGCTGGAGCATGCAAGGATCGATGAGATCATTTCGGATCGCACGCCTCCCGCTCTGGTGACGACCCCCATTCCCGAGCTGTGGGATCGGATGCTGGATCAGAATTTCGTACCTGTTGTGGATGATCGCGGGATGTTCGTGGGCATTGTGACCCGACGTTCGGTGATGGCCTACCTGATGAACCGCAAGGGAACGGCGCGGACGGGGGATGAGATGAGCTCCTGATACGCCGCGTCATGAACTTCTTTTTCTCAATGACGCTTGCGAGCTGTTTGGGCTTTATCGGTAGCTTGCGGTGACCTCTCGCCCATCGATCGGTATCAGCAAAAAAGGAGCGCACGCGGCGCTCCCTTTTTGCTGGAAGATACTTATAATATTGATACCATATAAAAGCGGTGCAAAAAGCGGTGCATACTATGACACTTATCTTTAATTGTGATGAGAATTTAGATGCTTTTCTTTCGGCGTTTCTGTCTTGCACATTCGGGACAACCACTTCCTTTATTTCTATTGGAAATGATTGATTCCCATTCGTAACTGCACGCTTTACATTTCCACCATACTTTTTTATTACTATTGGGCATTACCTCTGACGGTGTTTGTCCAATATTTTTTTCATAGTTCCATTCAATGGCTAAAACAGGGTTAATTGTTTGTAAATCATTGTATCCTGCTAAAACTATTCGACTAGTGCAGTACGGACACCCGCGTCCGCTACTTCTAGCATTTATTGTTGCTTGCCATTCATGTCCCCACTTACATTTCCACCATACTATTTTGTTACAGCTTTTGGTAACACTATCAGGTTTCAGACTTCCGTTTTTTTCATAATTCCATTCGTCAATTAGAGTTGGATTAATCGTTTGTAAATCGTTAAATCCTTTTGAAACTCTTTTTCCAGCACAATATGGACATCCTTGGCCATCGCTTCTATGTTTAATAGAAGCTACCCATTCATGTCCCTCACTACACTTCCACCACACTCTTTTCCCGCTATGTGGCAATACATCCATGGGTGATAACCCAATATTCTTTTCATAATTCCATTCTTTTGATAAAACTGGATTAACCGTTTGTAAATCATTGTAACCGATAACAGCATACCTCCCTGCACAATATGGGCAGCCATGACCACTGTTTCTATCATCTATTGTTGCTTGCCATTCATGACCTTCTCTACATTTCCACCATACTTTTTGGCCGCTATTTGCGGTAAATTTTTCTGGTGTCAAATCCCCATTTTTTCATAATTCCATTCTATAATCAATGCTGGATTAGCTGTTGATAAATCATTTTCACCTTCGATAACATACCACCCCGAACAATAAGGGCATCCATTCCCGCTATTTCTACTGTGGATTTTTGCTCGCCATTCGTGGCCTTTAATACACTTCCACCACACTTTTTTATGGCTATTAACTAGGAAATTTTCCGGTTTTAACATTCCATTTTTACTATAATTCCATTCGCTTGCTAATTTGGGATTAGTAAATAAAATTGAGTTTTCTTTTTCCGCGTATTCGCGTAAATTTTCTATAGAAAAAGCATCTCTTTCCAAATCAACATCTACTATACTTTCGGTTATTTCACTTAATATCAGTTCAATAGTTTTTGATAAATCCTTGTGATCTTTTTGAATAACATAGTCAATTGAACTATCTTCCAACGACGGCAAACCTTCCCTTATCCTGAACAATTTTATTCCATCTTCTTTGCACTTTGAGTTCTTCTCTCTATCCTTTCCCACTTTGTTTTTGTGCCAATAATACCCATCAAACTCAATAGCATTTTTTTTGGATGGAATAAAAATATCTAGTTCATACCCTTTTCCTGTATATGTATGTATTGGATCTAAATCGAGTTTTTTAAATAAAAAAGTAGGGCATACTCAGGGAAAGAAGTATGACGTTCTGAATTACACATAGGACATCCGCGTCCGTAGTTTCTACTTTCTATTGTTGCCTGCCATTCATGTCCCTTGTTACATAGCCACCATACCTTTTTCCCGCTATTAGGCATTATATCCCTTGGTGTTAATCCGAAATTTTTATCATAATTCCATTCTTTTGCTAAAGATGGATTAACTGTTTGTAAATCATTCTCTCCCTTAATAGCGCGTTGCCCAGCACAATATGGACATCCATTCCCTTTCCCTCTATTAGCTATAATTGCTTGCCATTCATGCCCTTTACTACACTTCCAAAATGCTCTTTTGTTGCTACCCAGAGTAAGTTGTTGTGGACTGAGATCTTTATTCTTTTCCCAATCCCATTCCGCCATAAGTTGAGCATTATCGCTCACATATTGTTTTTCCTTCTTTTCAGCCACAATGCTCACCTCGTTTCGTAGTTATTATAATTATATCACAAGTCGTGTCAAATTTCAAGCGGTTGCATACTATGACACTTATCTTTTGTTAAGTGTCAGAATGAATTACGAAACGCAGTTTTTGCAAGTTTAAGTCCCTAAAAACTCAGTAATGGGAGAACTGTCAATTTGGATACGGACACTTATCTCACTAGCGAATATACAAAAATCCTTATAAATCAAGGCTTTGAACAAAAACAAGCACCGCTTTTACGATAACGTTTCGTATCATAATTGCGGTGCTTATTTGGTGCCGGTGGTGGGACTCAGAACCCCGCCGAGCAAGCTCGGCAGCAAGCTGCTCCTTGCGATTCGCACCTTTTGTTCTTTGGCAGCTTGCGGTGATTTCTCGCCCATCGATCGTCACCAACAAAAAAGGAGCGCACGCGGCACTCCTTTTTTGCTGGTGCCGGTGGTGGGACTCAGAACCCCGCCGAGCAAGCTCGGCAGCAAGCTGCTCCATGCGATTCGCGCCTTTTGTTCTTTGGCAGCTTGCGGTGATTTCTCGCCCATCGATCGTCACCAACAAAAAAGGAGCGCACGCGGCGCTCCCTTTTTGCTGGTGCCGGTGGTGGGACTCGAACCCACACGATGTCGCCATCAACGGATTTTGAGTCCGTCACGTCTGCCAATTCCATCACACCGGCTTATTTGATTCATAACAGATATATTGTACCACAATCAACGCAAAAAGTCAAGCCCTAATTTGCTTTTTTTTCGCAGAATTTTAAAATTTTCCAAACCCGTTGATTCCGTGCCCCGAATATGGTATAATGAAGGCAACGAACGTGAAAGGAGAACACGTTATGCTACAAAAACAGATTTTGCACACCGACCTCTGTGTTATCGGCGGAGGTTTGGCCGGTATGTGTGCGGCCATTGCGGCGGCTCGAGGCGGCGCGCGGGTTGTCCTCATGCACGAGCGCCCCGTTTTGGGCGGTAACGCTTCCTCTGAGATTCGTATGTGGATCAGCGGCGCCCTGGGCCCCAATAACCGCGAGACCGGCATCGTCGAGGAGATCGAGCTGGAAAATTTCCGTCGAAATCCCACCAAAAACTATTTCCTCTGGGACACGATCCTATACGAATTCGTCTTGCGGGAAAAGAATATTCAACTCCTTTTGAACTGCACCTGCATGGATGCCGAGACCGAGGAGGGAGCGTTCCCCTACGGCCGTGACCGCCGCATCATATCGGTCACGGGCTACCAGATGACTACCCAAAAATTTTACGAGGTCCACGCCGTCAACTACGCCGATTGCTCGGGTGACAGTATCCTTGCTCCCTTGACAGGCGCCCACTACCGCGAGGGCCGTGAGGGCAAGGACGAGTTCGACGAGCCAACCTATGTGGAGGTCCACGACGATTTACACATGGGCATGAGCTGTCTCATGCAAGGGCGTGAGACCCCACAAAAGATCCCCTTCACCGCCCCCGAGTGGGCCATGAAGCTGACCGAGGAGGATTTCAACCATTGCAATCCCGACGTGTACACCGAGTCCGAAAACTTCTGGTATCTGGAGCTGGGCGGCAACCGCGATGCCATCGGAGATACCGAGGAAGTGGCTCACGAGCTGATTTCCCTGTCGTTGGGAACCTGGGATCACATCAAAAATTCGGGGCATCACAACGCCGACAACTGGGAGCTGGATTTCCTGAGCTTCCTCCCCGGCAAGCGGGAATCCCGCCGCATGGTGGGCGAATACACCATCACGGCCAACGATGTTTTGCAGAACACTCCCTTTGATGACGCCGTGGCCTACGGTGGCTGGCCCATTGATGATCACTTCCCCGCAGGCTTCTTCCATCATGGCCAGCCCAACACCAACATCTGCCCTTCAGCCCCCTATTCCGTCCCTTACCGCGCCCTGTATTCCGCCAACGTCTCCAACCTGTTCTTCGCAGGCCGCAACATCAGCATGACCCACATGGCCATGAGCAGCATTCGCGTTATGGCGACCTGCGCTCTCCTGGGTCAGGCCGTGGGTACGGCGGCGGCACTTTGTACACAGCATAGCGCCGTCCCCCACGATATTTTCCTGTCCTACCTTACCGAGCTGCAGGACAACCTCCAAGCCGCCGACTGCTTCCTGCCCGCCAAGCGACGCACCGTGGGGGAGCTCTGCCGTGAGACCCCCATTTTGGACGAAACCGGCCACCCCATCCAAGGTCAGGAGCTCTTGAAAGACGGCTGTGACCGCCCCAACGCCTCCTACGGCACCGATACCTGCGGATGCACCGTCCCCAACGGCCGGGCTTTGGAGTACCGCTTCGACACCCCGCAGGCCGTCGATACGGTTCACCTCACCTTTAACAGTGACCTGAACCGCGACACCCTGCCCGGAGGGCAGGTGGAGCGCCAGCGCTCCATGCGGGCCAACGTCCGCCTGGACGCCCCCCTCATGTATATGCCGCTGACCCTTTGTCGGGCCTTTCTGCTGGAGGTGTGTACGGCAGACGGCGCTTGTCGGGAGTACCCTGTGCGGGACAACGCCTGCAGGGCCTATCACATTCCCGTTGGGCGGGAGGACGTCACGGTGATTCGTTTGACACTTTTGGAGAACTGGGGCGGAAGCGGGGAAACCGATCTGTATTCCTTTGACTTCCGATAAGCTCTACGGCCTTGCAAAACGAAAAGGAGCGTTTCCCGCGGCGCGGGGCGCTCCTTTTCGTTTACTCTTATGATGGGGATTTTTTTGAGGTGTTCTTAATCTGCGGATTTGATCTGCAGGGCCTTTTCAAAGGCGCTCTGGGCGGCGGCTGTATCCTCAGCACTCAGAATGGTGTAAAGCACGTAGTTGCCGCAGACCTTTACGTCGGCGCAATCCAGCTTGGGAAGCTCGGCTTGGTTATAGGATTCCAACAGGGGCGCCATGCGGAGCTTGGTGGCCTGCAGGTAGCTTTCCGCGAACTTCTTGAGCTTGGCGGCATCCTTGGCGTTTTTCGCACGGAAGATACCGATTTCGTCTACGTTCATATCCGACTCGGCTGAAACGGTGATGGTATGGTCGACCACAAGGGCCAGGTAGTCGGCGTAGTCCTCGCCCCATGCGGAGGGGGAGATGTAATCACTACTGACGGTCTCCCAGCCATCCTCCGAGGCGAAGGCGCTCTTGACGGTGGTGGAGAGGGAAGCGGAGGTGAGGTCGTCCTTCCAGTCTCCGCCGTTATCGCAGGAGACGGCGCAGAGAAGCAGGGCGACACACAAAAGGCAGAGGGTAGAGCGGAGAATTTTTTTCATGGCAATTCCTTTCTGTTCAGATCAATCGGGGACGGCATGGGTGCGGATATAAGCCAGGATGGCTTGATAGGCATTTTCACCCAGGTGGATGCCGTCGTCGCTGTTGCAGTATTCGGCCTTCAGGCAGTTGTTTTCGTCCTTGAGGATGGATTGGGTATCCAGGTAGTAGCAGCCGTTTTCGGCGGCGACGGCCTTGACCCACTTATTGGCGGCGTCGATCTTGGCGTTATCCAGGGTGGCGCAGCTTGCGGTTACGGGGAAGATGGATTGAAGGATGATGGTGGTCTTGGAGGATTCCTTTTGGATAGCCTTTACCAGCTTGGTGTAGCAATCCTTGAATTCTGTCTCGGACAGGTAGGACACACCCCAATCCGTGCCCAGAGTGATGACGAGGATGGAGGGCTTGACCTCACCGGCGGCCTCCGCGATGGTCATTTTCTCGCCGGTTCCGGGGAGGATGATCTTAGCGGAGGTGACCTGAGAATTGAGGTTGATCATGTTGGATTCGCTGCGCCAGACCTGCTTGGTGTTGGTTCCGCCCGTCAGGACGCCTCGGTTGATGAGGTGGGCGGTAAGGGAATCACCCACGAAGGTGATGCTATCCTGGTAGGCAAGGCCTGCATCGGGGGTCTGAGCCAGGGTCACTCCGTCGTCCACGGGCTGATTCTGAGGGGGAGCGCTGTCGGCGGGGGTCTGGGGCTTCGGCTTATCGGGGAGACGGCCTATGATGACAAAGACGGTCAGCACGGCCAAAAGGAGCAGAAGAACGGCGGCTATCCCGAACAGGATGCGGATGAGTCTTTCGGGGTTGAGCGGCAGCTTGTTTTCATTGTCGTTCATGAGAAAAACCTCCGTATTATTGCTTTTTGCCGAACTGGCTGACGTAGGGGGTTTCCTCGGACTTCTTGCGGCCGAGGCTATGGGTGATCAGACAGTAGATGCCCATGGCGAGACCGTAGACCAGCGCGGCGAGGAGCAGAAACAGAAGGATCTGCTGGCCGGAGGGCTTGGAGCGGAGCTGGAAGGGGAGGTAGCCGAACGTATAAAAGCCGCCCAGTACCGCCAGGGGATGGAGGGCGCATTTAGCGCCGCGGGAGAGCTTATCCGTACGGCGGAGCATGGCCGCGCCGGTCAGACACAGGGCGAAGGGAAGCAAAAGGGCGAAGCGGATGGGATCCACGTACACTGCGGAGGGGGACTCGGACAGGAGGGTACTGATCAGCAGCAAAAGCATGCACAGAACGGTGTAGCGGGCGCAGGAGCCCAGCCACAGATCCTTAGGCAGGGATGAGGCAGGCGCGGCGGTGTCCGGGATGTTTTGCACTTCTGTTGGACGTTTATTCATAGGAGGAAATCCTTTCGTGAGAATATGGAAAGCAATACCCTTTTATTATAATGCATTTTCCCCGGAATTGCAAGAGGTATTTGTTAATTTTTTCGTGGGATTTGCGGGAGGTTGTGATGTTATGAAAAATTGGCGGTATGGTCAAATCAAGTTCATAATTCCGTGGTACAATATACGAAATGTGAGCAACTGCTTACGGAGGACGATCGGCTATCCCGATCGATATGATTTTGAAAGGAGACCGGTCCATGGTTCGGGAGCATTCTGCCGAGGCTTACCTGCCTCGGATCCATAGTCCTGCGGATCTGCAGGCTTTGCCGTCGGACGCCATTCCCGATCTGTGTCGGGAGATCCGTGACACCCTGGTGGAGACCGTGACCGAAAACGGCGGTCATCTGGCATCCAATCTGGGGGTGGTGGAGCTTTCGGTGGCGATGCATCGCGTATTCGACTGCCCGCGGGATCACTTTATCTTCGACGTGGGCCATCAGAGCTACGTACATAAGCTTTTGACGGGACGGTATGAGTCCTTTCACACCATTCGCAGGGGTGGCGGATTGTCCGGCTTTACCAAGCGGAGCGAGAGCGAATACGACTGCTTCGGCGCCGGCCACAGCTCAACCTCCCTTTCGGCGGCGTTGGGCTTTGCCCAGGGCGATCGTATGGCGGGCTCGGAGGCCTACACCGTGGTGGTGGTGGGGGACGGCGCGTTTACGGGCGGTATGATCCACGAGGCGCTGAACAACATCACGCCCGGTCTGCGGCTGGTTATCATCATCAACGAAAATGAAATGTCTATCTCCAAGAACATCGGCCGTTTCGCCACGCATATGGCGAAGATCCGTCGGAAAACGGGCTATTTCAAGACCAAGAAGGGTATCTCCCGCTTCATCAAGCGGATCCCTTTGGTGGGAAAAGGGTTGTTCTGCGCCATCCGCGCTCTCAAGAAGGCTCTGAAGAATGCGATGTATGGGAGTAACTATTTTGAGGATATGGGTCTGTACTACCTGGGTCCTGCGGACGGCAACGATTACGAGGCGGTGGAGGCTCTTCTGACGGAGGCCAGAAATCAGAATGAGAGTGTGGTCGTCCATCTCAAGACCCGCAAGGGAAAGGGATATGCGCCTGCGGAGGCGGATCCCGGTCGATATCACGGTATGGCACCTGCGGGCAAGGAGGTCCGGGAGAATTTTTCCCGACGGCTGGGAGCGATCCTCATTGACGAGGCGAAGCGGGACGAGCGCATCTGCGCCATTACGGCCAGCATGAGCGAGGGCACGGGCATAGAGCCCTTTCACGAGGCCTTCCCGAACCGATTCTACGACGTAGGTATTGCCGAGGAGCATGCTCTTACCTTTGCGGCGGGCCTGGCCGCAGACGGCTACAAGCCTGTGACCGCTATATACTCCTCCTTCATGCAACGGGCGTATGACCAGGTGGTACACGACGTGGCGCTGCAGAGGCTTCCCGTGCTGATGTGTATTGACCGCGCGGGCTTGAATCCCGGGGATGGGCCCACCCATCACGGTATATTCGACGTGTCGTTCCTGTCGGGTATTCCCAATGTGGTCATTTACACACCCGTGACCTTTGCGGGACTGGCCCTGTCGGTGCGGACGGCGTTGGAGCAGGGAGAGCCTGCGGCGGTTCGTTATCCCAACGGGGGAGAAAACGAGGCCGTTTGCGCCGCCTTTTATCCCGACGGAGTGCCCGGGGAGATTCGCGTACGGGTGAGCGAGCCTGCATCGGCCGGGGGGTGGCATGCCGCGGTAATCACCCACGGCCGCATTACGGCCGAGGCATTGGCGGCGCGGGAGCGTCTGTCCCGAGAGGGCGTATCCGTGGGGATCCTTTTGTGCGAATATATCAAGCCCTACGGGCGATTGGCCGAGGAGGTGGCTTCCTTGCTCCCGGAGGGGATCCCCCTGCTCTTTTTGGAGGAGGAGATCCGTGCGGGGGGCTTCGGCATGATGCTGGCGGACGAGCTGATCCGCACAGGTCGGATGCAGGGGCACGCCTACGACATTATGGCCACGGACAACGGCTTTATCTGCCAGGCTTACGGCGAGTCCATCTACCGCACGGCGGGGATAGATGCGGCGGCGGTGGAATCCCGGCTTCGCCGGCTGCTGGCGTTGTAAAAAATCACGAAAAACGGGATTGCGTCTTGACAACGTGGGAAACCTATGGTATAATGGCCTCGTTAGATAAAAGGGCATCTCTAGGGAACCTCTAAAGAACGAAAGGCGGGGCGCATGGACACGAGGCTGACGGAATTGAACACCTTGTTTGTGGATACCTTTGACGCCATTTTGCGTGTGGAGGAGAAGAGTCTGAAGCACGTGGGAAACGGGCAGTTGAGTATTGCGGAGTTTCATACGCTGGAATGCATTGGCCAGGGCGAGGATTGCCGACGCGCCGTAGGAGAGATCGCAGATGCTCTTGGGGTGACCGTCCCTACTGTTACGGTCTGCGTGAACAAGCTGGTCAAGAAGGGCTACGTGACCAAAACCCGCAGCGAGAAGGATGCTCGGATCGCGATTATCGAGCTGACAGCGGAGGGCAGGAAGATGAACCGTCTTCATCGATTCTTCCACGAGCAGATGATCCTGGCCATCAGCCACGAGTTTAACGATGAGGAGCTGGACAGCCTGTTGAGATGCATTCGCAAGCTCAACGAGTTCTTTGAGGAGCGGGCTTGAATATCCGGGGCCCTCTTTCCCAAAATTGATTCTGTATTTATTATGTAAGGAGATACCGACATGAAAGAAAAGATCGTAGAAATCCTGGCAGACTACAAGCGCGTTTCCCCCGATACCATCAAGACGGATGCTCCCTTTACCGAGCTGGGCTTGGATTCCCTGGACGTGGCCGAGTTGGTCATGCAGATTGAGGACGAGCTGGGTGTGACCCTGGAGATGTCCATCAAGTACAACACCATCGACAAGCTGGTGGCGTACATCGAGGCTCATCAGTAAATTTTTTCATAAGAAAACCGTTGCCATTCCGTGTAGGCAACGGTTTTCTTTTTTGGGGGGAGCGGGCCTTCGGGGATTTACGGGACCGGAACAGCACTCGGGTCTCGTCGCCTGTGTTCCAATCATAAAAATCGTTCCAACGCCGTTTCCTCTGTGCAATAGGATTCATAAAATGCCTTTCTGTCGGGATACCGTTGTCTGAAGTCTTTGGAGGTCCAAGCTCCTTATTTCACGTTTCTCAGACAATCCGCCGTGACGAGGTTTTCGCGGTTGCAGACGATGAGGACGCGGTCACAGCCGTAGTCCTCGGCAAGCCGGGACAGGTTGGTCATGCCGCCTGAGAGGTTGACCATGCAGATGTCGAAGTGGCGGGCCAGGAAGGGAACCATACTGTTGGCGAAGGAATCTCTTGCCAAAAGCAGGCGAGGACGGGATTCTCCGCGGGCGGCGGCTTCACGGTCGGTGATGAACAGAAGGGAGTGGGTGCCGTCCAGGAATGCGCCGTATTTATCCTTCTCGGACAAGTATTTTTCACTGATAAAGCCGGATTCGATGACGGTTTTATTCTTCTCGTTGGTGACGGTGAAGCGGGCGTCACTGCCATCGATAGCCTCCCAGATCTCCAGGGTGTCGGGTGGAATGAAGAGCATACCGCTTCGGGAGTAGGTGGTGCCGTAGAAGCTCGGAATCGTGCGAATCTTGAAAAAGTCGGCGGGGAGGGTGTCCTGCTCCATGCCCCAGGCCTCCATGACGGCGGCGTAGGCGGTGTAGGCACCCAGAGTCGTCCAATGGTGGTCGGTGCGGTAGTAGACGTAGGAGCCGTTTTCATGCATTTCGCGGAAGGCGGCGAGAAGCTCCACGCTGTTGACGTTGGCATCCGCGAAGGTTTTTTGGATGGCTTGGTCCAGGCGGTCCGTCAGATCGGCGGGATAGGCGAAATCACCCACGGTCACGTCGATGGTGCGGGGAGCCAGCAGCACGCACAGGGGGATACCCTGCTTGGCCAGGCTTTTTTGCAGGGAAACGACGGCGTCAAGTCCACTTTGGACGTGGGCGGGGGAGTAGACGTCGGTATCCTCCAGGCGTTGAGTCAGAGAGAGGTATGCGTCAAAGCGGCGAACGGCCAGCTGATGGTTCTCTCCCACCAGGACACCGTTGCTTTCCCCGCGGCCCATGGCCAGCTCGCTGACGGCGTGCAGGGATAGCCACAGATCCCGCAGGGGGAACTGATCGGAGTAGTAGCTTGTGAGGCGGGAAGATACCTTGCCGTCCAGCCAATCCTCGGCAGAGAGGGTGGGGAAGGTTTGAAGGGTGCGGTTTTCCTCGGGGGAGAAGGTGACGTCCGGCAGGATCCAGAACGCGATCCCGAAGCCGAAGATCAGCACCAAAAACAGGGCGGTTACGGTAGCGTTGATCTTGTTTTTCATAGGAATCCTTTAGAATATATAGTAGAGGAAGGGGCTGAAGGTATTGCTGACCATGTAGGCCACTGAGACAAGGAGGCCCAAGGCCACCAGGACGGGCTCGCAGAGCGCCGCAGCGGGGTGCTTGTCCGTGAGCTTGCGGAAAAGGCGGGTGGGGTAGGGCGTGGCGGCAATCAGGGAGACGGCCAGCAGGGGAAGGGCGCGGAGCAGCTCGTAGGAGACGGCGGGAGAGGAAAGGCCCACGACGCCGATGCCGAACATACCGCCCACGATGGTGAAGGCCTCGGAGAGATCTCCGTGGTCAAAGAGCATCCAGCCGATGCCCACCAGGATCAGGGCCCAGATATGACCCAGGATACGGGTGAGGGGGGAGCGCTCAAACCACCTGAGCAGAACCGCCTTCTCCAGGGCAAGGAGGATGAAGTAGAACACGCCCCACAGAATGAAGTTCCAGGCAGAGCCGTGCCAGAAGCCCGTGAGGAACCAGACCACGGCCATGTTGAGGAACTGTCTGAACAGACCCTTGCGGTTGCCGCCCAGAGGGATGTAGACGTACTCTCGGAACCAGGAGGAGAGGGAGATGTGCCACCGCCGCCAGAAGTCGGTGATGGAGGAGGCCAGGTAGGGATAGTTGAAATTCTCCAAAAATTCAAAGCCCAGCATCCGTCCCAGGCCGATGGCCATGTCGGAGTAGCCCGAGAAATCAAAGTAGATATGGAGGGTATAGGCCAACACTAAGAGCCAGGAGGCCAGGACCGTGGGCTCTGTCTCAGCGGTGGTTTCCAGGTAGGCGTACAGGGCGGCCAAGGAGTCGCCCAGCAGGATCTTTTTGGCGAAGCCCACGGTGAAGCGCCGCACGCCCGAGGAGAATTTATCCACGGTATGGGTACGGCCGATAAGCTGATCGTTGACGTCTTTGTAGCGGACGATGGGGCCCGCGATGAGCTGGGGGAACAGGGAGACGTAGGCGCCGAAGGCCACGTAATTCCGTTGGGTGTCGGTATCACCGCGGTAGAGATCAATGGAGTAGGACATGATCTGGAAGGTATAGAAGCTGATGCCGATGGGGAGAGTCAGCCCCTCAATGGGCTCAAGCACCCCGGCCAGGGGTGGGATGAGGGCCAGGTTCTCAATGAAGAAATTGGTGTATTTGAAGAACAGGAGCAGGGCCAGATTGAGGCCCAGGGATACGGTCAGCCAGATTTTGGCACGGCGGGGGTTGCTTTCCCGGTGCTTGCCGATGGGGAAGCCCGTCAGGTAGGCTACCGTGACAGAAAACAGCATGACGGCGATGTAGGTGGGCTCGCCGAAGCCGTAGAAGATCATGCTGAGAATGAAAAGAGCGAGATTCCGTCCCCGGAAGGGCATGACGTAGTAAATCAGCAGGGAAAGGGGAAGGAATCCGAACAGGAATATGGTGGAGGAAAAGACCATATGGAAAAAACCTTTCGTAGGAGTATGAGAAAAGGGGGACGCTCAAATTGCGGTTTATAGGGGAGCGCAAGGGGGGCTTTACCCCCGGACCCCCACGTGGAACCCTTTTGAAAAAGGGCTCCAAGACCTCCTGAAACCTTTCAAAAAGGATTATTTGAGAAGGCTCTTGGGATTCTTAAACCCTTCTTTCAAAAAGGGCTTAAGCGGGTGCAGGGCAGAGCCCTGCAAACCTCGATTCGAAGGTTATGCAAACAGGGAAGCAGTCACCTTAATGACGTCGCCGGCACCCATGATCACGACGCTATCCCCTGGGCGGGCCAGGCGACGGACGGCCTCTGCGGCCTCTGCGGGGGTGGGGCAATAGAGGGCCTTGTCGGGGGTGGCGGCGTTGACGTCGGCGGCCATGCCCTCGGAGGATACGCCGTAGGTATTGACCTCACGGGCGGCATAGATATCCAGCAGGAGAACCGTATCGGCGGCGTCAAAGGCGGCGAGAAATTGAGGGTAGAGGCTGGCGGTACGGCTGTATGTATGGGGTTGGAACACGCAGAGGAGGCGGCCGTCGGGGTTGGAGGCCTTGCAGAGTGCTTTAGCGCCCTCCAGGGTGGCCTTGACCTCGGTGGGATGGTGGCCGTAGTCGTCGTAGACGGTGGCACCGTTGATCTCACCCTTGCGCTCCATGCGGCGGCCTGCACCGATGTAGTGAGCGAGACCAGACAGGATGGCATCCCAAGAGATTCCGCAGGCATCCATAGCGGCGGCGGCGGCCAGGGCGTTGATGACCTGATGGCGACCGGGGACGGCCATGGCCACGGTGCCTCGCAGCTTACCGTGGGCGACCAGGTCGAAACGGGGGAAGCCGCCCTCCGTGCGGACGTGGCGGGCGTAGAGATCGGCGGTATCCTTTCCGTTGGCGCTGAAGGTGACGATGCGTCCGGTTTACCCCATTCCAGGGCGAGGCGGGCGGATTCCAGGATGTTCTTGTCGTCAGCATTGACGACGGTGGTGCCCTTTTTACCCGTCAGAGAGGCAAAGCGGGCAAAGGAGGTAATGATCTGCTCCATGCTCTTGAAGTAGTCCACGTGCTCCAGCTCTGCTCCCAGCAGGATGGCTACCGTGGGATTGAAATCCAGGAAGGAATCCATGTACTCGCAGGCCTCAAAGAGAAAATGCTCCTTGGAGTCGCCTAAGCGGTATGCGCCTCCCATGGGGGCGTAGGCCGCGCCTGACAGAATGGTGGGGTCCACGGCGGCGTCAAGCAGGATCTGCGCGCACATGGAGGTACAGGTGCTTTTTCCGTGCATACCTGCCACGCCCACGCGGCGGATGTAGCCAGTCATGAGGGCACCCAGGTAATCGGCGCGGGAGACGCAGAGAATGCCCCTTTTGCGGGCGGCGACGTATTCGGGATTGTCGGGAGAGATGGCTACGGTATAGACCACCAGGCCGCAGTTCTCGGGAAGATTGCTCTCGTTGTGGTCGTAGCAGACGGTGATGCCGTTGGCCTCCAGTTGATTCGTCACCGCGGTACGGGCGCGGTCGGAGCCGGCGGTGGGATGGCCGGCTCGGAGAGTGAGCAGGGCCAGGGAGGACATCATAACGCCGCCGATTCCAATGAAGAAAACGGACGCGCTCGTGTCCAGGCAGTGTTGCAGACAGGCGTTGATGCGCAGTGCGCCTTCGTGGGTGTTCGGTGTAGACATAGGGTTCTCCTTTTTATACGTGTTATTTCGGATGAACGTAGAATGTGAAGGGATGGCATACGGAATGCGTATTTACTCGCTATATCGCATATTTTGTCAATATAAGCGCATAAATTCACAAAAAAATTTCAATTTCGTAAAATTGATTTCACACGATGGGGTTATACTTTATTTGATGAACCAAACGCATTGTGGATTATTGTTATGAAGGAGTATTTTTATGCAGATCACAGATGTGAAAGTACGCAAGTTGTTCGATGAGGGCCCCATGAAGGCCATTGTTTCCGTGACCTTTGACGGTCAGTTGGCCGTTCACGATATCAAGGTCATCTATGCCCGCGATAAGTTTTTCATCGTGATGCCCAGCCGAAAGAATCCCGATGAGACCTACCGCGACATCGTTCACCCCATCAACTCCCAGTTCCGGGTTGCCCTGGAGACGGCCGTGATCGAGGCGTATCGTGTTGCCTTGGAGGAGGCTGCGGATGAGGTCGAGGCAGAGGATGCCGAGGACGGTATTTCGATTGAGATTTGATTCGTTTGACCGTTAGGGCATTGCCCTACAGGATCCAAGAAGGGTCGTCCCTCAGGGGGCGGCCTTTTCTCATATATATCCGTGCCCGAAAAGGGGACGGCCGTCGCGGATGGTCAGGGTTCCGAAGGAGGCGGATCGGTCTCCCAGGCTGCCGGGGTTAAAGACGGTCAGCGGGCGATTGACGGTGAAGCCGCAATCCCCATCGGGGGAGAGATGAAGCTCCAGGGGAATATGGGTGTGTCCGAAGATCAGAGCATCGGCCTCTTGCTGGGCGGCGTGGCGGATGGCGGTGCCGAGTCCTCCCTTGACGGCGTATTTGTGGCCGTGAAGGAGCAGGATCCGCAGACCGTCGAGGACGATCAGCTCCTCCTCCTCGGGCTCAAGGACCGAGCCGTCCAGGATCAGAGGTGACGTGAGCCAATCGCAGTTTCCCCGTACGGCCCACAGGGGGCAGGGAATGTGGCAGTGGGTCAGATCCCGCAGACCGTCACCTGCGAACAGAATGCCGTCGGGCTTGACACGGCGGATGGCCTCGGTAACACGGTCGGGAGAGCCGTGGCTGTCGGATAGAATGAGCAAGGTCATGGGGGACTCCTTCCGGGAATTTCGTTTCCAACTATATATGGGATCATGCTAACAATAGTATAACACCAACGGTGGAATTTGTCCATAGGCTTTGAGCCTTTTTTTGAGGAATTTTCCGTAAATCACCGTTTTTTTTCGGCGCTCATATACTGGTATCAGCCGCCCTTTCCGTCACTCCGCCGGGGGAGCGAGGCAAATCCATGCGGCGGCGAAAGGGGTATACGATGCAATTGGATAAAAAGAATGTGGACCGCCTTCTGAGGCTGAATGACGATCAGCTTCGATCCGTGATCGGAAAGCTTTTGGCCGAGTACGGGGTGGACGTCAGCCGCGTACCGCTGGAGACGATGGATATGTCGGCTTTGCGGGCTATCCTGCAAATGGCGGGCACCGAGGACGTTTCCCGCCTGCTGGCCATGCTGGGCGGCGGAACGGTCAAGTGAGGGATGCCATGGAGCGTGATACGGCTATGGAAGGTAAGAAGCCTCCGGTCGAGCTGCAGGGGCTTTTGGAGCGGCTGCTGACCGAGGCGGAGGAGGGAGACGTGGGACCCGGGGCCGAGGGGGGATCGGATTCGTCGGCATCGACCTTGGTGCGGACACCGCCGGGGGAGGGCGGAGCCCTCCCGGGTGGGCTTTTGGCGAATCCTGCCCTTCTGACAGCGTTGCCCGCACTGGCCGAGAATTTAGGTCCCTTGCTTTCAAGGGCGGCGGGGGGCGTGGGCACGTCTCCCTCGGCCACTCGTCCCCGGGGAGCGGATCGGCATACGGCCCTGCTCTGTGCCATCAAGCCTTACTTAAGCCCGGGGAGACAGGAGGCGGCGGAGACTGTGATCCGTCTTTGCCGCGTCTGGGATGCGCTGGAGCGGTCGGGGATCTCCCTTTCGGGGCTTTTGGCGGGGATGGACGGAGGAGCTCGCGGAGGTGATGGAACGGTTGCAGTGAAAACCGACGGGGAGGTGACGTGATGTACAGCAAGGAACATGGCGTGACGTACAGTCGCCCTGAGGGACAACGGTCTTTCCCGCAGAGAGAGCCTGCTTATCGGCAAAGCCTTGAGCGGAGAGGGGAGTACGGGCTTCACGACCGTCCGCGCATGCAGGTGCCCACCAATTACAGTGGGTATGCCATTGTGGACGGAGAGGAACGGGTTTTCGGGAATTCGGAAACGTCTCGGGAGCCTGAGGGCGGCATGGAAATGCCCGAAACCGATGGGCCTACGCCGCGGTTTGACGATCTGCCGCGGGTGAGTGACCTGCCGCGAAGCGGTACGGGGGAGGCCCGCCACCGTCCGCCTCCGACGGTGAACGCTACCTTTGAGGAATCCGTCGGGCACGGCGGGGATGAGGTAAAGCCGCCCCCGACGTCCGAGGTCGTACGGGCGGCGACACCCTCACGCGGCGGTCTTTTCGATCTGTCCCGTTTCCCCTTTGGGCGGGGGATCGGATTTGAGGAGCTGATGATTTTGGGGTTGATCCTGCTGCTGCTTCACGAGAGCGCGGAGGGTGAGGAGCGGGGCGATATTGATGAGACGGTGATTCTGTTGGGGTTGCTGCTGCTGCTGGGATAACAAAACGTGACCCCGTGAATCGGGCGGATTCACGGGGCTGTGTTTATTCGGTTTTTTTCAGGTAGCAGTAGGCATCGCCGAAGGCACCGTCGTATAGCTCGACCGTGACGCTGTCGCCGGCCTCCAGGCGCTTATATTGGTCGCGGGAGACCTCTATATCAATTTCGGTTCCGTTCAGCATAACGGTCAGCTTGTAGCGTGTCATTTCTCCCGTAGATAGATTCTTTTCCTGTACGATGGCGGGGATGTGGGTGGGCTCGTCGGTGTCCAGGGCATAGTTGAGATTGCAGGCGGTGAAGGTGAGGGCGGCAAAACTGAAGAAAAGCACCAATAGAGGGAGGCAGATGCGCTCGCCTATGCTGCCGTCCTTCAAGTACAGGGTTCCTTGGATCATGAACCATACCGTTACTGCGGTGAGCAAGATGGCGAGGGCCAAGGGAACCTCCCAAAAGTGCAGGGAACGGGGGGCTTCCACAAAGGTGTAGCGGGTGACGGCCATGGTGGTAAGGAAACATTCAAACGCGAACATACCGTATATGACAGCGGGGCGGCGGGGGACGTGCATGGACAGGAGAAAGGACTTGGCGCAGTACACGGCGTAGGAGATCAGCAGAACAGCGGACAGCAGGGTAGAGAGTCGCGCTACGGGCAAGCAGATGGCCGCGAGGAAATTCACGGTGGAAAGGGTTACAAGAATCCGTCCGACCACGGTGGGGCGGGAGGAATGGACGTGGGCGAAATACAGGATGCCCACCGCCAGGCAAAGGGATAGGGCCGGTAGGAGTATCGGGAGAATTGGCAGATCGGCGGGCAACAGGCCGCATATGAGGATGCCGATGGCGGCGATGATGATCATGGCGATGTACCAGCCGGAGACGTGGTCGGATGTGATGCGTGCCCATAGGGTTTGGCGGGGGGAGTGTTGGTTCATGGTGCTTCTCCTGAATGATTTACGGATATTATAACACGTGCTCGGCGGATTGTCAATATGCTTTGGCAACAGCAGCATTATATTCCCTATGACACAATATTTTTGAAAAAGCTATTGACAAATCCGGGCCCATTGTGTATAATGTTGTCGTTATACAAGGTAGAGGTGCGATCCTCAAGAATCCGACAGGCACAAACGGCGCGGCGCCGCCGTCGGGGGAGGGTGGATCGCCGAAACGGGCTTCGCCGCCGTGGGTGGGGCGTGTTGGGGTGTCGGAGAATATCCGGCGCACTGTCACAGAGTTCTGTGGAGCGCTATCGGATCTATGCCAACATCCTTTTTTGGACAGTGTATGGGAGCCGCGCGCCTTGCCGCGGCTCCCGTTTTGTTTGCCGGATGCCTTGTGCCCAATCGTTTCCAAATACATAAGAGAAAGGAAAAATCTCAACATGAAACGCAAAGTCATCCTCAACCTGACGGTCGTGGTTGTCCTGCTGGCTCTGTTCGTGGTGCTGTCCCTCGTGGTGGACAACAACGCGGTGGGGCAGTACATGGACGGCGACGGCTTCATCATGACCCAGGAGGAGGTGGATGCCTACGTGGCCGATGGCGGCAGTCTGGACGATCTTTCCACCGTGGACACCCCCTACTACGCCACCTATCTGGCTCTCCTGCCCCCCGTCATCGCCATTGTTCTGGCGCTGATCACCAAGGAGGTCTACTCCTCCCTGTTCGTCGGTGTTCTCTCCGGCGCGCTTCTCGCGACCAACTTCAATCCCGTCGGTACTCTGACCACCATTGTCAGCGACGGCTTCATTGCCTCGGTGGCTGATTCCTGGAACGCGGGTATTCTCATGTTCCTGGTGCTTTTGGGCATGATGGTGGCTCTCATCAACAAGGCGGGCGGCTCCCGTGCCTTCGGTGACTGGGCGCAGAGCCATGTCAAGACCCGCGTGGGCGCTCAGCTTGCAACCTTCGCTCTGGGCGTGCTGATCTTCGTGGACGACTACTTCAACTGTCTTACCGTGGGTAGCGTCATGCGTCCCGTGGCCGACAGCAAGAATATCTCCCGCGCCAAGCTGGCTTACCTCATTGACGCGACGGCCGCTCCCGTGTGCATGATCGCTCCCATTTCCTCCTGGGCCGCCGCCGTGGCGGGTGTGGTGGTATCGGTGAACGGTCTGTCCCTGTTCATCAAGGCCATCCCCTACAACTTCTACTCTCTGCTCACCATCGTGATGATTCTGGTCATCACCTTCCTCAAGTTCGACTACGGCCCCATGAAGCGTCACGAGCGCAACGCTCTGGCCGGCGACATCTTCTCCGAGGGTGAAAAGCACGCAGGGGGCGGCGAGGAGGCTGAGTACAATTCCCACGGCCGCGTGATCGATCTGGTTCTGCCTGTTGTATTCCTGATCTTCTGCTGCATCGTGGGTATGATCTACACCGGCGGCTTCTTTGAGGGCACCTCCTTCGTGGATTCCTTTGCCAACTGCGACGCCTCGGTGGGTCTGGCTCTGGGCTCTGCCGTTGCGGTCATCTTTACGGCTATCTACCTCGTCGCCCGCCGCGTGATCTCCTTCAAGGATGCCATGGCTTCTCTGCCCAAGGGCTTCTGCGCCATGGTTCCCGCTATTCTGATCCTCTGCTTTGCCTGGACTCTGAACGGCGTGACCGGTTCTCTGGGCGCCGCCGTCTACGTCCACGACCTCATGGAGGGTGCGGCTTCGGGTCTGACCATGCTTCTGCCCGCCATCATCTTTCTGGTGGCTTGCGGTCTGTCCTTTGCTACGGGCACGTCTTGGGGTACCTTTGGTATCCTCATTCCCATCGTCACTGCCCTCTTTGAGGTGGGTGCTGACGGCTCCATTCCCGAGCTGATGGTCATCGGTATCTCCGCCTGCCTGGCCGGTGCGGTCTGCGGCGACCACTGCTCCCCCATCTCGGATACCACCATCATGGCCTCCGCCGGTGCGCAGTGCAACCACGTCAATCACGTCTCCACCCAGCTTCCCTATGCCATTACGGCGGCGGCTGTTTCCTTCGTCTGCTTCATCATCGCAGGCTTTATCCAGAACTGGCTCATCTGCCTGCCCATCGGTATTCTCCTGATGATCGGTACTCTGCTGGTCATCAAGGCCATTACCGGTAAGGCGGATAAGGGGCAGTAATTCCCGGGGTTAAAAATACCGCTCGGCCGTTTCTCTGTTGTCCTTAACGGAGAAATTGCAGGCACAAAAGGTCGGCAGAGAACTTGTTTTCTCTGCCGATTTGTGTTATAATGGGGATAATGAAAAAGCCTCTCCCTTTGGGAGAGGTGGCGGCGAAGCCGACGGAGAGGGTTAGATGATGGATTGAAATGCCCTCTCACCCGACTGCGTCGGGAGCTCCCTCCCGGAGGGAGCCTTTGGATGCGTGAAACATTAAGGGTATGGGCTTTGCCCGAAGCCCGCGTTGCTTGCAACGCTGTAATACAAAGGCGAAACTGGCGATAAAACAGAACGATAAATAAGAATTTGGAGGTTATTATGCGTAAGTGTGTTAGATGCAATATAGCAATGATTGAAAATTGCGGTATTAAAGTAAAAGGTGCCGCCTATGGATTGGTGTTAACCGATGACGAAAACAAGTGGTGGGGCGGAAGAATGGAGCAGCCCAAAGTAGCTATTTGCCCCCAATGCGGAGAGGTTTCCATATATTTAGAAAATGTGGATAAACTGAAAAATAAATAAACAAATTCCAATTTGTCGAACGGAACAAGAAGAACCCCGACAGACTTCAAAAAACTGTCGGGGCTAATTATTTGTTTACTGCATAACATTTTTTATCCGTACGATGACGGTCATTACGATGACGGTCATCGGACCGCGCATCTTCCTCTTCTTGACCATAAATGAGCAAATTCGAGCTATGCACAAATTCAATCCGACGGGAACTTTTGAAAAAAATTCCCGTTTGTGTCATTTTTGAAAGGCTTTGTCGACTATATAGGTGAAGGCATAACGCGCGGTGCCGAGATCACGGAAGGGAGTACTATGAATGATGCAAGAATTGTGAATCTACTGTTTGAACGAAAGGAAAATGCCTTGGATGAGGTAACGGATCAATACGGGCGCCTGTACAGGGGGATCCTGAGAGAAATGCTGGCCGACGAGCGAGACGTGGAGGAATGTGCCAATGACGTACTGCTGGCGGTATGGAACAGTATTCCCCCGAACAGACCCGAGAGCCTGGCCGCCTACGTTTGTCGGATCGCCAGACGGATCGGTACGGATCGGCTGCGCTACAATACGCGGCAGAAACGAAACACGGGCTACACGCTGGCACTATCCGAGCTGGAGGAATGTCTTCCGGCAGATACTGCGGCGGCAGAGACCGAGGAGGAAAGCGCTGTGATCCGCGCCGTCCTTTCGGAATTCATCCGAGGTCTGGATGCCGAAACGGAAATTCTGTTTGTTCGGCGATATATATACCTGGAATCGGTGGCTGAGCTGGCGACGCGATTCGGGATGAATCGAAATTCGGTATCGGTGAAGTTGTACCGCGCGAGAAAGAAACTGAAAAAAATATTGGAGAAGGAGGGGATTCAGATATGAAGAAGCAACGCAGAGAGACGTTGGCCGAGCATTTTTCGGAGGTGGATCCCGCTCTGCTGGAGCGGGCCTACAAAATTGAAAACAGGGAGCAATTGGCACAGTACATCAAGGAAAAGCGGGCTCGGAGAGCCCTGCCGTTTGGCAAAGGATCGGTATTCATCCGTGTAGCGGCGGCAACGGTTGCCGTTGCGGTCGTGGCGGGAGCGGCGCTTACTTTCATGCTGCCTGCGAAAATCGAGGGAGATCCGGCGGGACAGGAGGACGGCGCTTTGACCCGGTTGGATGAAGAGGAGGAAAAGGATCAGATCCCGGGGGACGTATACGAGGAATTTTTCGGGGAGTCGGTGGTTTTCGATTCCTTTGACAAGGTGAACTATTACGGTGGGCTTCTGACGCTTTCGGAGCATACGAAGCATCTGAGAAAGGGACGTGCATCTACTCCGGGTGTGGCGCTTCTGGCTTCTCCCGCGGGCGGAGGGTATCGGGTGACCCTTTTGGGAAATACCACGGAGACCTCTGAGGAGGAGGCGGGGAGAAATCCCGGCCCCGGACCGGTTCCCGGAGACGAGAGCTGGCAGGGAGGAATCGGCTCGTCGGATATTTCGGGAGAGCGCTTATGCATCACCACGGCCATCTACTTCCAATTGCGGGTTACGGAGGAGCATGAATTTCTGGCGAAAAAGGTAGGTGTGGGAGAGGTACACGTGATGATTACCGATCTGAGCATCGGAATCAATCCCTATGCCGCCATTACCTTTAAAAACGGGGAGCGGTATTTTTCCTGTCTGACCGAGGGGCGGGGGTTGCAGCCTGATGAGAATCGGTTCGGCACGCATTTGTATATCAAGGGCTTTGAAATGTTTAAGGATACGACCGAGGGAGTCAGTACGTTTCGCGTGACTCACGATCCCGACACGCGGGAGGTTTTGGCGATGTCCTGGGTTCCTTACAACCGCATTCCGTCCGAGGCACCCGTATATCCGTACGACGTGATCGAGGGATCAACACGGGTATCTGCGGATATGGAGTACGTTTTCTCCTTGCTCGAGCTTGAGCGGATCTTTGGCGGATCGAACGGCGAGGAAACCGACTCGGAGGAGCAGGTGCAACGGGTGACTGCGCATACGGGAACCAGCGGTGACGTTTTGATTCCCATATACCATACCTTGTGGCGGGAGTATTACGACGAGGAGGCCGGAGCCTGGCTGGCAGACGAGTGGGGAGAGGCCCCTCTTCCCGAATCGGATGCTGAGCTACCTGTGCTGGTTCTGGGTGAAGGCGACGTTTCGGTTTCCATTGAAGGAAAGGGAGAGCTTTGGCGGCCGCAGGCGGTGGTCTATCGGAAGGATGAGAACGGACGGCTTGTGAAGTACGAGGCCTTCAATGGGATCATTGAGGATCTGGACGATATTCTGCCGGAGGGTGAATGGTACGTAGCTTGCCGGGTTGAGTGGAAGGATGTGTACGTTTACGAGCAATATATGTATGAGCGGCATATGGCTGATTATTGGTTCAAGCTGATCATTGAATCCTAAGAGCATCCTCGGGGAGCCTTTTTGTCCGGCCTGCCTCGTGGGTGATGACACAAAACCCCTTCGCGCGGAAGTGCGCGAAGGGGTTTTGCTTGTATGGCCGTTATTCTCTCCAGCCGCCCCGCACCACGGTGGGCTCCAGAGGGTCGTAATAGAAGGAATACAACTGACCCACGGCGTCGTGGGAGCAGGAAACCGTCAGCTCGGCGGTGTAGGTCACGCCGTTTACCTCAAATTCCACGATGGGGTAGTGGTGGGAGTGCTTTCCCGAATGACGGCGGACCGTGTCCACGCAGATGGCGGTGGTGCGTGCGGTGCAGCGGAGCTTTAACTCCCGATTCTTGAAGAAGGTGCCCAGAAGGGTACAGGCGATCAGCGGCGGGAACGCTAACAGGATGCTTGCGGGGGAGGACGTGTCGTCGCCCGACGTCGCCAGGCTGCTAATGAATAGAATGCCGATCAGGATGTATGTCAGAATGCGGCAGATCCTACCGAAGACACCGTAGCGGGCGGCCTTTTGACGGTTGACGGAATCGGCAGGGGCTTCCTCCGTGGGCTCCCGGAGGGGAGCGACGGGGGCTTCTACGGGATTCCCGAAGGGATCGATCTGCAGCTCGTCGGGAATTGCCTCTCCCGCGGCCAGCCCCGAGTGGGGCAGGTAGAGGACTCTGTACCGACGGCGGTGAGAGAGACCGACCGCGCGGAGCAGGTGAGTCTCGTGGGTCAGCTCGTCCTCAAAGAGCAGGTAGGTATTCATGCCGAGGAGGGTGTCGGAGGATTCGCGGCGACTGCCCTTTTTCATGCGCCCGACGGCTTCGCAGGGGTTCCCCTCGGTGAGACGTCCGCGGTCGCGAAGCAGGGAAAACAGCGGGGGCAGGGGGCGAAAGCAGATGTAACCGGCTACCCCCAGCATGGAGGCACCCATGAGCAGACCGCCCAGAATCAGCGTTCCGATGAGGCACAGGCCGGTGACGAGTGCCGCGTTCAGGCCACGCTTGAACAGCGCACGCTCCACGGTGTACTCAACGACGGCCAAGGCGGCGGACAGGGCGGCTGTGATGGCGAGCCTTACGGGGGATAGGGGGGCTATTTGGGCGGCCAGCAGAATGATCACCATGATGACGGCGGTGAGGACGGCGCCCAGGTTGATCAGCAGGGCGCGCCTGCAAAGCTTGCGGAGGGCTTGGAGCCGATCGTCTTGGCGGTACATGGCATCACACCATCCTTTCAAAATCGAAGGCCTCGTTGAATGCTTCCTCGCTCAGGTACCCGAGCCGCAGGCAGGCTTCCTTTAAGGTGATGTTCTCGCTGTACGCCAGCTTGGCCACGCGGGCGGCGTTCTCGTAGCCGATGTGGGGGTTGAGGGCGGTGACCGTCATGAGGGAGCGATTCAGATTCTCGACCATTTTCTCACGGTTGGCCTGCAGACCCGACAGGCAACGGTCATGGAAGGAATCCATGGCGTCGGCCAGCAGGCGGACCGATTGCAGGAAATTGTGGATGCAGACGGGCATGAAGACGTTGAGCTGGAAATTGCCCTGGGAGGCGGCCATGCCTACGGCAACGTCATTGGCCATGACCTGTACGGCCACCATGGTGAGGGCCTCGCACTGGGTGGGGTTGACCTTGCCGGGCATGATGGAGGAGCCGGGCTCGTTTTCGGGGATAAAGATCTCCCCCAGGCCACAACGGGGGCCCGAGGCCAGCCAGCGGACGTCGTTGGCGATCTTCATAAGGTCAGCGGCCAGGGCCTTGAGGGCGCCGTGGGCGAAAACCAGCTCGTCCTTGGCGGTGAGGGCGTGGAATTTGTTGGGGTTGGTGGTAAATTGCTCACCCGTCAGCTCCGAGAGCTTTTCGGCGGAGAGGGTGTCAAAGCCCTCGGGGGCGTTGAGTCCCGTGCCCACGGCGGTGCCGCCCAGGGCCAGGGAGGACAGTCCCTCGCAGGATGCGAGGAGCTGGCGGCGAGCCACCTCCAGCATTCCTCGCCAGCCCGAGATCTCCTGGGAGAAGCGGATGGGGGTAGCGTCCTGGAGATGGGTGCGGCCGCTCTTGATGACGTCGGTATTCTCGGTCTCCAGGCGGGTCATGACTCGGGTGAGCCTGTCCAGGGCGGGGATGAGACTATGCTTGATGGCCAGCAGGGCCGCCACGTGCATGGCGGTGGGGAAGGTATCGTTGGAGGATTGGGACATATTCACGTCGTCGTTGGGGTGGCAGAGTCTGTCCACAGAGGAAACGTCCTCGGCGGAGCTTTTGCCTGCGGCCAGGACGTTGGCGCGGTTGGCGATGACCTCGTTGGCGTTCATGTTGGACTGGGTGCCGCTTCCCGTCTGCCAGACGGCGAGGGGGAAATGGTTGTCCAGATTGCCCTCGATGACCTCGTCGCAGGCCTTGCAGATGGCGGCACGCTTCTCGGCGGTCATTTTGCCGGGGCGAAGCTCGGCGTTGGCCAGGGCGGCGGCCTTCTTGAGCAGTCCGAAGGCGCGGATGATCTCCACGGGCATCTTTTCGGTGCCGATGGGGAAGTTTTCAAGGCTCCGCTGGGTCTGTGCCCCCCAGTAGCGGTCGGCGGGGACGTTTACGTCTCCCATGGAGTCGTGTTCGGTACGGTAGGTCATGGTAAAGTTCCTTTGCAGTGAAATTCATGCGGCGGGGCCGTATGAGTGAAATTCCGCTTGCGCGGAGTGCAATATGCCTGCGGCATGTGAAATTCGCCCTGCGGGCGAGTGGAGGAGCATTTCATCGCTGAAACCTCGGTTTCACCGTACTTGCCCGTCTCCGTCGATCAGATACTTGTCCGTGGTCAGGGCGTACAGACCCATGGGGCCTCTGGCGTGGAGCTTCTGGGTGGAGATGCCGATCTCGGCACCGAAGCCGAACTCTCCGCCGTCGGTGAAGCGGGTGGAAGCATTGACGTATACGGCGGCGGCATCCACCTCGTTGCGGAAGCGGTTTGCAGCGGCCATGCTCTCGGTGATGATGGCCTCACTATGGCCCGTAGAATAGCGGGCGATGTGGGCAATGGCCTCGTCCAGGGAGTCTACCACGCGGACCGACAGGATGAAGTCGTTGTACTCGGTGTCCCAGTCCTCATCAGTAGCGGGTGTGGCGTCGGGCAGAATGGCGCGGGTTGCCTCGTCGCCGCGAAACTCCACGTTGTAGGAGGCCATGGCCTCGGCCATCATGGGCAGGAACTTTTCGGCCACGGCGCGGTGGCAGAGCAGGGTCTCGATGGCGTTGCATACCGAGGGGCGGGAGCATTTGGCGTTGACGGCGACCTTGACGGCCTTCTGCAGATCAGCGGCGGCGTCCACGTAGAGGTGGCAGTTACCGGCGCCCGTCTCGATGACGGGAATGCGGGCGTTTTCCACCACCGAGCGGATGAGTCCCTTGCCGCCCCGGGGAATCAGCACGTCCACCAGCCCCCGCATATTCATGAGGGCGGTAGCGCCCGCGCGGTCGGTCATGGTGATGAGCCCAATGAGGTCGGGGGAGAAGCCTCGGGCGACCAGGGCTCGGCGCATGGACTCCACCAGGGCCATGGAGGAGCGGATGGCCTCCTTACCGCCGCGCAGTACCACGGCGTTGCCGGTCTTGAGGCAGAGGGCGGCGGCGTCCACGGTAACGTTAGGGCGTGCCTCGTAGATCATGGCCACGCAACCCATGGGGGCGCGGACGTGGCGGATCACCAGACCGTTGGGGCGGATCGTCTGTTCACCCGAGCCGATGGGGTCGGGGAGGGCGGCCACCTCGCGGAGGGCGGAGCAGATGCCTGCCAGGCGCTTTTCGTCCAGCTTCAGGCGGTCCAGCATGGTCTTGGGTACGCCATTCTCGGCGGCGGCCGCCAGATCCTCGGCATTGGCGGCCAGGATGGCCTTGCTGTCAGCGGTGAGCTGATCCGCCATGGCGCAGAGCAGGGCGTTCTTCTCGGCGGTAGACGTGGAGCCGTAGGTGCGGGAGGCTTCCTTGGCGGCGCGGCAGATGGATTCGACGTGAATTTGAATATCTTGCATGATTTTGTACCTCTTATTACGTGAAATGGATGGCGGGGATCAAGCACCCGCCTTGGCGATCAGCTCCTTCAGCTCGGTGAGGCTGTGGGGAGCGATCCGTACCCGCTTGGCATCGTAGTAGGATACCTTGTCGGGGGAAAGAGACGTCATGAACGCGTCGTAGGGGATGGTTGCGATCATGCTTTGTGTAGTGGTGGAAAAGATCGCCACCTCGTAGCGGCTCACCACGAGGGGGCGGCCGTCGGCACCCGTGACCCCGAAGGGAACGGCGGGCTTGACGGGGAACAGGCTGTCGCAGTCCTCGGTGAAGGCGAAACGGCTGACGATGCCGTCATCCTCCTCCATATACCCTGCCACGGCGTAGTAGGTGTCTGCCGACTGCATCTCGTGGAGCCACGCCGCAAAGCGAGCGGGTGCGCCCTCGGGGGCGTCCTTGACCTCGGCAGCCTCCTTGGCACCGAATTCCAGCGGCCAAAAAGCCGAGAACAGGGTCATGGACTCGTACTGCTCTTTGTCAATGGACTCCTCGATAAACAGATCCAGATAGCGGTTATTGGCCTCCAGCATATCAGAGAACCCCGCTTGGAATTCAGCAGGGGTCATGGGATTGCCGTCCACCTCCAGGGAGCAGCTCCAGTAATCGGTGATGCGGCCCACCGTGGCGTAAACGGCCTTCAGTTCCTCGGCGCAGGTGGGGTGCAGGGCGCGGAGAACGACCCCCTTCTTTTGGGTAGGCGTCCAGATCACCGAAAAGCCTCGCCCCTTGTGGTGGGGATGATACACCAAAATCTCGCCGTCCTCGCTCCGCCACTCCCCGGGGTTCAGACGGAAGCCCGCCTCATACACGCCGCAGGCCAGGCTATCCCCCAGAATGACCGACAGGGGGAGGGTCTTCTTGAACAATCCTTTTTGACGGATGACAATATCAATGGACATGGTAAACCTCCTTATTTGTGGACGTTGGTCGGGAGGGGCTTGCTCCCGCCGTGTAACCGTGGATCAGGCTTCCTTCACCAGTACCTGCTGAATCTCACAGATATAGAATCTGTGGTAATCCTTCGCGGCGTAGTGCTTCAGCATCTCGGGGTCGATGAAGCAGTTCTCCTTCAGGTCGTCGGCGTACAGCTTACGGCAGACCAGCACCAGGTTGGCCTCATCCACGAAGGGAGTGCCGTTCTCGGCACGGGCCACCGTCAGACCCGTAGCGGCGAATTTGTCACCGTCACGGCCGGATTTGGTGCCGCAGTAGCGCAGAGCCTCCCGCTGCTCTCCGGCAGGGAAGAAGGAGAGAGTCAGGGTGTCGGCATCCTCCACGATGCCAAAGGTATGGCGCTGGGGGCGGATGAAGCAGATGGCTACGGGCTTGTTCCAGAGAATGCCGGCGCAGCCCCAGCTGGCGGTCATGGTGTTGATCTCGCCTTGGGTGTTTTGTGCGGTAATGAGCATCCAATCGTCTCCGATGCGAGAGAAGAAGTTGTCGGGCAGGTCGGAGGGAAGGATCTTTCGGAAGGTATGAGGGACGGACATGGGGCCTCCTTGTATGAAAAGAATCGTTACCTTATATTATAGCACATACCCGTGAAGAATGCAACCGATGGAGCAAATATTGCAAGGATTTTTTTGCGTGAAAGAACTTGAAATTTTTTTTACTTTTTTTAAAAAACCTATTGACAAACGAAAAAGAATGTGCTATAATAACGCCCGTCGCACAGAGATCCGCAAGCCCCAGGCCGAGCGGATGGGTTCGAAAAAGTTTTTTGAAAAAATTTCAAAAAACCTATTGACAAACCTGAATCGATGTGATATAATAAGCGAGTCGCTGGAAAAGCGACGACCATGGGAGCATAGCTCAGCTGGGAGAGCATCTGCCTTACAAGCAGAGGGTCATAGGTTCGAGCCCTATTGTTCCCACCATTCACGGCCCGGTAGTTCAGTTGGTTAGAACGCTAGCCTGTCACGCTAGAGGTCAGGGGTTCGAGTCCCCTTCGGGTCGCCATTCCTTGTATCCATTCGGTCAAAGGTCAAACGGTCAAACGGTCATCAGTCTTGACTGTTCGCCTCTGTAGCTCAGTTGGTAGAGCAGGGGACTGAAAATCCCCGTGTCGTTGGTTCGATTCCGACCGGAGGCACCATTTGCTGAGACGATTCTCAGCTTGCGGATTTAGCTCATTTGGTAGAGCGTCGCCTTGCCAAGGCGAAGGTGGCGGGTTCGAGCCCCGTAATCCGCTCCAGATTGATGCGGATGCGATTTTCGCATCCGCATTATATAGTTCACGGCGCCATGGCCAAGCGGTAAGGCACGGGTCTGCAAAACCCTTATCCCCGGTCCGATTCCGGGTGGCGCCTCCAAGACGTGTTGACAAAAAAGATGCCAACCGAAAAACCCGAGATTTTCTCGGGTTTTCTTCGTTTTTCGCCGTTTTCCTCACTTTTTTGAAATTCGGATTTTAGTGCAAATAAAAAGATGCCAATCGGCATTTTCGAGCAAGGGAGTAGAAGTGAACCTTTACCTTGCCTTTATAGGGGAGATATTTGAGATTTTTCATCGTGAGTATCTCCCTTTTTTCGCTATTGGTATAAAAATCTTTGCAAACAATTAGTGTCTAAACAGAAAGTTGATTTACAATTTGAAGTTTTTATGATATAATTAAAAAAATACGAGAGGTATATACGCAAATGAAAATAAATTTCAAGACCTCTATGATCTTTGATGCGATATGTGCATGTAGTCTTATATATAATCATGGAAACTATAACAAAATGGCGCAAAATGAATGTTTAAATACATTGAAAGAGCGCACCGGCGAGATATTTAAGGAAGGCGCTCCGAGCTATTCTACTATGTGCGGAATTGTCGCAGGATATATTGATGCCCCTTCTTGTGCAACTTTGGACGATTTATATTTAATGTTTCAATCAATTTCCGATGTTGACACTGTGATAAGAAGCAAGGTAAAAAATGAATTTAAGCAATCCTATATATTCCCTACACTTGATATGCTCAAAAACGGTGGGGCTGAAAAATATTGCGAATATATAACGGCGCTTAAGGCGGCAGGGTTTGAAGAACTCTGGCGTGAAAAGGTATTACCTATCGAACAGGAACAAATCACAAAATTGCAAGAGAATTTTGAAACCGCGGATATTGATTCTATATTGAAAACGATTTCAGGCTTGAAAGGTTCCGACTGTGATTCGGTTACTACTTATATCTCGTTGTTGTCATATCCTGTTTCCTTTACGCTTGATGAAACCTCTTTTTTAGATACAATAAACGATCATGAGGATTATTATAAAAAC
>SVRS01000010.1 GCA_015064695.1 Oscillospiraceae bacterium | reverse complement strand
GGGATTTTTTCAGCAGCATAACGACTACATAGATACCGCCCAGCACAAACCATGCCATTCCGGCAAAATAAATCGGTCCGTATCCATATGTATAATCGAACTGATTGATACCGTCAGGGAAGCTGAAGGTTAACTCATGTAAATCGTTTGTAAAGATGCCGCCAAGAAATGCAAATGCGGGAATATAGAGGGCATTCATCCACCGAGGATTGCGATAGCCTTCCGGCTTACCCATATGGTCAATAATGAATACACCAAGCAGCGGAATCAAAATCATTGGGATATAATAGCTGTACCAGATATAACGTCCCAGCCAGAAGGTACGGTCAGCAATGAATTCGTACTTGATGACTTTTGCTGTCAGCCAGAAAATCATCAGAATGCTGACGGCAACAAGACTGCGGCGCACCTGCGCATTCATGATTCTTTGCTTCAAAGATACACACCAATTGATCAGCAGTGAGATATGGATCACGTCGCGAAGTCCACGAAGCATTGCCTGTATAACGGTGTTTGTGGTCATGCCGTCTAACTCGTCCCCCAAATGGGCAATCATGAGGAGTATGGCTATACCAACAGAAAACTTTATATAGTGACGATCTGTTTTCAAAACAATCATCTCCCTTCAAGCAAGGTTTTGAATATATAGATACCCATAATAATCCATTATAATATTATATCAGTACAACGAAAATCGAACACCGTACTTTCGTGCAAAAATTCGAAAATTTATATCCGGGAGTTCGAAAAAATGCGAAGCGTTTTGAAGCACTGACCGAGCCGGCAGGCGAGACGTATCAGCTCTACCCGTACCGATGGGGACGGTGTGCTTGCCGTACGTTACCTTGTCCTGCCAAAAATCCAAAGTCAGCAGATCTTGGTTAAGGATACTCATGTACCTACCTCCAATCTGTCATCCTTTTTCTTTCATTATACCATATAAATGTGACGAAGTGTTGAATTCCATCCGCCTTTTCTTCATCAGTAGCCAAATTTTTTACGCGACTTCGCTTCAAAACGACTTGTCATGTTCTTTGAAATGAGCTGATCATGTATACGCTTAACTCCGATGAATACATTATGTATGTGTTGATGATTTTGAAAACCGCAGGATTAATTGAGGAAAATAAACATCATTTTTTAATGATCGAGATTATTTATTATAATAATCTATAGATATAGTTAAGATAGAGAAAAATCCAACACAGACGTTTCGTCCATGTTGGATTTTTCTTTTTTAGTCACTCTCAATCGGCTGTTTATTGGATTTTTCTAACATCCTTATGAGAAGTCCGCTAATCGAGGTGCTTTTATCATTCCTATGAAACCCAATCGTCGGGTTGGCGTTTTCTGGGAGGGAACGGAGGAAAAGCGGTAACGGCGTTATGCATCCACCCGTATGGCGATGGCAGACAGATCATCCTCCGAGCCGGCCGAGAGGGCGCGCTTGATGATATCCGACCGAAGTGAATCCATACTGGCGGGCATGGGAGATGTGAGCAGATCCATCAGCCAGGGACATTCGTCATTGCCCAAGGTAATACCGTCGCTGACCATGACCAAAACGTCGCCGGGATGGGTACGGAACCGAAGCTCGTGTCGGGGGAGATCTGAAAGAATTCCGATGGGCATGGTGGGCGTTTGAAGCTTGTAGACCTTGCCCTCCCGCACTACGTAGGTGGGGGCGGCACCGTACTTGGCGAATACGGCTTGTCCATCGGTCAGATCCAGCTCCATCAAATCCACCGTGGCAGAGCATTCCTCCCATGTCCCTCGATTCTTGGAGCGCACGTAGGTATCCAGCATGCGGAGGGAAATATCCACCTTGTTGCCTGCGGCCAGCATCTTCTCCAAGAACATGGTGCAGATGTCCGAGGTCATGGAGGCTTCCTCTCCCGCACCCATGCCGTCGCTGATCAGAGCGTAGAGATAGGCGTTGTCGGTTCGGAAAAGTGCAATGTGATCTCCGCATACAGCCGGAGGGGCATAAGCTCCCTTGGGGGTTTCGTGGGTCAGAGGCGGCGGCATAGGATCATCGGCCGCGCGATCGGAGGGAACCGTGCTACCGGAATACTGTACGGACAGGGCGGCCTTGGAGCTAAAGGTAAGGACGCCCCCCGTCCCTTCATACTCCATAAGGGGTTGATCCAAGGGGGTTCCGCATAGTGCCTCCAGCTCCCGCAGGATCCTTTGTTGGTTCTTGACATAGACGTCCAAATCTGTCAGACGGATGATGACACGACGGCGGTTGGGCTTCCCGACAACGACGACACCCCGAACGGGAATCCCCGTGTTCGCGAGAAGCTCGTATACGGCATCGGCTGTTTCTCGATTGTAGGTGAAATCCATCAGCTCGCGGCGGTCTTCCTCCAAAATATCGGTCAGCAGGGCCGCCATGGAGGCATAGTCGGCGGCAAAGGTGTCCGTTTGCTCGTTGCGCAGTAGGCGCTCGGTAAGGTGGGCGTAACGGTCGTTGATATCACCGATTACGGTTTCCATACGGGGACAAAACTCTCGCAGAGAATCCGGAAGGATATTCAGAGTGGCGCGCTCACCGGCGTGAAGACGGGCAGTAAGTCGGGCTTGCGCCTCCAGCGTGCGATCATATTCTGCTCCCCAACAGATATCTCGCTTGCTGCATTTTGCGCAATGCTTTCCGAAGCATTCATCGCAAATGCTTCGCAGCTCCTGCATGCGGGGGCGCTTGAGCTGACCCGATAGGCCGTAAAAACGTTGGGACAGGGAGGTGAATACCTCCGCCAGGGATTGAAGCCGGCTTGCTCCGGATTTCAATCGGACCTCTCCGGAGAGCAGATTGCTCAGAAGCCGCGTCATGTCCTCCAAATCCGCATCGGCATTTTCCTTTCCCGGAAGGAGGGGCGGAAGGGAGCTCCATATGCGTTCGGATAAAAAGAATACCGGAGGAGCCAAAAGGACGGCGGGGAAAATAGGTAGGAAGGAAAGGATGCCCGTCACGGTGACACACCAAATACCGCCTGCCACGCATCCTGCGGCGGCAGCCCACCGAGGCGAGCGGGTGGTAATGAGTCCGTAAACTCCGGCGCATAGAATGAATAAGGGAGATAGAGCAGGAGACGCAGCCATACCTGTGATCACGCTCACAGCAAGTCCCGAAACAAAACCCAAGCGGGAGGATGCGGTCAGAGAGACCACCAGGCCAAGCAGAACGGTCAGAGAAATTCTCAGATAGGGAGAGCCGAAGGTTGGTGTGAATGCACGGGCCGCGTATACGGTACATCCAATAAGAAAGCATACCGAGCAGAGGGGAAGCACGTGGAATCGCTTGGTCACGCTATCAAAAGAGGAGGCGGACGTTCGAATATCGGGGCGGGTTTCAGACAGCCGAAGTGGGTCGGTAGAGAAGAGAAGCACCATACCCGTCTCTCCAAAGCATGAGACCAGCAGAAGTGTGGCGCAGGGGGTCAGGATCAGCAGGGCCAGGGCGGAGAGCAGATCGTACAAATGGTATCCGCCCGTTATGACAATGAAGATCCCTGCGATCAGACCGCAGACTGCGGCGGTCAACATACGGAGGAGGGGATGCTCCCAAAATAGGCGGGGAGAAACCTCGGATACGGGGGCGCGTGTGGACTTGAGGGAAGCGGCGGTTTTGTCAATAGGGGTATCCGTGGTATGTCCCGAGGAATTTTTCGAGGTGCTTCCCGGGTAATAGTCCGAGATATCTTCCTCGCGGAAGGGGAGAAGCCCTACGTTCTGCTTGAAGGAGCGCCAACAAAGACGGAGGTACATTTGCCCGCGACAAGGTCGACCGTCGGGGAGCAGGGGAGGATCCACGAAAAAGCGAATGGTCAACCGCAGGATTACGCAGAGAAGATAAACACCTCCCCAGGCCCATCCCGATAGAAAAACAGGACGGAATATGGCGGACAGAAGCAGGCCTGCAAATATGTACCAGGTGTAGGAGGAGGCCGCCGAGAGAAGAGCAAGTCCCAACGGAGCGGCACTCCAAAGGGCAGAGCAGGATCCCAGCAGAAAGGCAATCCCACACCAAAGCGCCCCTCGTATGGGGCGGGCGATGCGGTACAATCGGTGTTTTTGGTCATCATCCTTGGCGATGGGGGGCTTATGTACGGTAGAGTTCATACGGGCACGAGGGGATTGGGTCATAACGGCCTCCTTGTTTCTTAGTATTCCTGGATTGTTTCGACATAGCGTGAATGAAAACGGCACGGCAGAGTGTACGTTTGCTCCGCGGCTTTCTCTTATTATACTCCATGGGGCGGGCGTATTCTGTCACAACCCGTCGCGGGAAAATAAAAATCCATGGGAATTCTTCGACTTTTCCCGATGGTGAGAGGTGAAGAATGGGAAAATCGGGAATGCGTGGAAAAAACTTTGTCAACATTGTAAATTTCTTGAAATCTACTGGACAAGTCGTGGTTTTTGTGTTATACTAAAAGGGTCTATATACTACCCTCGGAGGTTTCTATGCCGAAACAGATCGCCAAAACCAAAACCAGGATCAGTATCCTCCGCATATTGCTGTGCAGCGTTTTGCTGACGGCGCTCGTGGCGGGATGCATGTATCTCTATTATACCGCCTTTGATTTCTATCACGACCGATTGCTGGATGACGAAAGCAAAACTCTTGCTTGGTTCACCGAGCAGATTGGGTTTTCTCTTCCCTTTGTCATCATTTGTGTGTTCCAGCTCGCCGTGTACCATAAACACGATCCTCATGACGGTTCTGTGCGGAGGGAAATGTTCTGGGAGATTGCGCTGGTCGCCGTGTTGGTCTACGCCGTCCTACTCCCTTATTTGGCCTCCATCAGTGAAGCCCTCTATATCAACGCGCTGGCATCCGGAGTCAGCATTCCCAAAACCGACGGAAAGGTGGAGATCACTCTGCTCATGGAGCTTCACGAATGGTTTGTTCGCTTGACCGTTCCGCTGATGGCGCTATTGGTCTATCACGGTGCCCGCGCCCGCAGAGAGATACGCTTTCCCGAAACCGAGGTGCTTGAGCCTCTGCAAACCGTGGAGGAATACGAGGCAGTCAAGGCCGCAGAAAAAGCCGCTCGGGAAGGCGAGCGGTCTGAAAATCAGGAAGAAATGAAGGGAGACAACGCCCATGAAGCCCGAGTATAAGAAGATTTTAACCGGAATCGGCTTGGCCGCAGGCGGTGTGACCTTGGCCGCCGCCGCGCTATACACCGAAATCATGACGTCGGTGGTGGCTCGCCGACGTTCCCCCTTGACGGATATGATCGTGGCCGCATCCGGAGGGGATTCCGATCATCCTATGGATGACACCATTCGTGAGAAGGCCCGCGCCCTGCGGGAGCTTCCCCTGGAGCAGGTAGCCATCCGCTCACGGGACGGATACGTTCTCCGTGCGCGTTGGTATCCCGCCGAGGGAGCCCGTCGGACGGTGATCCTGGCTCACGGTTGGAGAAGCTGCTGGAACGTGGATTTTTCTGCCAGCTCCCCCTTTCTGCATGAGAATGCCTGCAACCTCCTTCTGATCGATCAGCGCTGTCACGGTGAGAGCGGTGGGGATTTGATTTCCTACGGTGTTGAAGAAAGATACGATGTGGTTTCCTGGCTGGATTGGCTGGAGGCCAATCATCCCGGTACACCCGTGTATCTTTGCGGTGTTTCCATGGGGGCGGCAACGGTCCTCATGACCGCTGAGCTGGACGTGGCCCGGCGAGTTACTGCCATCATTGCGGATTGCGCGTACTCTACCCCTGACGAAATCGTGAAGCTTACGGTGGAAAAATCCCTGGGCGGGTGGACGGGCCCGACCCTGGCGGCGGTGAATCTCAACTGCAAGATGCGGGGTGGCTTTACCTTGAAATCAGCCTCGCCCATTGAGGCTATGGCCAAGAATACCGAGATCCCCTGCCTGTTCATTCACGGCGATGCGGACGATTTCGTTCCTGTTCGTATGAGCATTGAGAACTACTATGCGTGTCAGGCACCTAAGGACATTCTGATCGTGCCCTACGCAGGCCACGGCTTGAGCTTCTTGGTGCAGACCGAGGTCTACCAGAACAAGCTGCTGGAATTCTTCAAGGCCTGGGATGACCGTCTGCCTCCTCCCACTCTGCCCGGAAAGAAAAAGCGGTTTAAAAAAACGAAGTGATCAATATGAAAATCCCCCGAAACGGTTCGACCGAATCGGGGGATGATTTTCCAAAACGTATAAACGAAATGTTTAGTTTTCTACAAAGCGTCGGATGGCGTTGAGGGATTCGTCGCTGATGTCATGCTCCATTTTGCAGGCGTCCTCGGCGGCTGTCTCGTGGTCCACACCCAGCTTGATCAGAAAGTCGGTCAGAACGGTGTGGCGATCGTAGATTTGTTGGGCAACCTCAAGTCCTGAGGGGGTCAACACCAAGGAGCCGTCCTCGGCCATATCCACGTATCCTCCGCTGCGGAGCAGACCAATGGCTCGGCTGACACTGGGCTTGGAGTAGCCCATATGCTCGCTGACGTCGATGGAGTGGACGGTGGGCATTTTCTTGGATAGGACGTATATGGTTTCCAGGTACATCTGGCCGGATTCCAGGAGCTTCATAGGCGCACCTCGCTTTTTTTATTATACCACATTTTATTATACCACATTGCGATGGAAAATGCAATAGGGCACAAGGTTTGTTTACAAATGCGAAAAACACGGATGGATCGATAGGGAATATGATAGAATTTCTTTTCAATATAAGGACTTGACATCAGAGAAAACTTATGATATAATAAAACAGTATTCATCGCCGCATAGAGCGGCCGCCCTCAATGGGCAGAAAGGGAAGTACCATGGATGCTAGCAAGCTTGTACAACTGAAGCGGACTGCGACTATGATCCGTATGGGGATCGTCGACGCGACTCACGCTGCCGCCTCGGGTCACCCCGGCGGATCTCTGTCCTCAGCGGACATTATGACTTACTTGTTTTTTTCTGAAATGAAGCTGGATACCGAAAATCCCAAGTGGGCAGATCGCGACCGCTTCGTCCTTTCCAAGGGCCATGCCGCCCCTGTTCTGTATTCGACTTTAGCGAACCGCGGCTTCTTTCCTGTGGAGGATCTCACAACCCTCCGGCAGGTGGATTCCTATCTTCAGGGTCACCCCGACATGAAGCACATCCCCGGCGTGGACATGACAACCGGCTCCTTGGGGCAGGGAATCTCTGCCGCCGTTGGCATGGCACTGGCCGCTAAGATCGACGGTAAGGACTACCGCACCTACACCATCGTGGGCGACGGTGAGTCTGAGGAGGGCCAGGTATGGGAGGCTCTCATGTTCGCCGCTCGCCACAAGCTGGATAACCTTTGCGTGATCATCGACTACAACGGTTTGCAGATTGACGGCCCTGTGGCGGATATTGTCAACCCCGCTCCCTATGAAGGGAAGCTTTCTGCCTTCGGCTACCACGTCATTACCATCGACGCCCACGATTTTGAGCAGATTGAGGCCGCCTTTGAGGAGGCTAAGTCGGTGAAGGGTCAGCCCACCGCTATCGTGGCAAATTCCGTCAAGGGTAAGGGCGTGTCCTTCATGGAGAACCAGGTCAAGTGGCACGGCTCCGCCCCCAACGATGCGCAGCACGAGCAGGCCATTGCCGAGCTTAAGGCTTTGCTGTAAGGAGGAAGAAAATATGTTTGAATTGGGACAAAAGATCGCTACCCGCGAGGCCTACGGCAAGGCCCTGGCCGCGTTGGGCGCTGAAAAGGATTTCGTGGTGCTGGACGCCGACCTGGCTGAGGCTACCAAGACCTGCTATTTCGCAAAGGCATATCCCGACCGCTTCTTCGATTGCGGTATCGCTGAGGGCAATATGATCGGCATTGCCGCCGGCTTGGCCGCCGCAGGCAAGACCGTCGTGGCTTCCTCCTTTGCTATGTTTGCCGCAGGCCGCGCCTTTGAGCAGATTCGCAACAGCGTGGCTTATCCTCACCTGAACGTCAAGGTCTGCGCTACCCATGCGGGTATCACCGTGGGCGAGGACGGCGCGACCCACCAGTGCTTGGAGGACCTGGCCATCATGCGGGTTATTCCCGGTATGACCGTCATCAATCCCTCGGATGCCGTGGAGGCCGCTGGCGCTCTCAAGGCCGCTCTGGAGACCGACGGACCCTTCTATATCCGCTTTGGCCGCTACGCTGTGCCGGTTATGCACGACGAGGCCACCTATACCTTCGAGCTGGGTAAGGGTGAGGTCATTGCAGAGGGCGCCGATGTCACCGTCATCAACACGGGTATGTTCCTGCAGAACGCCAAGGAGGCCGCCGAGCAGCTGGCCGCCAAGGGAATTTCTGTGCGTATCATCAATATGCCTACCATCAAGCCTTTGGATACCGCTCTGGTTCAGAAGGCCGCCGCTGAGACGGGCGCTATCGTCACGGTGGAGGAGCATAACGTCATCGGCGGTCTGGGCTCTGCCGTGGCCGAGTGCGTTTGCGAATCCGTTCCCGTTCCTGTGGTCCGCATGGGTGTCAACGACACCTTCGGCCGTTCGGGTAAGGTTCCTCCTCTGCTGGAGGCCTATGGCCTGACCACCGCCGCCTTGGTGGAGAAGATCGAGCAGGCTCTGGCGCTGAAGAAGTAAAAAATGGAATATGCTATGCGGGAGAAAAGCCTCTTGAGGGAGGATTTTCTCCCGTTTGCTTTTTTGTTAATCCTTAGAAAATAGGGACTCTTGACTTTTTGGCTTGAATGTGCTATAATGATAAAATCAAAAGAAACCAAATTCTCCATATAGAAGGGGGATACTATGAATATTATGATCGTAGGTTGCGGCAAGGTCGGTCAGACTCTGGCGGAGCAATTGAACGAGGATGGCAATAACATTACCGTTGTGGATACGCGGGCGGAGGTTGTAAACGAGTTGTCCGTCCGCTTGGATATTATGGGTTACGTGGGAAACGGTGCGACTCACACGGTTCAAGCCGAGGCCGGTATTGATAAGACGGATCTGCTCATTGCCGTAACGGGCTCGGATGAATTGAATCTTTTGTGCTGTCTCGTGGCCAAGCGGGCCGGAGACTGTCAGACCATTGCGCGCGTCAAGAACCCGGCCTATAGCTCTGAGGCCGCATACCTCAAGGACGAGCTGGGCTTGGCGATGGTCATCAACCCCGAGCAGGCCGCCGCCGCGGAAATCGCACGGGTGTTGCGCTTTCCATCTGCCATTAAGATCGATACCTTCGCGGGTGGCCGCGTGGAGCTTTTGAAGTATAAGGTTCCCGAGGGAAGCCGTCTGACGGGTATGGCTGTCAAGGACGTAGTGGCCAAGCTGGGCTGTGACGTGCTTGTCTGTACCGTTGAGCGAGGAGACGAGGCCTACATCGCAGACGGTAGCTTCGTTTTTGAGGAAAAGGATATTATATCCGTAGTCGCGTCACCGAAGAACGCCGCGGATTTCTTCCGTACCATTGGCTACAAGACCCGTGCGGTCAAGGACGTAATGGTGGTGGGAGGCGGTAAGACGGCTCAGTACCTTTGTCGCATCCTGCACCGCACCGGCGTGGCGGTGAAGATCATCGAGAAGAAGCCTGAAATCTGCGACGAACTCTGCATCAAATTCCCCGATGTCAGCGTTATCTGTGGCGATGCCTCGGACCAGGCCCTTCTGATGGAGGAGGGGATCGATCGTGCCTCGGCCTTCGTGGCCCTGACGGGAATCGACGAGGAAAATATTTTCCTATCCTTGTTCGCCAAGAGCATAGGTCACCCCAAGGTGGTGACCAAGATCAATCGCATCGCCTTCAACGACGTCATCAAGCACCTGGACCTGGATTCCACGATCTATCCCAAGAACATCACCGCCGACATCATCGCCCGCTACGTCCGCGCTATGAAGAACTCCATGGGGAGTAGCATGGAGACCCTGTACAACATCATCCAGGGTAAGGTGGAGGCTACCGAATACACTGTCAAGGCGGGATCCCCCGTGACGGGCATCCCGCTCATGAAGCTGAACAAGAAGCGTGACGTGCTGGTGGCGGCCATTATCCGCAAGGATAAGGTCATCATTCCCCGCGGCTCGGATATGATCCTGGCAGGGGACCGCGTAGTGGTGGTCTCCCGCACCAAAATGATGGACGACATCGCGGATATGCTGGCCTGAGAGGTGCGCTATGAATTACCGAATGATTCGTAATATTCTGGGTTGGCTCCTCCTATTTGAGTGCGGATTCATGCTGGTGCCTGCCGTCACGGCGATCGTCTACGGTGAATCCCAGCTTTGGTATTTCCTGCTGAGCATGCTCCTGTGCGGGGGCATCGGCGGTCTTTTCGTCTGGAAAAAGCCCAAGGACCCGGTGCTTTATGCCCGCGAGGGATTTGTCATCGTGGCCCTGTCCTGGATCGTCCTGTCCCTGTTCGGCGCACTGCCGTTTTTCCTGTCTGGGTGTATTCCCAACTACGTGGATGCCCTTTTTGAGACCGTTTCGGGCTTTACCACCACGGGCGCTTCCATCCTTACGGCGGTGGAGCCTCTGCCCAAATGTATACTCATGTGGCGGAGCTTTACCCACTGGGTAGGCGGCATGGGTGTGCTGGTCTTCGTCATGGCCTTTGTTCCCCTGTCGGGCGGCCAGAATATGCACATCATGAAGGCCGAGAGCCCCGGTCCTTCGGTGTCCAAGCTGGTGCCGCGGGTCCGTACTACGGCTCTGATCCTGTATTCCATCTACCTGACACTGACCTTCATCATGTTCATTCTGTTGCTTTGCGGCGGCATGAGTGTTTTCGAAGCCTTGACGACCGCCTTTGGTACGGCGGGTACGGGCGGCTTCGGTGTGCTAAACGACAGCATGGCGAGCTACTCACCCTACATACAGATCGTGGTGACGGTTTTTATGCTCCTGTTCTCGGTGAATTTCAGCTGCTATTACCTCATCCTTCTGGGGCGGTTCAAGGATGCCTTCAACACCGAGTTCCGCCGGTTCGTCTACATCGTGGGCATTGTCATTCTGGTCATCACTCTGAACGTGCGGGGAATGTTTGACACCCTGGGCGAGGCCCTGCGCCACGTGGCCTTTACCGTGGCCTCTCTCATCTCCACCACCGGCTTTGCCACGGCGGACTTTAACCTGTGGCCCGAGCTGTCCCGCGCCCTGCTGGTGCTTATTATGTTCATCGGTGCCTGCGCAGGCTCCACGGGCGGCGGTCTGAAGATCTCCCGACTGTTGATCCTGCTCCGCGGCGCGGCCAATGAATTGGGCAATCTGGCCCACCCCCGTCGTGTCAAGCGGGTCACCATTGACGGTCACCCCGTCGAGCCCGAGGTGGTCCGCTCGGTCAACGTCTACATGATGTGGTACGTGCTGATCTTTGTCGGGTCCATGATCTTGATTTCCTTTGACGATCACGACCTGATCACCAATTTCACGGCGGTTACGGCCACCATCAACAACATAGGTCCGGGTCTGAACCTGGTGGGTCCCACGGGCAACTTCGCCTTCTTTTCCATTCCGTCCAAGCTGGTGCTGATCTTCGATATGCTGGCGGGACGACTGGAGCTGTTCCCCATGCTGGTGCTGTTCGCGCCGGGGACCTGGAGGAAATAGGGGCAGAAAGGGTTTTATGTTAACGGTGGATCGGCAGGCTTCTGCTGGCCGTGCGAAACGTGCAGTCCTTTAAGACGCTGATCTTGGGCGTGCTGAGGATGGTTTTATCATCAGCTATCAACCCGAGAAAAAAATCAAATACGTCTCTTGATATAAGACGGCCTCCTGCCAGCAACAGCAGACGGCCGTCTTTTTTGACCAACAGCGATCCTCGTACAAAATGCCGTATTTCCTCAAAAAATCTGTCAATCCTTTCGGCCTGTTTTCCTAGAAATTATTGACTTTTGGAAGAAAAAATGGTATCATATAGATGCCGTTTCTTCCAAACTCCAAGAAAGGAAACAACATTATGAATGAATTCATCATGAAAGCCAATTACCATCAGAATCAAAATATTCTGCACGTAGGCTGCGAGGCTCCCCGCGCCTATTTCGTGCCTTATCAGGACGAGAAGACCGCGCGTAAGGGCAACCGTGACGCATCCACACGCTTTGTCAATCTGTGCGGTGACTGGGATTTCACCTTCTATCAGTCAATCCGCGACCTCCCCGACTTTACCGCCGAGGGCTTCACCGCCGAGTCCGAAAAGCTGAACGTCCCCCGCTCCTGGCAGACCATGCTGGACCGGGGCTATGACACCCCCAACTACGTCAACGTGGTTTACCCCATCACAGTGGACCCGCCCTTCGTCCCCGACGATAACCCCTGCGGTCTCTACAGCCGTACCGTCAACATCCACCCCGCCATGCTGGAAAAGACGGTCTACATCAACTTTGAGGGTGTGGATTCCTGCTTCTACCTGTATATCAACGGTGAATTCGTGGGCTATAGCCAGGTCAGCCACATGACGAGCGAGCTGGAGATCACCAAGTATCTCAAGGTGGGCGAGAACCTCATCCAGGTCGTCGTTCTTAAGTGGTGTGACGGCACCTATCTGGAGGACCAGGACAAGTACCGCTGGTCGGGTATCTTCCGTGAGGTCTATCTGCTCCTCCGTGACCCTGTTCATATTACTGACGTATTCCTGCATCCTACGCTGAGCGAGGGATACTCCGAGGGTGTCTGTGCCGCCGGGATTCAGATCAACGGCGGGGCCGAGGTGAGCTACAAGCTCCTGTCTCCCGCAGGTATGGTGATCGACATGGGCAAGGCGGTCATCCGTGAAAAGGGAAGTATTGAGACCAAGGTGGATGCTCCCTGGCTGTGGTCGGACGAGACTCCTGACCTCTACACCCTGCTTCTGACCTGCGGCGGTGAGACCTTGGGCTTCCGCTTTGGCTTCCGCAACGTGCAGATCAAGGACGGCGTATTGTATTTTAACGGCCAGAAGATCAAGCTCAAGGGCGTCAATCGCCACGACAGCCACCCCCATCTGGGCTCGGCTACCCCGCTTGACCACATGATCCGCGATCTTATGATCATGAAGAAGCACAACGTCAATACCATCCGTACCAGCCACTACCCCAACGATCCCCGCTTCACCGCTCTTTGCGACGAATATGGCTTCTACGTGGTGGACGAGACCGACATCGAGACCCACGGTATGGCTTGTGTCGGGAACTGGGATCAGCTGACCGACAGCGAGGAGTGGACCGAGGCCTATGTGGACCGCGTGGCTCGTCTGTTTGAGCGGGACAAGAACCATCCCTGCGTGCTGATGTGGTCTTTGGGCAACGAGTCGGGCATTGGCCGCAACCAGCGCAAGATGACCGAGTATATCCGCAGCCGCGATCCCAAGGCATTGGTCCACTGCGAGGATGCCACCCGCCGTACCTCCGACCGTCTGCGCGGAGAGCTCAAGGGTAAGACTGACGAGGAGATCGGCACTGCGCTGGAGTGCGATTACGTGGACGTGGAGAGCCGTATGTACCCCGCTCTCGACGAGACCCGCGCCATGTACTTTGACCGTCGCGTCTACACCAAGCCCCTGTTCCTCTGTGAGTATTCCCACGCCATGGGTAACGGCCCCGGCGACCTGAAGGCCTACTGGGATCTTATTTACGCCGAGGATCGCTTCCTGGGTGGTTGCGTCTGGGAGTTCACCGATCACTCGGTGGCCATCGGGGATAACCCTCTGGCTGACCCCCACTACACCTACGGCGGCGACTTCGGTGATACCCCCCACGACGGGAACTTCTGCGTGGACGGTTTGGTCTACCCCGATAGACGGCCTCACACGGGTCTGATGGAGTACAAGCAGGTCATCAAGCCCTTCCGCGTGGAGTCCTTTGATGCCGAGACCGGTAAGATGATGATCAAGAATCTCCGCTACTTTGAGGACCTGTCGGATCTGGACTTCATCTACACGGTGGAGTGCAACGGTGAGGCAGTAGCCAGCGGCCGTGCCAACCTGCCCGTAGAGCCCCAGGAAACCGCTGAGTTGATCATTCCTGATGCCTGGACTGGTCTTGGCGGGGAGTGCTACGTCAATCTGACCGCGGTACAGAATGCCCCCACTGCTTGGGCTGAAATCGGCTTTGAGGTTGGCTTCCATCAGGAAGCAATTCCTGCCGAGAAGCAGCAGCCTACCCCCATGGCCGAGACCATAAGCCCCTACGCCATGATCGACCATACCGTCACCGCTGACACCATCACGGTGACTACCGCTACGACCGTTTACACCATCGACCGCTACAAGGGCTTAATCATCTCCATCGTGGATCAGGGCAAGGAGATGCTCACAACCCCCATCACCCCCACCGTTTGGCGTGCGCCCACCGATAACGACCGTAACGTCCGCCACCAGTGGCAGGATGCTCACTACCACGAGGCCAAGACCAAGTGCTACGAGTGCGGCGTGACGGCTTCGGATGCCACAAGCGTCACGGTCACCGCCAAGCTGTCCCTGGGCGGCCCCGTCAGCCGTCCCAGCCTGCAGATGGAGGCTGTCTACACGGTTTACGCCGAGGGCGGTATTCGCCTGGATATTCATGCCAACGTGCGCGAGGGCGCCCCCTTCCTGCCTCGCTTCGGTGTGCAGTTCAATATGCCCGCTGAGAGCGAGTACCTCCGTTACTTCGGCCGCGGCCCCGTGGAGAGCTATCAGGATAAGCGTCACGCCTCTCGTCAGGGTCTGTTCAAGACCATTGTGTCCGACCACTTCGAGCACTACGTCCGTCCCCAGGAGAATATGGCTCACGCCGACACCCGATGGATGCTTGTGTCCTCGGTGGCAGGCCACGGTCTGTTGGCCGTGACTACGGGTGAGGCCTTCAGCTTCAACTGCGCCCACTTTACCCCCGAGCAGATCACGAACACCCCCCATGACTACGAGCTGGTGCCCATGAAGGAGACCTGCGTCAACCTGGATACCATGCAGTCGGGTGTGGGCTCCAACTCCTGCGGCCCCTGGCTGGACTCCCGCTGGCAGATGAACGCTCGTGAGTACGGATTCTCTGTCCGCCTCATGCCCGTATTCGCCAACGGCGTGGATCCCTTTGAGGAGACTGCACGCGCATGAGTACCATGCGGCTTGACAAATATCTGAGTCTGGCCGGCATCGCCTCCCGTACCGAGACCTCCAAGGCGGTACGGGGAGGTGAGGTGCTTGTTGACGGCACCCCCGCGAAAAAGGCGGATATGCAGGTGGACCCCGATACCGTGTCGGTGATCTTCAAGGGCCAGCCCGTGACCTACCGACAGTTTACCTATATTCTCATGCATAAGCCCGACGGTGTCGTTAGTGCCACCGAGGACGGGCGGGAGAAAACCGTGCTGGATCTTTTGCCCGAGGAGCTTCGCCGCATCCGCCCCGCCCTTTTCCCCTGCGGTCGGCTGGATAAGCATACCACGGGACTCATGCTTCTGACCAACAACGGCGACCTGTCCCACCGCCTTCTGTCCCCTACACGGCACGTGGACAAGACCTACGTTTTCACCGTCAAATTTCCTCTCTCGGAGGAGGACGTGACGGCACTGGAGGCGGGGGTGGACATCGGCGGTTACGTCACCGCACCATGTAGGGTGGAGCCGGACGAAAAAGACCCCAACGAGAGGGGGGGCAGCGGTCGCATTACCCTGCACGAAGGGAAGTACCATCAGATCAAGCTCATGATGGAAGCTAGACACAACCAGATCACAAGCCTGCAGCGCATCACCTTCGGGCCTCTTGTCCTTGATCCCGCGCTCAATGCGGGGGAGTGGAGGATGCTGACCGAGGGGGAGGTTGCGGCGTTGGAGAAGGCGGGGGGATGACCTTAGGAGGACTGCGGAAAAAAGTATTTCATTCCGTAATTATAGCCGTCTTTTTGCGTCATGATCATTAGGATCAATATTCCCTGATCGGTGACGGGACTTTTGGCTATCATCGCCGCAGGATTCCTGCTCCTCACCGCCCAGGGCGTGTGGGGTGGGGTCCTACTCATCCGCACCCAACTGGAACAGCGCAAGCCGGCAGGCCGCGCCTACCTGTCCATGGGCATGACCGAGCGAGATTTCCGACGGGTCATGCTCCTGGAGATGAGGAGCATACTTCTGCGCAGTGCGCTGTACCTGCTGCTGTTCCTATTGATCGCCAATTTTTGTTTTTCGCAAATCATTTGATTACTACACATACCAAACGGAGAAAATTACCCATGACCATCATCGAGACCCTCGCACAAGAACTCAACCTCACCGTAGACCAAGTCGAAAAGACCGTCGCCCTCATTGACGAGGGCAACACCATTCCCTTCATTGCCCGCTACCGTAAGGAGGTCACGGGCAGCCTGGATGACACCGTCCTTCGTACCCTGGAGGAACGATTGACCGCCCTGCGTAACCTGGAAAAGCGCAAGGAGGAGGTCAAGAACCTCATCGATGCCCAGGGCAAGCTCACCGACGAGATCGTGGCCGCCATTGACCGTGCTGTGACCGTCACCGAGGTGGACGACATCTACCGCCCCTTCCGTCCCAAGCGCAAGACCCGCGCATCCGTCGCTCGCGAGCGCGGTTTGGAGCCCCTGGCACAGCTGATTCTGGCCCAGGAAAAGACCTATGACCCCGCCATTGAGGTGCAGGCCGAGGCCTATATTGACCCCGAAAAGGATGTTCATACCGTGCAGGATGCCCTGCAGGGTGCCATGGATATCATCGCGGAGGACGTGTCCGACAATGCTGAGTACCGCAAGAAGCTCCGTACCCTGACCTTTGACTACGGCTCCATCGTGACCAAGGCCGCCAAGGAGGAGGATTCGGTCTACGCCATGTACTATGATTTCAGTGAGGCCATCAAAAAGCTCCCCGGCCACCGCATTTTGGCCATCAACCGCGGCGAGAAGGAGGAGTATCTCAAGGTCAGCCTCACCGTCCCCGAGGAGACGGTGCTGGGCTTTCTGTACAACAGCGTGCTGACCTCCACCACCTCCCCCGCCATGCCCTACGTCCGTGACGCGGTCACCGACAGCTACACCCGCCTCATCGCCCCTTCCATCGAGCGGGAGATCCGGAACGACCTGTTCGATACCGCCTGCGAGGGTGCCATTAAGGTCTTCTCGGACAACCTCTCCCACCTGCTCATGCAGCCTCCCCTTAAGGGTAAGGTAGTTCTGGGCTTTGATCCCGGCTACGCCCACGGCTGTAAGCTGGCAGTGGTAGACCGAACGGGTAAGGTGTTGGATACCGCCGTGATCTATCCCACCATGAAGAACCGCCTGGAGCATGCGACCGCCGTGGTCAAGAAGCTCATCCGTACCTACGGGGTAGACGTGGTTGCCATTGGTAACGGCACCGCCTCCCGCGAGAGCGAGCAGTTCATCGCGGACATTCTCAAGGAGCTGGACGGGAACACCAAGTACATCATCGTCAGCGAGGCAGGCGCATCCATTTATTCCGCCTCCGAGCTGGCCGCGGAGGAGTTCCCCGACTTCGACGTCATGCAGAGATCGGCCGTTTCCATTGCCCGACGCCTGCAGGACCCCCTGGCCGAGCTGGTGAAGATCGACCCCAAGGGCATCGGCGTGGGTCAGTACCAGCATGACATGAAGCAGGCTCGGCTGGATGAGGCTCTGGGCGGTGTGGTAGAGGATTGCGTCAACTCCGTCGGTGTGGACGTGAATACCGCTTCCCATTCGCTTCTGGCCTACATCGCGGGTATCAATGCCACCGCCGCCAAGAACATCGTCAAGTACCGCGAGGAGAACGGCGAGTTCGAAACCCGATCCCAGATCACCAAGGTGCCCCGCATTGGCGCTAAAGCCTACGAGCAGTGCGCGGGCTTCCTCCGTATCCCCGGCGGTAAGGAGATCCTGGACAACACGGGTGTTCACCCCGAATCCTACGCCGCCGCCAAGGCCCTGCTGGCCATGTTCGATTACACCGAGGAGGATCTGAAGGCAGGGAACCTTTCCTTCCTCAAGTCCAAGGTCATCAAGGCTGGCGTTGCCAAGACCGCCGAGACCTTGGGCATCGGTGAGCCCACTCTCATGGACATCATTACCGAGCTGGAAAAGCCCGGCCGCGACATTCGCGACGGCTTCGATGCTCCTGTCCTCCGGGAGGACGTGCTGTCCCTTTCCGACCTGAAGCCCGATATGATCCTCACGGGAACCGTTCGTAACGTCACGGACTTCGGTGCCTTCGTGGATATCGGCGTACACCAGGACGGACTGGTGCATATTTCCCAGCTTTCTACCAAGTTCATCAAGCACCCCTCCGAGGCGGTTTCCTTGGGTGACGTGGTCAAGGTTAAGGTTCTTTCCGTGGACGTACAGAAGAAGCGGATCGGTTTGACCATGAAGTTTAAAGAGTAATGTTTTTTTCCGGAGAAGAGCCTCTTTTTAAGAAGATCTTCTCCGGCCCCCTTTTTAAGGGCTTTCAAGGAAGAACGATGGGATAATCATGCAGAAAATTTTAGATTTTTTTATCCAATCACTTGACAACAACAAAAAATTGTGGTATAATACATACATCACAGAAAGGAGGGCGTTGTTTCTATGAAAAAAACACCCCGTATTATCCTGGCCGTGCTGATCGGTACGGCACTTACAGCTCTGTCGTACTATCTGATGCTTCCTGCACTCAACGTGTTCAACACAGGCTTCTGGACGTATTTAATTTTGGTTGCATTCTTCTATGGCTTACCCTTGGGCGTGGTCAGCGGCCTGTCCGTAGGGGCGAAGAACGGACAAAAAGCTACTCCCACCGGAAAACTGAAGGTCAATAAGATCTTTCTTGCCATTATTGCAATCCCCGTCGCGGTGCTGGTGCTGGGCGGTGTGGTTTCCTCCACCTTCTTCAATGCCCGGAAATATGCATCGGTCATTCAAGTGGATCAGGCGGATTTTGCTCAGGATATGCCCGAAGCCGACGTGGTCAGCAATATTTCCTTGATGGACACGGCCTCCGCCTCTATCCTCGGTAACCGTGAGCTGGGCGCCCTCTCCAACGTGGTCTCCCAGTACAATCTCAGCCCGGACTACAATCAGATCAACTACAAGGGTACTCCCAAGAAAGTAGCGAATCTGGAATACGTGGATTTCTTCCGCTGGATCAATAACTCCGCAAACGGTGTCCCCGGTTACGTCATGGTGGATCCCGTCAACAACGACGCGGATTATATCCAGTTCGAGCAGCCCATGATCTATGTGGACAGCGCCTTTTTTGGAGAGGATCTGATGCGAAAGCTTCGTTTTTCCTATCCCACCAAGATCTTTTCCAGCGTGAACTTTGAGATCGACGAGGAAGGAAACCCCTACTATATCGTCTCCTGCATGAAGCCCCGCGTGGGTTTGTTCGGTGCTATGGACGTGAGTGAGGTCATCATTTTCAATCCCTGCGACGGAACCTCGGAGATCTATCCCGTGGATTCCTCTCCCTCTTGGATCGATAACGTCTACGACGGCGATCTGGCTTGCGAGAAGTACAATTGGTACGGCACACTGGCCGGCGGCTTCTGGAATTCGGTCATTGGCAACCGAGATTGCAAAACGACTACCGACGGCTACGGCTATATCGTTCGCGGCGATGACGTGTGGTACTACACCGGCGTGACCTCGGTTACCTCCGACGAGTCTAATATCGGATTTATCATTTCCAATGCCCGTACGGGAGAGTATAAGTACTACCCTGTGATCGGCGCAGAGGAGTATTCCGCTATGGGTGCCGCCCAGGGTGAGGTCCAGGAGAAGCGCTACACCGCTTCTTTCCCCTCTCTCATCAACGTGGAGGGCGAGGCCACCTATATCATGGTCCTGAAGGACGAAAACGGCTTGGTCAAGCTGTACGCGCTGGTCAACGTGAAGAACTATAGCATCGTGGCTACGGGGGATTCCCAGACCTCGGCTAAGCAGGCCTACCTGGAGGAGTTGGCTAAGCGCGGTGTGATCACCGAGGAGGATCTGCCCGCTCCCGAGACCCAAAACGCAAGTATCCTGGTCAAGGATGTTCGCCTGGCTACCGTAGGTGGTGAGACGGTGGTGTATATTACCGCCGAGGACGGTATCGTGTACCGCGGTCAGCTGGCCTCGGATGAAAGCCTCATCCTCGTGGAAAAGGGAATGTCCTTGTCCGTCAGCTACAGCCCTACGTCGCACGAAAAGATTCGTGTGATCATCGGTTGGAGCGAATCGAATCCGTAAATCGGAGTCCTGCAACGGTTACCGCTACGCATCGGTAACCGTTGCCTTTTGGCTTTTTTATGAAAGCGAAACGAATATACCGGTCGAAGGCAACCGCCCTCAATCAATCATGTTCTATTTAAGGGAGGAGCATTATGAATTTTACTGAAATTGCTGAACTGCGGCAATCCTGCCGCAGTTATGATCCAAGCCGCAGGGTAGAGCAGGAAAAGCTGGAGCGCGTTTTACAGACGGCTCGCCTTGCACCGTCGGCATGCAACGGCCAGCCCTACCACATTACCGTATGCAGAGGCGAGACCGCCAAGCAGGTGGCCAAGGCTACCCAAGGCATGGGCATGAATAAATTCGCCACGGATGCCCCCGTGATGCTGGTGATCTCCGAAAAACCCTATGTGGCAACGGCAGCGCTGGGTGCCAGAGTGAAGAAAAACGATTATCGCTCCATCGATATCGGGATCCTGTCTGCATATATCACAGCTGAAGCCACCGCCCAAGGCCTGGCCACCTGTATTCTGGGATGGCTGGAGGACGAGGAGATCCGCAAGATCTGCGGGATCGATGGAGCGGTGCGCCTTGTGATTACCCTGGGCTATGCCAAGGAGGGGGATCCTCTGCGCGTGAAGAAGCGCAAGGATATAGAGGATCTCGTAAAATATGCGGATACCGTCTCGGAGGTGTGATATGAATCGGACCGAATTTCGATTGGCCAATGAACAGGATGCGGCTCTGATCCTGGAGTTTATCCAAGGCCTGGCCGCTTATGAAAAAATGTCCGATCAGGTCGTGGCGGATGAGGCGTTGATACGGGAATGGATCTTTGAGAAGAAAAAGGCAGAGGTCATATTTGCGATGGAGGATGGCGTGGAGGTGGGCTTTGCCCTGTTCTTCCATAACTTCTCTACCTTCCTTGGCCGAGCCGGTATCTACCTGGAGGATCTGTTCGTCAAGCCCGACTACCGCGGACGAGGGCACGGAAAGGCGCTGATCCGGGAGCTGGCGCGCATCACCGTAGAGCGGGGATGCGGCCGGCTGGAATGGTGCTGCCTGGATTGGAATCAACCCAGCATTGATTTCTACAGATCCCTGGGCGCTGTGTCCATGGACGAATGGACCATTTATCGATTGACCGGCACACGCCTGGAATCCTTTGCAGAGGGCGGCGGGAATGGGCAAGCTTGAATATGTGACAAGGAAGGGAAGCATGCCATGAAAATGATCCTAGAAACCGAGCGATTGATCCTGCGGGAATATACGGAGGGGGACTTCGACGGCCTGTACGAGATCCTGTCCGATCCCGTAACCATGCGTCATTATCCGAAGCCCTATGACGAAAAGGGGACCCGCCGTTGGCTGAGCTGGAGCCTTGAAAACTACAAAACCTACGGCTACGGTCTGTGGGCCATGGAGCTGAAGGAGACGGGGGAGCTTATCGGAGATTGCGGCATCACCATGCAGAATATTGACGGTGAGCTTTTGCCCGAGATCGGCTACCATATCCACAAGAATTACTGGCGACAGGGCTACGGGAAGGAGGCCGCCCGCGCAGTGCGGGATTGGTTCTTCACACATACGGATTTCGATCGTGTCTACTCCTACATGACCTCTGCCAATGTCGCCTCCTACTCTACCGCGGCCTCTATGGGTATGAAGAAGATCAAGGAATATCCCGATTGGGACGGCTTGTGCTATGTGTACGAGCTGACGCGTGAGGAATGGAATCATATGCGGCTACGGGAGGCAGAAGCATGAAGAATCTGAACAAAAGGAAGTGGGTTATTGTCGTATCGGCGGTGGTGCTGGCTTTGTGTCTAATGATCGGTGCTGGTGCCGTCTACCTGAGAGACTATTACCCCGCTGACCTGCAGGCCGTCGGAGCTTTTCTGCCCGAGGGGTGTACCTGGAAGGAGGATCCCGACGGGCTGATCGTATTCGAGCCTGCAGATGCTACCAAGGGCCTGATCTTTTATCCCGGCGGTAAGGTGGAATATACCGCGTATATCCCGTTGATGCAGGCTCTTTCTGAGCAGGGGATCCTCTGTGTTTTGATAGAAATGCCCTTTCATCTTGCGGTTTTGGACATAAATGCAGCCGACGGCATCCAAGAGGAATACCCTCACGTCCAAGATTGGTATATCGGCGGACATTCGCTGGGCGGCTCCATGGCGGCATCCTATGTTGCCGACCGTACCGATGAATACGAGGGCCTCATTCTGCTGGGAGCCTACTCCACGGCGGATCTTTCCCGTACCGATCTGACCGTGCTGTCCGTATACGGCAGTGAGGATCGGGTCATGAATCGGGATAAATACGAGGAGTGCCGTGCCAACCTGCCCGCGAATGCGGCTGAGTTGGTGATAGACGGCGGCTGCCATGCCTATTTCGGTATGTACGGTCCTCAGGAAGGGGACGGGATCCCCTCGATCAGCCGAGAGGAGCAAATTCGTATGACCGCAGAGCGAGTGGGAGAGGTTATGGCCTCGGCCCGGACGGAGCGTCACGTATCGGGCTTTGATACGTGTGGGCGGGAAATTGATTTCCCATATTCATGTACTTTTAAAAAATCTGAACAACCTCGGTAAGGACGCACCGGCCGAGCGGATATTTTTTCGTTATATATCAAAATCCCTTCGCGTGGCTTCACCTACGCGAAGGGATTTTTTGATGAGTGCTTGCAGGCGAATATGTACCGGGAAAGCCCGCCTCTACGACACCCTCGTGCCGGGGCCGGCGGTGCATTATAGCGTGGTAATCATAAAAAAACTTGTGAATCGGAAGAAGGTCTAAGGTTCTTGAAACGAATCCATAGGGGGCTATATTCCATACGTCCCCGTCAAGGGATCCCGAAAAATTCCGAGTTCGGGAGCCGCGAAGGTGAAAGCAACAAGGAGAAACGCGACCACGCAGAGCCATCCCAACGCAAGCATAGGCAATCGACAAGCCGTTTCTCCGGTACGGAAAGACTTGGCCTCAAAGAGATAGGCCGCTGTGGCGGCGATAAAGAAGATGGCAATGTTGAGCCAATCCGGCGAGGGACCGATCGCACCGTTGTAGGTGTAGTAGATCGTGGGGATCAAAGCAAGTCCTAACAGGATCCCACGGAGCTTTACACACCAAAAATCCTTGCGGTCACGGAAGGAAAGGCTTTGTACCATAGCAAAGAGAAATGCCGGCCAAAAGAGGAGCTTCATATGCTCCCAGGTGGATTCGTTTACACTCGAAAAGGGGGCAACCCATATAGCCTTGTCCAACCAACCGTACAGGAAATGCAAAAGCGTGCCCCCAAGCGCGGTCACCCCGAAGCCGATCAGTTGCCACTGTTCCATGTTTTTTTTCATAGAATTCCGAAGCCTCCTTTTTTACAGTTTACGCAGTGAAGCCGGGGAATATGACACCGTGTTCTTTGGCAAAGGCGGATGTTGGGGGGAAGGAGGTTACCCCAAAACTTTTTGGGCACTGAAGATTGGGAAATATCCGGGAAGGGGAACGATCAGGGGGATGGAAAGCACGCTTTATTCTGCTGAGCTGATACGGTCAATATGAAATTCTGCTCTCAATCTTGATTTTTGCTTGATTGTGTGGTATAATAGAGATTGAGATCCGGGATACCCCTGGGAAAGGAGTCACGACTATGAATATATTGCACATGAAATACGCGGCCGAGGTTGCCAGGCTCGGTTCACTGAATAAAGCAGCGGAAACACTCCTGATCGCCCAGCCCAATATCAGCCGCTCCATCAAGGAGCTGGAGGCAGACCTGGGCATCACCATCTTTCAGCGGAGCGCCAAGGGCATGGTGCTGACCCCTGACGGCGAGGAATTCATGGACTATGCGCGGGATATTCTTCACCGTATTGAAAGGATCGAGCAATCATACCGCGACGGCTCCAATAAGAAACGTAAGTTCTCCATCTCCGTCCCTCGCGCCTGCTATATTTCGGCGGCTATGGCAGAGTTTTCCAAAAACATCGGAGATGCTCCCGTAGAAATATACTACAAGGAAACCAACTCCAAAAAGACCATAAAAAAACTTCTTGAAAACGAATACAAGCTCGGTATCATTCGTTACTCGGATAACTATGATAAATACTACAAGGATATGCTCGAGGAAAAGGGACTATCCTATGAGCTTGTGGCAGAATTCTCCTACGTTCTTCTTATGAACCGTGATAATCCTCTTGCGGAGAAGGAAACGATTACTTATGAGGATCTTTCCGATTATATCGAAATTGCGCACGCAGATCCGTACGTTCCTACGCTTTCTATGTCCAAGGTGTTCCGTGAGGAGTTGCCCGACAAGGTGAACCAAAGAATATTCGTCTTTGAACGGGCAAGTCAGTTCGATCTTTTGTCGGAAAACCCCAAGACCTTTATGTGGGTCTCCCCCGCATCACAGCAGATACTTGACAGATACAATCTCGTTCAGCGCGTATGTGAAGGAAATAAGAAGGTATATAAGGATGTGCTGGTATATCATAAAGGGTATAAGCTCACAAAGCTTGATAAGGATTTTATTACCGCGCTTTGCGAGGCGAGAAGAAAATTTGTAAAATAAACAATGGGAGGCGTCCGTATGAAGCGTCGACCTTTGTCTCCAATACTTGAAAGGCTACATTTGAATATGATTTACGAGCAGTTTTCGTCAATAAGACGGAACTGCTTTTTTTATCGGTGCCATATATATCGATTTGAGTTATATCGATATGCATAACACGGATATAACATTTTAATTATTCACAAGCCGCCGAAAATGTGGTATACTACGTGCGTAGAAAACAAGGAGGCGATATATGAACGGCATAAGCGGCGACCCCATTTCCACGGCTACGCCGGGGCGGCTACCGCAATAGCGGTATCGAGGCTATTTGGAATTTTGCCCCCTGCGTTTTGAAGATCCCTGCCGGGATCCGCTTGAAGCAAGAAAATCCGGCGCTCTCCCTCGCTTACCTCAATAACCAAATCAGTAATAATTTTTAGGAGGACATAGAAAATGGAACCCAACATTCACGCAACCGCAGACCGCGCCCCTGTTGCAGGCGTAGATGCGCTGCTCGACACCATCAAGCGTGTCAGAGCCGCTCAGAAGATCTTTGCAACCTACACCCAGGAGCAGGTAGACAAGATTTTCCTGGCTGCCGCCACCGCTGCTGATAAGGCTCGCATCAGCCTGGCAAAGCAGGCCGTTGCCGAGACCGGTATGGGTATCGTAGAGGATAAGGTCATCAAGAACCACTACGCCGCTGAGTACATCTACAACGCCTACAAGGAGACCAAGACCTGTGGCGTGATCGAGGAGGACAAGGCTTACGGCATTCAGAAGATCGCTGAGCCCATCGGTGTCGTTGCCGCCGTCATCCCCACCACCAACCCCACCTCCACCGCCATTTTCAAGTGCCTCCTGGCGCTTAAGACCCGTAACGCCATCATCATCAGCCCTCACCCCCGTGCCAAGAACTCCACCATTGCCGCCGCTAAACTGGTGTTGGACGCCGCCGTTGCCGCAGGCGCTCCCGAAGGCATCATCGACTGGATCGACGTCCCCTCCCTGGAGATGACCAACACCGTCATGAAGGAGGCCGACATCATCCTGGCTACCGGTGGCCCCGGTATGGTTAAGGCCGCTTACTCCTCCGGTAAGCCCGCTTTGGGCGTTGGCGCCGGTAACACCCCCGCCATCATCGACGACACCGCAGACATCCTGTTGGCCGTCAACTCCATCATCCACTCCAAGACCTTCGACAACGGTATGATCTGCGCGTCCGAGCAGTCCGTTATCGTTCTCGAGCCCATCTACGAGTCCGTCAAGGCTGAATTTGCCGCCAGAGGCTGCTACTTCCTGAACCCCGTCGAGACCGAGAAGGTTCGTAAGACCATCATCATCAACGGCGCTCTGAACGCCAAGATCGTTGGTCAGAAGGCCGCCCGCATTGCTGAGCTGGCCGGCGTGACGGTTCCCGCAGGCACCAAGATCCTCATCGGTGAGGTGGAGAGCGTGGAGCTGTCCGAGGAGTTCGCTCACGAGAAGCTGTCCCCCGTTCTGGCTATGTACAAGGCCAAGGATTTCGCCGAGGCTCTGGACAAGGCCGATAAGCTGGTTGAGGACGGCGGCTTCGGTCACACCTCCTCCCTGTACATCAACGAGATCACCGAAAAGGAAAAGCTGGCCGCTTACACCGCCAGAATGAGAACCTGCCGTATCCTGGTCAACACCCCCTCCGCTCACGGCGGCATCGGTGACCTGTACAACTTCAAGCTCGCTCCCTCTCTGACCCTGGGTTGCGGCTCTTGGGGCGGTAACAGCGTATCCGAGAACGTAGGCGTCAAGCACCTGCTCAATATCAAGACCGTAGCTGAGAGGAGAGAGAATATGCTTTGGTTCAGAACCCCTGCCAAGATCTACATCAAGAAGGGTTGTCTCCCCGTTGCCCTGGATGAGCTGAAAACCGTCCGCGGCGCCAAGAAGGCCTTCATCGTCACCGATACCTTCCTGTATCAGAATGGCTACACCAAGGCCATCACCGATAAGCTGGACGAGATGGGCATTCAGCACACCACCTTCTTCAACGTTCAGCCTGATCCTACCCTGGCCAACGCCACCGAGGGTGCCGCACAGATGAAGGCGTTCCAGCCCGACACCATCATCGCTCTGGGCGGCGGCTCCGCTATGGACGCGGCCAAGATCATGTGGGTTCTCTACGAGCATCCCGAGGCAGACTTCATGGATATGGCTATGCGCTTCATCGATATCCGCAAGCGTATCTACACCTTCCCCAAGATGGGTGAGAAGGCTTACTTCATCGCCATCCCCACCTCCGCAGGTACCGGCTCCGAGGTGACTCCCTTTGCGGTTATCACCGATGAAAAGACCGGTGTCAAGTACCCCCTGGCTGACTACGAGCTGCTGCCCAACATGGCCATCATCGACACCGATTTCCATATGTCCGCTCCCAAGGGCCTGACTGCTGCTTCGGGTATCGATGCCGTCACCCACGCCGTGGAGGCCTACGCCGCTATGCTGGCCACCGACTACACCGACGGTCTGGCTCTCCAGGCTCTCAAGAACATCTTCAAGTACCTCCCCCGCGCTTACGACAACGGTCAGACCGACGTGGAGGCCCGCGAGAAGATGGCCAACGCCGCTACCATGGCGGGTATGGCCTTCGCCAACGCATTCCTGGGTATCTGCCACTCCATGGCTCACAAGCTGGGCGCATTCCACCACCTGCCTCACGGTGTGGCCAACGCCCTCATGATCGAGGAGGTCCTCCGCTTCAACGCCTCCGAGGCTCCCGCTAAGATGGGTACCTTCTCCCAGTACGATCATCCTCACACTCTGGCTCGCTATGCCGAGATCGCCGACTACCTGAACCTGGGCGGCACCACCGAGGAGGAGAAGCTGGAGAACCTCATCAAGGCCATCAACGACCTCAAGGCTCGCGTTGGTATCAAGGCCACCATCAAGGACTACGGCATCGACGAGGCTGACTTCCTGGCTCGCCTGGACGACATGGTGGAGCAGGCCTTCGATGACCAGTGCACCGGTGCGAATCCCCGTTATCCTCTGATGAGCGAGATCAAGCAGATGTACCTCAACGCATACTACGGCAACCACTTCGTGGAGGCCGATATGCCCACCACCGACTTGACCGTTGCCGAGCCCGATGCGATCAAGGCGATCTACCACATGGGCAAGAAGGCTTAATTAAAGGAGGAATGAATCATGAATTTGGATCGAGTTATTGCTGTCAGAAACAATAAGACTATCTACCGCGACGGTGACCGTTGCGTGAAGGTATTCAACGCTGAGTATTCCAAGGCTGACGTCCTCAACGAGGCTCTGAATCAGGCTCGTATCGAGGAGACCGGTCTGAACATCCCCAAGATCCTGGAGGTCTCCATGATCGACGGTAAGTGGGCCATCATCTCCGAGTACATCAAGGGTAAGACCCTGGCGCAGCTAATCACCGAGGCCGGCGACGACGTCGACAAGAAGAACGAGTACATCGACCTGTTGGTTGACCTGCAGATGAACGTTCACAGCAAGACCTGCCCTCTGCTGAACAAGCTGAAGGACAAGATGAGCCGCAAGATCGCTCAGTGTGATCTGGATGCGACCACTCGCTACGACCTGCACACCCGCCTGGAGTCCATGCCTAAGCACAGCAAGGTCTGCCACGGAGATTTCAACCCCTCCAACATCATCATCACCGAGGACGGCACTCCCTACATCCTGGACTGGGCTCACGCTACCCAGGGTAATGCCTCTGCCGACGTGGCCCGTACCTACCTGCTGTTCTGGCTGAACGGTGATATCAGCGGCGCTGAGTATTATCTGAACGCCTTCTGCAAGAAGAGCGACACCGCTAAGCAGTACGTTCAGAAGTGGATGCCCATCGTGGCCGCTTCCCAATCCGTCAAGGGTAACGAGCACGAGCGCGAGTTCCTCATGAGCTGGGTCGGCGTGGTGGATTATCAGTAAAAAGCATGGAAGTCGGGGGAAGGCCTCTTGCATGAGGTTTTTCCCCGGGCTCTGTTTCATGAATCTTCAAAATATTGCTATTACGACATAGAGAGGTAAAATATTATGCTGAAAATTACGGTTTGTATCGGTAGCTCCTGTCACATCAAGGGCTCTCGTCAGGTTGTCGAGCAGCTGCAGTATCTGATTGCCAAGAACAAGCTGGGTGAGAAGGTGGAGCTTGGCGGTACCTTCTGCATGGGTAAGTGCCAGCAGGGTGTGTGCGTGACCGTGGACGATTCCTTCCACTCGGTTTCCCCCGACACCGTAGAGGAATTCTTCGCGAAGGAAATTCTGGCAAAGGTATAAGGAGATACGGTTATGGTGTTCGTTCAGGTTTGCGTTGGCTCGTCTTGCCACATTAAGGGCTCTCAGGATATCGTGGAGCTTTTGGAAAGAGCCGTGGAGGAACATCGAATCGAGGACGAGGTCGTGCTTTCCGGTAGCTTTTGCATCGGGAAGTGCAACCGCGTCGGTGTTACCGTTCAGGTAAACGACGATGTTCACGTCGGTATTACGAAAGAAAATTTCCGAGAGTTCTTTCAAACGTACATTTTGGCGCCCATTCAGAATGAAAGGAATTGACGGCTATGACGAATTGCTTAACGCTGAAAAAATCCAACTGCAAGAACTGCTACAAGTGCATTCGTCACTGTCCCGTCAAGGCCATTCGTTTTTCAGGAAACCAAGCGCATATCATCGGCAATGAGTGCATTTTGTGCGGTCATTGTTTTGTTGTTTGTCCCCAAAATGCAAAGGAGATCGTGGATAGCACCGAAAAGGCCCGCGTACTGCTGCAGAGTGGCGCTCCCGTGATCGCCAGCCTGGCGCCCTCCTTCATTGCTAACTATGAGGGTGTGGGCATTGAGTCCATGCGCCGTGCGCTGAAGAAGCTGGGCTTTGCCGACGTAGAGGAGACTGCCATCGGTGCTACCATCGTCAAGAATGAGTACGAGCGTATTCTCCGTGAGGAGGATCGCGACGTGGTCATTTCCTCCTGCTGCCACTCGGTCAATCTGCTGATTCAGAAGTATTTTCCCACGTGCCTGGAATATTTGGCGGACGTGATGTCCCCCATGCAGGCTCATTGCGCCAACATCAAAAGGCGTATTCCCAACGCCAAGACGGTATTCATTGGTCCTTGCGTCGCCAAGAAGGACGAGGCGGAGTATTACGAGGGGCTTGTGGACGCCGTACTGACCTTTGAGGAGCTGACCAACTGGCTCAAGGAAGAGCGGATCGAGCTGGAAAGGGAAGTGGACGATACGGTCGAGAGCCGTGCCCGCTTCTTTCCGACCACGGGCGGTGTGCTGAAGACTATGACGCAAAATGCGCCCGGCTATACGTATCTCGCTCTGGACGGCGTGGAGAACTGTATTGCCGCTCTGAAGGATATCGAAAGCGGGAAGATCCATAAATGCTTCATTGAAATGTCCGCCTGTGTGGGTAGCTGTATTGGCGGCCCCGTCATGGAGAAATACCACAGCACCTCGCCAATCCGGGATTATGTGACGGTTTCGAATTACGCAGGCGAAAAGGATTTCCCCGTGCTTCAGCCGGACCCCATGAATCTCAAGAAGCATATTACCATGATCGAGCATAGGCTGGCTCAGCCATCCGAGCATGAGATCATGACCGTTCTCCGTCAGATGGGTAAGTTCAAGCCTGCTGACGAGTTGAACTGCGGCTCCTGCGGCTACAATTCCTGTCGCGAGAAGGCCATCGCGATCATCCAAGGCAAGGCAGAGGCATCCATGTGCCTGCCCAACCTCCTGGATAAGGCCGAGAGCTTCTCGGATACCATTGTTAAGAATACCCCCTATGGCTTGATCGTGCTGAACGAGAATCTGGAGGTCCAGCAGATCAATAATGCTGCCCGTCGCATTATGAACATTCGTTCTTCCTCTGACGTGCTGGGTGAGCCCGTTATCCGTATCCTGGATCCCACCGTGTTTACTCAGGTTAAGAGCAGCGGACGAACCGTGCGCGACCAGCGTACCTACCTGGCTGAGTATAAGCGCTACGTGGAGCAGACCGTGGTGTACGATCCCGATTCCCATATGCTCATCGGCATTATGCGGGATATCACCGACGAGGAAGCCGGCCGCGAGAAGAAGGCGCGCATCAACAAGCAGACCGTTGAGGTTGCGGACTCCGTGGTTGAGAAGCAGATGCGTATCGTACAGGAGATCGCATCCCTGTTGGGTGAGACCGCTGCCGAGACTAAGATTGCGCTGACCAAGCTGAAGGAGTCTATCGACGATGAATGATTTGTGTGCAGATATCGGCTATAAAAGCATCAATCACGTGGGTGAGGAGCTTTGCGGTGACCACGTGGACGTGGTGGAAGAAAACGACAACTCCACGGTGATCGTGCTGGCAGACGGTTTGGGATCGGGCGTGAAGGCGAGCATTCTTTCCACACTCACCTCCAAGATCATTTCCACCATGATGGCGGCGGGTCTGCCCATTGAGGAATGTGTCGCCACCATTGCCGCGACCTTGCCTGTTTGCTCGGTACGTGGCGTGGCCTACTCCACCTTTACGATCATCCATCTTTTGAATAATGAGATCGCCGAGATCATTCAGTACGACAATCCCCACGTCATCGTCATTCGGGATTTCGTGCAGTACGATTACCCTAAGACCGAAATAAACATCGGCGGTAAGAAGATCTATAAATCCATCATCCGCTTGCAGGAGGACGACGTGTTCATTGCCATGAGCGACGGCTGTCCTCATGCGGGGATGGGCGGAAAATATAATTTCGGATGGAAGCGTTCCGAAATCGCGGATTTCATGCAGGCCCTTGTGGCCGGTGGCTATACGGCTAAGAATCTGTCCACGATGCTGGTGGATGAGTGCGACAAGCTCTACGGTCATCAGCCCGGAGACGATACCACCGCCTGTGTGGTGAAGATCCGTAAGAGAGAGCCCATGAACATCCTGTTCGGGCCTCCCTCCAACCGAGACGATGCGAGCCGTATGATGGCCCTGTTCTTTTCCAAGGAAGGGAAGCACATCATTTGCGGCGGTACCACCTCCTCCATTGCCGCCAAGTACCTGGGTAAGAAGGTACAGGTCAGTCTGTGCTTTGAGCGGAGCGATATCCCTCCCATTGCCCATATCGACGGTGTGGATCTGGTGACCGAGGGTGTCATCACCATGAATAAGGTCATCCAGTACGCCAAGGACTACCTGGGAGACAACGAGCTTTACGAGGATTGGAATTTCAAGAAGGACGGCGCATCTCTCATCAGCCGTCTGCTCTTTGAGGAAGCTACGGATATCAACTTCTACGTGGGCCGCGCAGTTAATCCCGCCCATCAGAATCCCGATCTTCCCATCAATTTCAATATCAAAATGAACCTGGTGGAGGAGCTTTCGGATTGTCTCAGGAAAATGGGCAAACGCATCAAGGTCAGCTATTTCTAAAAGGAGTTACAAGTATGCGCAAGTTTGATACAAAAGTACAATATCTGAAATACAAGGTTCTGCGCGAGGTTGCACGCCTGGCGTGGGACGATACTCTGCTGGAGAATATCCTGGACATTCCCGCCAAGCTGGCTCCCGGTAAGGTTCCTACCATGCGTTGCTGTGTCTATAAGGAGCGCGCCATTCTGGGCGAGCGTGTGAAGATTGCCATGGGCGGCGATCCCACCAATCCCAACGTCATTCAGGTCATTGACATTGCCTGCGACGAGTGTCCCGTGGGTGGCTACGAGGTCACCAATGCCTGCCGCGGCTGTCTGGCTCACCGTTGCGAGGACGTATGCAAGTTCGGTGCGCTGTCCTTTGACCACAATCACGTGGCCCACATCGACAAGTCCAAGTGCAAGGAGTGCGGTGCATGCGCTAAGGTTTGCCCCTATACCGCTATCGTCAGCCGCAAGCGGCCCTGCCAGAATGCCTGTAAGGTCAAGGCCATCTCCATGAATGAGGAAAAGGCCGCCACCATCGATAACTCCAAGTGCATCCGGTGCGGTGCCTGCGTGTATCAGTGCCCCTTCGGAGCTATTACGGATAAATCCTACATCGTCAACGCCATTGATATTCTGAAGAAGAGTGAGCGCAACACCTGCGGCGGGGGGTACCGTGTCTACGCCGTGGTTGCCCCCTCTATCTCCAGCCAGTTCTCCTACGCCAAGCTGGGCCAGGTCATCACCGGTCTGAAGAAGCTGGGCTTCCATGACGTCATTGAGGCGGCACTGGGCGCAGATATGGTTGCTATGGCCGAGGCCAAGGAGCTTTCCGAAAAGGGATTGCTTACCAGCTCCTGCTGCCCTGCCTTCGTACAGTACATCAAGGCAAATTTCCCCAACCTGGTGGAGCACATCTCCCACAATATGTCCCCCATGGCCGTTTTGGCGAAGTACATCAAGGAGACGACACCCAACGCCAAGGTTATCTTTATCGGTCCCTGCACCGCCAAGAAGGCCGAGGCTCAGCTGGAGTCCGTCAAGCCATACGTGGATACCGTGCTGACTTTTGAGGAGCTGCAGGCGCTCTTTGACAGCCGTGACATCGAGATAGCCACCCTGGAGGAGGGCGTGTTGGATAACGCCTCCTACTTTGGCCGCATATTTGCCCGAAGCGGCGGCCTTTCCGATGCGGCTGCTCAGGCCATGAAGGAGCAGAACATCGACTTTACCATTAAGCCCGTTGTCTGCGACGGTATCGAGGCCTGTCGTATGGCCCTGTTGAAGCTCAGTAAGAGTCCTGCAGCCTTGGGCGGTAACTTCATCGAGGGTATGGCTTGTATCGGCGGTTGTATCGGCGGAGCGGGTTGTCTCACTCATGGTGAGAAGAACAAGGCCGAGGTTGACAAGTACGGCCGCGAGGCGCTGGAAAAGAATATCAGCGACGCCGTGTCGCTGTTGAAATGAAAGGACTTACCGTCTTTTCAGGTTGGAAAAATCCTTAAAATAGAAGCAAGCGCGAACCAATCAAAATGCCGATGAGAATTCCTTGAATTCTCGTCGGCTTTTTTTATGTGTTTTTTCAGAAAAAAGATCAAGATCTTATTGCAAATTCGTGAACAAAGTAGTATAATGATGAATGTAATCAGAAAAAACGGATAGATTTTTGATGGATACAGAAGGGGAAAGATATGAAAACACTTCAAATCGGCGGCATCATGGCCGCATCAGCCGTATCCTTGGGATGCATGAGAATGGACGAATTCGATATGCGGGATGAGGCCCGCGTGGACGCGATCATGGATGCAGCGCTGGGAAATGGGATCAACTACTTCGATCACGCGGATATCTACGGAGGCGGCCGCTCCGAGACCCTGTTCGGGACGTATCTTGCCCGTCATCCCGGCATCCGCGACCGGATCTATATACAGACCAAATGCGCCATTCACGACGGTCAATACGATTTTTCCAAGGAGCATATCCTGTCCTCCGTTGAGGGAAGCCTCCGACGCTTGAGGGTGGATTACGTGGATGTCCTGCTCCTCCATCGCCCGGACACGTTGATGGAGCCGGAGGAGGTAGCCGAGGCATTCGATACGCTGCATTCATCGGGAAAGGTTCGTCATTTCGGTGTGTCCAATCACAATCCCATGCAGATGGAACTGCTGAAAACCGCCGTCAAGCACCCCTTGATCATCAATCAACTTCAGTTCTCGGCTACCGAGGCCGGTATGGTCACCTCGGGCATGAACGCCAATATGAAGAACGGGGATTCGGTCATGCACGACGGCTCCGTGTTGGAGTATTCCCGCATCAAGAACATAACCATCCAGGCGTGGTCGCCCTTTCAGCACGGATTCTTTAAGGGCACGTTCATCGACAACGAGGATTTCCCCGAGCTGAATGCCGTGCTTGCCGAAATCGGGGAGAAGTACGGACTCAGCAAAACAGGCGTCGCCGCGGCATGGATCCTGCGCCATCCTGCGGGAATGCAGGTGATTGCGGGAACCATGAACCCCAATCGCTTGGGCGAGATCTGCAAGGCCGCCGACGTCACCCTGACCCGCGCTGAGTGGTATAGGATCTACTGCGCCGCCGGTCATTGCCTGCCGTAATCCCGACCGCGCCAACGGCGGAGTCACGGTTTGGCCGTGTGACGACACATGGAAATCCGATTTTGAGAGGACCAAGCCAAAAAGAAGATCAATCATGGAACACAAGAATAAAAAGGCCACGTTTATGGAACGTGCATTCGATGCTGTACTGGATGGGGTATCCCCCCAACTATTGGGTCAATAACTGGTGTCCCTGGATCATCTCCAACGTGCTCAACGTCTGCGCCATGACCGTCACGGATCGGGACGAGTGGGAGCGGGTGGTGCAGATCTCCTTGACAGGACTGGACCGATTTGTGCGGATGTACGAGGAGGACGGTGCCTGCGACGAGGGTCCCGCCTACTGGTGCTCTGCGGGCGGTTCTCTCTACAATGCCTGCCTGGTCCTCCGCGACATGACGGGCGGCCGATGGAATCCCTTTGACCACCCGTTGATGCGAAGTTTGTCGGTGAATCCCACATCCATGCAGAAAGGAATCGGTAATGAGATATGAACCAAAATCAATATCGTCTGGGATTGGTGTCCATTTCCTTCAGACAGCACGCCCCGCAGGAGATCCTGGAAGCCGTGAAGCAAGCAGGTCTGACCTGTATCGAGTGGGGAAGCGACGTCCACGCTCCCTGTCGGGACGTGGAAACCCTCAAGCATATTGCGGATCTGCAAGCGGAGTACGGCATCACCTGCTCATCCTATGGGACCTATTTCCGTCTGGGACAAAACACCGTTGAGGAGCTGACCGACTATATCGCTGCCGCCAAGGTCCTGGGGACGAAGATACTTCGCCTGTGGTGTGGTGTCAAGAGCGGTGAGGAAATGACGGCCGAGGAGCGGAAATCTCTCCTGGAGGAATGCCGTAAGGCCGCCGCCGTTGCCGAGGAGAATGACGTAATTTTTTGTATGGAGAGCCACCATGGCACCTTTACTGAGCATATGGAAGATTCGTTGGCGCTGATGAAGGAGGTTAACTCCCCCCATTTTCGTCTGTACTGGCAACCCTTCCAATGGCTGGAGACTGAGGAAAATCTCCCCATTGCCCGAAGCCTGGCTCCCTACGTAGAGACGGTCCACGTATTCCAATGGAAAGCTCCCAAGCTTGCCCCCACGCGTTACTCCCTGTACGAGGGCATGGGCGAATGGCGCGCTTACCTGGAGGCCATCCCCGCCCCGCGCACCTTGCTTTTGGAATTTATGCCCGACGATCAACTTGCCACCCTGCCCACCGAAGCGGAAGCCTTGAGAACCATCATTGGAGGTCTGTCATGAAAACCATCTTTCTATGCGACAGTGCATACAATTTTGACCGTGTGTACGACGGGAGTATTCGCGCCCGTATGCAGACGTTGACGGATATAGAGAACCGCTGCTATACCAAAGCCGACGTCCTTTCCTGTCCCGCTCGGTTTGCCGAGGTTGAGATCGTATTTTCGACTTGGGGAATGCCCTCCTTTTCAGAGGAGGAGATCAAAGCCTGTCTGCCCTGCCTCAAATGTTTATTCTACGCCGCAGGGTCGGTGCAGGCCTTTGCCCGCCCTTTTTTGAATTGCGGAGTTAAGGTGTTCAGCGCCTGGGCGGCCAACGCCGTTCCCGTGGCGGAATATACCGTCTCCCAAATCATTCTGGCCAATAAGGGCTTTTTTGTCCACACCCGGCTGATGGGTGTGGGGCGTGTGGAGGATGCCCACAGACGCATGGCATCCTGCATCGGCAACTTCCGCACCAGGGTGGGGCTGATCGGTTGCGGTATGATCGGTTCTCTGGTGGCCGAGATGCTGAAAAAATACGATCTGGAGGTCTTGGCTTTTGATCCCTTCCTGTCGGAGGACAGAGCCCGCGAGCTTGGCGTGACCCTTTGCTCTTTGGACGAGCTGTTTTCTGCCTGTAGTGTGGTGTCCAATCACGTAGCGAACAACGCCGAGACGCGGGGCATGCTCGGGTATCGGCACTTCGCCGCCATGCCGCCCTATGCCACCTTCCTCAACACGGGACGGGGCGCCCAGGTGGTGGAGGATGACTTGGTCCGCGCCCTGACCGAGCGGTCCGATCTGACCGCCGTGCTGGATGTGACCGACCCCGAGCCTGCCCCCGCAGGTCACCCCTTCTACACCCTGCCCAACTGCTTCCTGACACCCCATATTGCGGGAAGCCTCGGTGGCGAGGTGGTTCGCATGGCGGAATACATGGTAAAGGAGTACGAGAATTACATGACAGGAATCTCCTGCCGCTACGAGGTGAGCATAAAAATGCTGGAAACCATGGCGTGAATTGTGGTGCTTCTATGACTATCTCGGCATGAAAATAACCCCTTCAAAGCGGACGCTCAAAACGTAACGGTTTCGAGACTGCTCTGGAGGGGTTATTCAATATCGCGCGTTGCATGACTCCATTTTGTCGGGATCGGCGGCCGGGCTTGCTCGGCATCTCGACGGTCCGCATTCCGGTGCAGAATATGGCGAGTGGATGTTCGTTACGACTTTAGACCCTCGTACAGCTCCAACACGGTCTTGTCGTACAGCTCGATGATCTTTTGGATCTTATCCTCGGTCATGGGGCGAAGCTCGTGTTTGTCGAAGGGCAAGCGACGGCGGAGAGCGGCGGCCTCGGCGGCCAGCAGGACCTCCCGGATACGGGCGGTATGAGCCGAAGCGGCTCGGATCGAGCCGACTCGTTCTGAGTCGGTTGCCTCGGCCAGCATCGCCTCGCACGTGCGGTAGACCGCAGTCAGCTCGACGGGAAGTCCCTCGATATCCCCCGTGACAGCGGTGGATGCAAGGGTGGAGGCAGGTGTCAGAACGGAAAGCCCGTTTGCCCCGACGGTCACGGTCACAGCCCCTCCGCGAGGGAGAAGCTCGGCGGGGATGAAGATGCGGCCGCACGCGTCTGCCGTCAGTTCTGTGCCATCCTCGGGGGAATTCTGCTCCTCATGGTAGCGCATGTATATCCGACAACCGCCGAAATGGACGGGATGGCTTTGGTTCAGCTCGGTGATATCGTTCGGAATCGAGGGGATGATCCATAAGCCCTCAGCATCCGCCGCGTACTGAAACAGACCGCGAAGCAGACAGGTAACGGGCGCAAAATTGTCGATCATCACGGACACGGGCCGCTCGCAAACCGAATAGTCGGCATTCTCTTTCTGCCAAGGATTGTTTTGGTTGTGACCCCATTGCGAGAGAGGTGCATCCTGGCGGTATTCCTCCGCCCAGCGCATGTACACGTCAGCGGCGCGGAAGGCATCGGCGTGCTGACCCAGCTTCATGTAGGCCAGAATTGCGCGGCCCTCTACCGTGGCCCAACAGCCGCCGTCTACCCAATCGCCCGAAAGCCATCCCAGCGAGTGAGGCGCGGTGGTGCGCTCGCGGTAGCTGTCCAGCGTATCGTCCAGATGGGGATAGTTGTTGCAGATGATGCCCGCGCCTCTGATTTCCGGCACCGCGTCTATCTTTCTGTAGATGCTGCGAGCCACGTCGGGCGCTACTACCTCCCACGCGATGGCATCCAGGTTGCAGACCGCCTCCAGATAGCCGTATCGCTTTGCACCGTACACACCGTGGAGGGTGCCGTCGGGGTCCATCGACTTGGCGAGATACCCCTCCTCGGTCAAGAGCTGAGGGAGAGCATCCAGATTCTTTTGCAGACGGGCGTGGCACGCGGCCTCCCCCGCCGTGTCATCCATCATCCTGCACAGCTCGGCGCATTTCTTCAAGGCGGCGGAGTAGGTGATGAGAAGCCCCGTTAGGTAGCCCTTGCCGACCTCCCCCGTCTCGGAGTTGAAGCTGCCGCCATAGGAGGGAGCCAGCAGATTGGAAGCCGCGCCCACCAAAAACAGGCCGTTTTCGGCGCGGGTGCTTTCAATGTGGTTGAGCGAGCGCCACATCAAGGGCATATACCTCGCGAGCATCTCGGGACGGCGGTCAAAGAGCAGGATGTCGGCCTGCATGTGAACGCCTGCGGCTGTAGCCTCATAGAACCAGTCGTAGGAGTCTACGTGGCCGTCGCCTTGGCGGTAGACAATGCCCGGCTCCAACACGCAGTCTCCCAGGGAGCCGTCGGGGGCGCAGAGGGCGTAAATGGGCTGCGTGGGAATGCCGTTATCCGCGCCGAGGCGCTTACCATCGCCGATGCGATTCCAAAAGGCATCGTAGGAGTTCTGCAGGCGCGAAAGCCACAGCTCGTCGAACAGGGGAATCGCGCCCATGGTAAAGCCGTAGCTGTTCTGAATCCACCAGCCACTCCCCCAGATGAAGCCCTCGCAGAGCATGTCGTTTTTCGCCCGATAGAGCATGGGAAGGTTCGGCAGGGTGGCGCAGGGATGCAGGGCGGCAAAGCTTTTGTCAATGATTGCCAGACGGTCGGCGTTGCCTCGACCGCTGATGTAAGTGCCTTGATATTTCATCATCCAATGTCCTCCGATTTCAAACAGGTCCTGCAAACACAGGTGCATCGACCCATTGTATAGATTATAACAGGTATCCGAGCAAATTGCAAGTGATTTTGGAGATTTTTTACAAATGCAAGTGGGCTTTCTTCGAATTACGGTTGACAGCCCCGGAGGATTATGGTATAATCCTATCATGCAGGCTAAGTCGGCCGTGCATGCACGACATTTCCCGGCAATGCATGACACTGCCGAAAAAAACGAACGAATCATTTTTGAACCCAACGGAGGATTCTGTCATGACCAACATGTTTGATATCACTGCATTCGGCGCCGTCGGTGACGGCGCTACCGACAATACCGCCGCGATCCAGGCGGCGCTCGATGCCGCCGCAGAGTGCCGCGGTGTGGTTCAGGTCCCGCCCGGGAACTATATGACGGGCAAGCTGAAAATGGGGAAGGGCGTTTCCCTGGAGGGGCATTCCGCCTGGTCCTTCCGTTCCTACGGTGCCTCGATCTTCACGCTGAACACGGCGGACACCGATTGCCTGTTGGATATCACGGGCGCGTTCGGCTGCGCTATCCGCGGCATGAGCCTGAATGGACAGGGGCTTGGCGAGGGGGTTCACGGCGTTAAGCTGTACTGGGAGCAGTACAACGGAGGCTCGGAGGAGGACACCCCCACCATCGATGACTGCCGCATCGGCAATTTCTCGGGCAACGCCGTCCATCTGGAGCACATCTGGTGCTTCTCAATCCGCCACTCCATGCTCTGCTTCTCGGAGGCCGGGCTTTATATCGACGGCTGGGACGGCTTTATCATGGATAACTGGTTCTCCGGCAACCGCGACGGCGGCATCAAGGGCGGGCCATGCTGCGCATCGGTTACGGCAACGGGCAACCGCGTGGAATGGAACCGCCTGGCGGGCTTCTATCTGCCGAACGTCAACTGCTGCAACTTCACGGGCAACTACTTCGATCGTTCCGGCGGCCCTGCTTTGGTGCTCGGCATAGATAACGGCTATGCGACCGCCGTTTCGGTCACGGGCAACCTGATCTATCGCTCCGGCAAGCCCAAGTCCGTCCCGTTTGATGAGGAATACGACAGCGCGCACGTACGCATGACGAAGGCGGACAACGTCGTGCTCACCGGCAATACCTTCCGTCTTGGATGCGATGACGGCGGAGTCGGTGTTTGGAGTCCGAGCTACTGCGTCGTCATTAAGGACTGCAAGCAGTGCATCGTCCGCGACAACGTCTGGAACCGAGGCTCGATCGAACACGGAATCGTTCTGCTCGGCGAGAATTCCGAGGTCGCGACCGACGGGAACATCGGGTGTACACATAAGCCGTAAGACAGCAAGCACGAAAGGAAGCAAGGCACAATGGCAAACGAAATTCTCTATACCAAATCCATTCCGATCACCCATGAGGTCGACGTGTTCATCGCCGGAGGCGGCCCCTCGGGGGTAGCCGCAGCGGTGTACGCCGCCAGAATGGGCAAAAGGGTGTATCTTGTGGAATCTACCGGCTCCTTCGGCGGAGCGGCGACCACCATGCTGGTCCCTGCCTTTATGCAGTTTTCCAGCGGACCGTATTTCCTGGCGGAAGGAATCGGCCGGGAGGTGTTCGAATATCTTGGAAAGAGATCCCCCGCATGCTACAACGGCTATGCGCCCTACAGTATCCCCGTGGAGATCCTGAAGCTCTGCTACGATGAGATGATGACCGAATGCGGAGCCGAGTTCAGCTTTTTCACGTCGGTGCTGGACGTGATTAAAGCAGAAGGGAAGATCGACTCGGTCATCTGCTCCTCCAAGCAGGGGATTTTTGCCGTAAAGGCCAAGATGTACGTCGATTGCACCGGCGACGGTGACCTGTCCTATATGGCAGGCGCGGAATGCAAAAAGGGCGATGACAAGACGGGGGAAATGATGGCGGCCACCCTCTGCGCCCTGTGGGAGGGAACCGATTTCTCCCGCGCCACCCAGCCCCAGCGAGCCTTCCTGGAGGATGCCTTCCGCGACAACGTGTTCACCAATATTGACCGCCACCTCCCCGGTATGTGGCGCATTAAGGACGGAGTCACAGGCTCTAACGTGGGCCATATCTACGACGTGGACGGTACCGATTCGGATTCCTTGACCGATGCCATGATCGCCGCTCGTAAACAGCTCCGCGAGTATCGAAAATACTATCGCGAATACCTGGACGGATACGAGAACATGGAGCTGGTGATCTCGGCTCAGCAGATCGGCATCCGTGAGAGTCGCCGCGTGACGGGCGAATACGTGATGACCCTGGAGGATTTTGTCAATCGCGCCACCTTCGACGACGAAATCGGCCGTTACTGCTACCCCGTGGATATCCACGCGGGTAGAAATACCGATGAAGGGTACAGGACCTTCATCAAGGATTACGAGGCTCTCCGCTATTCCGCAGGTGAGAGCTACGGTATCCCCTACCGCGCTCTGGTGGTCAAGGGGCTGGACAATCTTCTGGTGGCGGGTCGCTGTATCTCGACCGACCGATATATGCAATCCTCCATCCGCGTTATGCCCGGATGCTACATTACGGGTCAGGCCGCCGGCACCGCCGCCGCCATCGCCTCGGAGACCGCATGTGCCGCGCGGGATATTGATGTGAAACGATTGCAAAAGCAACTGAAATCCATGGGAGCTTTCCTGCCGAACTGCGAGGATTGATGCGTCCTTTTCTTCCCGGAAATCAGATGCTTTGGTGAAAATGAACGAAATTGAGCAAAAAACAATCCGAACCATTGACTTTTTCACAAGAGTGTGGTATAATGACAACGGAGGGTAATGATGTGTCTATGGGGTGCTTGGATAATGATTTTGTATGGAATCGTTTTGTCAATTACGACAAGGAAATTACCGTTCGGAAAAAATATTTTGGGATAGAAAGGAAATTGAATAGTGCTTAATAAAAAATTGATCAGATCCGCTCGCGCATTAAAAGCAAAAAAACAGGTTGTGTTTATTTTGTCCATGGTAATGATTCTTAATGGAATGATATTTTCCACATCAGGAGAAACTGCAACAACGGGAAAGACGGAAGCACGGGATGATTCGAATATATACGTAAAAACAGAAGAAGATCCATCGATTATCGGAGAAATAGTTGAGTGGAGGGGAGAAGGGGTTCGTCATTACTATTTGGGTGACGGTATGTATCAAGCGGTTATTTCAACTAATGTAGAGAATGAGAGTGGAGTTGCCCCAACCGCCCTGACACCGAACAGCACGGCTATGGAGGACACGTATATTTACTCTGGCCAACCAACAACATCATTTGGCTCAAGCAGTACATTACCAGTAAGCAATACGCAAATTGCATACATCTACTGCCCCATGCCGGAGTTGCCCGATGATGCCTATATTAAAGATGCCTATCTATATTTTTATTTCAATAACAATAATACCTCTGGCTATATGTCGATAGGCGCATATCAGGTTCTCTGTCGATGGAGAGAAAGCTCCTTTACATGGAATGCGGCTAACACGCATACGAACATGGGAATGAGCACCACAAGTCTTGGCACAGTAAGTTTGTATGGCACTACGCAAGCAACAAGAGCACGAATAACTATAACAAATGCTGCAAGATCTTGGTACGAGACTAACGATGCGTCAAATTTTGGAATTGGACTAAAAAGACGTTCGGGAACGAATAGTTCTGTCACGTTGCTCTCATCGGAATCTGGCGGCGCGACTGCACCATATATTGTTATTGACTATACGTTGGGATACACAGTCGAGGAAGGTGAATACTTGATTCATAATCCTGTATTTTGTGATAGAGAAATTCCCAATAACTATGCATGTTTAATGCAGACTAACAGCAATAATGAAGGAGATACTGATGCGGATCCCAATGTATCACATTTTTGTGAACTTGAATACATAAGTGGAATGCCCTCGCAAAAATGGGAACTCGAATTTCTTGAAAATGGCTACTATGCAATAAGGAGCGTTGAGGATGATTTAGTTTTAGCTGTACAATCGGGCGGAGAGAATACGAACGAAGCTATAATAGTGCGCGAAACATTTACGGGAGTCAACCGGCAGCAATGGAAAATTACTCGTGCAAATGATGGAGCCTACAAGTTTAAACCCAAATCATCGGAATCTTATGATACAGATTGGGCGATGGGAATAAAACGTGAATATCCCGATTTTGGGCAAAATATCAGACAAATAGCATATACTGATGACAGCTATTATAATGATGAATGGAATTTGCGTAAGGTTGGCGACTCTGTTTTCTTGCTCGGAGTAGAAGATGCTGTACGATATTCTTGTTTGATGGAGGTTATGACCTATACGAGCGAAATGGGTTATAGCACTTTCAATGTACAATGTAAAGAATCATTTACTAAAGAAGAAGTACTAACGCAAATGGAAAATTCAGATATATATGTCAGTGTAACGCATGGCGCAACGTATGGTGTGGGTTCTATTATTTATATAGATGAACAGACTCCGACAAGCGAAACAGACGAAGTTGAAGAAATCATATTTGCCGATATTTACGACTATCAGAGTAATACCGCCCTTTATGATTTTAGTAATTGTGAATTGATGATATTCATTGCTTGCCAGGCTGCTAAAAACGAACGGAGCATATGTGATGCTGCTTTTAGAGCCGGGGCTTCGTGCGTAATTGGCTTTACGGAGATAATTAACGCTCAGGATGCTAATTTGTGGTGTAAAATCTTTTTTGAAAATTATAAAGCAGGATTGTCGGTTGAAACTTGTAAATATTTAGCGGATACTTATGAACATTCATCAGGAATTATTTACAACAACTTAGCAGCCATTCAATCATCCGTAATATTTGATTAACGGGAGGATTATTATGAATATGAATAAATTTATTCGTGTATTGATCATATGCATCAACGTAGCATGCATGCTGATGCTGGTATCCTGCCAAGAGGCAAAAGAGCCGGGTACGTCAACCCAAGCGGAAGAAACCATGCCGTCGGAGAATGAGTCAACCGAGACGGTGGAATCAGACACGGAAACCGATCTGACAACGCAACCCGATACCGATACGGATACCGATACCCTCGACCCCGAAGAAACCACAAGCCAAGAGCCTGAAACCGTCGAAGAAAAGGAGCTTCTCTTGGATCCAAGCTATACGCCGTCAATTTCCATTTTGGAGTTTGGCTATGATTCATCGCTGAGCGGAAACATCGGCGCAAATCACGTAAACGAGATAGAATTAGAATATTTCAGGGAGGAAGCAGATACGTCCACACCTCCGACGAATACGAATCCGACCGTTCAAATTTCAATGAATGGGGAGGATCTTGAAGCAACGTATGTATGCATTACGTCTACGCCATATTATGGGGATCAATACTATCGATACATGGGTACGGATCAATCCGGTGTACAGGCTCTGGTGAGGTTCCACGTCGAGTCCGGAAGGCTCGCGCTGTTTAACAATTATCCAGTGAAAGTAGTTCAAGAAGAGGAAGCTTTGCCACCTTTAACGGAAAAAGAATGTGAAGAAATTGCAAGAAACTTGGTTTTTGACGTGGCTCGTCTTCCCGGTGAATACGAAATGGAGGTAAAATACGAATCGTACTCCAGTTCCAAGACTGCCTGGTATACCTTTATGTTCACGCGTATGGTGGATGGTATGGCAACCGAGGAGTACGCGCGTGTTTTTATGACGGATAGAGGACGAATCCTTGTTTATAGAGCTGAAAGGGTTGGCAACATGGATGGAGTCAGCTTGCCTTCTGATTATGACGAAGCCGAGATCAATAAGGCCGTCGAGCAAAAATTAGCCGCTATTTACGCGCCTGTGCTGGAAACTACCCCTTGCTCGTACTCAGTTTACGACGTGCGCTTGCTGCGCCTTGAAGACGGGAAGCTGTACCTGAAATATACCATGGATGTTCGGATTCATTTCAAGGCTCATGAAGACGTTGGCGGTCTCTTAGATCGGACGTACCTGTTAGTTGCGCTGAACTGACACGGGAACCATCGCTGACTGTCTCTGATCATAGTAAAGTGCGCCTCGGATACGGTGTGTATCCGGGGCGCACAAGCTTTTTTATGGGGGAAACGAGTCCGGCCGTTCCTCCGAGTAGCACCCTAAGAATCATTTATCGTAAAGTCTTTGGGGTTCCAAGGCCCTTTCTGCAGAAAGGGCCTTGGCCGCCGGAGGCACGCTCTCCATGCAAGGCTTTATTTGTAAATTAGTATAATTATCCATAAAACCTTGAAACATCTATAAACTCGTAGGGGCGTTCTTTGAACGCCCGCGGGTGAACCGCCGAGCTTGCTCGGATATTCGCCCCTACGTGTCTTGGGTTCAATGTTTTCAATATTACTCGGCCGGATGATCCGTCGGGTCAGACTCCCTTTTGCGGCGACGGCTCAAGGCCGCCACACCGCCCGCCAGCATGGCCGAAATCACCGTGCTGCCTGCATGAGAGGCGCAACCCTTGTCACCGAGGGCTTGCGTTTCGGTTGCGGCATTCGTATCCGTTTGAACCTCGACGATGGGATCCGTGTCCTCGACGACGGGATTTGTGTCGGTCTGCTCAGCGGTGGTCTCCTCCGGGGATGCTTCTGCGGTCTTGATCACGAACAGAGCGGCATCCCGCTTCGGCATCTCATAGGCCAGTACACCGTTGGAGGTGTTTGTCGTCTTATTGCGCCAGACCTCGGTAACCGAGAGGATCTCCCCGTCACACAGGGCGGCCAGGTCGATCTCCATCGTGGTTCGAACGGTGGTGAAATTGAACATGGCCACGTAGATGTACCCGTCCCCAACGTGATAGTATACGTTTGCGCAGCGTTGACCCGCCTCTATGGCGTAGGGGCGGAAGGCCAGCCCCTGCTTGGCAATTCGGATCACCTCGGGATTTTGCAGGTACTCCATGTAGCTTTCGTAGGCCGTTCCGTCATCCGGGATACCGGACAGATCGTCTCCGATCAGGAAGCTGGTGCCCGTGATGGCGCCCGACGTGATGCGGCATCGGATCTCTCCCTTGGAGGGACCGACGGTAACGATGTGATCGGGATCGGGATAGGCGTAGATCTCCTTGTGCCAGAAGTTGGCGGTCAGGTAGGCCATCACATGCTGGGTGTGTCCGAGCTCGCCGAAGGAATCGCAGCTGATGCGCCGCCCGTCGGCATATTGGTAGGGAAATACGGGGGCAATGGAGAGATTGACGAACATTTTACCGTTGCAGATCTCATGAATCCTGGCAAGACCGTAATTATAGGCCTGCATACCCGTGGTGATCTCCTCCAGGTAGTGATCGCCCTCGGCGGCACCGTTGGTCATGAAATCCAGCTTGATGTATTCAAAGCCCAGATCAATGAAGTAATTCATCATGTACTCAATGCGTGCCACGGTTCCGGGGTGGGTGGGATCCAGCATCCATCCGCCCAGGGTTCCGCAGAGACTGCCGTCCTCGCGCTTCAGGGCCGCATCGTAGTAGGTGTAGTCAGAGCCCTCCATTTTGGCACCCTTCAATGCGTCCACACTACCGTGCCAGGAGGAGAAGGGAGTATAGTAGATCCCTGCCTTCTGACCGTTCCGGTTGCAATGCTCCACGAAGGAGCGGAGAGCCTCGTCGCGCGACATACCGCAATCGGAATCATTGTAGGCCAAATAATCCCAGTAGGAGTCAAGGTTGACGTACACCACGCCCTCATCCTCGCCGTACCAAAGCTCCTGCAGATGCTTCGCCATGAAATCCGACGTGGCGAGCATATCGCTGTAATTTACCTTGGTCTGCAGAGATCCCCAGGAATTGTAGCCGAAGGGAACCGTAGAAATCGATTCCTTTGGGGGGACAACGTCGGCGTTGGCCTTGCCATAAGCCGTCAAGCCGTCCTGCCAGCTGTCGAAGATGCCCAGCATCATCAGCGGGGAGGTAACCTGCGTACCCGAAACCGAGCCGTGAGCCACCGTATCTCCGGCGGAGGGATCGGTGATGCCCGCAAACAGATTGACACCCATGAGACGGTTGTTCTGCGCATAAACCGAGACGCCGGATTTCCAGGTATCGTGAGCCACCGAGCCGAGTACCAGGGCGTGAGATGTTTTTTCGTTGAAGATCACGCCGACCTCGTAGCCCTTCGTGATATAGCCCAGATCCTGCACGCCGATGAACTTGGGCTCGTCCCAGTTGTTTTCAAAGGGCATTTGCAGGAATACGCCGTTGTCGATCCTCACTGCGTCCTCGTAGGCGGATAGGACCGAAACGTAGTTGGTGGACAAGGCCTGATCGGCGGATATCGTGACTTGTGTCAGTAGGTAACCGTTCTTCTCGGTAAAGGTCTGGGTCAGAGTGCCCGCGAAATCGGAGTGCCCGCTGTGGACAAAGCGAATGGTATCTCCATCCTCTTGGTAGGTGTGGACGGCAAAATCGTGGGTTGCCACCATCTGACCGTTTATCTTGACCTCCGCATGGGCGTTTTCCAGAATCACCTTGCCCCGGTCCAAAAGCGAATACACGCCGTTTTGCGTGTCCAGGGTCAGCATATCCCTCCAGGTGTAGGCCGTCGTAGCTTCATAATCCCGCGTAGGGAACAGATCCTCATCCGAAACGGGGAATATTTCGATTTTGTCCAGGTCGGGAGCATAGGAAGCCTGCCCCGCGCAGAGGGTAACCGTGCTGCCTCGTTTTAAATCAAGCTTCACGGAGGTCGTGCCCACGTCGGAAAAGCTTCCCGTGGAGGCGCAAGGAATCTTCACGGTGCTTCCGTCTACGTCTACGGTAAAGAACCGATCATCGGTCCCCGAATAGTAGTGAAGCGTGAGCGTGTAGGTTCCATCCTTGGGAACGTCGATCTCATGAAACGTCACCGTTCCGCCGTTGCCCAGATTTCCAACCTTTTGATCCGAAATAAAGGCTCCGCCGGAGAGACTGGCTTTTTCGGCTTGCAGGGTGATCAGCGGGGCGATTTCCTCGCCTGCGACATCGACCGTCGAGACCGCCGAGACCGCGGGGATTCCCATGCTGAGACTACTGCTGAAAAGCATGGCGGTTGCCAGGACGGTAGGGAGCATACGTTTTCTTGTTTTCTTGGGCTTTTTCATATACTTTTCTCCTGTGCGTAAGAAACGGAGGCTCCGTTTCGGGTTGTCGTATAACAGTATAGCATAATCCGGACAACTTGTCAAGGCGATACCGAGGGAACTCGCTTGAGTATGTGATCGAAACGTATTCGATCATTTGATTTTGGCAGGAACAAGGCTACTCCCCTGCGGATAAAACGGATGTTGCCGCAAGGTTATCCGACACGTCTGTTAAACCAATATGGGCGGCAGATTGCTCAGCCGCCTTCATATTTACAGAAAGGGGTTGAAAGAAGTGGTGCTTTGTGGTATACTATTTGTGGGAATCTCTAAAAATTCATCGCATGGAGAATCGGCGGAATCTTTTCCGTTTGCCCACGGAGTGGGCGCTTCACCAAAATCCCTTCGCGTAGGTTGAACTACGCGCGCGGAATTTTGTTTCATCTGACGAAAAATCTTCTCGCCGCTTTTCATGCGCTGAATAATTAGAGACCCCCTTAAGGAGAAAACAGAGCCGTTGTGAGCTTCATTTCGATTGCCTTACCTTCATCCTCTGCCAATTGATATAACCGTAAATGTCATTGAACAGAAACGCAACGAAGCAGACAACCACGGATATATAGCGAATATCCGACAGACTTGCCAGCACCCATAAAATAATCAAAACGACGTCGTTCGCAGCGTAAGCCAAGGCAAAGGTCGGACATCTGCGAAAAGTCAGATAGACGGCGAGAAAGCTCGTGGTTACCGATAGGGTGCTGGGAATCATGTTAGCTGTGTTGAAATGGTCAAGAATGAAGTAGAACAACACCGTAACGCCAAGGGTAAGCAGCCACATCACGGCATGCTCCGCATTCCCGATACTGTTCACCTTGACCTCGGCCTTGTTGTCCTTATATGGATTTTTCAGCCAGGAAATAAGGGCGAAAAGAGCCATCGGCATGGTCATGCCAAGGTAGGTAATCATTTCGCCGTAGTAAGCGAATGTGTAGGAAATAACGCCGTAAAGCAAGCTGAACACGATCATCAAAGCCTGCCCGATGGGGTTACCCTTGGCGTTGAATATCAGCGATGTCACCCCAACCAGCGATGCAATCAACGTCAGGTAGCTTTCTCGGTCAAAAACGCAGAAGGATAAAAGGATAAAAAAGACGGATGCTGACCATAAAACCAACTCGGTATGTGAAAAATACTTGCACAATTTCCTCATAAGACCTCCCAAAAATAAGCATCCGTAAACACATCTTCTGAGACCTAACGATGTGTGAACGGATGCAAACGCACCTTACTACCCGGTGGCAGTTATTTTTTCATAAAGCATGCTCGACAAATCCACCTTGTAGAGACCGGCGTCCTCGCCGCCCCTACAACAAGAATAATATTTCGAAACGGATTAAGAAGGTTATCGAACACGTCTATTATATCACAATCAAGGAGAAAAGTCAAGAAGAATTGAGGCGAACGGCATTTCGGGAGCGCAGGGCGCTTGTCAGATTGAAGGCACGATGCTGACCTTTCGCGCAATCGGCAAGGAAACGGTGTCGCTCTCTCAATAATTTGCTTCAACATCTTGCACTCGGCTCCATTCTGTGATATAATACGTATAGAAACCATCCCATAAAACCGCGCCGGCAAAGGAGGGCAGACCATGATCGATTTTACCCACATCGAAAAATACAAGGAGAATAACCGCATCGAGGCCAAAAAGGCCTTGGGAGGTTTGCCCCATAGCATTTGGGAGACCTATTCGGCCTTCGCCAACACGCTGGGCGGGATCATCCTGCTGGGCGTGGAGGAGCAGAAGGACAAATCCCTCCATCCCATCGACCTCCCCGACCCGGAGCTGTTGATCGAGGATTTTTGGGAGATCGTCAACGATCTCCGCAAGGTCAGCGTCAATATTCTCTCGGAGAAGGACGTGACCGTAGAGCAGATCAACGGCAAACGCATCGTGGCCATCCGTGTGCCCCGCGCGAGGCGCAGTGATAAGCCTGTGTTCGTAGAGGGGGATCCCTTCTCGGGCAGTTACCGCCGCAACGGGGAAGGGGATTACCGATGCACCAAAGAGGAGGTTCACGCCATGCTGCGTGATGCGGCTATCCAAGCCCAGGATATGGCGGTACTGGAGAACATGGATCTGACGGTGTTCGATTATGATAGCGTCAAGCGTTACCGTACCCGTATGGAGACCGATCGCCCGGGTCATGCCTGGGAAGGCTTGGATGACGCGGAGTTCTTATACAAGCTGGGCGCCGTGGGCAGATCGGGGGACGGTAAGATGCATCCCTCTGCCGCGGGACTTTTGATGTTCGGATATGAATATGAGATCGTCAAGGAATATCCCGCATATTTCCTGGACTATCGGGAGCAGACGGAGTCCGACACTTGTTGGACCAACCGTATCGTATCCTCCTCGGGAGATTGGAGCGGAAATATCTACGATTTTTACGTCCGTGTCTGCAACAAAATCACGCAGGAAATTTCGATCCCGCTTAATCCGGACGGTGGGGATCCTGCGCCCATTCACAATGCCCTCCGCGAGGCGTTGGCCAACTGCTTGATCAATGCTGACTACTACGGTCGGCAGGGAATCGTTATCATCAAGCGCCCGGACCGGATCACTCTGTCCAACCCGGGCGGCTTTCGGATTGACGTGGCAACCGCCAAGAGCGGTGGCGTGTCCGACCCGCGAAACAGCGGCCTGATCCGTATGTTTAACCTGATCGACGTAGGCAAACGCACGGGAAGCGGTATCCCCCATATCATCAACGTGTGGAATAAGCAGGGCTGGCCCGCGCCTGTGATCACCGAGAGCTTTGAACCGGATCGGATCACGCTGTCGCTCACCTTGATAGCACATGAAAATCGCGTGACCGAGACCGCGACTGTAGTTGGGAAAACTACGAAATCCAAGTCCCAAATTCAAAAGCAGGCCGTCATTACGTATCTGACCGAAAGCATCGAGGCACGCACCGTGGAGGTGGCGGAGCTGCTGGGTGTCAAGTATGCACGGGCTCATCGGCTGCTGGCCGAAATGGTGGCCGATGGTACCGTGGTGACGGAGGGCGGGAAACGGAGCCGAGTTTATAAGCTGAGGGCATAGAGCAGGGAAAGCCTCTGATGTTTTTCAAAATGGATGAGGCGTTGCTTGATCAGCAACGGCGTGGAGCGACGAAATTTCACATGATGCATAAAACAGCCGATGAGGAATCCTTGGAAACCTCATCGGCGTTTTGCTGTTCGGGGCGGTTGTTGAACATTACGTCGGTGGACAATCTGCGGCAGAGCTTTCCCCGAAATACTGCGCTTGTCCGATAAAGGGAACCTCTAAAAATTCATCGTATGGAGAATCGACGGAATCATTTCCGTTTGCCCACGAAGTGGGCGCTTCACCCAAAATCCTTCGCGTAGACTCCACTACGCGCGCGGACTTTTGTTGCGTCTGACAAAAAATCTTCTCGCCGCCGAGCTCACTCGGCTCTCTCCGCACGCTGAATATTTAGAGGTCCCCTAAAAACAAAAAAATTCAGGATTAACAAAACGCAAACATTTCACAAAACAATCAAAAACAAACGATTGGTATAATACAGTCACAAAATCAAAAACAAACACAGAGAGGTAATTTATAATGAACAGAAACGATCAGCAGTTTATGGCACAGAAAATTCGCGCGCAGTACATGGAAAAGACCCCCTCGGAGCTTGACGCACTCCGTGAGTTTGATGCAAAAGTAAAGCGTCCCGCAAACGTATTTGCATACATCTTCGGAAGCATTTCCGCCATTGTTATGGGCGCAGGCATGAGCCTTGTGATGACCGATATCGGTGCAGCAATCGGCATCGCAAGTGCTATGATCCCCGGCATCGTAATCGGCACTATCGGACTTGGAATGGCTCTTTTGACCTATCCTATGTATAAGGGAATTCTGAATTCTCGCAAGAGAAAATACGGCGCAGAGATTCTTAAGCTCAGCGACAAAATCATGAATAAGTAATAAAAGGGGATAGATTATCATGGGAATCAAAGCATTTTTTAAGAAGGCATTCGGTGATATGAAGGATAGCGCAAAGGCACAGCACGCGGCAGACAAAGCAGAATTTCAGGCGGCAAAGGCTGAGGCAAAAGCAAACTTTGAGGAAAACAGAGGTCATAACACCTATGCGAAGGCAAAGGCTGATGCGAAGAAGTCTTGGGATGATGCGCATATGAGTCCTTCCGAGAGAACTGCAAAGATGCGCGAGGAAAACGCTGCAAGAGTTAACACAGCCAACGCAAGAACCGCAGCGGCTAACGCTCGTTACGAAGCGGCAAAGAAATCATGAAAATAAACAACCTAAGCGAGGCGTAAAAACACGGCTCGCCTGCGTTGCGTTTACAAATAAAACGAAGGAGTAAAAAATGAACGCTATTGAAATCCGAAATCTTTCAAAAAGCTTTCGCGGAATGTATGCCGTTGATCACCTCAATATGACCGTTCCGCAGGGGGCTATTTACGGCTTCATTGGTGAAAACGGTTCGGGCAAATCCACCACTGAGAAGCTCATCTGCGGTCATCTCGTTCCCGACGGCGGCGAAATCAAGCTGTTCGGCAGAGATTATACCGATCCCGGCGTGCGCGTAAGAGTCGGCGCACTGATTGAGAACGCAGGCTGTTTCCCCGGATCAAGCGTGTATCAGAACCTTATGATGCAGTGTATCAATCTCGGCATCGAAAACGCAGACGAGGAAATCCGCCGTGTGCTTGAGATCGTGCGTATGGAAGATAACGCAAATCTCAAATTTAAGAGCTGCTCACTCGGTATGAAGCAGCGTATCGGTATCGCTATGGCACTGCTCGGCAATCCTGCACTTCTCATTCTCGACGAGCCGATCAACGGTCTTGATACCGACGGTATGCGTATTATGCGCGAGATTCTCGTTGACATCACAAAAAAGTACGGTTGCACCGTCCTCATTTCCTCTCACATTCTCGGTGAGCTTGAAAAGATTGCAACTCACTACGGTATCATCCGTCAGGGCAAGATGATTATGGAGCTAACCGCTTCGGAAATGGACAGTCGTGCGCAGGTGTTTACATCCCTTAAATGCGCGGATATGCAGGGCGCAAAAGCGGTTCTCAAAAAACAGTATGCCGACGTGAGAGAGGAAGAAGGATATATCCGCATTTATGACGTGGATGATACCGCTTCTATCGTTGACTTCTTGATGAAAAACGGTCACGTTGTCAGCGAAATAAAGAAAAACAAGATCGGTCTTGAAGAATATTACATCGAGCTTATGTCACGTCCTACGGGCCAAAAGGAGGCAGAATAATGAATACAACACGTGATATTAAATTTGAATCGCCTACCTTCGCAAGACGAATTAAGGGTATGCTCGGCGTGGACTTCTACCGTTTGTTCCACACACCTCTCTTTTACATTTTCCTCGCCATTGCCGCGATCATCCCTGCGATGGTATCGGCTATGACCATGATGCCCGATCAGAACGGAAATCAGATCACACTTTATTCTAACGTGTGGCAGATCATTGCCGCAAGTAAGTCGCTTTACGTAATCGAAGGAATCGCTGACTACGCCAATATGAATATGGTTTTCATCTTCGGCGGTATTATGGTTTCGATCTTTATCGGCCACGATTATAAGAGTGGTTACGTGAAACAGCTCTTTACTACCCACGCAAAGAAGCAGGACTATATGATCTCCAAGAGCCTTGTTTGCGCCTTTGCCATGGCGTGTATGTGTATCACTTACCTCATTGGCGGTACGGTGGGCGGCTTGCTTGTCGGATACGATACCGACGTGAGCGTAGGCTCACTCATTATCGCTATTCTCGGAAAGATCATTATGTCACTCGGTTGGGCAAGCCTTTACACCTTCCTCAATGTGATCTTCAGAAAATATTTCGGTATTTCCGTGGCATCGTCATTCTTTTTCGGAACAGGTATCCTTATCATCGGCGCGGCGGCAATCGTTGAAAGCCTCAAGATTCCCACGAGTTTCCTTAACATTTTCCTTTATGGTGCATCGGTCAATGCCAACCTTTCAAGTGGAATCGGTTCTTTGCTGATCTGCATTGTTGTATCGGTCGCTTGGGCGGTCATCTATAACGTGGCAGGCACACGCCTTTTGAATAAGTGTGACGTATATTGATTGGAGGTCGAAAAAATGAATG
>SVRS01000009.1 GCA_015064695.1 Oscillospiraceae bacterium | reverse complement strand
CTTCTTTCAACTCACCGCTTATGATCTGATTCTTTATTTGAGAATATATCTGATTGTAAATCGGTTCACCGCTTTTGTTGTCGATTAAAATATTCACGTCATCACCTCTGTTAATACTGTATATGTATATTATACACAGTTGTGGTAATTTTGTCAAGAGATCTTCAGAAAATATTTTTATTCCATTAAAAGAACAAGCTTTCCTTTCCATCCTTATTTTAATGGAATAAAATGCACCATTTCTGCTTTCGGTAGTTCATTGTATTAACGAGTGTGTGATTACACAAAGAAAAAGACCGTCAACGCAGTTTGGCGGTCTTTTTGTTTTAGGGAGATTTTATGAGTGAGAAGCCGTCTGCAAGCTGCCTCGGGCAACTTGTTGCTTTACGCAAAGCACAGAGCGAGGGTCTGAGCCCTGCAATCTGCTCCGGAAAAAACACTTGCGAAGGGCTGGTTTTCAAGGATGTTTACAAAATTGTAGGGACCTGCGTCCTCGACGGTCCATTAAATTTTAATTGCAATGCAAAAAGCAAAGATTAACCACGACAGATTTTTCGAAGTCTGTCGTGGTTGGTTTTGTTATATTCTATAAATCGGAGTTCTTATCTTTATCCAATGTGGTTTTGTTTTTCTTTGCTCTGATTTTTTGTATTAGCGTGACGATGCCGCAGATGGAATATAAAACCCCGAGTATAACAATTACACCAAGGACACACAATACCTCAAAGGGTATATTTTTCAATAAACCATCAGGAAGCAAATATCCCATAAGTAAAATTATCGCTAAAAACAAAGTAAACCATGGTATAATAGACAGTTCTTTTAATAGTTCTTTTAATGTATCGATCCATGTATATTTCTTCATAAGCTACCTCATTCTCCACATCCTTATTACTGTTTTGTTTTATCACAAGTTTCGCCTTTGTATTACAAATACTTCGGGCAAAGCCCGTACCCATGAAGTTGCGCGCATCCCGAGGCTCCCTCCGGGAGGGAGCTCCCGACGAAGTCGGGTGAGGGAGAGCGCGTTACAATGAAGTTAGTACAAATCTAAAGCCACGCAGGCTCCTTCCGTCACGCTCCGCGTGCCACCGCATCCGCTTGCGGATGGCATCTCGGAGGGAGGCTTTTCGTTAACCCCATTATATCACAAATCGGCAGAGAAAACAACATCTCTGCCGAAATTTATGTGTCACGGACCGTCGAGGACGCCGGTCCCTACAAATTGTAATCTTCCTTTGGGCAAAAGAATGCGGGCGCGCATGGGCTTTTGCTACATAATAGAAACAAAAGATTGAAAAAACAATATTTGATTAAATGCACGAGCGGCGGCGGTGTGGGATGGTCGGACGAGGTGGGGCACCTTCGGAGGGGCACTCCTCTATACATATAATGGAAGAAAATGCGTTGCACGGGGACGGAGGCTGCATCTGCCGGATGGGTGAGGACGAGAACGAACGAAAGAATGGCTCCGGGGTGCGGCACACGGGAAAAGGCTCGGAGCCGTGGCGCAAGGTGAAAAGCGAGCGATTTTTTTGTTGAAAATTTTGCGCGGAACCTATTGACAAGCGGGAAAGTTTGTGCTATAATGAGTCAACTGTTAGTATGGATCGTTAGCATGGATGGTTGTTTCTACGGCATGATAAGCTTTACCGAGGGGGCAATCGAATGTGGCGAGTCATACTGCAAAAATTTAAGGAGGCTTATTTGAAAATGAGCAAGAAGATTCTTTCTTTGATCCTTGTTCTCTGCATGGCCCTGTCCTCTATGGCATTGCTCGTTTCCTGCACCACCGGCGACGGCGGCGAGGATACGACTGCCGGCGAAGAAGGTACCAAGGTTGTTTATACCGATCCTTATGCAGGTATTGAGGATTACGACGAACTGTCCGCGAAGATTTATGATGACATCCTGGGCGATTTCTATGCAGCATATGAGGCTGCAAAGGCAGAGACCAACGAGTCCAAGAAGTGGGCTATGATGGCTATTGCCGAGGCTAAGCTGATGGAGAGCGGCGTTATGATGCCTACCTCCTCCAACGGTGGTAACTACGCCATCACCCGCGTAGCTCCCAACACCGCCACCTCTACTCTGTGGGGTAACGACTCCTACAGATACCACGATGTGATCGTGGCTACTGAGTTCATCACTGCCGCTGACAGAGCTGCAATGAAGGCTAAGTGGGCAGAGCTGAAGGGTACCGGCGAGTACGAGGAGTGGGTTGAGGCTTACCTGACCGGTAAGGGCTACACCCTGAAGAACACCTACAGCATCGTTTACAACTCCGATCCTAAGAACTGGGACGTTCTGGCTACCTCCCGTGCCGCTGACTCCGAGGCTCTCGTAAACACCTACGACGGTCTGATGGAGTACGATATGGAGAACCGCCTGATGCCCGCTCTGGCTGAGAGCTACACCGTCTCTGAGGACGGCAAGACCTACACCTTCAAGATCCGTCAGGGTGTGAAGTGGGTTGACTCTCAGGGCCGCGTTGTTGCTGACGTTAAGGCTGACGACTTTGTTGCCGGTATGCAGCACATGCTGGACGCTGCCGGTGGTTTGGAGTACCTGGTTCAGGGTATCATCGTGAATGCTACCGAGTATATCAAGGGTGACGTTACTGACTTCGCTCAGGTTGGTGTCAAGGCTGTTGACGACTACACTCTCGTTTACACTCTTGAGCAGCCCACCACCTTCTTCATGACCATGCTGGGCTACGGCGTGTTCGCTCCTATGAGCAGAACCTTCTACGAGTCCATGGGCGGTCAGTTTGGCGCTGACTACAACGCCGCTGCTGAGACCTACAAGTACGGTAAGGGTCCCGACTCTATCGCTTACTGCGGTCCCTACACCATTACCAGCTTTACTGCCGGCAACACCATCGTATTCTCCGCTAACGAGTCTTACTGGGATGCCGCTAACATCAACATCAACACCCTTACCTGGTTCTTCAACGACGGTGAGGATGTTAAGAAGAGCTACAACGACGCCAAGAGCGGTGTGATCGACGGCGCAGGCCTGAACAGCACCACCGTGCTTCTGGCTAAGGAAGAGGGTCTGTATGACACCTACTCCTACGTTTCTTCCACCGACGCTACCTCCTTCATGTCCTTCGTCAACGTTAACCGCGCTATGTACGCAAACGCTGCTGACGACAAGAAGGTCGTTTCCACTCTGACCGCTGACGAGCAGACCCGCGCCAATGCCGCTCTTCGCAACGAGCATTTCCGCCGCGCTCTCGCATTCGCTATCGACCGTGGTACCTACAACGCACAGTCTGTTGGTGAGGACCTGAAGTACGCTTCCCTTATCAACTCCTACACTCCCGGTACCTTCGTTGCTCTGAAGGAGGACGTAACCGTTGAGATCAACGGTACTGCCAAGACCTTCACCGCAGGCACCTACTACGGCGCTATCATGCAGGCTCAGATCGATGCTGACGGCGTTAAGATGAAGGTTTGGGATCCCAACGGTGATGACGGTATCGGTTCCAGCGCCGGTTTCGACGGCTGGTACAACGTTGACAATGCCGTTGAGGAGATGGAGGCCGCAATCGCAGAGTTGGCTACTATCGGTATTGAGATCACTGCCGAGAACCCCATCGTTCTGGAGATGCCTTACTACTCCGGTAGTGAGCTTCGCACCAACATGTCCAACGTTTACAAGCAGTCCCTCGAGGCTGCCTTCGGCGGCAAGGTTAAGCTGAACCTGGTTGCTGCTGAGACCTCCGATGACTGGTACTATGCCGGCTACTACACTGACTTCGGTAACGAGGCTAACTACCACCTCTACGACGTTTCCGGTTGGGGTCCTGACTACGGTGATCCTCAGACCTACCTTGACACATTCTTGCCCGAGTACGCAGGCTACATGGTCAAGTGTATTGGTGTTTATTGATAAATGCCATTGTGCTTGAATAATTAAAGCTTATACGGTAGAGGATGGACATCAGTTCATCCTCTATCGTTCGTTAGATGGAGATTGATATGACAAAATATTTATTGAGCCGTTTGGCGCGAGGTATAATCTCAATCGTTCTCGTAGTTCTCGTTGTCATGATTCTGATTTATTCGCTCATGAACAAGGAGTCTATTTTTGCTCAGGACCCGATCTTCTCTAAGCAGAAATTGAACAACAAAGTGGTGTATCAGTATCAGCAGTGGGAAAAGTACGGGTATTTGGATTACGTTTCCTATGCCGATTGGTTGAAGGAGCAGCTTACGGCCGGTGCTGTTTCTGAGGAGGATTATTCGAAGGTCGTTACCATTGGTAAGAATGCGGACGCAGACGGCGAGAAGACCTCTGAGTTCGTGCAGAAGTTTACTGAATACTATGAGAGTAAGGGCTACGAGGTTGAGCGTCTGCCCGGTATTACCCGGGCCGGTACCAAGAAGTACCAGGAGGGCGGTAACCCCCAGCTCTTTGCATACAAGAACATACCCGTTATGAACCGCGTATGGGATTACTTTACCGGCATCATTACCTTTGACAACATTCACTACGTGAAGGATGAGCTGGGTGAGCGCGGTTTGTCGTTCACTCTGTTCGATCCCGCGTACGGCGGAGAGAAGTTCTCTCCCGCCATTATGGGTAACGGTACCAAGCATAAGTACCTGCTCTATTTCGATTCCCAGTTCCCCTTTATCCATCAGAACTTTATGAAGATCAGCCTGGGCACCTCCTATAGCGTGAACCAGGGCGTGGACGTATTCGATACCATGACCAGCTCGCAGGGTGCCTTCAAGACTTCTCTGGTGACTTACCCCACGGGCTTGGTGGAGAATAGTGCGGATAATCTGCATACGGCTACCTACGTCAGCGGATCTCTGAACAAGGGTACCGTCGTGGTTAAGGACCGTTACGTGGACGATTACACCAGCGTTTCCACTTACAAGAACGGCTTCTCCAAGATCGGTTATTCCTTTGTGATCGGTATTATCTCGGTGGCCATGGCCTATGTGATCGCCCTGCCTCTGGGTGTGCTGATGGCTTTGAAGAAGGACAAGTTTATCGATCATCTGGGTACTATTTATATTATTTTCATCATCGCGGTGCCTTCCTTGGCCTACATCTTCCTGTTCAAGGCCATAGGCGGAAGCTTCGGACTCCCGACCACCTTTGATATGATCAATCCTACCTGGTTGATGTATATTCTGCCCATCATTTCTCTGGCTTTGCCCTCTATCGCAAACCTGATGAAGTGGCTGAGACGGTACATGATCGATCAGATGAACTCGGATTACGTCAAGTTTGCCCGCTCCGGAGGCTTGTCCGAGGGCGAGATCTTCCGCAAGCACGTTCTGAAGAACGCGGCCATTCCGATCATTCACGGTATTCCCGGCAGTGTTCTCGGTTCTCTGGTCGGCGCGATTATTACCGAGCGCGTGTACGTTGTGCCCGGCGCAGGTAACCTGCTGACCAACGCCATCAATGCTTACGATAACGGTGTTATCGTGGGCGTGACTCTGTTCTACGCGCTCCTGTCGGTCGTGTCCATCATCTGCGGTGATATCCTGATGTCCATGGTCGATCCTAGAATCTCGTTTACAACGAAGAAGGGAAGGTAAAGCACATGAATGATCAACTGATTGATTTGAATGAATTTCAGCTTTCTGACGAGGAGCTGTTCTCGGTTGTGGATCACGACGAGCTTGCCTCCGAGCGAATTACCGCGCCGAGATATTCCTACTGGCATTCGGTGTTCCGCGTATTCTTCAGGAAAAAGATCAATATCGTGATTCTGGCCCTGCTGGCTGTGATCGTGGTGTTCGCTTACGTGTATCCCGCCGTTATCGGATATGACCCCGAGGTCGATCCCTTTATGAATCTGTTGGATTCCGAATCCAAGCATTTGGGTCCTACCCAGGCTATGGACAAGTTCGGCCACAATATCCATTGGGTGCTGGGCTCCGGCGCCAAGGGTGAGTCTACCTTTGATGCAATCTGGTACGGCTCCAGTATCTCCCTGTCCCTGGCTCTCATCTGTGCGCTCATCAATATGACCGTCGGTGTGATTATCGGTGCGGTTTGGGGCTTCTCCAAGAAGGTGGATATTTTCATGACCGAGGTATACAACGTCATCGCCAACGTGCCTTACATCCTTTTGATCTCGGTGCTGGTGCTGATCCTGTCGCCCAGCTTCTGGACCATGGTGTTCGCGTTGACGGTTACGGGATGGTTGGGTATTGCCTACTTCATCCGTACCCAGGTCATCATCATCCGAGACCGTGAGTACAACCTGGCCTCCAGATGCCTGGGGACGCCCATTTTGCGGATTGCAACCAAAAACATTCTCCCCTTCATGACCTCGGTTATCGTGACCCTGCTGGCCACCGAGATCCCCTCCTACATTTCCTACGAGGTGTTCCTGTCCTACATTGGTATGGGTCTGAAGGACATGTCTCTGGGTAAGCTGATCGAATCTGCCAAGGACGCTATGTCCACTCGCGGCTGGGAGCTGGAGTTCTGGTCTCCCGTTGCGATCGCTTCCATCATCGCCGTGGTTCTGTACGTTGTCGGTCAGAATCTGGGCGATGCCTCCGACCCCAGAACCCATATGTAAGAGGTGACAACATGGAAGATAAGAAAATTTTGCTTTCTGTCAAGGATCTGCACGTGAAGTTCCGCGTGAGAGGCCGTATCCTTTCGGCCATCCGCGGTGTGTCCCTTGATCTGTATGAGAATGAATCCATCGCCATCGTGGGCGAGTCCGGCTCGGGTAAGAGTGTATTCACCAAGACCTTTGCCGGTATGCTGGAGACCAATGGCTTTATCAGCCAGGGTCAGCTCCTGTATAACGACGAGGAGCTGGCGGATACTAAGGTGGCTTACGGTTCTTCCGAGCGCCGCCAGGTGGCCGCCTCCGCCAAGGTCCTGAACAAGTATTCCTCCTTGGAATTCGGTGCAGAGATCTACAAGCAAATGCTGGATCTGGAATCGGCCTACAAGGCACGCTTCGCTCTGACCGACGAGGAGGATCTGGCAATCACCGCCAAGATCGACGAGCTGGAGTACAAGCGGACTCAGCTCGGCAACCTGAAGCAGACCATTGATCCCTCCAAGGAAAAGGAGAGACTCAAGGGCGTAAAGCAGGAGATCGCAGCGCTGACGGCACAGATCGAGGGGCTGGAGGCTGAGAAAAAGCAGCTGTTGGCCGCTCATAAGACCGCCGCTGTCAACGACGCCGCCTACAACAAGGCTTACGTGGATCAAATGCAGGCTCTCCGCCGGGAGTATGCCGCTGCCATCACACATGAGATCACCGACGAGACCCGGGCGCGCAATCTGGAGATCGCCAAGGAGATCTACCTGTCGGTGGGGCGCTACGGCGCAAGTAGCCGCCGCAAGTTCATCAAGGGTCTCCACAAGCAGTTCAAGGAGGCCATGAAGCTGGGCGTGGATCTGAATAACGATGACGTTCGCAACGCCGTATTCGACAAGGTCGTTTTCCGTGTCAAGTATCTGGATGAGACCTCCGAGTATCTCCACGGTACCTGTATTTTGGATCTGGCCAAGGTTCAGTATGCTAAGGACTGGACCAAGATCCGCGGCGGACGCATTGCGACCGTATTCCAGGATCCCATGACCTCCCTCAACCCCATCATCACCATCGGTAAGCAGATCACCTCGGTCATCCTGAAGCATCAGAACTGCTCTGAGCTGGAGGCTCGTGCCCGCGCGCTGGAGTTGATGAAGAAGGTCGGTATTCCCAACGCCGAAAACCGTTTCGACGATTATCCCTTCCAGTATTCCGGCGGTATGAGACAGAGAATCGTTATCGCGATCGCCCTGTCCTGCCAGCCCAAGATCCTGATCTGCGACGAGCCCACCACCGCTCTGGACGTGACCATCCAGGCTCAGATCCTCAAGCTCATCAAGGACCTGCAGAAGGAATTCAACTACACCATCGTGTTCATTACCCACGACCTGGGCGTTGTGGCCAACGTCGCGGATCGCGTGGCGGTTCTGTTCGCCGGCCAGATCGTGGAGCTGGGTACGGTGGAGGACGTATTCTACGATCCCCGTCATCCCTATACCTGGGCGCTTCTGTCCTCCCTGCCTCAGCTTGCACAGCGGAACACCAAGCTGTACTCCATTACAGGTACGCCTCCCTCCCTGTACAACGAGATCGTGGGCGACTCCTTTGCTCCCAGAAACCCCTACTGTCTCAAGGTCGATACGCTGAAGGAGCCCCCGATGTTCCGCGTATCCGATACCCACTACGCAAAAACATGGCTGCTGGATCCCAGAGCTCCCAAGCTGCAGAAGCCGGAGATCATTGAGGATATTCACGAGAAGCTGCAGCGCACGTTCAACATTTAAGGAGGTGAGAGGTTTTGTCGGCTAATAACAAAAAGAAGAGAACGAGCCATCTGCCCGAGCATGGTCCCATTGACGAGCAAGGCAGAGAGATTCTCTTGTCTCTGAAGAACGTGGACATTACGTTCGGCAAGGGCGATAACGCCGTTCGCGCGGTGAAAAATGCCAGCTTTGACATTTACAAGGGCGAGACCTTTTCTCTCGTAGGCGAATCCGGCTCGGGTAAGACCACCATTGGCCGCGCGGTCATCCGCGTGAACCCCTGCGCCGCCGGTGAGATCCGCTACAAGGACGTCAAGATCTCGGGCAAGGTATCTCGCGCCCTGGACCGTGAGGTCATTCGTAACATTCAGATGATATTCCAGGATCCCGCGGCCTCTCTGAACGAGAGAGCAACGGTGGATTACATCGTTTCCGAGGGTCTTTACAACTTCCACCTCTTCGAGAACGAGGAGGACAGAGTCCGGAAGGTGGAGAAGATGATCGAGGAGGTCGGCCTTCTGCCCGAGCATCTGACCCGTTATCCCCATGAGTTCTCGGGCGGTCAGCGTCAGAGAATCGGTATTGCAAGAGCGATGGTCATGGAGCCGGAGCTGGTGGTTGCGGACGAGCCGATCTCGGCTCTGGACGTATCCATCCGCGCTCAGGTGTTGAACCTGCTGAAGAAGTTCCAGAAGGAGCGTCAGATCACCTATCTGTTCATTGCCCATGACCTTTCCATTGTCCGCTTCATTTCGGACCGTATCGGCGTTATCTACAAGGGTAACATGGTGGAGATCGCTGAGGCGGAGGAGCTGTTCAACTATCCTCTGCACCCCTACACCCGCTCTCTGATCTCAGCTATTCCGATTCCTGATCCCAAGCTGGAGAAGAAGAAGGTGCTGTTCACCTACGATCCCTCCGTTCATGACTACAGCGAGGATGCCCCCGAGCTGGTGGATATCGGACATAACCATTTCGTGTTCGGTAACAAGAAGGAGATTGAGGAGTACAAGACCATTCGCGAGAATGAGCAGGTCATCAAGTCCATTACCATTGCCGACTCCATCGAGGAGGTGGAGGAGTCCATCGTGGAGGCCGCCACGGTCAGAACCGAGTTTGAGGAGATCCCTCCCATTCACGATACGGGCAACAAGCTCTACACCTTAGGTTCCTTCCTCTTCCCGGTTTTCGGAGCCATCGGCGCTTCGATCTTCAAGCACTTTAAGCATTTCAAAAACTATAGGGCTTGCAAGAAGGGTGCCCTGGCAGGATTTGCGACCTTGGGCGCGATCGCGGCATTGTTCGCATTGCTGATCATCCTGGCCATCATTTAAATCCGTTTTCAACCGCATGCTTTGTCATTCTCAGTGGCGAGGCATGCGGTCGCCAAGTTTCTGGAGGAATTTGCATGGATTTGTTTAAAAAAAATCAACCAAAGCTTTTAAAGGTGGAGGTGTCCGAAAAAAACGTCCGACTCCGCGTTGTGCTGGTGGTTCTGCTTCTGGCCGCCGGCTTGAGTCTGCTTGCCTACTGGTTTTACTCCTTGATCACTAAGGAGCCCGGCTGGTATACGGTGGAGCTGACCGAGGGTCCTGTGGAGCTGAACGACGAGTTCATCTTTAACTACCGCTTGGAGGGAGACAAGCGCTCCGCGGCAGATGAATACAAGGCGGTTTCGACCCTGTACGCCGCTGAGCTTGGGCGGGTTCACCGTCTTTTGGACGTGTACCGGGGGTATGAGAACATCGTCAACCTGTACACGCTGAACCAATATCCCGGGGAGGTTTTCGAGGTGGATCCGCTTTTGTATCAGGCCTTTGAGCTGACGGAACGGATGGGCAGCCGCATTCCGTATATGGCGCCCGTTTTCTCTGTCTACCGCCATTTGTTCGGTAGTCAGAACGACGTAGAGGCGGCACTCTGCGATCCTCACACCGACGAGGAAACCCGGGTGTATCTGGAGGAGGTCATGGCTTACGCAACGAATCCCGACATGATCCGTGTGGAGCTGCTGGGGGAGAATCGGATCTCCCTGGCGGTTTCGGAGGCCTATCGGGCGTTTGCAAGAGAAAACGGGATCACGGATCTCGTGGATTTTGGATGGTTGACCAATGCGTTCATTGTGGATCATGTGGCGGAGGTGATGATTGAGCGCGGCTTTACGGCGGGAAATATGACCTCCTATGATGGCTATACCCGCAATTTTGATGCTTCCGGGGAATATTACGGCTTCAATATTTTTGACCGTGATGAAAAAAACGTATATCCTGCGGCCGTGGCCCAGTATCAAGGCTATATCTCTATGGTGTTTTTGCGGGATTATCCCTTGAGCGAACAGGATATGGCGGTATTTTACGCCTACGCCGACGGCCGTTACGTCCATCGTTATGCGGATCTCACCACGGGTTTTTCCAAGAGTGCTATGCATAATCTGGTATCCTACTCGTACGATGGGGGCTGCGCAGAGGTGGCAATCCGTATGGCGGACGTCTTTATGGCGGACGAGGTAGACGAGGGCAAGCTGAAGGCCATGGGTCGTGATCGGATCTATTCGGTTTGGTCCGTGGATCGGACGGTGCGCTACAATGACGGAGGTCTTGCACTCAGGGATCTGTACGAGAACGACGGAGTGACCTATCGGGGCGAGTACTGCGGAATCCAATAAGGGAGCCTCTGAATATTCTGCCGATATGCCGTGCGAAGAATTTTTGAGGTCCCCATAAGTGTATTCGCGGCGGTCGGCCATGCTCCGTGGTGATATTTGTCGGATTCAAGGGCCGATTTCAGCCGTCAAGCTCTTGCACTTTTTACGGAAATATGCTATAATGAAAAAGAACCTCAAAAATCAACGTATGGAAGATCGAGGGAAGGCTTCTGCACGATGAACACCCAGGATCCCCGGCAACCATATCCCCTATTTTTCGGAAAGGAAAGATTTTTATGATGTGCAAGCGTTTTTTGGCGTTGCTCATGGCACTTCTGACCTTGGTTGGATTGTGTGCCATTCCCGTGGCTTCGGCTCCCTCCGAGGAGGAGCTGACCATCCTTTTTACCCACGATCTCCATTCCCACCTGCTCCCCTCTGCGAATGAGACGGGTGAGGGTGAGTACGGCGGCTATGCCCGTCTTATGACGGTGATCCGTGAGCAGAAGGCCAAGGATCCCAACGCAATCCTGGTGGACGGCGGTGATTTTGCCATGGGCTCTCTGTTCCAGACGGCCTACCCTACCTCGGCCATAGAGCTTCGTATGATGGGTGCAATGGGCTATGACGCCACCACCTTCGGAAATCACGAGTTCGACTACCTGCAATCGGGTCTGAAGTCCATGCTGAAGGCCGCTGTGGCCAGCGGAGATCCCGTTCCGCCCATTGTCTGCGGCAATTACCTGCCTCCCGTGGAGGGACAGGAGGGCTACGACGCCGACCTGTGGAAGGCCTACAATGACTACGGCGTGAAGGAGTATATCATTCTGGAGCGCGGCGGTGTGTACTACGTGCTGTTCGGTATATTCGGTACGGACGCTGACGATTGCGCGCCCAACTCGGGGATGGTCTTTGAGGATCCTGCCGCTACGGCAAAGGAGATCGTGGAGACCGCCGTGGCCGAGTGCGAGCAGACCTATGGCGAGCATCCCGTGGTGATTTGCCTGTCTCACAGCGGTACCTCCGGTGGTAAGGGCGAGGATTATGCCCTGGCAGAGGCTGTGGACGGCATCGACGTGATCATCTCGGGTCATACCCACACCACCCTTCGCGAGCCCATTTCCGTGAACGGGACTCTCATCGTTTCCGCCGCCGAGTATGGCCGCAATCTGGGCGTTCTGAAGGTGAAGTTTGATGGCAATGCCGTTACGCTGGCTGACTATCAGCTGATCCCCGTGAACGAGACGGTGGAGGAGGATCCTGCCATCGCAGCTTTGGTGGAGAACTACAAGACGGCCGTGGAGACCGATTACCTCTCCAAGTACGGTTACACCTTTGATCAGATTCTGGTACGCAACCCCTACGTGTTCGATACGGTCAAGCAGGTATCGGCTACCCAGCACGAATCCACCCTGTGCAATATCTTCTCGGATGCCTATAAGTGGGCCGCGGAGAGAACGACGGGTAAGAAGGTGGACGTCGCCATCACGGCGGCGGGTGTTATCCGCGGCAGTCTGCCCGTGGGCAACGTGACGGTCTCCGACGTGTTCAACGCCGCCTCCTTGGGCGTGGGCACTGAGGGTGAGCTGATCGGTATTTACCTGACAGGTAAGGACGTTCGCAACGCCATTGAGCTGGATGCTTCGGTGCAACCGCTCATGAAAACGGCCCAGCTCTTTATGTCGGGCGTAGAGTATTCTTTCAATACCAAGCGCATGATCTTTAACAAGGTGGATTACGCCATGTTCCGCGGAGAGGACGGTACCCTGACGGCCATTGATGACGATAAGCTTTACTTCGTTGTGGCGGGTATGTATATGGGACAGATGCTGGGCTCGGTGGAGGAGACGTCCATGGGTCTTTTGTCGGTGACGCCCCGCGACGAGAACGGAAATCCCATTGATACAGCTGACTTGGTCAACTACGTCATTAAGGACGAAAACGGCACGCCTCTCAAGGAGTGGTACGCCATCGCGGAGTATTTGGATGCTATGGGCGAGGAAATGGATGCCCGTTACGCCGAAACCGATGGCCGCAAGGTGGTTTACGCCAGCCTCAATCCCGTGAAGCTTCTGCGAAACGCCAACGTATTCACCTACTTGGTGCTGGGTGTGATCCTGGTTCTGCTGGCGGTGATCGCCCTTGTGGTGCGGGTCATCCTGGTACGCCGCAAGAGAAAAGCAACGGTGTAATTCGCTTTCATAAAAACCGGAGGGTGCCTCGCATGAGGCACCCTTTTTGCAGAAATGACAAAAAGTACTTTACAAAGCTACGGTTTTATGGTATAATGATGACAGTTGAAGTTGAAGTTGAAGTTGAAGTCCGCGTGTCCAAGGGGAATCGCGAAAATACATACAGGAGGATCTTTATATGAAAAAATATCTTTCTATCGGTGCGGCGGCATTGGCTGTTTTGATGCTGGCGGGCTGCCGCTCGGGCAAGAACCCGACGGTTACCACCGATGGGTGGGAGGGCTCTGCCCCCTCGGTGACCGTGGGGCAGGGAACCGAGCAGGATACCCTTCCCGGCGTGGAGCAACCTAAGCCGGACAGCCTTCCCTATACGGTCCGCACGGCTCACCAAGCGGGGGACACGATCTTTACGGGGAGCGAATGGACGGGCGGCTATATGGCCGACGTGAACGGTGACGTGAAATGGCAGACCGAGGTGTTCGGGGAAAACCGTATGCCCGCTCATTCCTCTGAGACTCTGATCTACCAATCGGCGGAGGATGCGCGGCTGGGCGCCATGAATTACGATTACGCCCGATCGGATTACTATCAGCTTTTGACCGGTGAAGGTAAAATCTGGAAGCTGGCCGTATATGAAAACCTGGAGGAGGCCACCAAGGCCGGTGTGTACGGCTCCTTCCAGGCGGCTGATTACAACATGGCCACGGCGCCTAAGTACGAAGGAAGAAACGAGGTCGGCACCGAAAAGAAGGCTTACTACGGCGGCTTCAAGGATGTGACGCTGCCCGCCTCCTGGGCAACCCAGGGCTTTGATTTCCCCGTCTACTCCAACACGGCCTATCCGTGGGGCTACGTGGATGACGCCAACCAGGTGGATTATCCCCAGGCTCCCGCCGCGCTCAATCCGGTGGGCTTCTACCGTACCACCTTTACGGTGGACGAGACCTGGCTGGCATCGGATCGCTCGGTGTATATCGCCTTCGGCGGTGTGGAGAGCTGCTACTACGTATGGGTCAACGGCTATCAGGTTGGCTATGCCGAGAGTAGCTACGATCTCTCCGAATTCGATCTGACGCCCTACCTCAACAAGGACGGCTCTGAAAACATTTTGGCTGTTATGGTCATGCGCTGGTGTGACGGCAGTTATTTCGAAAATCAGGATATGCTGCGCCTGGCGGGTATTTTCCGTGACGTATGGCTCTATTCCGCACCCTGTGTGCAGATGTACGATTACACCGTGACGACGGATCTGGATAAGACCTACACCAATGCAACCCTGGATATTTCGGTGGATCTGCTGAACAAGACCGTATCCGATATCCCCGCTGATTTTCTGGTGGACGTGGCGCTTTTGGATCATACGGGAAAGAACCTGTTTGCCGATGCGCCTCTCACGGCAGCCATGAAGGATATTCTCGGTGCGGGGGAGACGGCGGTTCTGTCCATGACCCGCGAGGTGAAGAAGCATCGCCTGTGGTCGGATGAGGATCCCTACCTCTACACGCTGGTGATCTCTCTGTACGACAAGAACGGCGGCTACTACGGCAGTATGGCCCAGCAGCTGGGCTTCCGCGAGCTGGAGTTCACGCCTACCGAGGGGAACCGTCCCAACGATTCCTACGGCGACGTGCTGCTCAACGGCAAGAAGATCCTGCTCAAGGGCGTGAACCGTCACGATAACGACGGTGCTACGGGCAAATACGTATCTCACGAGCTTTACCAAAAGGACGTGGAGATCATGAAGCAGCTCAATATCAACGCCCTGCGTACCTCTCACTATCCTAATGACAAATATATGTACTACCTCTGCGACCGCTACGGTATTCTGGTGATGGCGGAGGCGAATATTGAATCTCACTGGGGAATCAGCGCAGAGGAGACGGAGACATGGTTCCGCGATATGCTGAAGTACCGTATGCTATCCATGGTGAAGCGGGAAAAGAATCGCACCTCGGTGCTGTTCTGGTCTCTGGGCAACGAGGTACATGGCAGTGCCGTTTTCTCGGAGATGGCGGCTGAGACGAGAGCCCTGGATCCCACCCGCATGACCACCCTTTGCGCCTTTGGCGGCGGCGAGGATCTCGCCTGCAATATGTACAGCGACATTGCCTTCGTAGAGTCCCAGGGTCAGGCGGCCAATCATATGCCCTGGCTTCTGAACGAGTACGCCCACGGCATGGGTAACTCCATTGGTAATCTGTACGAGTACTGGGAGGCCATCCGCGCCTACGATAACGTACTGGGCGGATACATTTGGGATTTCGTGGATCAGACGGTATACACGCCTGTTCCATCCGGTCAGAACGATTATTTGGGAACGGGCTACTACTATGCCTATGACGGCGCATGGGGTGGCTGGGTGAACGATGCAGACTTCTGTCAGAACGGCATTGTTTCCCCCGATCGAACCATTCAGCCCGAGGCCATTGAGGTTAAGTACGTGTACCAGAGCGTATGGTTTACCTCGGGGCTAACCGATCTGAAGGCAGGAAAGGTGCAGATCTATAACGAGTTCAAGTTTACCGACCTGTCGGCCTTCGCCTTTACCTACGAATTGAAGCGCAACGGTTTGGTGATCGGTACGGGCGATCTGGCGGTTTCCTGCGCGCCCGGACAGACGGTGGAAATCACCGTTCCGTATCAGCTGCCCGCACAGATCGGGGCAGACGACGAGTTTGCTCTGGTTCTGTACGCCAAGCTGAAGGCGGACACCGAATGGGCCTCCGCCGGCTACGCGATTGCAAGCCAGTCCTTCGATCTTCCTGTGGAGATTACCCACGTTTCCGTCGATCGCGGTGGTATGTCTGCCGTGACGGTTACCGAGGACGATACCTACGTTGTGGTCAAGGGATCTGATTTTGAGGCGCGCTTTACCAAGGCAGACGGCGCGCTGGACTCCTACGTCTATCGCGGCGAGAGCATTCTGAGCGAGCCCCTGGCGCCGACTTACCACCGAGCTACGATATCCAACGATAAGGGTGAGCTTTGGAAGGAGGTGTCGGTTGACGCCGCCCGGTCGCTGACCTGGGAGACCTCCGCCGACGGCAAGAGTGTGGAAATCACCGCCGTCCTGTCCCTCAAGAACGCGGGCGCATCCACGCAGACCCTGCGCTACACCGTGTACGGTAGCGGTGAGATCGGGATCGAGGCAATTTTGGATGCAGATCGCGCGGCCGGTGCCATGTCCCGCTACGGTCTGACGCTGACCCTCCCCGCCTCCTACGAGCAGGCTCAGTGGTACGGCTACGGTGGGCAGGAGGGCTTCGTAGACCGCATGCGTGCCAACATCCCCGGTGTGTATACCTCCACCGTTACGGGGAATCTTTATCCCTACGGTAAGCCCCAGGATACGGGGAATATGATGGGCGTGCGGTGGTACGCGCTGACCTCCAACGAGCTGAATACGGGACTGATGGCCGTGGCAGATTCCATGGAGGCCCAGGCCATTCACTTCACGGCAAGGAACCTGGAAACCTATAAGTATACCTACCGCCTGTCCATGAATCCCAAATACACGTATCTGACATTGTCCTATATGTCCCGCGGTACGGGCGGCGAATCCTGCGGTCCCGGCCCTCTCCCTCAGTATCAGATGCCTGTGGGTGAGGAAATGACCTTCCGTGTGACGCTGGTGCCCTTTGCCAAGGGAGCTGACACCGAGGAGCTGACGGATATCTCCCGCCTGTGGCGTGACAGCGTATCCATGAGCAACGAGGAGATTGACGCGTATTTGGCCACCCTCGTAGACGAGCTCATTCGCGAGCTTCTGTTCGATCCTTCCAATCTGGCCGAGGCTCGCGCCCGGTACGATGGGCTGACCGAGAATCAGAAGAAGTACGTAACCGCTTACGATATCCTGGCCTCCTTTGAATCCCAGCAGGGGCAGGAAATTCTGATTCGCGATCTGACAGGGAACGGTCATGACGCGACGGCTCAGAACAGCGGCGTCTTTGCCGATAGCTCCGCCCCCTCGGGCTACGTATTCAGCGGCAATTTCCTCGTTCCCGACGAGGACGACGCCATCGATACAGCCCTGTCCGGAACCAATGAGTTTACCGTTGCGGCGTGGGTGAATTTCGCGGATACCAGTTCCTTCAACGTGATCTTTGCCAAGGGCGATACCCAGGTGTCGGTCAAGACCGATCTCAGCGGAAATCTGGAGTTCTGCATTTACGAGGGCGGTTGGATCGCTTTGACCACCAAGGCTGTGTCCAGGAATTGGACATACGTAGTGGCCGTTCGGGATGCCGAGGGGCTCAAGCTCTACGTAGACGGCGTGCTGGCGGCCCAGCAGGCTTATACAGGAAGCATCAACAGTAACGGATCGGCTTCCGGAGTGGGTGTTGACGAGACGAACCGACAAAACGGCAGGGTTCTTCGCGGTTTGCTGTCCGGCATTCACATCTACTCCCGCGCGCTGGACGAGACGGAGATCGCAGCTCTTACCCCCGAAACACCCATGGACGGTGCAGTTGTGGCCTACGATTTCGGTCAAGCTACGGTACAGTAAACATTTTGGAGGCTGTTTCTTCGGAGACAGCCTCCCATCTTTTTTGTCAAAACGCAAAAATTCTATTTACAATTACATGACGTTATGCTATAATATACCCGAAAGTTTATTCTGACAAGGAGGTCATGCCATGATCGAACCGAAGAAAAAGATCGCATCCGAGGCGGGCGCGGATCAGCGAACCCCCTCGATTCCTCAATATTTTTCCTGGATCAACAATACAAATGAGGGCTCCACCGAGGCTCAGACCATCACGAATCTGGATTTTTTTGCCTGGATGAAGAAGGTCTATGGCATGGAGATCAAGATCTATGCCTGGGATGCAGGCAATTTTGACGGCGCGGGACGAGGCTATGGTGACGCGGAGGGAGAGAAATTCAAGGGGCAGTACCCGAACGGATATGCTCCCGTGGTGAAGAAGGCCGCTGAGTCAGGGATCCGTCTCGGTCTGTGGGGAAGCCCCGACGGCTACGGAGACACGCCCGAGGAGGAGCAGAAGCGCTATGATTTCATGGTGGACCTCTGCCGCAAGCATCATTTCGCTCTTTTTAAAGTGGATGGTGTGTGCGGTACGCTCCGTCCCGAAAAGGCCGCTCGCTACGCAGAGCAGCTCCGCGAGTGCCGCCGGTATAGCCCCGATCTCATTGTTTTGAACCACCGCCTGGATCTGTACGAGGCTGATAAATACGTGACCACCTCCCTTTGGCAGGGGGTGGAGACCTACGTGGATGTCCACAGCGCCAACCGTGAGACCTGTATGCATCACCGTGGATTTATCTTCAAGCGGGGACTACCCGAGGGCTTGGATCGTCTCCTGGAGGATCACGGCGTGTGCATTTCCTCCTCGGTGGCCTACTTTGAGGACGATCTCATTTATCAGGCCTTCGGCCGTTGCATGATCCTGGCTCCCGAGATCTACGGAAACCCCTGGCTTATGCGGGACGATGAGTACCCCAAGCTGGCCCGCATCTACAATCTTCATAAGACCGCGGCCCCTCTCCTGGTGGACGGTATCATCCTCCCCGATGCCTATGGCGACACCCCCGTGTCCCGCGGCAACGAAACGCACCGCTTTATTGCCACGGGGCACCACGGCTGGACTCCCCGTCGGATCACGGTTAAGCTGGACGGTGAGATCGGACTTGCCGACAGCGGCGAGCAGATTGCGCTGATTCAGCGCTTCCCCACGGAGAAGTTGATGGGACTATATGATTTTGGCGACACCGTAGAGATGGAGCTACTCCCCTTCCGGGCCTGCCTCCTGGAGGCGGCGACGGTGGGAGAGGCATTGCCCGTGCTGGAAAATTGCGAGTACGAGATGATTCGCGAGGACGTCGAAGGCAATCCCGTGGAGGTCAGGATGCTTTGCTGTGGCGGAGGAGATATCACTCTGCTGGCACACGGCGAAAGCCGGCCCTACGGCAAATTCGAAAAGACGGATATTCGTCCCTTTGCGCCCAAGCACCTGGGGCGTTTGCAGAGCGGGGTCTTGGCCGATGGGCGTGCTGAGGAGCTTTACGAGACTGCCCAGTTTTCCATCGACAACGATTCCCTGGAGATGCGGGAGCTGCGCCGTTCCGGACGTACGGCCATTCCCGAGGTGCAGGCCGCCCGAGATGCTTTCTTCGGACAGGCCACATATACGGCCCGTGGCTGCGATGGCGAGGCACTCTTTGACGGGGATCCACATACCTTCTTCGACGGTCAATCCAAGAATTTGCGCGGCTTTGACGGCAAGAGTCAGCGGATCGAAGGCGGATGCCTGCGGGTAGATTTTGGCGACGTTCTGGATGCTGACGAGGTGGAGATCACCTGCTTTGCCGTTCGCGAGCCCGTGGACGAGGTCGGCGCACAAGCTTACACCGAGCAGGGAAGCTATTCGACGGATCTGAGCGATTGGCGTATGACCTCCTCTGCGGAGATTTCGGTAGCTGAGACGAACGTGGAGATCCCCGTGGTGAAGTTCGGCATTCATAATATGGTCCGCGCAACAGGCGACCGCATGGTGGTGCGCTATAAGCTGAACGGCGGATTCATTCGCTATTTCCGTTTGCCGACCCCTATGGATCGCATCTATTCGGTTCGCCTTTTGAAGGAAGGGAAGGAGATCGGGTTATCCGCGCCTAAGGCCAACAATCTCCAGGCGCCCTACGGCGCAAAGAAGCCCATTGCGGTGCAGGAGACCGTGGTTACGTTACCCGAGAGCCTCCGGGATGGCGACTACATCGCTGTGGCCCTGAACGGCATCCACGGCGAGGAGGGTGCCTACTGCGTGGCTGAAATGGACGGTAAGCTTGTGGGTTCCCCGGATCGCGCACCCGCCTACCGCTCCAACGTATGGGAGTTCGTGGTGACCCGCTCCGATCGTAACTACACCTATTATTTCCCCCTGGAGGCTTCCATGGCCGGGAAGTCGGTCAAGATCTGTGTCCTGCTCTGCAACGAAGCGCATACCGATCTTGTCTGCGACGCGTGGTTGTGTCCCAAGCATTAAAGGAAATTGAGCTTGTGAAAAAATACGACGTGGCTGTGATTGGCGGCGGCCTTGGCCACCCGCGACGAGCGAGGATTCCGTGAGATTTCCGTGACCGAATTGCAGGATCCCTTGCGAGGACAGGGTGCATTTTTTGGAATATGAAGGAGTATAGTATGGACTACAAACAGAGCGAATGGTATGGCTTCAAACGGCTGGACTTTACCTTTCAGGGCAGGGAGGCCATCCTGGTCTGTCCCGATGAGCCCGATCCTGCGAGGCGGTGGCTTCTCAAGACTGAATATTTCGGCGCTTTCCCGGCCTTCGAGATCGAAATGCTGAAGCGGGGCTACCACGTGGCCCATGTGAGCAATATCACCCGCTGGCACGTTGAGGCGGATACCCATGTGCGGGCAGAATTTTGCCGCTTTCTTACCACCGAGCATGGACTTCATCCCAAGTGCGTGCCGGTTGGCATGAGCTGCGGCGGTTTGCAGGCGGTCTACTTTGCCGCCGCCTATCCCGCCCTTGTGAGCGTTTTGTACCTGGATGCGCCCGTGTTGAATTATTTGAGCTGCCCCTGTGCGGTGGGCGGATCAGATTCCTCCATGTATGAGGAATTCGTACGTCACAAGGGATTGACGATTCATGATCTTATCAACTATCGCAATCACCCGATTGACAATGCGGACAGGCTCATCGCTGAGGGAATCCCGTTGGCTTTGATCTGCGGAGACAGCGATCGTATCGTCCCCTATGCCGAGAACGGTTTGGCCTTGTCTCAAAAGTATCGGGCCTCCGATCTCCCCTTCTTTGAGGTGCTGAAGCCCAGCTGTGACCACCACCCACACGGCCTGGAGGAGCAAGGCCCGTTGATCGAGTTCGTGGAGACCCACTATCGGTGAGGGGTACGCCCAATAAATGGAAGGGTCACGGAGGAGGTAAATCACCTTCTCCGTGGCTATGAAAAAACACGAAAATTTTTTGTGTTTTTTTTAAAAAGCCCTTGACAAACCGCCACCCATCGTGTATAATATACTGCGTGAGTTCTGCAAACGGCCGCTCACGCTTTGATACACGGAGATGTACTCAAGAGGCCGAAGAGGCGCCCCTGCTAAGGGTGTAGGTCGGGTAACCGGCGCGAGAGTTCAAATCTCTCCATCTCCGCCAAACAAAAACCGCAATTCTGATACAAAGGGATTGCGGTTTTTGTGTTTTTATGATATAATTAAGAAAAGGTGGTGATCGTATGGAAAAAACAATTTTTGAGCGAGAACCGGACGTTGAAGTTATGTTTGAATTTGTCGGAACAAGAAAGAACCCTGTTGCAGATGGCTATCACCCGATGCATTTGGTAACGGGCAATTATTTGACAACCGGTGTCCACCACTATTATAACGTTCAAACCGTACCTCCTAATGGCACAGCAAAGGGTACAATCACCTTTATCGCTCCTGAAGCTTACCCACATTGTCTATGGGTGGGTAAGAAAATCAATATCCAAGAAGGTGCAAAAATTGTGGGATATGCTACGATACTTAAAGTTTTAAATCCGGATTTATTGGGCGAATGTGATGGATAACGCCCTCTAAAATCACTTTTCCCCATAACCACAAAAAGGGCGTTTGTATCAAAATTACAGTTTATAGCCAAACATAAACCGCAATTCTGATACAAAAGGGTTGCGGTTTTCCGTTTTTATGATATAATATTCTTAATTGTAAATAGTAAAAGAGGTGCAAGTATGCTCATATTGGCTGTGCTATGGCTTACATATACGATATACAGTCTTGTTAAATTGTGCGTTAATTACTTTACAAAAAAAGCTATAAAGAGAACACAAACGATCGAGCTGTTTGGAGATTTATTCCTTGGCATTGATCTGTTGCTTTGGGGCTTGGCGCTTAACGGCTTTTTAGTTGCCGATTCTTTTGTTTTTGTTATCCCTGTGGCAATATATCTAATCTTAAAAATCGTAATCCGAAAATTAAAATAATGTTGTATCAAAATTACAGCTATTAGCCAAACATAAACCGCAATTCTGATACAAAGGGATTGCGGTTTCTGGTTGAATAATATGCTATACTGTAATCACAATTTGTATGAAAATTACAGGTATCATCCGAAAGTAGACAAGCTTCGACAGAAACTTGTCGATTTTACTCTCTTCACTTTTCACGAAATCCTTGCCGGCCTTGAGCGAAAGTATCAGCAATCGCAAATACGTAGCCTCCCTCACGGAATTTTATCCCAAAGCTCTTGCATTCCGATTGATTCTGTGTTATAATGAGCATGAGTCGGCTGCAAGCATTTCGTCATAGATCCCTTCTCGTTTCCCTCGGCCGTTGTATGCGATCAAGACCGATGGCGCTGGTTTATCACAGGACTTGCCCCGAAGGATATTTCGAGGGAACATCCGGAAATACGTTGCATTAAATCGATGGAATCTTTTCCTCGCGCAACCGCTCAAATGCTTGTCGCTTTCTGTACGCTCAATATGCAGATGTCCCTTCAAGATTATGCAAATAGGAAATATGAGAGGAAGCTTATGAATCGGAATGATCATCAGGATCCCAATATGCCCGAATACGTCGGACAAACTGTGCTGGATACCATTGGCTTGGTGATTCCCTCGGTGGACGAGTCCATCCGCGCCGAGATGAAGCTGCCCGAGGACGTTCATGCCGTGGGCGTGATCAGCTCCCGTACGGGCGCCGCAGGGCAGATCTGCGCCGTGGACGAGGCCCTCAAGAACACCAACGCGGTGCTGATCTCGGTGGAGCTGCCGCGAGACACGAAGGGCTGGGGCGGTCACGGTAATTATATCGTCATGGGCGGCCGAGACGTTAGCGACGTAAGGCGCGCCGTGGAGATCGCGCTGGAGCTGACCGAGCGAAACGCGGGCGAGGTCTATATCAATTCGGCAGGACATTTGGAATTCGCTTATTCCGCCAGCGCTGGTGCGGCATTGGCTGCGGCTTTCGGCGCGACGGCGGGTGAGGCCTTCGGCTTTATGGCGGGCTCTCCCGCCGCGATCGGCTTGGTTATGGCGGATAAGGCGATGAAGTCGGCCGGGGTTTCTCTCCTGCGCTATATGACCCCGGATCGGGGAACCAGTCATTCCAACGAGGTCATCATTGCCTTTACGGGGGATGCATCAGCGGTCAAGACGGCGGTGCTGACGGCCAGGGAGATCGGTCTGTCACTCCTTTCGTCCATGGGCGAATATCCCGGCGGCCCCTCTACCCCCTTCCTGTGTTAAGGGCCTTCCCTCTGAAGAGGAACCATCAGAAAAAGCCTGCCTCAAATGCCTTTGTAAGCATTTGAGGCAGGCTTTTTGACCGGGGCGACATGGTGGGGATGCCGCCCCTTGCATGGATCAAGCCATGGGGTTCTCGGTGGGGTACAGGCAGCCCTTAGGCTGGTTGTGAGCGATATCGGCTACGCCCAGATACTTGAATACCTCAAAGAGGGCCTTGCCGCAGTGGTCAAATGCCACGGCACCGTGGTGAGGATAGCGCTTCTGGATCAGAACGTGACGATAGAAGCGGCCCATTTCGGGGATGGCAAATACGCCGATGCCGCCGAAGGAGCGGGTAGCCACGGGAAGCACCTCGCCCTCTGCGATGTAGGAGCGGAGAACGCCCTCGCTATCGCACTGAAGACGGTAGAAGGTGATGGGGGAAGCGGCGATGTCGCCCTCCAGAGTACCGCGGGTGAAATCAGGCTCGCTTCCGGCGGGCTCCAGGAGTCTGTGCTGGATGAGCTGATACTTAACGGCGCGGTCGGCGCACATCTTGCAGGCGGGGGTGTTGCCACAATGGAAGCCCATGAAGGTATCGGTGAGCTGGTAGTCGAACTTGCCGGCTATATCCTCGTCGTAGAGGTACTTGGGAACCGAGTTATTGATATCCAGGAGAGTGACGGCATCTCCGGTTACGCAGGCGCCGATGTACTCCGAGAGCGCACCGTAAATATCCACCTCACAGGCAACGGGAATACCGTGGGCGGCCAGGCGGGAGTTGACGTAGCAGGGCTCAAAGCCGAACTGCTGGGGGAATGCGGGCCAGCACTTATCTGCAAAGCAAACGTACTGTCTGGCTCCCTTGTGATTCTCTGCCCAATCCAGGAGGGTCAGCTCAAACTGTGCCATACGGGGCAGAAGGGCGGGATACTTATTACCGGTCACGCCCAGCTCGGCGGCCATGTCCTCGCAGACGGCCTGGATTCTGGGATCATCGGCATGCTCCTTGTAGGAAACCAGCAGATCCAGCTCGGAGTTTTCCTCGACCTCAATGCCCAACTCGTAAAGACCCTTGATGGGGGCGTTGCAGGCGAAGAAGTCCTGGGGTCTGGGACCGAAGGTGATGATCTTCAGATTCTTAACGCCGATGATGGCGCGGGCGATGGGCGGGAAATCGCGGATCATAGCCGCGCACTCGTCTGCGGTGCCGACGGGGTATTCGGGAATGTAGGCGGTGAGATGGCGCATGCCGAGATTGTAGGAGCAGTTGAGCATACCGCAGTAGGCATCGCCGCGTCCGTTGATGAGATCGCCGTCGCCCTCGGCAGCGGCTATGTACATGACGGGGCCGTTGAACTTTTCGCAGAGAAGGGTCTCAGGGGTTTCGGGACCGAAGTTGCCGAGAAATACCACCAGCGCATTGCAACCGGCGTTCTTGACATCCTCGATGGCGGCGAGAGCGTCTTTTTCGTTCTCGACGGTGATGGGGCACTCGTACAGACCCTCACCGTAGGCGTTGACGATGGCCCGGCGTCTCGAGGTAGACAGGGCGATGGGGAAGCAATCGCGGGATACGGCAATGATGCCGAGCTTGACCGACGGAATGTTGAACATACGTGAATTCCTCCTGTATAAAGCTTTTAAAATGGATTTTGGGGGATGTGCCGTTTAGGCGATGCATATACGCAGGGGAGGATCGTCTTCCTCTCTGCGTTTTAATGCTTTGTTCTTTTATTATAGCATATTTTTCTGATTCTTGCAATACCTTGGCGTAATTTTTAAAGGAAGTCGCGGATGATTTGGCTGAAAATATGCATAAAAAACGCTTGACGTCGAAAAGTTTTCGGAAACCTCTTGACAGATGATGCGGAGTGGTTTATACTTTTAGGGCGTCTTTTGAAATTCATCGCCCGGAAAATCGACGGAATTCTCTATGCCTGCCCGCTTCATGGGCGCTTCATAGAAATTCCTCCTGCCGATTTTTGCCCGTTGAATACGTAGAGATGCCCATATCTGTAAGACGGATTGGCGGTCTTTGGTGCGACAGAAGCGGCAAAGGCCTTAAAAAAGGGAGGTCGACCCATGACGGCAAACGCGAAAAAGGCCATAAAAATCGGAAGCATGTGCTTTCTTGCTTACCTGGCTGTGTATTTGGCAAGGAATATTCTCAGTACGGTTACTCCGGCCATGCAGGCTCAGGGCTTCACCAAGGATGCGATCGGCGTGGCATCGTCGATTTACTTCTACACCTATGCGGTGGGGCAGCTCATCAACGGCGCAATCGGTGACAAGATCAAGGCGAAATACATGATGTGCGTGGGATTGGCCTGTGCGGGTATTTGCAATCTTCTGTTCTCCTGGTTTAATACCCATAGCGGCGAGTATGGAGCAATCCCCGTTCCCGCGTATATTGCCTACGGCGCCACGGGCTTTTTCCTGGCCATGATCTACGGCCCCATGACCAAAATCGTCTCGGAGAACACCGAGATGCCTTATACCACCCGTTGCTCCCTGGGGTACACCTTTGCCTCCTATTTCGGTTCCCCCACGGCGGGGCTTTTGGCCACCTTCCTGGCCTGGCAGAGCGTATTCACGGTCAGCAGTATGGTGCTGATCACCATGTCGGTCGTCCTGTTCATCTCCTTTACCGTATTTGAGCGAAAGGGGATCATTGCCTACGGCCGTTTCAAGCGCGAACGGCAGAAGGGCGAAAAGGGAAGCGTTCGGATGCTCTTCGACCGTCAGATCGTGAAATTCTGCCTGGTATCCATTCTCACGGGCGTGGTGCGGACCTCGGTGCTGTTCTGGCTTCCCACCTATTTTGCCGAGCGCCTGGCGTTGGGAAGCGAGCGGGCTACGCTGACATTTACCGTGGCCTCTCTGTTCATTTCCTGCGGGTCCTTTATCGTGATCTTCATTTATGAGAAGATGGGGCACAACATGGACAAGACCGTGTTGGTCATGTTCTCCTCGGCGGCCGTGGGCTTTACGCTGACCTATTTCGTTTCGGAGACCTACCTCAACGTAGTGTTGATCGTTTTTTCCATCATGTCCTCCAACGGTGCGGCTACCATGCTGTGGAGCCGCTATTGCCCCGGCCTACGGGACACGGGCATCGTCTCGGGCGTTACGGGTTTTTTGGACTTCCTCAGCTACATGGCGGCGGCTACCGCCAACATCGTGTTCCCCTTCCTCATTGAAAAGCAGAGCTGGTCCTGGGAGAGCATCGTATTGGTATGGCTTTCCCTGATGGTGGTGGGCGTGACGATTGCTCTTCCCTGGAAGAAGTGGAGCCGCAGAGCAACGAATGCCTGACCGTATGCCCTTGCGGATCTATAAAAAGCAAGCACCGACGATATATCGTCGGTGCTTGCTTCATTTCGGAATGCCGAACAGGCTCAGCGCATCCACCGTCGGATGCAGGTACAGCCTCTCGTCACGCAGCTGAGTATGGTCAACCCCAAAATTCCCATTGCAAAGTCGAAATATCGGATGGTGAAGCCGCCGTTCAAGCCCATAACGTCGGAGTTATGACCCGGCTTGGAGGATGAGTCCTCCTGCTTGCCCGTGTCCGTGTCCAAGTCGGGGACGTGGCGTTTTTGGAAGGAATATTCCAGGGACAGTGCGGGCTTCCGCAGGCATTTCAACCAGTTGCCCAGGGGAGCCAGCAGGGGGGATCGAGCCATGAGCTGATCCATGGTGGGCGCGGCGGAGGTGGAGCTTTCACCCGATGCCGCTTGGTTTTGGCTTACATTCTGAGATTGCATAGCTTGCATATTGGAATCCATAAAAATACCCCCGAAAATGATGTTTTCGGGAGTAGTATGTGAGGATTCGGTAGGGATATGCGTGAGAGACGGGGGGAATGTTTCGGATTTTTTGTATGATTTTGTTTGTTTGAGAGATTACTGCGCGGAAGGGGAGATCTGCACGGTATTCTCGTCGGCGTATATAGTGCCGGGACAATTCATGGGATCGCCGCCACAGGTGCCCGTAACCGTGGAGCCACCCTCTACCGTAATGGCCACAGTGGCCTGGAGTGCATCGTCCGAGCATTGGAGGGTCACGGTGGAGCCGCCGGCGATCAGAATGTATCCCTTGTCCACACGGTCGGTGGTATCGGCCTTAATGGCATCCTCGCCGCCTGTCAGATTTACCGTAGCGGATTCGATCTCTACACTGTCATTTCCCTTCAGAATGTTGTTAGGAGCAGAAACGTTCAAGGTGCATTCCTTGATACGCAGATCGTTTTTGCAACCGATACCATTGTTGAAGCTTCCGTTTACGTTTAGCGTGCCCGAGCCCTTGATGGTCAGATCGTCTGCGGAGTAGATGCAGGCGTTGGGTTTATCCACGGTTGGGGAGGGGAATTGGTACTGTGTAGCGTCGGTCAGACTATTGACGGTACCAGCCGCCAGATAGATTACGGCCTTGTTGGCGCTTTCAATGTAGATGGGCGCCGAGGTAATGGAGGAGGCGGTAAAGTTATTGAAGATCAGCTCCACGTCGGCTTCCTTGCCGACGGAGACCCGGATCTGGCCGTTGCTCAGATCTCCCTGCAGGGTGTACGTGCCGCCGCGGGTGATGACGAAGGCGGTTCCGTCCACGGTAATGCCGGCGTTGGGGTCGGAGGCGGTCATTTGGGTGCCGTTGAAGGTCAGCGTGACGGTGGTGGGCGGAAGGTCGCTATTGCCGGGGGTGCTGTTCGCGGAGGTGTCGCCGGGAGACACGGCGGGCTTGGAGCAAGCCAGCAGGGAAAAAATCAAAGCAGAGGCGAGCAAAACGAAAATGATTTTTTTCATATCTGTAATTCCTTTCGGGGGACTATACACAGTTTACTGAAAATATGTGTATCCGGTGTGAATGACTCGTCACAATTGTTTGAGGGAACCTCTAAAAATTCATCGCATGGAGAATCGACGTAATCTTTTCCGTCATACTTCACAAAAATCCTTCGCGTAGACTCCACTACGCGCGCGGACTTTTGTTGCGTCTGACAAAAAATCTTCTCGCCGCTCTCCGCACGCTGAATATTTAGAGGTCCCCTTGAATTTTAGACAAGCCCCAAAAGAAAGCCGCATTGCGTTTCCCCAAGGGAGAGCGAATGCGGTCATTTCTTCGTGGAAAGTCGTCAAGTCTCAGGGATTCTCTGTGCCCGAAGCGGTGTCGGCGGAGGTGTCTGCCTCGTTGATCGTGGCGGAACGGTCCACCGTGATCACCACGCCGCCCTCGTTGGTACCCGAGACGGAGTAGGCGTAGTTGGTGGGATACTTGACGGTGGCGCTGCCGTCAACGGCAACGTAGTAGACCTCGTAGTACTTTCCGTCAGCGGCGTTGATCTTCAAGGGATTCTTGTTGTCGTATTCCTTCAGCAGGTTGACATACTCCTCCATGCAGAGATTCTGCTCCTTCATGTAGGTCGCGTGAGGAATGCCTACGAAGCGGAAATATTCCTCGTAATCACTCACACCGGTCACGTCGGCCTTAGCCTCGGGGTAACGGATCACGAAGCCGTACTTGTGGGCGTTATCGTAGAGCCACGTGTAGGTGGTATCGAGGGAAAGATCGTGGGCGGGCGGGCCGTTTTCCGGCAGGTACTTCAAGGCACAGCCCAGACCCGTGTGGTGGTCGGAGTGACCGGGCAGGATCTCCTTGTTTTCCTGCTGCTCATAGGTGCGGTATGCATCGCGTATCTGCACGTTGGTACGGCTGGTGGCGGTGGCGAAATCCACCAGCATGGCATCCAGGGCATTCAGGGCGTCCTTGTCCATATAGGTGGAGATACCCGATTGCAGGTACATCATCGGGGAATGAGATGCGCATTTGGTGTAGATCTCGGCCAAATGCTCGTTGGTAGTAGGGAAGGTGTAGGCGTGGCTGTTGTTAACGATGACCAGGTCACCGTGCAGAGTATCGGTGGCGGTTACCGTGAAGGAGCCCCACTCCACCTTTTCACCGGCGGGGCCGGGGGTATCATCTCCCACGAGGGAGCCCACACCCATAACGGCTACGATGACGATGGTCAGGACGGCCATGCCGATGACGCCGAGCAGGGTGTACAATTGCAGAGTTTCGTTCTTACGGCGACGGGTCACTCTGCTGTTCTGGATGGTATTAAAGCCGCGGTCGTTGGGATTGGCCATGATGAACGGTTTACCTCCTTAAGGCGTAAGTGGATGTACCCGCCGCGAACGGCGGGTACGAAGTTGTATGATATCAGTCAGCGTCCTTGATGGAGAAGTCCATGCGACCCTTCTTATCCAGGCCCAGGTACTTGACGCGGACTACGGTGCCGACCTCGATGCCTGCGTCCTCGACGCGCTCCAGGCGGCGGTTGGTGATCTTGGAAATGTGGACCATGCCCTCCTTGCCGGGAGCGTACTCCACGAAGCAGCCGAACTCCTTGATGCCGGTGACCTTACCGGTGTAGATCTCGCCTACCTCGGGCTCGAACACGATGGCGGAGATGGCAGCCTGGCAAGCCTCAGCCTGGGCGGCGTTGATAGCGGCGATGCGGATGGTACCGTCGTCATCGATGTCCACCTTAGCTCCGGACTCGGCCTGGATCTTCTGGATCACGGAGCCTCCCTTACCGATGACCTCGCGGATCTTGTCGGGATCGATCTTCATGGTGGTCATCTTGGGAGCATACTTGGAGACGGTGGCGCGAGGCTGGGGAATGGCCTTGAGAATGACCTCATCGATGATGTAGTCACGGCCTGCGTGGGTCTGCTCCAGAGCCTGCTTGATGATCTCGGGGGTCAGACCGTCGATCTTCAGGTCCATCTGGATGGAGGTGATACCCTTGTGAGTACCGGCTACCTTGAAGTCCATATCGCCGTAGAAGTCCTCAAGACCCTGGATGTCGATCATGGTGTCCCAAGAGCCGTCCTCAGCGGTGATCAGACCGCAGGAGATACCGGCAACGGGGGCGGAGATCGGCACGCCTGCATCCATCAGAGCCAGAGTAGAGCCGCAGACAGAGCCCTGAGAGGTGGAGCCGTTGGAGGAAACCACGTCAGAGACCAAACGGATGGCGTAGGGGAACTCCTCAGGAGAGGGAAGAACGGGAACCAGGGAACGCTCGGCCAGAGCACCGTGACCGATCTCGCGGCGGCCGGGGGAGCGGGTGGACTTAGCCTCACCGGTGGAGAAGCCGGGCATATTGTAGTGGTGCATATAACGCTTCTCGGTCTCGTTGTCGATACCGTCCAGCATCTGGGACTCAGCCAGGGTGCCGAGGGTAGCCACGGTCAGAACCTGGGTCTGGCCACGGGTGAAGAGACCGGAGCCGTGGGTGCGGGGCAGAACGCCGACCTCGGCACCCAGAGGACGGATGGTGTTCATGGAACGGCCGTCCACACGCTTCTTGTCCACCAGCAGCCAGCGGCGGACGATCTTCTTCTGGATCTTGTAGATCAGCTCGTCCATGATGGTGCTGATCTCGGGGTACTCCTCCTCAAACTGAGCGATGATGGCGTCCTTAACGGGAACCATGCGGGCGTCGCGGACGTTCTTGTCGTCGGTGTCCAAAGCGGCCATGACGTCAGCCTCGCAGAAGGCGAAGACCTTGTCGAACATATCGTGATCCAGGTCACCGGAGGGATACTCAAACTTAGGCTTACCGATGTCGGCGATGATGGAGTTGATGAAGCCCAGCAGCTCCTTGATCTCGGCGTGAGCCTTCATGATGGCCGCGAACATGGTATCGTCGTCTACCTCGCGGGCGCCGGCCTCGATCATGACTACCTTCTCCATGGAAGCGGCCACGGTCAGCTCCAGATCGCTCACCTTGCGCTGAGCCTCGGTGGGGTTGACCACGATCTCACCGTTAACCAGACCCATGAACACGCCGCCGATGGGGCCGTTCCACGGAATGTCGGAGATGGAGAGGGCTACGGATGCGCCGATCATAGCGGTGATCTCAGGAGAGCAATCGTGATCCACCGACATAACGGTGAGGGTCAGAGCCACGTCGTTGCGGAGATCCTTGGGGAACAGGGGACGAACGGGACGGTCGATGACGCGAGAGGTCAGAACGGCCTTTTCGGAGGGCTTACCCTCGCGCTTGAGGTAACCGCCGGGGATCTTACCGGCAGCGTACATTCTCTCGTCGAAATCGACGGACAGGGGCAGAAAGTCAATGCCGTCGCGGGGCTTTTCGGAAGCGGTGGCGCAGCAAAGAACGGCGGTATCGCCGTAGCGGCACAGGCAGGAGCCGTTTGCCAGGCCTGCCAGCTTACCGGTTTCGATAACCAGGGGGCGGCCTGCCAGAGTGTACTCATAGACCTTGTGGTTCTTAAATTCCATAGCGGAACTTTGAATGGTGTACATGTTTTTTCCTCCGTTTTCAAATTTCTTGTGTGCTTTTTTGTTTTGATCTGCGGAGTTTAGCACTTACCGATGGGTCGGAGGCGGCATACGGGATGGGACATCCGGGACGAGACATCCGGCCTATGGGTAAGGACTAAAGCTGCGCAGATCGGGCGAACAGGGGGGACGAAACGCAAGGGAGTGAGAGCGACCGACCGAAAGGCCGCCGTTCCGCACTCCCTGTGTGTTTCATTACTTTCTGAGGTTCAGCTTCTCGATGATTGCGCGGTAGCGGTTGATGTCTACCTTCTGCAGGTAACCGAGGAGGTTACGTCTGTGGCCGACCATCTTGAGCAGACCGCGGCGGCTGTGGTGGTCCTTCTTGTTGGACTTCAGATGCTCGGTCAGGCTGTTGATACGGAAGGTCAGAAGTGCGATCTGTACCTCGGGCGAGCCGGTGTCGCCCTCGTGGATGGCATACTCGGCAATGATGGCTTGCTTTTCCTGGTTGGTCATGGTTGTTTTCACCTTTCATATAGTATATTTGGCACGGGCGCAGGGGGCGGTTGGTGAAGTGCCGCATGGCGGCTGTGTCCGCGAGCCGCGCTCATGTCATACTCCTATATTATACCATACCGGCGGGAGTTTGTAAAGGGTGGTTTGGAAAATTTTCAGAATGTTCATATTTGGAAAGGTACCCCTTTCTCCGCATTGGGCTTTTGCCCGATTTCTCTTGACTTTTGGGGGGATATATGGTATAATTGTCCAAACTCATCATCCGGAAAGGATTCTTGCACTATGAAGAAAAAATTATTCTCCCTGTTTTTAGCCTCGACTATGCTACTCTCGGCGGCTTCTGCAACGGTGGCGGTCTTTGCGGAAAATCACGCAACTCCCCAATCGTCCGTGGAGGAGGTGCAGGCGGTCAACCACGCCGAAGGTCTGTCATGGAATAAAAAGGTGGGCGACCCCACCGTCACCCTCACCGAAAACGGCGCCGTTATGACGAATATCCGCAACGCCTGGGACTCAGCGGGCGTGGACATTCTTCCCGCCGTCAAGACCGCCCTGGGCGACAAGGAGCAAGTGACCGTTCGCCTGTTCTTTGAGGCAAAGGTTTCCTTGATTGAAGGGAACGAGAACGCCTCCGTTTCGGCACGCCCCCTCTTGCGAGGCACCAGGTCCGCAAGCTCCCCTGCCGATTCCGAATGGCAGAACGCCTATATCGAATCCTTGAACGGCGATCTCGCCCTGTTTCACATAAACGGCTCCAATATCATGGCTACCTTCACGACGGGCTCCATGTCTCTTCAACACGGCGAGTGGATCACCTACGAGACTGTCCTGCAGCTGACCGAAAATCAGATCGAAAGCCCCCTCCTCTCCGAGTGGGTGCTCTGCGTAGACAACATAGGAGGTACTGATATGATCGACAATATCGAATTCCGCAATCTGACCGTCACCGAGACGACCGTTGAGGGTGAATTTACCGAGGAGGATATTCCCGTGTATCCCCAGCCCGAGTATGACGCCGAGGTCTGGTCTCCCATCGAGATCGGCCTGCGCAGCGAGGTTGACTATAATAATCCCTTCACGGCCACCGAAATCGACGCTACCTTCACTCACACCGACGGCACCGTGATCACCCTTCCCGGCTTCTGGAAGCGGGGCAAGACTTGGGCTGTCCGTTTCTCCCCCACCAAGGCGGGAGATTGGACCTACAAGGTGACCTGCAAGGATACCACCAATACGGGTCTCTTCGCCGAGGGCGTCATCCACGCCGCCGAGGCTACGGGGGACAACGCCATCTCCGAGCATGGCTTCGTTACCGTGGAAAGGGGTAAGCGCTACTATCAGCACGCCGACGGAACCCCCTTTTTCTGGCTGGGTGATACCAACTGGCAGGCACCTACTCAGGTCTCCACCACCATCTGCAACTACCCCGGCTGCAACTGCAAGAGCCAGTTCCACCACATCGTAGACGACCGCGTGGAGAAGGGCTTCACCGTCTACCAGACATACTTCGTCCCCGAGTCGGGCAACGGCGAGAAGCCCCTGTGGCTGGACACCGCCCACGAGTGCCCCGATACCGCCCTGTTCAACAATAAGATCGACGAAATGTTCGCCTACATCCACGAGCAGGGCATGACGATTGCCCTGGGCCTGGGCTGTCATACCTCCACCCCCAGTTGCATGGAGTATGACGATTTCCTCCGCTTCACCCGCTACGTGGTGGCCCGCTACGCCTGCTACTCCGTGGTGTGGATCTCGGGTCAGGAGATCAACATCGCCGGTAACGGTCGCACCCCCGGCTACACCTCCTTTGACTACTATATGAGTGCCTCGGCCCTCATCGAGGAGCTGGACGGCTACGGCCATCCCAATTCCGCCCATATGTACCCCGTGTACGCCACCGACGAAGATGCCGTTCGGATGGATACCGCTGAATGGCACGACTCCTGGACCGTCCAGGGAGGCCACGGGAATACGGAAAGCGCCAACGTCGGCCATTTGCAGTCCAAGGATTTCTACAAGAGCTACTATCTTGCGAACGCATCGGGATTCATCAAGCCCTTTGTTGAGTCGGAATCCAACTACGAGGAGATCAACTGCGGTCCCTTTACAGGGTATGATGCCAGCCGTATCGGTGCATGGCGGGCCATGCTCTGCGGCTCTGCGGGCTTTACCTACGGGGTGAACGGTATTTGGGCCGGTTGCTTCTCTACCTCCACCTTCACAGGTTGGTACGGAGCGACCAGCTCTTACAGCTATGAGCCGTGGTACATGGGCCTCGGCAAGCCCGGCTCGTATGAAATGACCTATATGAAGAACTTCTTTACGGCGATCGGCCCCTGGTACGAGCTGATCCCTCAGTTCTCGAGTAGCCGTATGGCGAACTTTGTCAACCGAAGCAACTGCTTCCTGTCGGCGACCGAGGACGCCTCCCTGTTTGTGGCTTACTTCTTTGGCGATCGGAATAAGACCGGTACCATTAACACGTTGGACGGGGACAAGGTCTACGATGCCTACTGGTTTGATCCCCGTAGCGGGCGATTCATCCTCATTGAGGCGGATATTGCTTCCCCCGACGGAAAATATATCCTTCCCGAAAAGCCTGATTCCCGGGACTGGGTATTCCTGCTGACCTCCCTGGAGCTGGGCGAGCACTACGAGGGCACTCTGCCCAAGGATCTCAATCCCACCTACGAGCAGGTGGCTCCTACCGGCAGTCGGGTGACCCCTGTGGACGTGCAGGCCATCGGCGGTATCACCTACGAGGGTGCGATCAAGGCAACCCAGACAATGACCGACCACACCGAGTGGCTTTGGGACGGCGACCCTGACACGGTATGGACTCCCAGTGCCAACCGTACTACCCAAACCTTCCTCTTTGACCTGGGTACTCCCCAAAAGCTGACCCACATCCAAATCAACCCCGCCGAGGGTACCATCATTCCCACCTTCCGCGTGGAGGGCTCCAACAACGGCAAGAGCTGGACCATCATTACCGACACATCCCTCCGCAACGTAGACAACCCCGGCGCAGGCAGTGAGCCTCTGCAGGGAACCTACCGCTATGTCAAGGTTCTCCTTCACAATGCCAAGTCCGAAAACGTAGCCGCCGACCAGCTGGATACCCTCCCCTATAAGGCCATGTTTAATCCTATGCAGAACGTTAGCTATTCCGTTACCGAGATCACCGATATCCTTATCTACTCTGACGGCGAGGGCGAGCCCACGCCCGAAATCTTAGTCGGCGGAAGCAACCCCGAAATCCCCGGCGAGACGGAAACCGACACGCAGGAGTCGAACCCCGGCGAAACGGATCCCGCCGAGCAGAATACCGCCGCCGATACGACGGAGATCGTAGATACCGAGACCGACAAGGCAAATGAGCCCAAGAAGGGCTGTGCCTCCGTCATCGGTACAGGCGTGACCGCCCCGGCCATCGTAGCTGCCGCTACGGTCGCCTTGGCCTTACGTAAGAAAAAGGACTGATCTTGCCAAAAATCAAGAAAGGAAGCCTCCTATGAAAACAAGAGCCGTAGCCCTGCTTTTGACCTTGACCCTCCTTCTCACCACCGTCATAACGGTACTTCCCGTGACCGTCAACGCCGCGGGGGCGACCGCCGAATCGGTGAATTACGCCGAGGGCGAGGCCTGGAGCAAGTGGGTTGGCACCCCCACCGTCACCCTCACCGAAAAAGGCGCCGTCATGACGAATCTTAACAATTCCTGGGACTCTGTCGGCATTGATCTACTCCCCATATTCAAGAGCGCCATGGGAGAGGAGGACAAAATAACCGTCAAGCTTTCGGTCAACGTCCGGGCCACCCTCCGGGCCGGGCAGGAGAGCGGTGCCGTACAGATCCACCCTCTCATTCGCGGCACGGGCACCGAGGCCTCCAATACCGCCGCCAATTGGTTTACCGCCTACGCGGACTCCATCCAAGGTGATTACCCTCTCTTTGACAAAGCGGCAGGGAACATCATGATGAATATTTCTCACTCCATGGCGTTCACCCATAACGAATGGCAGACCTTCGAGACCACCTTGAATCTGACCCGAAACCAGCTCCTCAGCCATATGATCTCAGAGTGGATCTTCTGCGTGGACGGTGTGAGCCCTCTCTCCGTCCTTCAGGCGGTGGAGCTTGCGGACTTGTCCGTTACTGTTGTCGAAAGCACCGAACAGCTCCCCGACGACAGTAGTCTTCCTCAGCCCCAGGATTCCTATACCACCGAGGTCTGGACTCCTGCCGAGATCATCCTCCACAGTACGGTGGCATACGATAATCCCTACGTAGCTACCGAGATCGACGCTACCTTTACCCACACCGACGGCACCGAGATCACCCTCCCCGGCTTCTGGATGCAGGGGAATACCTGGGCCGTCCGCTTCTCCCCCACCAAGGTAGGTGAGTGGAGCTATCGGATCACCTGTAAGGACACCTCCAATACGGGCCTGTTCGAGACGGGCAAGGTCATCGCCACCGAGGCCACGGGCAGTACCGACATCGCCCAACACGGCTTCGTCACCACGGTGAAGGACCAACGCTACTATCAGCACGCCGACGGAACCCCATTTTTCTGGCTGGGTGATACCAACTGGCAGGCCTTCACCCAACTCTCCACCACCATCTGCAATTATCCCGGCTGTGACTGCGGAAGCCAGTTCAAGCACATCGTGGACGACCGCGTGGAGAAGGGCTTTACCGTCTACCAAACCTACTTCGTCCCCGAGGGCGGTAACGGCGAGCCCGGCCTGTGGCTGGATTCCTGGTTCCAAAAGCCCGATACCACCCTGTTCAACGAAAAGGTGGACGAAATGTTCGCCTACCTCCACGAGCAGGGCCTGACCATAGCCCTGGGCCTGGGCTGTCACAGCAGTACCATGAACAAAATGCGCCTGGACGCCGTCCTTCGCTTCACTCGTTACGTGGTGGCCCGCTACGCCTGCTACTCCGTGGTTTGGATCTCCGGCCAGGAGATCACCGAATCCTACCCCTCCGCTACCGAGGGCTACGATTCCTTTGACTGCTATATGGCCCTGTCCTCTCTCATCGAGGAGCTGGATGGCTACAAGCATCCCAACTCGGCCCATACCACCAAGACCTACGAGCATGAATTCCAGCAGGCTCTGGATCACAGCGATTGGCACGACGCCTTCCTTCCCGGCGGCGGCCACGGTCCCATCCCATCCAAGAGTATGTACGAGGGCTTCTATAACGCCCGCGGAGCCGGGTATGCCAAGCCCCTCATCGAGGGAGAGGCCAACTACGAGGACATCAACTGCCTGTACTTCACGGGCTACGAGGCCAGCCGCATCAGTGCCTGGAAGGCTATGCTCTGCGGTTGCGCGGGCTTTACCTACGGTGTTACGGGCATCTGGGCAGGCTGCTTCTCCACAGAGAGCTTCACGGGCTGGTACGACGGCTTCAGAGATTCCAGCTACGAGCCGTGGTACATGGGTCTGGACAAGCCGGGCTCCTTTGAAATGACCTACATGAAGCAGTTCTTCCGGGACGTTGGCCCCTGGTATGATCTGATCCCCCGTTACTCGGATCGATCCTACGCGACACTCAACAGCCGCGAGGATTGCGTGTTCGCCTCTACCGAGGACAACGCGCTGATGGTCATCTATTTCTACGGCGAAGCCTTCAAGCAGCGTAGCGTCATCCGTTGCCTGGATTCCGAAAAATCCTACGATGCCTACTGGTTCAATCCCCGTACGGGCAAATATATCCCCGTAGCCAAAGGAATCAGCTCCGAGGACGGTAGGTATACGGTGCCGGAGCTTCCGAACCAAAGCGATTGGGTGTTCCTGCTCACCTCCTTGGGTATCCCCGAGCATTACGAGGAAGCTCTTCCTGTCGATCTGAACCCCGACTTTTCGGCAAATACCCCTACGGGTAGTGTGGTCACTCCCGCAGACGTCACCGCCATCGGAGGCATCACCTACAGCGGAACCGATAAGGCCAACCAAACCATGACCGATCCCACCCTGTATCTTTATGACGGCAATCCGGCTACGGTATGGAAGCCCAGCGCTGACCGTATTACCCAAACCTTCCTCTTTGATTTGGGTACGGTACAAAAGCTGACTTACCTCCAAATCAATACCGTAGAGGGAACCGTTATTCCCGATTTCCGCGTGGAGGGCTCCAACGACGGTATACTTTGGACAGTTATCACCGATACCTCCGTTCGTGAAGCGGCCAATCCCGGCGTGGGTCGTGAGCCCCTGGCGGGGAGTTACCGCTACGTGAAGGTCATCCTTCTGAACGCCGAGATCGTAAGTGGTGACGTTCCCTACAAAACCATTCACAATCCCATCAACGATGCCGTGTATAAGTCCGTCTACTCGGTCACCGAGATCACCGATATCCTTATCTACTCTGACGGTGAAGGCGAACCCACCCCCGAGATTTTAGTCGGCGGAAGCAACACCGAAATCCCCGGCGGGACGGAAACCGACACGCAGGAGTCGAACCCCGGCGAAACGGATCCCGCCGAGCAGAATACCGCCGCCGATACGGCGGAGATCGTAGATACCGAGACCGACAAGGCAAATGAGCCCAAGAAGGGCTGTGCATCCGTCATCAGCGCAGGCGCAATCACCCTGGTCATTGCGGCTGCAGCCGCAGCGCTCTCCAAGAAAAAGGAGGAGTAAGCCGCTTTCCCAGATCCCTTCCCGACAGACCCGTCGGGAAGGGATTTTTCGTATTTTGGTTATCCCTTCAAAAAACTCTTGACTTTCCAATGAAAAAAGAGTATAATGAGATCGTCTATCCATTTCTTCCGCAGTGAAGGAGGTTCGGCAGAAAGAAGGTCAATCGTCGTGTCTACAACTATCCGTTCCCGTGATCTGAATATGACCGAAGGTCCCGTCCTCGGCAAAATGATCCGTTTTACACTGCCCGTTATGGCATCGGGGATACTACAGCTTTTGTTCAACGCCGCCGACGTGGCGGTGGTCGGGCGCTTTGCCGGCGAGGCCGCCATGGCCGCCGTGGGCAGCTGCGGCGCCTTAATCAATCTGATCGTCAACCTGTTCATTGGACTGTCTGTGGGAGCGGGTGTCATCGCCGCCCAGGATCTGGGCGCTAAGCGGCACAGTGACGTAATCAAGCTGATTTCCACCTCTCTGACTGCCTCTCTCGTGGGCGGTGTGGCGGTGATGCTTTTCGGCATCGTGCTGGCAGAGCCCATGCTCGTGCTGATGAAGACCCCCGATGATGTGCTGGTTGAGGCGATTCCCTACATGCGCGCCTACTTCTGCGGTATGCCCGGCTGTCTGGTCTATAACTACATGGCCGCCATCCTGCGTTCCAACGGCGATACCAAGCATCCCCTGTATTTCCTGTCCGCCTCCGGTGTGGTCAACGTGGTGTTGAACCTGGTCATGGTGCTGGGCCTTGGCCTGGGGGCCATCGGCGTGGGCATTGCTACGGCGGTGTCTCAGTACGTAGCCGCAGGCCTGACCGTTCTGTATATGATCAAGACCCGAGGAGTCTGCCGCATCACGGGCTTTACGGTCAACGGCCGAAAGCTTCTTCGCATGGTCATGATCGGTCTTCCCGCCGGTCTGCAGGGATGTATGTTCTCTCTCTCCAACGTTATTATCCAATCGGCGGTCAACGCCTATCCCACAGTCATCATCGCAGGTAATACCGCGGCGGGAAACCTGGAGGGCTTTGCCTACACCGCCATGAACGCCGTCTACCAAGCGACCCTGACCTTCATCGGTCAGAACGTGGGCGCGGGGAAGTACGAGCGCATCAAGAAGATCGCCCTTCAGTGCGTGGGCATGGTGCTGGTCATCGGGCTTCTCGTGGGCGGGATCCTGCTGCTTTTCGGAGACGTGCTGTTGCTCCTGTACACCTCGGGCGAGAATCGCGACCTGGTTGTGCAGGCCGGTGTGAACCGCCTCAATGTGATCGCCATCTGCTACTTCCTTTGCGGACTTATGGAGGTGGGATGCGGTATCCTGCGCGGTATGGGCAAGGCGATGCAGCCCATGATCGTGTCGCTTTTGGGCTCCTGCGCCTTCCGTATCGTATGGGTCAGCACCGTCTGCCCTCTGTTCCCCGGGGAGATCATGTCCCTGTACGTCAGTTATCCCATTTCCTGGGCGTTGACGGGCGGTGTTCATTTCCTGTTCTGCATCTACTTCTACCGGAAGCTGATGAGAAAGAGGGTAATCGAGCCCTTAGCCGTCTCCGAGCCCGTCACGAAATGATGAATGATACAATTGTGTACCTATAGAAAGGAATCGAAATTATGTCCTACCAAATGAACGACAGCCTTGCCCCTTCGGCTATTTCGGCTCAGGCCGCCGCCAACCGTTTGAGATTCATCGATATTTTCAAAACCACGATTTCCCGTGAGGGCGCGGATAAGCTTCTGGCCTATCTGGAAAGCTCAGATTTCTTCACCGCCCCCGCCTCCACCCGCTACCACGGCAACTACGAGGGCGGCCTCTGCCAGCACTCCCTCAACGTATATGACGCTCTGGTGGATATCCTGGCCCGTCCCCGTGTCAAGGAGCTTTACGGCATCAGCTATTCCGATGAGAGCATCGCCATTGCCGCCCTGCTCCACGACCTGTGCAAGGTGAATTTCTATAAGGTCTCCTCCCGCAACGTCAAGAACGAGCAGGGCAAGTGGGAGTCCGTCCCCTACTATACCATCGAGGATAACCTGCCCTATGGCCACGGCGAGAAGTCGGTCTACATCGCCTCGGGCTACATGCGCCTGACCCGTGACGAGGCCTTCGCCATCCGATACCATATGGGCTTCTCGGGCCCCGAGGATCCCGGCAACGTGGGCAAGGCCCTGGAAATGTTCCCCCTGGCCTGGGCCCTTTGCGTGGCGGATATGGAGGCGGCTTACTTCATGGAAGGCAGCCCCGAGAAAAAGTAAAGGAGGAGCCTTTATGGGCCGTAGTTTAGGCTATTTCGATTCCGACGAGCTGGATCGCCCCGAGCTGAATAAATGCCCCGATTGCCAGTGCTTCTTTTCCACCGAGGAGTGTCCCCTGTGCGGTAAGATCTGCCCCGAGGAATTTCGGGCGGGGAACCGCGCCAAGGTCAAACCCCCAAAAAAGAAGCGGGGCTCGTCGGGACGGGTGCAGTTTATCGCGTGGTATCACTCCTGGTGGTTCATCCTGCTCATGCTGTATTTCATGCCCATCGTGGGTATCGTCCTGTTCTTCACCAGCCCCCATTCGAAAAAGTCCAAGATCATCGCCGCCTCGGTGGTGGTGGGCGCCTACGTGCTGTTGTTTGCGGTGGGCACCGTCCTGCTGCCTATGCTGTGGGATCAGCCCCTCGTCAACGACCGCATCTCCCGGGAGGAGTACGTGCAGCTTTGCGAGGACATGGACGTGGAGTCCTTCTATCGGAGCGCGGGCGACTTGGGGCGGTATGTCTCCATGGAATTGGTGGTTGTTGAGAAAGAAGTGGAGCATAGCATCGACGTGTACGACGTAGGTGCCACCTACTACCGTTGCCGCGATCTGGATGGCGGTGAGTTGATCATCTACATTCAGGATTGTAATTTGGGCTCTCCCCTGCAATTTTTGCCCGGAGATCGGATCCGCGTATACGGAGAGAGCGCGGGGATGGTAGCCTTCCTGCAGGGGGCGGAGTACTCCGAGGAGCGGCCTTGCCTGTATATGGCGTATTGCGAGCTGATCGAGTAAAAAACGAATAGATCGAGCGATTCCGTGGCACACTACTCAAAAGATCCTATACTCGCGCATGACGCGGGGCGGGCGGTCAATGACCGCCCCTACAAGGGAGCAGAGGAGTGACACCGCCATGAACATGAGCAAAGAAACCTACAAAAAATACGCCGATGCCCGTGCGCCCAAATCCCCGTTAGGGAAGGACTGCCTGCACGCCTTTTTAGTGGGCGGCCTCATCTGTTGCCTGGGCCAGGGCTTGAACGACGTCTATACCAAGCTCTGCGGCCTCCCGAAGGAGGATGCAGGCACCCTCACCGCCGCCACCTTGGTGCTCGTTGCCGCTATTCTGACGGGACTGGGTGTTTTCGACCGCCTTGCTAAATTCGCGGGAGCGGGGACCCTCGTGCCCATCACGGGCTTTGCCAACGCGGTGGCCTCCCCCGCCATCGACGCCAAAAGCGAGGGACTGATCCTGGGCGTGGGTGCCAAAATCTTTTCGGTGGCAGGCCCCGTCCTGCTCTACGGAACCCTGGCAGGAAGCCTGTACGGGGTGGTCTATTGGGTGGTCACCCGGGTGCAGGGAATGAGCTAAATCTATTTGAGGAGAATTTTATGGAGAACAATCGCATTCTGTCGGGCCTTGAGCCCGCCTCGGTGATGGCCTTCTTTGAGGATATCTGCGCCATCCCCCACGTGTCGGGAGATGAGGGAAGGATCGCCGACTATATTGAAGCTTTCGCCCGCGCCCGCGGTCTTTCCTGCTACCGCGACGCGGTACATAATCTCTTTGTCAAGCGCCCCGCCACCGAGGGGCACGAGACGGCCCCTGCCGTCATGCTCCAGGGCCACACCGACATGGTGGGGGAGAAGACGGCCGACTCTACCCACGATTTCGCCACCGACGGCTTAAAGCTTAAAGTGGATACCGATGGCTGGATCTCGGCCACCGACACCACTCTGGGCGGGGACGACGGCATCGCCGTGGCCATGATGCTGGCTATTCTGGATAATCCCCCCGAGCCCCATCCCGCCATCGAGTGCCTGTTCACCGTCTCCGAGGAGACGGGGCTGGAGGGAGCCTGGGCCTTCGATCCCGTAGCCGCAGGAGCCACCGCTCGCACCATGATCAACCTGGACAGCGAGGCCGAGGGTATCATCACCGCAGGCTGCTCGGGCGGCATGCGGACCGATATCCTGGTCCACGTTACCTGCGAGCCCGCTGAGGGGATCGCCGTGAAGGTCACCCTGGACGGCTTCACGGGCGGTCACTCGGGCGTGGAGATCCACGAGGGGCATACCAATGCTATCAAGGCCATGGGGCGCATCCTCGGGGCATTGACCGAAGCATATGATTTCGCTTTGATCTCGTTGAACGGCGGGGGCAAGGACAACGCCATTCCCAGAGACTGCACCGTTACGGTGGCTCTGCGAGATGTAAACTGTGCCGAGAGCTTTGCCCGTGCCGTGGACGCCGAGGCCGCGCTTTTGCGATGCGAGCCCAATATGATTCCCGCAGACAAGACGTTTACCTGCACCGCCGAGATCCTGCCTGAGACTCCCGCGCTGTGCATGGACGACAAGTCTACCTTCGCCGTGCTGTCCCTTCTCACCCTGGTTCGTGACGGGGTTCTGTCCATGTCCGCCCACGTGAAGGGCTTGGTGGCTCATTCCCGCAATCTGGGCATCGTCAAGACCCTTGCCGACGGTGAAGGGAAGCCCTCTGTCGTGAAGCTTTCCATGTCTACCCGCTCTGCCTCAAACAGCCATTTGGATGATTCCGAACGGGAGCTGGAGGTGCTGGCCGTTGCCATCACGAGCGACGGCGCAAACGCCACCCACCGCGCCCGTTACCCCGGCTGGGACTTTGCCCCCGTCTCCCCCCTCCGCGACCTGTGGACGGCGGTGAGCGAGGAAATGTACGGCATCACCCCCCGTGTGGAGGTCATCCACGCGGGTCTGGAGTGCGGCATCCTCTGCGACAAGCTGGGGGAGATGGACATCATCTCGGTGGGCCCCGATATGCGGGACATCCACACCCCCCGCGAAATGCTCTCCGCTCCCTCGGTGGAGCGCACCTACCGCCTGGTCTGCGAGGTCCTGCGAGAGCTGTCGTGATCTTTATCCTTATAGGGTGATAGCCCCCTCCGCCATGGCGCGGAGGGGGCTATCGGTTTTGCACAATTCTAAAGAATGTTTTTTTTTACACAATGACGATTGCGAGGGGGCCTGAAATATGGTATAATGGTAGTAGTCAAACGAAAACTGCATCTACGGAGGAATTTACGTATGAAACACACGAAACGAAAGCTTCGGAGTATCACGGCGGCGGTTATGGCGGTTTGCCTGTTGGCGGCTCCCTTGACCGCTTGCGGAGGGGATAAGTCCTCGGGCGATACGGAGGAGGGCGGAACGGTTGCCTCCACGTCGGGGACCGCAGGCAAGGACCCCGCAGGAACAGAGCCCGGCGAAACCCATGACGTGCCCGGGGCGGAAGGGTGTTTGGTTCCTTCCGTATATCCGATTCCCCTGTATATGTCGGTGGCAGCAGGAAAGGAAGCGTCTGCGGTTGCCTTGAGTGCCGTGAGCCTTGATGAAAATGCGGAGAAGTTTTCCGCTCTGCTGACTAAGGCCGGAGCTTCCTTGGAGGAAAACGGTCTTCCCGTAACCGTGATCTATCGCGACCTGTCCTCTGATTTCGAGTACGGCGCGGACGAGGCCTATATCCTCACGATTCGTGAGGGCGGCATCACCGTCGAGGCACAGACCGAGCGGGGCGCCTTCTACGCCATGACAACGCTTTGCTCTCTTACGGAGAACGGCCGGGCTCCCTCGGTCACTGTCAAGGATGCCCCCCGCAACCCCCAAAGAGGCGTCATCGAGGGCTTCTACGGCACCGCGTGGACCCACGAGTTCCGCAAGGAGCTGTTTGCCTTCATGGGGGAGAACAAGATGAACGCCTATATCTACGCCCCCAAGGACGATCCCAAGCACCGCGCCCAGTGGCGCGACCTGTACACGGGGACGGAGCTGGACATCATGACCGACCTCATCGCCTCTGCCCGGGAGAACTACGTCAAGTTCATCTACGCTATCTCCCCCGGCGGGGATATCAACCTCGGCAGCGGCTACGAGGCGGATTTTCAGAAGCTGATGGCCAAGTGTCAGCAGATGTATGACCTGGGCGTGCGGGATTTCGCCGTTTTCCTGGACGATATTCCCACTCTGGACGCCGAGGGGCACGCCAAGCTTTTGAATGATTTCCAAACCAAATTCGTGGAAACGCACGAGGGAGTGTCGAACCTTGTCGCCATCACCACTGAGTACACCGATTTCATGCTCACCGAGTATACCGACACCATCGCGCCCCTGCTTCACAAGGATATCGAGCTGATGTGGACGGGCCCCGGCGTGTCCCCCGAAAAGATCACGAACCCGCTCCTGCGCAAGATCCTTCGCAAGTACGAAAGGGAAGTGTTCATCTGGTGGAACTATCCCGTTAATGATATCCTGGTCAATAATCTGTACATGGATGCCTGCAGAGGCCTGACCGCCGATCTGCACGAATCCATCACGGGTCTGGTGTCTAATCCCATGAACCAGGGCTACGCCTCCATGGTGCCCTTGTTTACTACGGCGGATTACTTGTGGAATCCCGAGCAATACGATCCCGACGTTTCCCTGCAGGCCGCCTGTGAGGCGCTGGTTCCCGACGTCGCTGAGGCGATGTTGCATTTCATTGCTATGACCGGCGCGTCTCCCATGAACAAATATATCGACAGCACGGCGCTGAAGTCCCTGCTGAACGCCTATAAAAACAATCGCTCCGAGGAATCCACCGCCGCTTTGCGCGCCTATTTTGAGCAGATGGTGGCGAACGCTGACCTCTTAGCCCGTATGGAGAACCAAGCCATTTACAACGATATCGCCGATTGGGTATTCAAATACCGCGCCTACGGTGTTATGGGTATGGCCTACCTGGACATGGAGACCGCTTACGAGGAAGGGAAGCCGCTGAACGAGATCCTGGCTCTGCTGGGCACCTATAAGGATGCCGAAGCCTCGATCCGGCATAATGCCCGCCTGGTTTCCGAGAAGGTCTTGACGGTGTTCCTGAATACGCTTCAGACTCGGTTGGATGAGTTGTGCGGCTTCGGCGGCGAGACACCCTCCGTTGCCCTGCCTACGTTTACGTCCAATCTGTCTGCGTACGACAACTATCTCCCGAATCTGGCCTGCGACGGCATGGAGGGAACCTACTTCTGGTCCTCCTCCGGAGGCCGTGAAGGAGACTACTTCCAACTGGATCTTGGTGCAGTCATGCGCGTGTCCTCCATTCTCTTCCGGGCCCGCTCGGTGACGGGTGAGACCGATTACGTTCAGAACGGTGAATTGAGCTATTCCGCCGACGGCTCCGTCTGGACCAAGCTGGGCGACGTCTGTTCCCCCGAGGTGAGCATGACCCTGGACGTGGAGGCGCGGTATTTCCGCGTGACCTTGACCGCGGCGCAGACGAACTGGATCACGGTTTCGGAGTTTTCCGCCGGTGCCGATTTCCAGGTGTCCGATGCGCTGTGGCTGGACGAGTATTTCATTCCCCGCTTTAATTTGATGCTGCTTCAGGACGGACGGGGCACGACGGTGTTCCCCACTCCCGACGCATCGGCCGACGGACACACACTGTCCATACGGGTGGGGGAGACCGGCAAGGTGCAGATTTTGGCCGTTTCGCTCCCGGCAGAGGGTGTTTCTGCGGTAGTGCAGAGCGCCGATGGCGTTGAGCTTGAGCGGATTCCCTTGCAGTATAATACCGAGATCAGGACCTCCGCAGGAGCCATCGTAACAGTTCCGCTGGGCGGCGGATTGCTCCTTGCGGAGATCCAATGACCGGCTTGGTGTGAGCCCGAGCCGCTTGCCCCCGCAAAGCCTGTGATTTTTGCAAAAAAATGAGATTTTAGTGATGTAAAGCCATAAATTCTCTTGACAAGTTGCAGGAATTTGTGTATAATATAGGTTGACCTCGCCTGTTCCTACGGTGCAGGCGGGGTTTTACTATTTATTTTGAAAAAGGAGGTGTATAGACATGGGTCCGATTGAAATTTTAATCGTGGTGATCACGGGCGTGGTTTGCTTGGCTCTCGGTGGCTTGATCGGTCTTCTGTACCGTAAGCACGTAGCCGAGGCAAAGATCGGCACGGCTGAGCAGAAGGCGAAGGAGCTGGTCGAGGAAGGCGAAAAGCAGGCTGAATCCATTAAGAAGGAAGCCCTTCTTTCCGCTAAGGAAGAGATCATGCGCCAGAAAAACGATATGGAGCAGGAGATCAAGGAGCGCCGCTCGGAGGTATCCCGCACGGAGACACGTCTTTCTAAGAAAGAGGAGAATCTGGATCGAAAGAGCGAGCAACTGGACAAGAAGAACGAGCAGCTGGACCGAAAGCTCAAGGAATGCGAAGCCGTGCGTGAGCAGATCAGCGAGACTCTGGCAGAGCATCAGCGTACGTTGGAGCGCGTTTCGGGGTATACCGCCGAGCAGGCTAAGGCAGAGCTGGTGGCCAATCTGGAGGATGAGATCCGACACGAGCAGGCACAGCGCATTGTGGAGCTGGAGGAGCAGTACCGCGACGAGGCCAACGAGAAGGCTTGCCGGATCATGGCGCTGGCGATCCAGCGTTGCGCAGGCGACTTCGTAGCCGAGTCCACGATTTCTTCGGTGGCATTGCCCAGCGAGGAAATGAAGGGACGCATCATCGGCCGAGAGGGCCGAAACATTCAGAAGCTGGAAACCCTGACGGGTGTCGAGCTGATCATTGACGATACCCCTGAGGTCATCACCATTTCCGGCTTCGATCCCATCCGCCGCGAGGTGGCGAGACTGGCGCTGGAAAAGCTCATTTCGGACGGCCGTATCCATCCTACCCGCATTGAGGAAATGGTGGAAAAGGCTAAGAAGGACGTGGATGCCGCCATTAAGCAGGCCGGCGAGAGAGCCACGTTTGAGGTCAATATCCATGGTATCAATCCTGATCTGGTTCGTTTGCTGGGACGTCTTCGTTACCGCACGAGCTACGGTCAGAACGTGCTGCAGCACTCAGTAGAGGTCGCCATCCTGGCGGGCATTATGGCTGAGGAGCTGGGCGTGGATCCCGTGCTGGCTCGCAGAGCGGGTCTTCTGCACGATATCGGTAAGGCTTTCCCCTACGATGTGGAGGGCTCGCACGTGCAGATCGGCGTGAACGCCGCCAAAAAGTACAAGGAGAACCGAGACGTGGTACACGCCATCGAGGCGCACCACGGAGACGTAGAGCCCCAAAGCGTCATTGCCGTGCTGGTGCAGGCTGCTGACGCCATCTCCGCCGCTCGCCCCGGTGCGCGCCGCGAGGATATGGAGAACTACATCAAGCGTCTGGAGAAGCTGGAGGAGATCGCCGAGGGCTTCACCGGAATCGAAAAAGCCTTTGCCATTCAGGCGGGACGAGAGCTCCGCGTGATGGTCAAGCCCGACGCAGTGCATGACGAGGAAATGCCTCTCATCGCCCGTCAGATGGCTGAAAAGATCCAGGAGGAGGTCAAGTACCCCGGCCAGATCAAGATCAACCTCATCCGCGAGAGCCGCGCTACCGATTACGCGAAGTAAGGCCCCGCGAAAATCCTACCCTATCCCCCGGCGGGGGAATGCTTTATCGAATTACAGATAAGGGTGCTGATGTCCGCACAGCCTAATGCGGTTTGTGATACAGTTGAACATAGAACCCCAATGTCCACGATTGCCGCCGTTGCCGTACTGGGTACGACCGGGGCGGTTTGGTATAAAGCGAACTGAAAGGACGCGCATGCGTTGCCCGGTTGGGTGATGCTTGCGCGTTTTTTTGGTGAGAGCCCGCTTTTTTTCTGCTCGTCCTATTGCAAAATGATCGCATTTATGGTATAATCAAATATGTATGTATATTTGTGTCCCTCTCTCTGCGGAAAAGCGAATTTGCCCTTTATAGGAATTCCGACAGAGGGCTCAAAGAGCATCTGTGTCGCCCGCGGGCGGCGGAATGGAGAGTAAATAGATTATGAGAAAAAGGAATATTTTGGCGGCATCGGCGGCCGCACTGCTGCTTTTGACGCTTCCGTTGTCGGCTTGCGGAGGCCCGTCCTCCAATGGGGAGGGGAAGGACACCTTTGAGATCGTGACCATCCCCCCAATCTCGGTGCCCGATCAGCCCGACGAGCGAACCTTCACGGACTTGACCACCTATACCGACAAGCTGAAGGAGCTGTTCTCGGTGGCAACGCCTGCTCCCGAGGGGGATTTCACCTATGAGACCACGGAATCCGGCGTAACCGTTACGGGCTATACGGGAGGAGACGTTGTGGTGGTTATCCCCGATACCGTGGACGGTAAGCCCGTTACAGCCATCGGCGAGGGCGCATTTGCGGATCGGGTATCCTTGAAGGGTATATCGATTCCCGATTCGGTGACGTCCATCGGGAAGGGCGCCTTCAAGGGATGTAAGAGTCTGTCCTCTCTCCGAACTCCCGTTTTTACCTGCGAGGGTGCGCCCTACTTTGGTGCGTTGTTCGGTGCGCAGACCCACGAAGCCAACGGCTCTGCGGTACCCCTGAATCTGAAGAACCTGGTGCTGACGGCCGGCGAGCAGATCCCCGATTATGCCTTTTACGCCTGCCGCGGCCTGCAAATCGTATCTCTGCCCGAAACCTTGACTCAAATCGGTGACTATGCCTTCTACGCCTGCGACTCCCTGGCTTATATCACGATGGGGGAGACCTCGCTGAAAACCGTTGGCTGGGGTGCGTTCATCGGTTGCGAGTCGCTTTTGGAGCTTCGATTCCCCGCCACGGTGGAGACCCTGGGCTTTGCCATGCTGGAGGGATGCCGCAATCTGGAGAACCTCGTGCTCCCCTTTGTGGGCGGTAGCCGCGTGAAGGAGGAAGCAGAGCAGAACACGGCGCACGTGGGCTTTCTGTTCGGTGCATCGGATTATGCCCATACCCAAGGCTTTATCCCGGCCTCGCTTATTTCCGTGACGATTCTGGAGGGGGGCGGAGACATTCCTGCCAACGCCTTCTTTGAGTGCTGGTCGGTTCGAGAGATCAACCTGCCCTCGGACGCGACCGCCATCGGCCGCCGCGCCTTCTACGGCTGTGAGGGACTTGCGGTCATGACCCTGCCGGACTCTGTGACCTCCGTGGGAGCCGATGCCTTCCGCGGCTGTGTCCGTCTGACCTCCTTCGCAGGAGGCAAGGAACTGACCACCCTGGGGTTCCAGGCCTTCATGGATTGCGTATCCCTCCACACCGTCACCCTGCCCGACACCGTTGCCCACCTGCCCAACTCCTGCTTTGCAGGGTGTATCTCGCTGGTATCTCTCACCGCCGACGGGGTGCAGACCCAAGGAGAGCAGGTGTTCCGTCATTGCGGCAGATTGGGACTTCCGTGGGTGAGCCCGGAATGTGTACCCTCGGAGACGGAGAAAAAATCATAAAAAAGATGGGAACCTCTAAAAATTCATCGCACGAAGAATCGGCGGAATCTTTTCCGTTTGCCCACGAAGTGGGCGCTTCACCAAAAACCCTTCGCAGAGGATAAACTTTGCGCGCGGATTTTTGTTGCGTCTGACGAAAAATCTTCTCGCCGCCGAGCTCATTCGGCTCTCTCCGCACGCTGAATATGTAGAGGCTCCCTAAAAAACATACAGGAGAATAAAAACCATGTCCAACTACAAACTCGAAACCCTTTGCGTCCAGGGCGGCTATAAGCCCGAAAACGGCGAGCCCCGCACCCTGCCCATCTACCAGAGCACGACCTATAAGTACGACTCCGCCGAGCATTTGGGTGACCTTTTTGACCTCAAGGCCGACGGCCATATGTACTCCCGCATCTCCAACCCCACCCTGGCCTGTGTAGAGGCCAAGATCGCTGAGATGGAAGGCGGCGTGGGGGCAATGCTGGTGTCCTCGGGACAGGCCGCCAACCTCACCGCCGTCCTCAACATCACCTCGGCAGGGCAGAACATCATCTCCCTGGCCTCCATCTACGGCGGTACCGTCAACCTCTTTGCCGTCACCCTCAAAAAGATGGGCATTGAGGTCCGCTTCGCCACCCCCGACATGACCGACGAGGAGATCGAGGCCATGATGGACGAGAATACCCGCATGATCTTCGGCGAGACCGTGGCCAATCCTGCCCTGGTGGTCTTTGATATCGAGCGCTATGCCAAGCTGGCTCATAAGCACGGTATGCCCCTGGTGGTGGATAACACTTTTGCCACCCCCGTCCTCTGCCGTCCCTTTGAGTTCGGCTGTGACATCGTCACCCACTCCACCACCAAGTACATGGATGGCCACGCCACCGTGGTGGGCGGCTGTATCGTGGACAGCGGTAAGTTCGACTGGTCCGTGGACGGCCGCTACCCCGAGCTGACCACCCCCGACGATTCCTACCACGGCGTGGTCTATACCGAGTCCTTCGGTCCCGCGGCCTACGTCACCAAGGCCCGCGTCCAGATGCTCCGCGATATGGGTAACACCATGTCCCCCATGGCCGCCTTCCTGCTCAACCTGGGCCTGGAGACCCTGGCCCTCCGTATGGAGCGCCACTGCGCCAACGCCCTGGCCGTGGCCAAGTTCCTGGAATCCCACGAATGCGTGGATTGGGTGGACTACCCTCTGCTGGAAGGGAACGCCCAGTACGATCTGGCCAAAAAGTACCTCCCCAAGGGCGCCTGCGGCGTGATTTCCGTGGGCATCAAGGGCGGTCGCGAGGCGGCTTGTAGGTTCCTGAATAACCTGAAGCTCATGAACATCGTAGTCCACGTAGCCGACGCTCGCTCCTGCGCTCTTCATCCTGCCTCCACAACCCACCGTCAGCTCACCGACGAGCAGCTCACCGCCTGCGGCGTCAAGCCCGAGCAGGTCAGACTATCGATCGGTATCGAGAACATTGAGGACATTCTCGCTGATCTGGATCAGGCTCTTCGCGCATAAAAACGGCCTTCATACCTGCTTTCGTATCAGCCCCGCACGACTGCATTTTCAATCACGAATCTGAATTTCATGACAAAGGAGAACAGGCTTGAAGGATAAATCCTTCAAACAGCGTTTTGTGGCCTTCGCCATCGGAGCGATGGCGATTTCGCTACGCAAAGCCAGCCCTCCCAATTCCGCAAGAAAGGATGCTTTCGCTAAGCGAAAGCAATGGTCATAATTATGGCGCAACATTACTTCCCGCGAAACCCCTCCGATCCCTGGAGCGTTCCCAATGAGTTCGTAAAGAAAAACCCCTTCCTCACTATGGAGCCCGAGGATGCCCCCCTCCCCACCTACGAGGAGTCCAAGGATCGCCTCCCCAAGCCTCTGTGGGAGGGTCACGACGATGCCATCGCCTGCTACGACAAGGTTTGGCAGATCGCCTTTAAAAACCTCCGTCAGCCCCAGCCCGGCTCCGGCTTCGTGTCCAACTTCATCGATACCGCCTTCAATGGGAACCTCTTCATGTGGGATTCCTCCTTCATCGTCCTGTTCGGCCGCTACGCCTCCCACATCTTCAATTTCCAGAAGACTCTGGATAACTTCTACTCCACCCAGCACAGGGACGGCTTCATCTGCCGTGAAATCGGCGAGTTCACCCCCGGTGACCAGTGGGAGCGGGATGATCCCAACTCCACAGGTCCCAACATCATGCCCTGGTGCGAGTGGGAGTACTATCAGCTCACGGGTGATAAGGAGCGCCTGGAGAAGGTGTTCTATCCCCTTCTCGGCTACCATAAGTGGCTCCAGCTCAACCGCACCTGGCAGGACGGCAGTTACTGGTCCACGGGCTTTGCCTGCGGCATGGATAACCAGCCCCGCGTAGATACCAAGATCTATAGCGAGCATCTTTCCCACGGCCATAGCATTTGGGTGGACGCCTGCTTCCAGATGGTCATCAGCGGCAAGCTCCTCATCGAGATGGGCAAGGTCCTGGGTCACGAGGAGGATACCGAGTGGCTTGCCGAGGAGGTCAAGATGCTCACCTCGGTCCTCAACGATAAGCTCTGGTGCGAGGAGGATGCCTACTACTACGATATGTGGCGTACGGGCCTCACCGGTGTTAAGTCCGTAGGTGCCTACTGGTCCCTGCTTGCCGACATCGTCCCTGCCGAGCGCCTGCCCCGCTTCATCGCTCACCTGGATAACCCCAAGGAGTTCAAGCGCGCCCACCGTGTGCCCACTCTCTCGGCAGACCATCCCTTGTACGAGGACCGCGGCGGTTACTGGAAGGGCGGCGTTTGGGCCCCCACCAACTACATGGTGCTGAAGGGCTTGGATCGCGTAGGCTATCACGACCTGGCCTTCGACATCGGCTGCAATACCCTGGATAACGTGGTCAAGGTCTTTAACGCAACGGGGACTGTTTGGGAGAACTACGCCCCCGAATACCCCAAGGAAGGCTGGGCAAGACCCGACTTCGTGGGCTGGACGGGTATTATCCCCGTGGCAATCATGTTCGAGTACGTCTTCGGTATTAAGTCCGATGCCAATAACGACGAGATCGTATGGCGTGTCAACCTCACCGAAAAGCACGGTATTGAGCAGTATCCCTTCGGCGGCCGCTTCGTAGACCTCATCTGCGAGGCCCGTGAGGATGCCTCCGCCGAGCCCGTGATCACCGTCAAGTGTGACTCCCCCGTCAAGGTCCGGGTGATCTGGAACGGCGGGGAGAAGGTGATCGGATAACCGTTGCGTATTCGCTTGATCAACCCAAAATTGTTCCAAAGGAGTATCAATCATGGGAAAACATTATCTTGTCAACGACTCTCTCGTTTACGTCCATAACCCCTATGTAGCAAAGAATCCCTTCCTCACCATGCCCGTTGAGGATAAGCCCTTGCCCACCTACGCCGAGTCCAAGGACCAGCTTCCCAAGCCTGTCTGGCCCGGACACGAGGATGCCATCGCCTGCTACAATAAGGTTTGGGAGATCGCCTTCCGCAACCTCCGCAGGCCCAACGCCGAAGCGGGATTTGTCTCCAATTTCATCGACACCGCCTTCAACGGCTACCTGTTCATGTGGGATTCCTCCTTCATCGTCATGTTCGGCCGCTACGGCGCCCACGTGTTCAACTTCCAGCAGACCCTGGACAATATGTACTCCCACCAGCACAAGGACGGCTTCATCTGCCGCGAGATCTGCGAGGACCAGGCGGGCGAGATGTGGCACCGTGACGACCCCTCCTCCACGGGTCCCAACATCATGCCCTGGTGCGAGTGGGAATACTTCCAGCTCACGGGCGACAGAGACCGTCTGGAGAGAGTATTCTACCCTCTCCTGGCCTACCACAAGTGGCTTCAGCTCAACCGTACCTGGCGGGACGGCGCGTACTGGTCCACGGGCCTGGCCTGCGGCATGGACAACCAGCCCCGCGTGGAGGCGGGCTACGACGAAAGCCAATCCCACGGCCATGGCATCTGGGTGGATGCCTGCATTCAGATGGTCATGAGCGGTAAGGTCCTCATGGAGATGGGCAAGATCCTCGGTCACGAGGAGGACACCCGGTGGCTCGCCGAGGAAGTGGAAATGCTCACTGCTCTGATCAACGAAAAGCTGTGGAGTGAGGAGGATGCCTTCTACTTCGATATGTGGCGGAGCGGCCTGTCGGGCGTCAAGTCCATCGGTGCCTACTGGTCCCTGTTGGCCGATATCGTCCCCGCAGAAAGACTCCCCCGCTTCATCGCTCACCTGGAGAACCCCAAGGAGTTCAAGCGTCCCCACCGTGTTCCCACCCTGTCCGCCGATCATCCCGATTACCACGAGGACGGTCACTACTGGAAGGGCTCGGTCTGGGCACCCACCAACTACATGGTGCTCAAGGGTCTGAACAAGGTGGGTTACCACGCTCTGGCCCATGAGATCGCCTGTAACCATCTGGACAACGCTGTGAAGGTGTTCAACACCACCGGAACGGTCTGGGAGAACTACTCCTCCGAGCAT
>SVRS01000008.1 GCA_015064695.1 Oscillospiraceae bacterium | reverse complement strand
TACTCGTCGTTTATCTGCAACGAATCAATAAACTCCGTGTCATATAACTTATCGGCATACTCGTCGATGTCTTCAACAGGCGTATTCCCTTTCAGATAATCAGCAGCTTCATTGGATACTATGGATAAAAGATATGCTCTTAATTCCGTATGTTGCACCTGAATATTGATTTTTTTAATATACTTCGAAATCTTGATATAGGCATTTTGAACAACATCCTCTGCATCAATATCGTAGTTGGGCACATTTGCAAGTTTTAGCTTAGCCATTGCCAAACGTACCATATCATCATGATACGTCCAGTAGATGAACTCGATTTTCGGATGATCTTCCGGATCGACCAGTGTATATAGAAAAAGTAACACGATAATCCCCCACATTCTTGATTGATAGGGTCATTATAGCACAAAGAATTCCAAAAGTCAACAATTTGGGATAATCGATGATTTATGGCACATTTTGCGCCTCTGTGTTATTATTGACTTGATTTCAGGGAAATGACTTTTTGATTTTCTGAATTTAAAAAAATCCTTGTCATGATTAGAAAAAATGTTCCTGTTGTCCAATTCCATAAATGAAAAAACACCTTGAATTTTGTTCATCTATTCACATAATAGATGAACAAAATCCCCCCTTATGTTCATTTATAAGTCCATAATAGAACGAATTTGGAAGCAAAAACACAAAAAGTTTACAAATCATTGACAAACACAAGGTTGGTGTGATATAATGTTTTACGGGATGTTCATCTATTATGTGAATAGATGAACATTTTCAACACGGCCTAAATACCATTTGGGGGACGGATTTACCGTCCCCCTCGATCAATTTCCTTCCGATTTCTCTCGTCTCCCTAGATATTCTTGCCATACTGTTTTATTCTATATCAAAGCATTCCAAAGTGTTGTAGTGCTTCCTTGATTGCTTTCTCTTTATCCGGCGGGCATTGCGGCTGTTTAGCGTCCTCAGACTTCGGCTTATTGTAGTTCTCACGCTCAATAATACCGCACTTCTGTTTTACCTGTGCGATATACAAACTACTGACTTTCAAGCCGCTGTGTTCCAACACATAATCCTTGATTTCCTGGTATGTGGCTTTCTTTTCCGCATCGGTCAAATCCAACTCGTCCATATTCAAGTTAATCTCGATATGTTGCTTCGCATTAAGTTTGGACAATAAACATACCGTCTCGACGTGCCCCGTCCAGGGGAACATATCCACGGGCTGGATCTTCTTCACCTTATATCCCCCTTTGGTCAGCGTAAACAGATCCCGCGCCAACGTCTCGGGGTTGCAGGAGACGTAGACCACGCGGGCGGGTGCCAGCTTCAGGAGGCTGTGGAGGAACTTGCCGCTGCAGCCCGCGCGGGGCGGATCGGTGACCACCACGTCGGCGGTCTGCCCCTTGGCGGCCATGGCCTCCATGAACTGTCCCGCGTCGGCGGCGTGGAAGGTTGCGTTCGCAATGCCGTTGCGCCGGGCGTTGTCCATAGCGTCTGTCACCGCGTCGCGGTTGACCTCCACGCCGATGATCGCCTTGGCCGAGGAGGCCATGGTCAGTCCGATGGTGCCGGTGCCGCAGTAGGCGTCGATGACCGTCTCCTTACCCGTCAGGGCGGCGAATTCCTTGGCCTTTCCGTACAGAATTTCGGTCTGGACGGGGTTGACTTGGTAGAAGGAGCGGGGGCTGATGCGGAAATCCAGCCCGCAGAGTCGGTCGGTGATGAAGCCCTCCCCGTGGAGGACGTGGCTCTCGTTACCGAGGAACAGGGCGGTATCGGTGGGATTGATGTTGCGCACCACCGTGGTGATCTCGGGGTGACGGCGGATCAGCTCGTTGACAAAGGAGCGCTCGGAGCGGAACTCCCCCTTGGCGGTAACCAGCACCACCATGATCTCCCCGCTGACAAAGCCCTTTCGTATGAGGACGTGCCGCAAAAAGCCCTGTCCCGATTCCAGGTCGTAGGGTTTGATCTTCATGGAGGCGCAGAGCTTGCGGATGGTGGCCAGGATGGGGGCGGCGCAGGCGTCCTCCAGCATACAGTCCTCCACCTCCACGATGCGGCGGGAGGCCGACTGGTAGACCCCTGAGATCACCTTGCCGCTCTTGGATTTGAAGGCGGCCTGTATTTTACCTCGGTAGTGGGTGGGGTCATCCATGCCGATGATCTCCTCCACGCGGCCAAAACGGCCGAGGAGACCTATGAGCTTGGCTTGCTTGAGGTGGAGCTGTTCCTCGTAGGGGAGGTTTTGCAGGGAGCAACCTCCGCATTTTTTGGCGTAAGGGCAGGGAAGCATGGTGGGGTCCTTTCGTATTTTTTGTGGGAACCTCTAAAAATTAGTTCCCAGCATTAAATTCTGCGATTCAATAGCGAGAAATGAAATCAGAGCGGCGAATCGCATTCCTGCCTCAAATTTCATATGGGGACCTCTACATATTCAGCGTGCGGTGAGAGCCGAGCGAGCTCGGCGGCGAGAAGTTTTTTGTCAGACGCAACAAAAGTCCGCGCGAGTAGTGGAGTCTACGCGAAGGATTTTTGGTGAAGCGCCCACTTCGTGGGCAAACGGAAAAGATTCCGTCGATTCTCCATGCGATGAATTTTTAGAGGTTCCCTTAATTTATATCAATACGCACAATATAATTAACCCCATCGTACTCCACATACCACAGTTCCACTTCTTGACCATTCTTTTTAATATACCCTCCATCAAATGCACATTTTGAATAATAATACTCTTCATTATGATTGTTATAGGAAAATTCAATACCATTAATTGAAAAGGACTCTGTATCATGAAGCGTTTCGGGCATTGGATGAAACTCTTCAACTTTTCCTTTAACAGTTAGTGCGTTTCCTGTGCGATAAGAATCAACAAGAAAGCATCTAAGTTTCAGATCATAAACCATAGTATCAGCAACCATGCAAGCACCATAGGTACAAATTATGCAAAGGATCAAAGCAAGTATATTATCTGACTTAAAAAAGTCAAAAAAACGAATAGGTTCATTTGTATCAAAAAAAGCTATCAGTGGTAACAACAGAAGAAAAACAGCTGCTGTTATCAATTGCGGAGTTGGCAATTCAAAATATTGCAGACAAACGAACAAAACCAATCCAATTACTCCTATGATAATAAAAAGTATACTACTAAATAATTGGGTAATTTTTTCGTATGTAGCAAATCGACGCTTCAACAAACAAACACCGAACACTAAAAAAATCAAAGAAAAAATTAACATAACCCAATTTGTAGTGTGGGTGATTTGAGTTTCGAAAACAGTACGCATTTACTTTCTCCAATTTAAAAATCATTTGTGGGAACCTCTAAAAATTAGTTCCCAACATCGAATTCTGCGATTCAACAGCGAGAAATGAAATCAGAGCGGCGGATCGCATTCCTGCCTCAAATTTTATGTATATGTTGGGGGCGGAAGCCTCAAGATTGCGGGCGTTTCCCGCAAAAGGGTACAGTTATCCTACCTTGTTCTGCCTCTATTATATCATTTTTTGTTGGTTATTGCAATAGATGGGGAATTTTTAGAGGTTCCTGTAAATCAATTCCAAAATGGCGTCCTGCCCGATCTTGATGACGCGGACGGTGTTGTCGTCCGGTGGGTGCTGATTTTTCATGAAAAACTCCTGTTTGTCGTATTTCTGCCGAGGACTCACCCCAAAATCTCACTCTCATGCAAAACCACCCCGCGATTTTGCAGGACGGCTTGCAGTTCCTTCACATTCAGCGTCGAAAAATCCTCACTCAACGCCGCCGCCGTCCCTGCCGCTTGACCCGTGACGGCACAGCAGGGAATCACCCGCATAACGTCCCACATCGTATCGTCGGTGGAGATACACCGCCCCGCGGTGATGAGGTTTTTGACTTTCTTACTGTACAGGGCGCGGAAGGGGATCTCGTAGACGGGGCCTCGCCGCTTCCAGTTGCCCACCATGCCCACGGAATCCGCAAAGCAGGCGTGGTCGTCGCCCTCGGTCATCTCGTGCTCGCCCACGATGCGGCGGGTCATGCGGAGCTGGGGGATGGAGGCGATGGTGGAGAGGGAGGCGGACGGGTTCTGCTCCTTCTTTTGCAGGTAGTGCCGCAGGGTCATTTCGTGGGATGCGCGTACCATGTCGGAGATTTCTGCTCCGTCCAGCCCCGTGTAGCGCGTACCGGCGGGCGGTTCTTGGAAATTGTCCGCCGCACCCAGCATTTGGAGCTTGTTGCCGCCTTCGTCGGTGTAGTAGTACCATCCCGCGAGGATGTTTCCCCGACCGAAAACGGCGGTGGGCGCACCCGCAAATTGGGCGATATCCGCATCCCCCGTGGCATCCACCACGGCGCGGATGCGGTAGGCGGTGCGGCCTGACTTGTTTTCCACGTAGAGGGTCGTAATGCGGCCATCCTCCACTGCGGTGCCCACCACGTAGCTTCCGTAGAGAATATCTACGCCGCTTTCGGTCAGGAGCTTTTCGGCCAGAATGGCGAAGATGTGGGGGTTATACTGTACCATGAAACGGTGGTGGTCGATGCCGCGGGGGCCGTCGCTATCCAGCCAGTTGCCGGGGTACATGGCGTCGGCGCCGTAGGTGATGGAGAGCCGCAGAAGCTCTTCAGCGATGCCGAAGGAGACCTGATGGCCGCACCCGTCGCACAGGGGCAGATAAACGGTCACCAAACCGGCGGTACCAAGACCGCCCAGCAGGTATTCTTTTTCAAACAGGATGACGCGGCGGCCCTCTCTTGCGGCGGACAGGGCGGCGGCAATGCCCGCAAAGCCTCCTCCGCAGACGGCGATATCGTAGTGGGGGGTAGGGTTCATGTTGACCTCCTCGGGAATTTGTGGTTATGCGCCCGCAGGCGCGGTTTGCATGTCGAAGGTGCGCGACGTGGTTAAAAGGGATATTTTACTCGTAAATCCCGTCGAAAAGCATCGAAATACTATCATAGTCAATACCGCATTTGCGCGTCCAACGGTTTACAGGATGCTCGGCATAGCCCCTGTCGCTAAGGGGGTACAGCATATCTCTTTCGGGGGTGTGAGCATAGATCATACCGTGCGAATCATCAGAATGAAGAATGTCCAAATATCCGAGAGTGTTAATAAATAACTCTATTTGATCAAGGGTCATTTGGAGTAGTCCCGATTGCTTTAATTCACGGCGAAGCTTTCCCGAGGTCATATTTGACGGTGAATTTTCGATTACATCGATAATTTTCATGAAATGCTCATAATCACTCGTAGCATGCTCGGGACGGGGCAACCCTTTATATTCTTCTAAAAAGATCATGGCTGTGTTGAGCGAGGATCGCCCCATTCGTCCATTCAAGTAAAAGCTTGCCATATCCATATTGATGTGCCAAAATTGCATCTTGGGTTCTCGGCTGACGGTGTGCTGATATCCGCATATCTCGCAACGATTTTCGTTGTATCTATCTTCAAAATCACCGTCTTTGCCGACTACCGAGCCGACATATTTTTTCTCAAATTCGTGGATAGGCAAATTTTTGATATAGTAATAACAAGCAAGTGCGGTTCTGTATTCGGGCGCATTGCGTGCGACACCGTAGAGAAAATCCTTTGCCAATTCTTTAACCGAAAGTGTTGCAATTAATTCTTTTGCATAGCATATTGCCTCATCGTGCGGATAAACCGTTTCGCATAGCTTCATCGTCCCCTCGCTGACGGCAGGAAGGTATTCGAGAACAGGCGTAGTCCAGAACTCGTGAAAATCCTTGCGAGCAAAACGCTTTAAGAGCTTGTGTGCGGTAGTCTTATGACAAGGCGGAGCGGGAGCAGCTTGATACGCCTTGATCTCCTCGATATAAGCAGCATTGATTTCGCCCGATTGTGAATTGTTGGTTTGCCAAGAGGCAAGCGGCAGAACGAAGGTATCGTCTCGAGCTGCACTCGCGATGGTTCCCAATATGGCTTCCATTATATTCTTTTCCTCTTTCAAGACGCTGCTCCTTTCGATATGTTATAAGGTCTATTTTTGTTTGCCTTTGATTATTTTTTTCAGCCATTGAACGAATGTGCATACAAGTCCAAAAACGACAACAGGAACAAGAATGCCGAGCAAAATAATCAAATCAAAATCAATGTTTGGCGAGTCCAATTTAATGCCGAATGCGCTGACAATAAGAGCACCTATGCCAAAGAATATTAAGGTCAATACGATTTCGAGCAGGCCCTCGAAAAGCACTTCCTTAAGTTTCTTTTTATCTTTTGTAGCTCCTTTCGAGACACACGACCGACTCGACGTGGGTCAAGAGTACAAAAGGTATATTTTTGTGCCAAAAACGGGGGGTGTAAGTACAAAAAGTCTCACTTTTTTCGGTTTTTGATTATAAGAATGATGCCGCAAATTATGCCTACAAGCGCAATTACAAGCAGCGGTAGCGTGATTGCAAGACCAAAAATTTGTTTTTCTGCAATTCGATTTACAAAATTAAAGACCGATCCCAAAAACAAAGCGAAAAATCCGATACTTTGAATAATTCTTAATGCTTTCATTGATTTCCTCCTGATTTTCTCGTGAGACACACCACACTCTCGACGTGGGTCATAAGGTCAACAGGTATATTTTTGTGCCAAAAACGGGGGTTGTAAAGCCAAAAGTCTCACTTTTCAATCTCTCCCGACCAAAAAGTACGCAGAAATGCAAGATTTCTTTTGCTTTTTCGAAAGCAAATATAACTGTCTTTCCTAAAGCGATGAAATTTATGTATGCTACTATCTATCAAATACACAAAATCGCCCTCACGCCAAGCATACTGAATCTTTACTTTTCCAATGGATTCAATAGGACATTCTTTATAAAAGCCGCATATCAATCCTTTACGTTTCACAACATCATCTTCGATCCAAACCACGCATGCTGATCTATTCAAAAACCATAAGAAAAAGCAGGAAAGAAAAAGAAACTCACAAAAGGCCAAATATCCCATGCCTTTTTCCTCAACCAAGTCGAATATCTCAAACCCGATAGCAATAATCGAAAATGCGAAAAAAAGAATACACCAAAAGGATAGTATTATTAAATCAAGCAAACTTGAAGAAATAATTCTTTTCATTGTGTCACCTCCTTGTTAGACAAACGACACTCTCGACATGCCCTGTCCTCGGAAACAGATCCACAGGCTGAACCTCCCCGATCTCATACCCGAACTCCCGGAACACGGCACAATCCCGACCCAATGTCTCGGGCTCGCAGGAGATGTAGACCACGCGGCGGATGTCCCGTGTGGCGATCTCGGAGATCAGCTCGCGGGTGGTGCCCTTGCGGGGCGGGTCGATGACCGCAATATCGGGGGCGGGCGCACCGCCCTCCTCGGCGGCGGCCAGGAATTTATGGGCGTCCGAGGCGTCTCCGCAGAAGAAGCGGGCGCGGTCGGACTCCAGACCGTTCAGGGCGGCGTTGACCTTGGCGCATTCCACCGCCTCGGGAACGATCTCGATTCCCGTCACGTCGGCCACGCGGTCAGACATGGACAGGCCGATGCTCCCCGCGCCGCAGTAGAGATCCACCAAATGCTCACGGCCCGTCAAGCCGGCCATGTCGGCGGCGGTGTTGTAGAGCAGCTCGGCGGCATCGTGATTGACCTGGTAAAAGGACCCGGCCGACAGGCGGAGCCGCTTGCCGCAGAGGGTGTCCTCCAGGTAGTCCTTACCCCACAGGGTGATGAATTTGTCCCCCAAGACCACGTTGGTGTTGTCGCGGTTGATGTTAAGCAGAATGCCGCAAAGTCTTGGGAAACGCCCTACCAGCTCGTGGACAAAGCCCTCGGAGGCCTGCTTCGAAAGCCGTTCCTTGACCACCAGGGTCAAAAGCACCGTTCCGTCGGCGGCAGAGCGGAGGTATATATGGCGTAGCATGCCCTTGCCCGTCTCCTCGTCGTAGGCGGTGACGCGGTACTTGTCGCAGAGCTTGCAGACCGCGCGGACCAGCTCCCCGAAGGCATCAGGCTGGAGGGCGCAGTCGAAGCAGGGAATGACCTTGTGGGTCTTGGCGGCGAAGAAGCCCGCCTCCATCCCGTTCTTTCCTTGCTTGACGGGGTACATTCCCTTGTTGCGATAGCCCTTCGTCACAGGCTGGCCGTCCCGCGTCACGGCCAGCACGGGGCGCACGACCACGTCGGACAGCCCCGCTTGGCGAAAGGCCTGCTTGACTCGCTCGTGCTTGGAGGAAAGCTCCGCCTCGTAGCGGATATGCCGATAGACGCACCCTCCGCAGGCCTCAGGAGCGCCGCAAAAGACCTCCTCTGCCCGCATGGGGGAGGGGGTGATGATTTCTTGGAGCCTTCCTACGCAGAAGGATTTGGTGCGCTTGATGATCTGCGCCCGCACCACGTCTCCCGTGACCGCGCCCTTGATAAAGACCACCAGCCCCCCGTCGGGGGCACCATCGGGCATCCGCGCCACGCCACAGCCCAGGTTGTTGAGGTCATGGACCGTGAGGGTTACCACCTCGGGGCGGTCTTGCTTGGATTGCTTTCTGTTCGCGTTAGACATAAAATTCCTTTCCGTCCTCCAGGCGCAGGCAGGCCAGACGGCCGCCGCGGCCCAGACCGCAGTCCATGAAGATGGTGCCGTTGCCGTAGAAGATGCGGTCGGCCCCGCCGTTGGCCTCGGAGGTGGGGGTGTGGCCGCAGATGATGGTCTTATCTTCGAAATACTTGGCGGTGGGGTCGATGGACTCCGAGAAGAAGTCCTCGGGCTCCAGCCAATCCAGCTCCAGGTCGGGGGTGAAGTCGTAGATGCCCTGGTGGAGGAGCAGGTAGTCCTTACCGTTCACCGTGACCTCCTCGTAGAGGGGCATATCCGAAAGATAGTCGATGACACCCTCCTGCATATCCTTGTCCAGGGCGCGGTAGCCCTCCAGGGTGGTGCGGCCGCCGTCCTGGACCCACTCGGTCATATCCGAGACGAAATTCTCGTCGGGAGTCTGGCCCGCCTGCATTTTCTCATAGCCCGTCAGCATCTTGACGGCGGTGAAATCGTGCTCGCCTGCGATGGGGTAGACGTTGAGGCGGTAGCTCATATCCTCCACCAGGCCCATGGGATCAGGGCCGTAGTCCACGATGTCACCCAGGACGTACATCACGTCGCGGTCGGCATTGAAGCTGATGGTCTGAAGCAGGGTCTTATATTCCTCCAGGTGTCCGTGGAGGTTGGAAACTACGTAAGTCATGATATGTCCTTTCTGCGCTGTGCGCGTAAGAGATAAATATACATCCTATATTATACTATATACCGCGGAAAATGTCAATAGAAACCGAGAAGGTGAGTGGGGGAGGGAAGAAAAAAGGCCCCGCAACCATAAGGAGGAGGCTTTACAAATGTGTTTCGTTATGCGTAGGGGAGGCTATCTGCCTCCCGCGAATTTCAAAAGAACACGATATCCTTGCCTTTTGAGATGACGGGAGGCTGATAGCCTCCCCTACACGGGGTTGCGGATTCATTATTTATGTTTCATGTTCATGTGTTGAGGGAAAACTTGTACCATTGCTGACCAAAAAATCCGGAAAAGCAGGGATTTCTTGACTACAAAGTATTGAATGAATAAAGCAGTTTGTATCATTTTCAACGGGGAGCACGACCAGGCCGCTTTTGATCATCGCTTCCACAGAAGCCATTCCGTTTGCGTCCTCATCAATGAGCGATGCATCAATCGGGGTATTCGATAAAACATAATACCCAATTTTTATCGAACCTTTACCAGTGGCGAAAGGTATGTGTAGCACGCACACATACATTACGCGGGACACGTCAACGTCGGATTTGTATTTCCCACAATCATTCAAAATTTTTTGGCTGTCATAGCAATATTCTGCATCTCTTAATCTCAACGTCCGCAGAGCAGCTCGAAAAAAGCCCCCCCACAGAATACTAAGACCAACTGATATAACATACGCAATGCCGATTTGATCTTGAATGGCAGTCGCCAAACATACGATTACTGTAACACCCATAATGCCAAGAAGAAACGGTATAGCAATTGGCACCAATTCGCGTTGATCAGAGGGCATAAGATGTTTTTTAATTGGCATATTTGACACGATAGAATCCCCTTTCTTCCGACATAACCCCAATTTTCTCGTTTTCATTTTGAGTAGATAGAGGCGAATTGCTTTTGGTCATTTCCCATTATAGCATGTTTTATCCGAAAAGTCAAGGCTACTCCTAAAAAATGAATTTAAGGCCTCCGCCCCACCCCATCCCTGCACTTTCCCCCTTGACAACGTCCCGAAAATGTGCTATGATATATAATGAGAAAATAGTTTTTCTCAAATCGCAATCCCAAGCAAAGGAAAGAATCATATGGTTATGTGTGCAAGATGCCACAAGCGGATCGCTGTGGTCTTTATAACGAAAATGGAAAACGGACAGAGAACCTCGGAGGGCCTGTGTATGCGGTGCGCCAAGGAGGTGGGGCTGCCCGTCAATAATATGCTGGACGGCCTGGCGGGTCAGATGGGCATTACCCCCGATCAGATTGCCTCAATGGAGGACTCCATCAACGAAATGATGGCCGCCCCCTCCGAGAGCGACGGTGTGGAGGACGGCGGCGCTCCCGCCATTGATATGCCAACTCTGTTCGGTGAGAACGGAGAGGGGATCTCCGGCGCGGACGCCGAGTCCATGGGCAATTTGGGAAAGAGCCTGTCGGCTCTGTTCGGCGAGATGAAGGCCGGGGAAAACAATCCCGCTCCCAGACGCGAACCCCCCAAGGGAGGTCGCGGTCAAGCCAAGCAGAATGGCAGGGAGGGTAAGCAGCTTAAGTACCTCACCACCTACTGCAAGAACCTTACCGAGGCCGCTCGCCACGGGAAGCTGGATCGCATCGTGGGACGGGAGCGAGAGCTTGGACGGGCTATCCAGATACTTTGCCGCCGGCAGAAGAATAATCCTTGCCTCATTGGCGAGCCCGGCGTGGGTAAGACCGCCATCGCCGAGGCCCTGGCCATCCGCGTGGCCAAGGGGGAGGTTCCTTATAAGCTGAAAAATAAGGAGATCTACCTGGTGGATCTCACGGCTCTGGTGGCGGGAACTCAGTTCCGCGGCCAGTTCGAGTCCCGTATTTTGGGGCTTCTGTCCGAGGTGCAATCCGAGGGCAACGTCATCCTGGTCATCGACGAGGTGCATAATATTGTGGGCACCGGCGCCGCCGAGGGAAGCATGAATGCCGCCAATATCCTCAAGCCCGCTCTTTCGCGCGGCGAGGTGCAGATCATCGGCGCCACCACCATGACCGAGTACCGCAAGTACATCGAAAAGGACACCGCCCTGGAGCGCCGCTTCCAGCCCATTACTGTGGAGGAGCCCTCCATTGCCGAGTCGGTGGAAATGCTGAAGGGCATCAAGCATTACTACGAGAGCTATCACAATATCGTCATTCCCGACGGAACGCTGGTAAAGGCTGTGACCATGTCGGAGCGCTATATCACTGACCGCTACCTCCCCGATAAGGCCATCGATCTTTTGGACGAGGCCGCTTCCCACCTTTCTTTGTCCAGCGGAGCCCTCAACGAGACCTACGAGATCCGCGACCGTCTTTTGGCCATCAAGACCCGCAGAGAGGCGTTGGAAATGCAGGAAGCTCCCGACGGAGATGAAAAGGCCATGCAGAAGAAGTACGAGGAGCTGGCGGGCATTAAGGCCGAGGAGCTGAAGCTCTCGGAGCGGCTTACCGCCTTGGAGCCCGACTGCGCCGCCATTACCCTCACCGCCGCCGAGTTGGCCGAGGTCATCGAGGTATGGACGGGCATTCCCGCTACCACCATCACCGAAAACGAGTTCGAGCAGGTGGATAAGCTGGAAGCACGCCTGAAGGAGCATATCGTCGGACAGGATGCGGCGGTGAATGCCGTGGCGCGCGCTGTCAAGCGCAACCGTGCCGGTGTCAGCGCCAAGCGCAAGCCCGTTTCCTTTATCTTTGCAGGTCCTACGGGCGTGGGTAAAACCGAGCTGGTCAAGACCCTGGCTAACGATTTGTTCCACTCTCCTGAGACACTTATCCGCCTGGATATGTCTGAATTCATGGAGAAGGAGGCGGTTTCCCGCCTCATCGGCTCGCCTCCCGGCTACGTGGGCTATGACGATGCGGGACAACTCACCGAAAAGATCCGCCGCAAGCCCTATTCGGTGGTGCTGTTCGATGAAATCGAGAAGGCTCATCCCGACGTGCTGAACATTATGCTCCAGATCCTGGACGACGGCCGCCTCACCGACGCCCACGGCAAAACTGTGAATTTTGAAAATACCGTGATCGTCATGACCACCAATGCCGGCTCGGACAGAGCCACGGGCTCCATCGGCTTCGGCGGCTCGGAGGCAGAGCGGGAGCAGGATGCTACGATGAAGGCTCTTTCTACCTTCCTGCGCCCCGAGTTCATCAACCGCGTGGACGAGATCGTGACCTTCCGTGCGCTGGACAGAGAGGACTTTACTCGCATCGTCCGCATCATGCTGGGCGAGCTGGCGGAGGCATTGGCCGAAAAGTCGCTGACGCTGCGCTATACCGATGAGGCTGCCGCGCTGATTGCGGAGAAGTCCTACTCGGTCAAGTACGGTGCCCGTAATATGCGACGCTACATTCAACGGTACGTGGAGGATGCCATTGCCGAGGCGGTGATCGCGGATTATACCCATGCTTTGTCCCAAATCCTGGTTCATGTGGAGAACGGCGAGATCAAGGTTGCCTGTATGTGAGGCGGCCGCGCTCCCTTGAATCGGACTATTTCACATGATGTGTAAGGAGGTCTCATGCCATCCCCCGAACAAAACCGCGCCGGGACGGCGCGTACATCCATGAATCCGAGCCGCTCGGACGTCCGCGAGCTTCTTTCGGCCCTGGGAACGGATCCCACCGAGGGGTTGTCTCCCAAGGAAGCCGAGCATCGTTTGGAAACCGAAATTACGTCCCCTCTTTTTCGGAAAAATCCCCGGACCTATGCGGAATGCGTAAGGCAGTGTGTCCGTGATCCCGCCTTATGGCTTATGGCGGTCATTGCCGCCATTGCCCTGTTCTTTGACCGTGTGGGTATGGGCGTATTCTGCTTGCTTCTGACCCTGGGCAATACGGCCTTGTGCGCCGGATTCCTCTACCGCGCGGATCGAACGGATGCCGCCATGCTGGCCTACGATACCCCTCTTTGCCGCGTTCTGCGGGGGAGACGGATCCGTCGGATCAGCGCCGACGGCCTCGTGGTAGGCGACGTGATCCTGCTCCGCTCGGGAGATATCGTCCCGGCGGATTGCCGTTTGATTTCCTCTGACGGTTTGGTGGTCCTGGAGCGCGAGCTGGATGCCTCCGATCCCTGCCGTCCTGCCGTTCGCTTGGAAAAGCGAGCCGACCAATTCCCCGATGAGGAGATGAATCATCGCCTTTCTCCCGTTAACATGGCGTATGCGGGAAGCATGGTTGAGGAGGGAAGCGCCACGGCCGTTGTGGTTGCTACGGGCAATGAGACCCACCTGGGCGGCTTGATCGGCTATATTCCCACGCTTCACCAGGGAAAACGGGTGGGGGATTTCAAGAAAATTTCACGAATCCTGTCGGTATATAATCTGTGCCTGTTCTGCTTCGTTGTGCCGCTCACCGCCGTGGGTATTTTCACCGTAGGCGGGAAGTATGAATTCCTGGATATCTTCCTGTCCGCGTTGGCCCTTGCGACCTTGATGCTGACGGAGCATATGCTGGCTCGGGGCATCCATTTGGGCTCCGCCATCCGACGTGCCGCCGCTATGGATCGGGATGCGGAAAACACAGCCGAGATCAAATCGGACGAAACGCTGGAAAAGCTGACCGCTATGACGGATCTCTTGCTGGTGGGAACGGCTGCCCTGCATACGGGTGAAAGCACGCCCGAGGTATTGCGCATCGGAGACAGCCTGTACCGTTGTGACCGCCCCGATGCCGATGACGAGGTGAAGAACCTGGCGCAATACCTGTACCTGTACCGCCAGGGAATCGCCGCACTGCCTATGTCCTCGTCGGACGGCGATACCCGTATCAGCTTGTTGGATGCTCTCTGCGGGTGGGCGGATATCGATTTCGAGGCCTTGCAGGTCAAAATCAAGGGGATCCGTACCCAAGGAGAGGGCGTTTCCGGTATGCTTCCTGCGGCGGGCGGAAGCCGACGGGTAACCGTTCGTCTGACAGACCGTTATGAGGAGGCGGAGACCTGCTCCCTCATTCGCGACGGGGGGGTAAACCGCCCCTTTACAAGGGAATGGAAAAGCGCTCTCTACCGGGCGTACCGGGAAGCTGTACGGCAGGGAAGCAACGTCCTGTTCGTGCTGACCAACGCCGAGGGGGAGACTGAGGTTCGCGGCATGATCACCTACGCGCCCCGTGTGAGCCGTAAGACCTTGGGATGCGTAAAGAATCTGGAGGGAGCCGGGATCCGAGTGACGGCCTTTTTGCGGGATACGTCGGATCTGCACCTGCGGGTGCTGGATGCCTGCGGCTTGACCGAGCAATTCCCTGTGGATCGCCCCGCTTCCGATGGAGCGCCTCGTTCCGATGCCGCATCCCGAATCCGGGCGGGATGCCGCGCCTTTGATGGGTGTACCACCGAGTTCATACGGACGTGTATCGAGGATCTGAAGCGGGAAGGACGCACGGTGGGTGTTCTATCGGTGGACGGTGAGGACGTTTCTCTTTTGGCTGAAGCAGACGTGGCCTTTACCTGCGCTCCGTCTCTGTACGATGCGGCCGAGTCAGGCAGACTTTTGAGCGACCTTTCGGTAACCGAAATCGCGTCGGGGGATGCGGACGGCGGCGCCAACGGAAAAAATGCCAACGACCGAAGCCGTCGCGCCGCCCACGTCGTGATCCGCCGTAGCTCAGAGGCGGGAGGCGGTATGCTGGGTGTATTGCGTGCTCTGCAGGCGGCGGACGGCTTCCGTGCCGCCCTTGATCATACGGCGCGCTTTGTCGTCCTTTCTCAGATTCTGCGTATGGTGATGACGATCCTGCCTCTGTGTCTGGGCTTGGCCATTTCAGCCGCGCCAGCCCTGCTGGTGTCGGGCTTGTTGGTCGATCTGTTGGCTCTGACGGCCTTTTTGGGATTGCCCTTGAAACAAACGCTGGCTCCCCGTCGGGATCCGCAAGCTCCTCTCCTGCGGTCTCCCTTCTTCAATCGCGCGGAGATCGTGGCATCCGTTGCAGGTGCGATCCTGCCGTGGCTGGTTGCGGGAGTCGCCGCACTTTGCGACGTCGAATTTGGCGGAGATCTGCTGTATTTTGGCCTTCTTTGCACCGTAGGACTCCAGCTGGTGGTTTTTCGTACCGATCGGCTTCCCAAGCGGGACAGCACCGTTTTTCTGGGAACGCTGGCGCTGGTGTTGATCTACGTCGGCGCGTTGGCCGCCGCTCTGGTGGGTGGGCTCTCCCCTCTGTGGGCGCTGGTCATGCCCCTGGTGGCACCGACGGCGTATCTCTCGGCATTGGCCATTGGTAAGGCCGCTTTCGGCGGAGTATCCAAGTGACGGAGAGCCCTGCGGGGGCATCCGGGTATCCTTGAATTTTTCCGCATAATCCCTTCCGCCCCTTGCATATGATTCATCAAACGTATGGAAAGGAAGGGAATCCTTATGAGACATATTACCACCACCGAGCTTGCCTGTATGGAGGTGATCAACCTCTGTGACGGCGGGAAGCTGGGCTATCCTTGCGCTGTGGAGCTTTGCGCCGAGGATGGACGCATCACCGCCCTCATCATTCCCAGAGAATGCGGCTTTTTGAGCCTGGGCAAGAGCGAGCAATACCGCATTCCTTGGTGTCGTATCGAGTGCTTAGGGGAGGATACTATATTGATCAAGCTGACCGCCGCCGAGCTGAGCGACTGCTTGTGCCGTTGTAAGGGGAGAAAAAAATAAACGACGAAGCCGTCCGCTACCAGCGGGCGGCTTCGTCGTTTGCATAAGGGGACCTCTAAATATTCAGCGTGCGGAGAGAGCCGAGTGAGCTCGGCGGCGAGAAGATTTTTTGTCAGACGAAACAAAAGTCCGCGCGCGTAGTGGAGTCTACGCGAAGGATTTTTGGTGAAGCGCCCACTTCGTGGGCAAACGGAAAAGATTCCGTCGATTCTCCATGCGATGAATTTTTAGAGGTTCCCATAATATTTAGGGATGTCCTTTAGAGATTGAGTGTCTGCAGAAACCTGTCGGATTCCTCGCGGGACCTGAAAATGACGATCCGCTTATCTGTGCCGTAAGTTTTTAACAGGGCGTAGATATCAGGCAAATTTTTTTCGGGAAACGCCTCAATCTCCGCCTTTAACCGTGGGTCAAGCTGTGTGTCGATCCAGGGTAGGTCATAGCGTTCCTTCCCAAGCCTGTCCGTAGCGCCCCGGAGGCAGACCTCCACGGGCAGATCGAACAGGAATACCGTGTCGCACATGCGTATCCGTGTTTCCAGGGTGCGGCTGTAATTTCCATCGATGATCCACGCATCCAGCCGTCCAATCTCCGCCAGACGGGTGTCGAATTCCTCGCGTGAAACGTGGGTTCGGTCGGGCTTGTGCCAAATGGCATCCAGATAGAACAGAGGAAGCCCGGTTTGCCGGCAGAGCTTTTCCGAAAAGGTGGTTTTACCCGCCCCGGGACAACCGATGACGATGGCTTTCTTCATAGGAGGCTACTCTCCCTTCAATTCTTTGATGACCTCATATACGCTTTTCACGGGAATGATTCGGATTCCCTCTACTTCAATGGAGCGCTTTTCTACGTTGCGGTAGGGAACAATAGCGCGTTTAAAGCCGAGACGGGCGGCCTCACGCACCCGTAGCTCGGGATTGGTGACGGCACGGCACTCACCGGCCAAGCCCAATTCACCGATGACGATGAGATCATCGGGCACCACGCGATCGGTGAGAGAGGACACGAGCGCTGTGGCAATGGCCAGATCGGCGGCAGGCTCGCCGATGGAAAGACCGCCGATGACGTTCATATATACGTCGTTTTGGAAGAACTTCAATCCCAAGCGCTTCTCCAATACAGCCAGAATCAGGCACATACGGTTGTATTCCACGCCGTTGCCCGTCCGTCTGGGGGCGGGAAAGACCGTGGGGGTAACGAGAGCCTGAATTTCCGCAATGAGGGGACGAGTGCCTTCAATGGTGCAGAGAGCGCAGTTGCCCGATACGTTTTTGGGCCGCCCCGACAGAAGCATCTCGGAGGGATTGGTTACCTCGTCGAGTCCTCGGTCGGTCATCTCAAATACGCCGATCTCGTTGGTGGAGCCGTAACGGTTCTTCACGGCGCGGATGATGCGGTAGGCCTGTTGGCGTTCTCCCTCAAAGTACAGAACCGCATCCACCATATGCTCCAAAACCTTGGGACCCGCAATCCCGCCCTCCTTGTTGACGTGACCCACAAGGAGCATGGAAATTCCCTCGCTTTTGGCCTTGTTGATGAAGGTCAAAGCGCACTCTCGCACCTGAGTCACGCTGCCGGGAGCGGAATTTACCTTGTCGGAATAGATGGTTTGGATGGAGTCCAGAATCATGATGTCGGGCTTCACGTCGTCTGCCTCGGTCAGAATGCTTTCCAAATTGGTCTCGGTCAGAATATAGAGATGCTCTCCCGTGACCCCCAAGCGCTTGGCACGAAGCTTGAGCTGCCCTCCGGATTCCTCACCGGAAACGTACAGAACCTTGCGGTTTTGCCCGAGGACATCCGAGATCTGCATAAGGAGGGTGGATTTACCGATACCCGGCTCACCCGACAGAAGAACCACCGAGCCCGTAACCAATCCACCGCCCAGCACGCGATCCAGCTCGGACAGACCCGTATCGGTGCGGATGTAGGCAGGGAGAGACATATCTCCGAATCGGGTGGCCTTGTTTTCTCCGACAGAGCCCGTCATGGAAGCGCGTTTGGGTGCTTTGGAGACCTCGGGTTGGGTGTCGATAACCTCCTCCGTCAGAGTATTCCATTTTCCGCAGTGGGGGCATTTGCCCAGCCACTTGGAGGACTGTGCGCCGCACTCGGTGCAAACGTATACGGTTTTGAGCTTCATAGGGTGATCCTTTCGGTTTTTGATGGATTAATTATACCATATTTTTTCGTAAAAATCAAGGTGATCCTCCACATTTTTGTCAAGAGGGGACGGGGAGCAACGGGTATATCTGCGCCGGTTCCTTCATACAATACACCAGTCCAACTTAAGGGGGGAAGCAGTATGAAGCAAGAATCCGTACGTCTGCGGCATGGAATCCGCGGCCGCCTTTTATCCGTTATGATCCTGTCAGCCGCTCTGTTCGGTTGCCTGGTACAGACAGCCTTTGCCGAGGGAGTGAGCCCGTGGGGAACGGTTCCCATCTCCGAAAAGGAGACCTCGGAATCCACGACCAAGCCCATCGGAAGCACCTCCGTGGGCAATCTTGTCCTTCCGGAGCGAGAGACCGCCCCAGCCGTTTCCTATGGCCTTCGGGTCATGGCCGCACGTGAGGAGTTGATTTTTGCGGGGCTCTGCGGCAACGAAATTTCCTTTACCGCTGAGGATATTCGCCGTGCCATGAATCTTTCCTCCTTGGAGTACATTACGGTGCAGGATCTGCCTGCTCCCGGCGAGGGGACGTTGTTTGTGGGCTCGGTGGGGGCTTCCGAGGGGCAGGTCATCTCGGCGGGGAGCCTCTCTCTTCTGTCCTTTGCCGCGGCAGATGATCGGGCTCCATCCGAGGCAACCATGAAGATCTCCGTCAATGGGAGCGATTACGTCATGACCTGTCGGTTGCGCCTGCTGGACCGCCTCAACTATACCCCTACCGTCGCGCTGGCATCCGTCGTGTCCCTGAACGTGGACACCTATAAGGGAATGTCCGTGGCGTCTACGATTTCGGCCTACGATCCCGAGGGGGATGAGCTGACCTACGAGATCGTCCGTTACGCCTCCCACGGGCGGGTCACCTTGACCGACCGCCATACGGGTGCCTACGTCTATACGCCGGATGCGGGCTATACGGGGCAGGATAGCTTTGATTACGTGGTTTATGACCGTTACGGGAATTACAGCACTTCTGCCACCGTCAGCATTACGATCAACCAGCGCCCCGCCTCGATGTGCTACGCCGACCTGGAGGGACGCACTGACGGAGCCTCCATTCTGGCCGTATCCGCGATGGGGCTTATGAACGGCACCCGCGTAGGCGGAGAGGATTATTTCAAGCCCGAGGCCTGCATATCCCGCGTAGAATTTCTGGTCACGGCCATGCAAGCGGCAGGGATCACGGCAGAGACGGTTGCCTCGGCCAGCCCGGCGGAATTTGCAGATATGGGGGAGATCCCGACGGCCTTGCAGCCCTACGTTTCCTATGCCGTGCAGAAAAAGTACGTAACGGGAAAGACCGTCAACGGTCAGCTTTGTCTGAAGCCCGACGAGACCATCACTCGTGCCGAGGCTGCGGTCATTCTTTCCAACATCATCGGTTATGCTACGGAGGATACGGTGACGGCTTTTGCGGATGCGGATAGCTTGCCGGCTTGGTCGGAAAACGCCCTGACCTCCTTGCGCGCTTTGGGAATCCTGCTGGCTCCCGATGGGAACGCCCATGCAGGTACGCTGATGACCCGTGCCAATACCGCCTCGTGGCTACACCGCGCCATTCGCCTGATGGGTGGATAAACGTCGGTAAGCTCTCTGAAAGACCCAAGCATTCGCCGCGAAAGCGCCAACGGCGAATGCTTTTTTTGCGCTTGCTCTTGAAAAATCCAATGCGCAGGAGGGTGCTGCTCGTGTATTTGTTTTTTGAAAAATGCATAAAAAAAACAAAAAAATTTGATTTCCTATTTACAAATTAGGATGGTTATGCTATAATGACAAACAAATAGGAATGATACGGGTAGGCTGAGGATTGCCTGACGAATTCCTGATTCCATAAGGAGAAACACTATGTCTGCTAATATGTTACATATCAAGCTTTGCGCTTTTGCCGATGAGGCGGATGCTGACCGCTTGGGTCAGATCAAGGCTCTCTCCGAGAACGGCATCCCCTACTTGGAGATCCGCGGCGTGGACGGCACGAATATCGCTAACCTGTCCATTGAGGCCGCCAAGCAGTTCAAGTCCGAGCTGGATGCCGCCGGTATCCGCGTCTGGTCCATTGGCTCCCCCGCGGGTAAGCACGATATCAACGCCGATTTCGGTCCCATCACAGAGCAATTCCGACACATGATGGAGCTGGCCAAGATCTTCGAGGCTAAGCGCATCCGTCTCTTTTCCTTTTACGGCACCGATGACTCCGAGGAGTGCTTCGCTGAGGTCTGCCGCCGTCTGAATATCTACTGCGATATCTGCGACGAGTATGGCGTCATCCCTTGTCACGAGAATGAGAAGGGCATTTACGGTGAGGATGCGGCCCGTTGTCTCAAGCTTCACCGCGCTATCCCCCGTCTGAAGGCGGTATTCGATCCCGCCAACTTCATTCAATGCGGCCAGGAGATCATGCCCGCCTGGGAGATGCTGGCGCCTTACGTGGAGTATGGCCACATTAAGGATGCTTTGGCCGACGGCCGCGTGGTGCCTCCCGGCGACGGCATCGGATGTCTCCGCGAGTACCTGCCCCTCTTTGCCGCCCAGGGCGGTGAGGTGCTGACCCTGGAGCCTCACCTTGGTGAGTTCGTGGGTTTGGCAGACCTGGAGCAGGATGGGGCCCGTAGCGGTGTGGGCTCTTTGGCCTTCAAGGACGGTCGCGAGGCGTTTGATTGTGCGGTCAATAAGCTGAAAGAGATCCTCGGTGCATAAGGAGTAGAAGTCATGTCCTTGCGTTTTTTGGCGTTCACCGATCTTCACCATGAGCCTTCGGTGTTCCCCCACGATGCGCCCGCCTTCCTGCGGTCCATCCTCTCGCGGGGCAAAGAAGCAGGCGCCTCCTTCGCCATACAGCTCGGTGATTTCCTCCACACGCTGCCCGAAAACGGTTGGTTGGCCGACGAGTACGCCGAGGCGGATATGGCTACCTACAACGTATTCGGCAATCACGACACCGACCAGGACGAAATGCCCCGGATTCTGGAAATGTACCGTCTGGAGCGGAGCTACTACCACTTCGATTGTGAGGGCTACCGCATCATTGTGTTGGATCCCAACCATAATTTTGTAAACGGCGAGCTCAAGCACTACGCTCCCGGCGTGCCCCAGGGCAAGGGATACGTTCCACCCGAGCAGATCGCTTGGCTGGAGACGGTGATTGCCGAGGCGCCCGGCCCCTGCATTCTGTGCAGTCATCAAAGCCTGGAACGCACCGACGGCATCGCCAATCGCGACGAGATCTGGCGAATCATCTGCGCCGCCAACCGCCGCAAGCCTCGCAGCGTGATCCTCTGTGTCAACGGGCACCATCATTGCGACTACTGTACGGTAATCAACGGCGTATGCTGTCTGGATCTCAATTCCTCCTCCTATTACTGGTGCGACGTGGAAAACACACTGTATACGCGGGATATCTATGAAAAATATCCCATATCCACCCATTGCCTGTTTTATGCGAAGCCTCTCTCCGCCGTGATCACCCTGGATGGGGGCGGCAAGATTCGCATCGACGGCATAGCAGGAGATTATATTACCCCCATTTCCCGCGAGGAGCTTCTCCGCGTGGATCAGCGTCGTCTGTCGGAGGAGCGGCTCTGCTCTCCCTCCATACGGAGCTACGAGGTTGACCTGACGGCGGGAACAGTTACGATCATTTGAAAGGAGCTTTTATCATGAAGATTGGTGCACAATTTTTCACCATCCGCGACTTCTGTCGCGACCTGAACGGTTTGGACGAGTCCATGAAGAAGGTGGCCGACATCGGCTACAAGCACATCCAGCTTTCGGGCGTCTGCGGCTACGAGGCCGACTGGATGGCCGATCGTCTCAAGGCCTACGGTCTGGAGGCCAACATCACCCATTTCAGCTACGACCGAATCGTCAAGGATACCGACGCGACCATCGCCTTCCATGACACCATGGGCTGTAAGTACATTGGCATCGGTTCCAACCCCCGTGGGGTCCATCCCGAGGGCCTGGCAGCTATGGCCTCCGAGGTCAAGCCCATCCTGGGCAAGATTATCGCAAGCGGCCACAAGTTCATGTACCACAATCATCACATGGAGTTCGCTCGCTTCGAGGGTAAGACCTTCTTGGATCTCCTCTGCGAGACCTTCACTCCCGAGGAGTGCGGCGTGACCCTGGATACCTACTGGGTCCAGGCAGGCGGTGCAGATCCCGCCCAGTGGCTCCGCCGTTTGGACGGCCGGGTCAACTGCGTCCACTTCAAGGACATGGTATTTTCCCCCGCCGACGGTGCCGTCCGCATGGCCGCCATCGGCGACGGCAACATGAACTATCCCGAGATCCTCAAGGCCTGCGAGGACGCCCACGTTGAGTACGCATTTGTCGAGCAGGACAACTGCTACGATATGGATCCCTTCGTAGCCCTCAAGAGAAGCTACGAATACCTCCACGCTCAGGGGCTGGAGTGATCGGAACGGGAGAGCGGGGAACGAGGGGCTTTGCCCCTGACCCCCCACCAAGAACCCTTTTGAAAAAGGGTTCTTGGAACTCCTAAAACTTTAAAAAAGGATGGTTTGGGCAGAGACTCTCTCACCCAATAACTCCCTTATTAAAGTTCTTTGGAGTTCTTAGAACCTTTCTTACAAGAAAGGTTCTAAGCCGCCGGAGGCACGCTCCCCATAACAAAAACTATATAATATTTCCATAAAAGAAAGGAAACCACCATCATGAAAAAAGTAAGAATCGGTATTCTCGGTATCGGTAACATGGGCTCCGGCCACTACGGCAACATTCTGAACGGTGCCTGCCCCGAGATCGAGGTCAGAGCTGTCTGCGACGTGAATCCCGCCCGTCTGGAGTGGGCTGCTGCTGAGCTGGCCAAGAAGCGCGAGGCCCGTCCCGATGCCAACCTGCCCGACGTGGCTTATTTTGCTGACGGCGACGAGATGTTTGCGTCCGGTCTCATTGACGCCGTGATCATCGCCATTCCTCACTACGGCCATCCCGTATACGCGATCAAGGCTATGCAGGCAGGCTTGCACGTCATGTGCGAGAAGCCCGCAGGCGTGTACACCCTCCAGGTCCGTGAGATGATCGCCGAGGCGGACAAGCATCCCGAGCTGAAGTTCGGTATGATGTTCAACCAGAGAACCAACCACATCTACCGCAAGGTCCGCGAGATCATCGCCTCGGGCGAGCTGGGTAAGATCAAGCGTACGTCCTGGATCATCACCAACTGGTACAGACCCCAGGCCTACTACGATTCGGGCGCATGGCGTGCGACCTGGTCGGGCGAGGGCGGCGGCGTTCTTCTGAACCAGTGCCCCCACAACCTGGATCTGTTCCAGTGGATCTGCGGTATGCCCAAGCTGGTGGATGCCAAGCTCCACTTCGGTAAGTGGCACGACATCGAGGTCGAGGACGACGTGACTGCCTACTTCGAGTACGAGAACGGCGCCACCGGTACCTTCATCACCACCACCGGCGATGCTCCCGGTACTAACCGCCTGGAGATCGTCTGCGACGGCGGTACCATCGTCACCGACGGCGGCTCCATCCAGTTCACCAAGCTGGATACCTTTGAGTCCGAATTCACAAAGATCAACAAGGGCACCTTCAACTGCCCTCATTCCAGCCGCGTTGAGGTGGAGACCGACGGTCGCAATGACCAGCACATCGGCGTGCTGAATGCCTTCGCCGCAGCCATCCTCCGCGACGAGCCTCTGGTAGCCGACGGCCGCGAGGGCATCAACGGCCTGACCATCTCCAACGCCATGCACCTCTCCGCATGGACCGGCAAGTCCGTGACCCTGCCCTTCGACGAGGAGCAGTACCGCGACCTGCTCTTTGAGCATGTCAAGACCTCCCGCCGCAAGGAGGGCGTTGAGGCCGTGTTCGCTTCCACCGAGGGAACCTACGGTAGTTGATCATAACACAAAAGGGGAACTCGTTGAGGGTTCCCCTTGGCTTATTCGGCGGGATTGATTCAAAACGGACAGAACCGTGTGCCGAACTGTCTGTTTACAGATGCGCGGGGGTATGCTATAATGAATACATCTCACAAATGGAGGTGTATGATGAAGCGCACTCTATGGAACATTACCCTGTCCTCAATTTTGACCTTGGTGGTCTATCTGGTGCTCAATGCGATCTGGAGGGCTATTCTGAAAGAGACAGCCAGTCAACTGTTTGCACTGCTTTTGTTTGCTTTTATGATGGCGGCGGTCTTTGGTATGATCTTGGTTTATATCTCGAAGATCAGAAGCTCAGTTGGAGAGGACGAGGTGGTCTCCGACTATCAAGGGAGGAAATACGTATCCCTCGCGGACGATCTCAAACGCATCATCAAGCGTGAGAGCCAAATGCTGATCTGTATGATGGTCATTGTCCTGGCTTGCTTTGTATTGAATCGCATGGACGTTTTGCTGTTTGGGAAAAAGACATTTTCCGCTATCACACTCATTTTTGCTCCCATGTGCCTGTTCGATACGCTCTTTACGATCCCGTTTGTCGGGTATCTGTTGAGTGCGGTCGTGGATGTGGTGGTTTACCTTACGATACTTCTGTTTTATCGCAGAAAGAAATACGATTATTGGATGAAAAAGTAAAATGGTTCTGAAAGATAAATTGAAGGAGCTCCGTATTGCACGGGGCTTGACCCAAGAAGCCGTAGCAGAGCAGTTGGGTGTTGCCTCCCAAACCGTGTCTAAATGGGAACGCGGACTGCGGTCTCCGGACATTTCGCTCCTTCCCAAGATCGCGGTGCTGTATCATTGTTCCATTGATAGCATGTTTCAGATGAACACTGTCCGGGGAAAAGAGCATCAGCAGGAATTTCAATCCGAAATCAGAAAACTGCGGGAGATGCGTGACTTTGACGGTATGTACCGCGCTTGGCTACAGGAGATCGAACTGAATCCCGATCAATTCGTCCATTATCTTGATGTGATGCGTTTTGTGATACGGGCGAATTTCTTTGATGACGAACACGTCACCAAGATGCTCTCTCTGGCGGCATACGTGGAGACTCACTGCATGGATGACGACACCCGCAACGATCTGTACCGTATCATGGTGGAGCTCTGCTCCCATTCCGAAAACTTGACGATCAAAGAACGGGCGAAGACGTACTACAACAAGATTCCCAAGCTTCGTCACAGTCGGGAGATCTATGCGAAATTTGTCATGGACAGGGAAGAATACAGACGGCAGTTGAAGAATAATATCTGCTACATGATCGACCTGACGGAGTGCTCAATCCGTCAGTTGATCTTGCCCGAGATGTCTCCTGAGGAAAAAATCTTCTATTATCGGAAGGCGGCGGCGTTATATGAGGCTATATTAGACGGTCAATACGGAGGCGTATATGATATAGCTCTGTTCTGTGATTATGCCAATCTCGCATCACTGCTCATGCAGATCGGTAAAACTGAGGAAGCGAAAATATACATGGAAAAGATGCTGATGGGGCAGGAAAAACACCTGTCATCCATCGGGCGGGAGAGAAAACCCGAATTGGTTGATGCAGTTGTTCTGCCCAACTGTACGCCTCCCGAAGATTCCGGCGTGCAACTGTTGCGAGATGTGTTGAAAAATGAGAATCTTGGTGTGTTTCGGGAAGAAATTCGGGATATGTTGCAACGGTACGAGGTGAAGGCAGGTCTTGGAAAAGAATCCTTGAATTCTCTGTGAACCTCATTGACAAATCCCTCGGGCGATGCTATAATGATAGGGCAGTCCCGCACACCGACTATCGTGCGGGACTGCCCTAAACCCATTTCTGACCATCCACCCGAAAGGAGACCCCATGCGTCAGCACCGCCCGAAACTCCGTCCCCTCTCCATTGTAGCCATCCTCTGTGTAGCCCTGCTCATGATGGCCAATATGATACTCATTTTCAGCTTTTCCGCCGAGAACCGCGAGGAATCGGGGGATCGGAGCCGCGCCGTTACCACAGCTATCGCGCGCCTTCTGGATCCCTCCTTCGATGATATGACCGACGCGGAGCAGACCGTGGCTGTGGAACGCATCCACGGTGTTGTCCGCAAGGCCGCGCATTTTCTGGAATTTGCCCTGCTGGGATTTTTGTCCGCAGGCTTTCTTCTGTTGCTGCGGCATTTTTGGTGGCCGCGCCTGACACACCTGCAAGCGTGGCTTATTCCCGCCGCCTTTTGCCTGCTCTACGCCGCATCGGACGAGATACACCAGCTCTTTACCGAGCGGGGCGCACGGGTGGGGGACGTGGCCATTGATTTCTGCGGCGCGGTGTTCGGGATTGCATGCCTGCATTTGGCGGCATGGCTGACAGCCCGCATTATTGGTCGGCATCGGGCAGGGAAGGAGGCCGTGACGGCATGAAGACCACCCATTATACCCTGGCATCCCCCTCCTCCCGCGTCCGCTTCAAGGCTGCCATCGTGGCCGACCTGCACGATCGTCCCTTTGGTGAGCTCCTGCCCATCCTGGAACGCGAGGCTCCCGATCTCATTCTCATTCCCGGCGATCTTGCCGAGTGGCTGCGGGAGGACCGCGTGGAAGCAGACCGTCCCGGCCTTGGACTACTGGCCGCCTGCTCCGCCATCGCCCCCACCTTCTACTCCCTGGGCAATCATGAGATCGGCGGCTGTCACGGCCGTATCTACAAGGCCAAGCTGGCGGGTCAGGGCGGGCTGCCACCCTTTATCCTGCCGTCCGCGTGGCGGGAGGTCATTCAAAGGAGCGGCGCGACCCTGTTGGATGAATCCTTTGTGACCTGGAACGGGCTGGTGATCGGCGGTCTGGGCTCGGGACTTTTGAACCCCGGCTGGATCCCTGACCTCGGTTGGCTGGGGGAGTACGCCAAGACCCCCGGCTATAAGCTCCTGCTCTGCCATCACCCCGAGTATTTCGACCGCTACCTCCGCCCCTACCCCATCGACCTCATCGTGTCGGGACACGCCCACGGCGGCCAGTGGCGGATATTTGGACGAGGGATCTACGCCCCCGATCAGCATTTGTTCCCCAAGTACACCTCGGGAGTCCATGAAGGGCGGCTGGTCATATCCCGCGGGGTGGCGAATACGGTGCCCTTGGTGCCGCGGCTCTTTAATCGGCGGGAGGTCGTGGTGGTGACGTGTGGTGCGGATATTTGATGAAAACGTTGAGTAGGAGAGCGTGCCTCCGGCGGCCAAGCCCTTTCTGTAGAAAGGGCTTGGAACCCCAAAGACTTTACGACAAATGATTTTTAGGGTGCTACTCGGAGGAACGGTCGGACTCGGAATCCCCCATTGGTATGGGAGCGCGGTTTTACACACAAGAATTTTGTTGAAAATTGGTACGATTATAAAAGGGAGCGGCTCTCATTTCGGGAGCCGCTCCTGTTATTTTGGTGATCTGTCATGATCTCTCAAGCAATGGCTTTTCCAAAATTTCCTCCTTGCGGTCAAGGAGATCGTTTGTGGACAGTGCCGCCTCCAGGGCATCCACACCCAGACGGTCGATGCAAGCGCCCAAACGCTCCTTGGCGTAGCCGTTTTCCTTGTACCATAGCATGACCTTTTCAATGATGGCGGGAACCTCCTCCACAGAGTAGGTCCGACTCAAAAGAGTCCCCATGCGTTGGATCTTTCCCCAGGTGCCTCCGACGAAGACACGGCAGACCGATTCGGCCTCCTTGGGCACCGCGCCGAAGGGACATTGACCCACGCAGACCCCGCAGTGGGTGCATTTGCCCTCGTCAATGACGGCTTTCCCGGCTGTGACCGCCACGGCTTTGGAGGGGCAAGTCTCGGCCACGGCGCACTTCTTGCACCCGCGGCAGAGTGCGGAGTCGAAGGAGAAGGCTCGACAGCCCTCGATGCCCACGTCGTTGAGGCTGGGCTTCATACAGCTGTTGGGACAGCCTCCCACGCCGATCTTGAACTTGTGGGGGAGCTTGACCTCACGCATACCGACATAGAACTTGTCGTAAATAACCCCCGCCAGCGCACGGGTGTCGATATTGCCGTAGACGCAGGTGGTGCCCTTGCAGGCGGTAACGGGGCGGACCTTGGCTCCCGTGCCGCCGAATTTCAGCCCCCGCTCAGCCATAAAGGCCTCGGCCTCGGGGATCTTTTCAAAGGGGATGCCCACGATCTCGGCGGTCAGCCGGGCGGTGAAGATGACCTCCCCGCTGCCAAATCGCTCGGCGCATTCGGCCAGTGCCCTCAGCTCGTGGGGGGTGAACTGCCCCGCTACTGTGACCAGTCGGCCTGAAAAACACTCGGTCCCTCGGTTCCGCAAAAATCCGCGGCCCTTGACACTCATAATTTGTTCTTTGGTGATGCTCATGATCAGTACTTCCTTTCAAATGGTGATGCTTTGCCCGCAGGCCAGATAGTGAAGCCGCTCCATCCGCTCCCGCATGAAGGCGAACTGCTCGCATCCCGTGCAGTGGCAGGTGTAGTAGACTGTCTCATGGGTGTTCAGCAGGCGCGCCAGGCCGTCCAACTCTCTTCCCAGAGGCATTTTGGATACGTGAAAGCCTCCAATCAATACGTTCGGGGAGAACCATTCGGCAATGTCTGCGATTCCCTTGTGAGAGCAACCGCTGAACAGAACCCGTTTGTTGCCTTCACGGATGAGCAGATATTGCTCGTGACGGAAATCGTCGGGAATCAGCCGGTCGCCGACCCGCTCGGTCAAACCGAAATGTCCGAGGCAGTGGGGGCGCGGCATGCCGTTGCAGGTCATCAAAATAACTCCGTCGAGAAGCTCCAGCCGATCCTCTGTGAAATGAATACGGGGATGCTCCCAAAGCGCTGTGTCCAATCCGATGTATGCTCCTGCGGCGTTGTGGTGGGGCAAGAAGCCATCCCGATGAACGTAGACGGGCGCGTGGCTATTGACCTCCAGAAACGTGCGTAAGCCTCCGCCGTGGTCGTTATGTCCGTGGGAGATCACCGCCAGATCTACTCCGGCCAGATCAATGCCCAATCTCGATGCGTTTTGCGCGAAAAGGGGGCTTTGCCCCATATCGAAAAGGATCCTGCGGCCATCGGTTTCGATGTAGAGGGACAATCCATGCTCGGCAGAGATATCGGGGCGGGCAGAGGTGTTTTCAAGAAGACAGGTGATGGTCATAACGGCTCCTTTCGGGAAAAGCGGTTGACAGCCGTGGGAGAATGTGGTATAATAGGCGGGTATCCATAGGGGGATCGCGATTATTATACCATATTTTGTTTCTCCTGTCAAGGAAATTCCGAAAAGAGGTGCCTATATGAAGAAAAAGGTGGCGTGCCCGGCGGTTATATTATTGTGTATTGCGTTATGCTTGACCGGTTGTCAAGCCAATCCCCTGTCCCCTCCCTCGGAGAATTCCCTTTCTGTGGTGGATGCGTTGGGCAGGGAAGTTCTTTTGCCCTTGAGGCCCAAGCGAGTGGCGGCTCTGCTGGGAAGCTTTGCCCACGTGTGGACCTTGGCGGGTGGGGAGCTTTGCGCGGCGGCCGAGGATGCCGGAGAGGATTTCGGCATCGATATGCAAAGCCTGATCAGCATCGGAGGTGCCCATTCTCCGAATCTGGAGCTTCTGTTGTCCGCTGACCCGGATCTGGTATTGGCCAGTGCCTCCACCGCAAGTCACGTGGATATGCGGGAGACTCTTGAGGTCCTGGGGATTCCCGTTGTGTATTTCCGGGTGGATCGCTTTGATGACTACCTGCATATGCTGAAAATCTGCACCGATCTGACAGGAAGGTCGGATCTGTACGAGCTGAACGGTACCCGTGTAGCCGGGCAGATCCGGCAGATCAAGACCGCCTATGCGGCTACTACCACTACCGAGGACCGGCGCCGCGTGCTTTTGCTCCGTACCTCCTCCGGCTCGGTCAAGGCCAAGGGGAGTCGCGGCACCATCCTGGGGGAGATGCTGGCGGATTTCGCGTGCATCAATATCGCTGACAGTGAAACCGTTCTTCTGGAGACCCTAAGCCTGGAGTCGATCATGTTGGCCCAGCCGTACCGCATCTTTGTGGTCACCATGGGAAACGATACCGAGGCGGCGCTGGCCTCTCTACAGGATCTGATGGAGAGCAATTCCGCCTGGGGGGAGCTTGCAGCGGTGAAGGCGGGAAGAATCCACGTCATGGATAAAACCTATTTCAATCTCAAGCCCAATCATCGATGGGGGGAGGCGTACAAGATCCTGTATGAAATACTCGTCCAAGAATAAGCGAAGCCCTCTCCGAGCCTACGGTATCGGGGCTCTTATGCTGGTGCTTGCGGTCCTTTCGGGACTACTGTTGGGCTCCTCCCGATTGAACCCTTTGACGTGGCTGACCGCTCTGTTGGAGGGAAACACGGCTGATCCAAGCCTCCGTATCCTTCTGTACGTCCGTCTGCCCCGGGTGTGGGCATCCCTGCTCTGTGGAGCCGCTTTGGCGGTATCCGGTGCGGTCATACAAACGGTTTTGAATAATCGACTCGCCTCTCCCAGTATCATTGGTGTAAACGCAGGCGCGGGCTTGGCGGTAACCGTTTGCGCGGCCCTGGGCCTTGTGGGAGGCTGGCAGGTCTCCGTCTTCGCCTTTGCGGGCGCGTTCCTGGCGGTTATGCTGGTGGCACTGGGAGCCGGGAAGTGGAATGCCTCTCGGGGAACCGTGATCCTTATGGGCGTGGCATTGAATAGTCTGTTGGGCGCGTTTTCGGATACAATCCGTGTGATCAATCCCGACGTCAGCATTATGACCGGGGATTTCCGTATGGGCGATTTCTTCTCGGTTACCTACAGCAGCCTCATCCCTGCCGCCGTCGTAGTTCCCCTCGTAGGCTTGCTCCTTTTGACCTTATCCACCCATATGGACGTCCTCTCCCTTGGAGAAGATGCGGCTAAGGGGCTCGGTATGGAAACCAAGGGCGTGCGAATCCTGTTGCTCCTGCTTGCGGCGGTTTTGGCGGGGGCGGCAGTGAGTGTATGCGGACTACTCTCCTTCGTGGGACTTCTCGTTCCCCACGGAGTGCGTCGTGCGGTTGGGATGAGCGCGAGCCGATCCAGACATTTGATTCCTCTGTGCGCCATTTTCGGCGGAGGCTTCGTCACCCTGTGCGACACGCTTTCCAGAGTGATCTTTGCCCCGTACGAAATCCCCGTGGGGGTCATCATGGCCTTCCTGGGTGCTCCGTTTTTCGTATTCATTCTGATCAAGGGGAAGGGAGGCGAGCATCATGCTTGAAATTCAAGGCCTGTCGGTGGGGTATGCCAAGCGAACCGTCCTGCAGAATTTGTCCGTCTCCTTTGAGCTCGGGAAGCTGACGAGTATCATAGGCCCCAACGGAAGCGGAAAAACAACCCTGATCAAGGCTGCAGCCGGACTCATTACGCCAAGGACGGGAACCGTTACGGTCGGCGGAAAGCCGCTTTCCGCATACAAGAGAAACGAGGTAGCCAGACAGATCGCCTACCTGGCTCAGATTCATGAATCCGTTTCCATGACGGTAGAGAACCTTGTGTTGCACGGCCGTTTTCCCTACCTGCACTACCCCCATAGCTATTCCGGGGAGGATCGGAGCATGGCCTCCGCTGCCATGGAACGGGTGGGGATCTCCCATTTGGCTGAGGAGCCCGTTGCCACTCTCTCGGGTGGTATGCGGCAGGCGGCGTATATTGCTATGGCTCTGGCGCGGAATACTCCGTACATCCTGTTGGACGAGCCCACCACGTTTCTGGACGTTTCCCACCAAATTGCGATAATGGAGTTACTCCGCTCTCTTGCCGATGAAAATCGTTGCGTGGTAGCCGTCCTGCACGATCTTCCCCTGGCATTGAGCTTTTCGGATCATGTGGCCGTACTGGCGGAGGGACAGATTGCCGCGCAGGGAACACCCCCATGCATTGCTCAAAGCGGCACCATGGAAAACGTCTTCGGTATCAGCATCACCGAGGACCGGGAGGGAACGTTTTGCTGTCGGCTAAAAAAATAGACCGTAAATCGTGCGATATGGAAAGAAAACACCGCAGACAATAGCGAGATGCTTTTAACCGAGCATTCACGCTAAACGATGTTGGCCCTTACGGGCAAGTGATGCTTCCTTCGGCAGTGATGTTCACCGGGTGAATGATGTTGTGCCTTCGGCACAGTGGGCAAAGATTACTAAAGGGAACCTCTAAAAGAAAAAGAGCAGACATACAAGATTTTTCGTCTTGCGTGTTTGCTCTTTTTTTTCGTAATAAAGGACGGTTCGGCCGTTTTATTTCAAAAGCTCGAGGATCGCCGCCTTGGGACGGCCGCCTACCGCGGTGTTGACCACCTCGCCGTTCTTCAGAACGACCAGGGTGGGAATGCTCTGTACGCCGAAGGCCTGAGCCAGCTCGGGCTCCTCGTCTACGTCAATCTTGGCGATTACATATTCGGGATGCTCCTCCGCGATCTGCTCGATGAAGGGAGCGATCATGCGGCAGGGACCGCACCAGGTAGCAAAGAAATCCAACAAAACAGGCTTATCCGAAGCTTTGACCTCGGAAAAATTATCTTTGGTTACGTGAATCAGGGACATAGTAAAACTCCTTTCATATATGCTGTTTTCAGCTTTTTCGGAAATGCTCAGGCCTTGGCCACGGCCAGACCGCACCAATCATTGTCGGTCAGAAGCTCGATGACCTTGAAGCCGTTGGCTTCAAAGCAGGCGATGACGTCATCGCAACGCTCAGCAATGATGCCGGATGCCAGCAGAACTGCGTCATCCTTCATATACTTGCCGACGTCGGGGGTCATGCGGATGATGATATCCGCCACGATGTTGGCGCAGACCAGATCGTAGGGCCCACCCTCCAGGGAAACCTGCTTGAGCAGGTCCGATTGGTCACAGGTCACGTTGGAAAGACCGCTGTCCAGAATGTTTTCCCGTGCCACGCGAACGGCGGTGGGGTCAATATCGTAGGCGCGGCAGAGGGAGGCACCCAGACGGGAGGCGCAAATGGCCAGAATGCCTGTGCCGGTACCCACGTCCAGCATGCGGCAGTTCTCCTTGGTGTACTTCTCCAGAAGACGAATGACCAAGCGGGTGGTCTCGTGGGTTCCCGTACCGAAGGCCATGCCGGGATTCATGCGGATCACAAGCTCGTCCTCGGTGGGGGTGTAGTTCTCCCACGCAGGGCAGATCACCATGCGGTCACCAATCTTGATGGGCTTGTAGTATTGCTTCCAGGAGTTTGCCCAATCCTCCTCGTTCACGCCCACCAGCTCGATCTCTGCGTTGAGAGTCAGCTCAGCGGTGCGCTGACGGATGAATGCCAGATCGTCCATGTAGGAGCGATCAGAGGGGATATAGACCGAAACGGAGGCCTTTTCCTTGTTGGCGTTCAAAATCTTTTCATCGATCAGATCGCCGTAGCAGGTTTTGAGGTTCACGTCAATGTCGCTGTAATCCTCGATCATGAGATTGTTGTTGATCATGCTCATGACAGCCACCAGCTCGTCCAGCTCGGAGAGGGGAACCGTCACACGGATCTGAGTCCACTGCTTTACGTCGCCGTAGTCCTCACAGACGTAATCCTCGTCAATATGCTTTTCCATATCGGTCATGATTATTTCTCCTTTTTCTTGTTACCTTTGGAAAATTTACTCTTTTTTGCGTAGTTCTTATCGCCGCAGGCCTCGGCGAACTCCCGCATGGCATCCTTCTGCTTGTCGGACAGACCGCGGGGAATCTCCACGTTGATGGTACAGATCAAATCGCCCCGACGGCCATTGGAATTGTTGACGTAGGGAATACCCTTTCCACGCAGGGTGAATACCGTGCCGGGCTGGGTGCCTTCATCGATCGTGTACTTGACGGTGCCCTCCAGAGTCGGTACGTCGATCTCTGCGCCCAAAATAGCCTCGGCCACGGTCACGGGAACCTCGCAGTAGATGTTCACGCCGTCTCGCTCAAAGATGCTGTGGGAACGAATGCTTACCTCGATGATCAGATCACCTGCAGGGCCACCGTTCTTGCCCTCGCAGCCCTGACCGCGCAGGGCGATGCGCTCGCCGTTGTCGATACCGGCGGGAATGTTAACGGTTAACTTGCGGTTTTCGCGCTCCAAGCCGCCTCCTCGGCACTTCTGGCAGGGGGCTTTGATGAATTTACCCGTACCACGGCACTTTTCGCAGGTGGTCTTGGATTGAAAGGACATACCGCCCATGCGCTGGACCACCACTCGCTGACCCGAGCCACGGCAATCGGGGCAGGTCTCGGCGGAGGTGCCTGCCTCAGCTCCCGTGCCGTTACAGGCAGGACACTTGTGCAAACGGTTGTAGCTGATATCCTTCTTGCAGCCGAATGCGGCCTCCTCAAAGGTTAGTGTGATCCGCGCCATGACGTCGTCACCTCTCTGGGGCCCGTTTCGTCTTTGCGTACCGCCACCGAAGGCACCGCCGAAAATGCTGCCGAAAATATCGCCCAGGTCACCGAAATCACCAAAGCCGCCCTCAAATCCGCCACCACCGTAGCCGCCGCCCGCCGCAGGGTCAAAGGCCGCGTGGCCGAACTGGTCGTACTTGGCCTTTTTCTCGCTGTCGGACAGAATGGAGTAGGCCTCGTTGACCTCCTTGAAATTCTTTTCTGCCTCGGCATCACCCGGGTTCAGGTCGGGATGGTATTTTTTTGCCAGCTGTCTGTACGCCCGCTTGATGGCGTCGGCATCTGCGTTTTTATTGAGGCCCAGTACCTCGTAATAGTCTCTCTGTGCCATATGGAAATCCTTTCTGTATGTGCAGTGAAAAGTATGATGAGCAAAATATCAAATGAAGCCCGCAGAGCTGTCTGTCTGCGATCTTCATTCTGTATTTTGCGTTCTGCCTTCTGCATTTATAAAACCACCATGCGGGAAAGAGCCAAAATGCGACCCTTTCCCGCTGTATTCGGTTGTTTTACGCCTGCTTGGGCAGGGAATTACTTGTTGGTGTTGTCCTCGTAGGAGGCATCGTAATAGGTGCCGCCGTTATTGTCGTTTCCGCCCATGTTGGGGTCGTAGCCCATATTGGGGTCGCCCTGGGGGTTGGACTGGGCGTAAAGCTTCTCGGAGAGCTTGTAGAAGGCCTTCTCCAAAGCCTCGGTGTCTGCCTTGATGTCCTCGGTGTTGCCGCCGGCTACGGTGGACTTCAGCTTCTCAATAGCGGCCTGGACATCAGCCTTCTCGGCATCGGATACCTTGTCACCCAGCTCGTTCAGAGTCTTCTCGGACTGGAAGATCATGGAATCGGCGCGGTTCTTGGTCTCAACGGCTTCCTTGGCCTTCTTATCCTCCTCAGCGAACTTCTCGGCATCCTTGATGGCCTTGTCGATGTCGGCCTGGCTCATGTTGGAGGAGGAGGTGATGGTGATGTGCTGCTCCTTGCCGGTGCCCTTGTCGCAGGCGGTGACGTTGACGATACCGTTGGCATCGATGTCGAAGGTCACCTCGATCTGAGGAATGCCGCGGGGAGCGGGAACGATGCCGTCCAGGGAGAAACGGCCCAGGGTGGTGTTGTAGGCGGCCATCTCGCGCTCGCCCTGGAGGACGTGGATCTCAACAGAGGTCTGACCATCAGCGGCGGTGGAGAATACCTGGCTCTTCTTTACGGGGATGGTGGTGTTGCGGTCGATGATGCGGGTGAATACGCCGCCCATGGTCTCAATACCCAGGGACAGGGGAGTGACGTCCAGCAGGAGCAGGTCCTTGACGTCGCCGCCCAGTACGCCGCCCTGAATGGCTGCGCCAATGGCTACGCACTCGTCGGGGTTGATGCCCTTGAAGGGATCCTTGCCCAGGAACTTCTTGACAGCCTCCTGCACGGCAGGGATACGGGAGGAACCGCCCACCATGAGGATCTTGTCGATCTTGTCAACACTGATGCCTGCATCGCGGATGACCTGCTTGGTGGGACCCATGGTGGCCTCGACCAGATCAGCGGTGATGCGGTCGAACTCGGCGCGGGTCAGAGTTGCCTCAAAGTGGAGAGGACCTGCGGCGGTAGCGGTGATGAAGGGAAGGTTGATATCGGACTGGGTCATACCGGACAGCTCAATCTTGGCCTTCTCGGCGGCATCCTTCAGTCTCTGCATGACCATCTTGTCGTTTCGGAGGTCAACGCCGTTTTCCTTTTGGAACTTGTCGGCCATCCAGTTGATGATGCGCTGGTCAAAATCGTCGCCGCCCAGGCGGTTGTTACCGGCGGTTGCCAGCACCTCGAACACGCCATCGGAGATCTCCAGGAGGGATACATCGAATGTACCGCCACCCAGGTCGAAGACCAGGATGCGCTGGTTGTTCTCCTTGTCCATGCCGTAAGCCAAAGCGGCGGCAGTGGGCTCGTTGATGATACGCTGGACGTTCAGACCGGCGATCTTACCGGCATCCTTGGTAGCCTGGCGCTGTGCGTCGGTGAAGTAAGCGGGAACCGTGATGACTGCATCGGTGACGGTGGTGCCCAGGTAAGCCTCGGCATCAGCCTTCATCTTCTGCAGGATCATAGCGGAGATCTCCTGGGGAGTGTAGTTCTTGCCGTCAATTGTGGTCTTGAAGTTGGTACCCATGTGGCGCTTGATGGAGCTGATGGTGCGGTCGGGGTTGGTGATGGCCTGACGCTTTGCGACCTGGCCAACCATGCGCTCGCCGGTCTTGGAAAAGGCCACCACGGAGGGGGTGGTTCTCGCACCTTCGGGATTGGGGATCACGATGGGCTCGGAGCCCTCAAATACTGCTACACAAGAGTTGGTCGTACCAAGGTCGATACCAATAATCTTTGCCATAATAATTTTCTCCTTTATATCAGATAATTTTTTTCTTTTGGATGGTATATAGGGAATTACCTACTTGAGGTTTTTTGGAGGTCAAGGGGTGAAGCCCCTTGTTAGTTCGCCACCTGAACCATGGCGTAGCGGATGATGTGATCGCCCTTACGGTAGCCCTTCTGGAAGACGGCTACGATGGCGCCCTCGGGGAGGGAATCATCCTCAACGTGCATGACGGCGTTGTGGATGTCGGGGTTGAAGACGTCGCAGGGGACTTCCTCCACGCCCAGCTTAGCCAGCGCGTCGGTGGCGGATTTGAGGGTCATGGTGATGCCCTTGCCCAGGGGAGACTCAGCATCCTCGGGGGTCAGTCCCGCAGCGGCCCGCTCCAAGGTGTCCACCACCGGGAGCAGACCCTTGACGGTCTCGGCGGTAGCGTCACCGTAGATGGTTTCCTTCTCCTTGGCGGTGCGGCGACGGAAGTTGTCGTACTCGGCCAGCATCCGCAGGTATTTGTCCTTCTCCTCGGCCAAGGCGGCTTCGGTTGCTTCTAATTTCTTCTTGACCTCGGCCAGCTCAGCCTCAGCCTTCTTGAGACGTTTCTTGTCGGCACCCTTCAGCTTGCCATCGGAGACCTCCTCCTCGGTGGGCTCGGCGGACGCTTCCTCCGCAACCTCCTCAACAGCCTCGGGCGCCTCGGTCTCAAGCTCCTGATTCTTTTGATTTTCGCTCATCTCAAATCGTCCTTTCTATGGTTCTATGCTTGGTCGGAGGGCGGGGAATGATGACCGCCGTCCTGTATCTGCTTTTGCTCGGGGGAGAGCAGGGTTTCTACGTTGCCCGAAATGCCCTCCAGCGTGGCCAACACCTTGGCGTAGTCCATGCGAGCGGGACCCAGCACGCCGATAGCGCCCACGGTCTTGCCGTTCTGCACAATGGGCTTGTAGACCAGCGCGGAGTTGTCCATGACCTTCACAGCGCTCTCAGAGCCAATCACCACGTTGACCCCATCTCCGTTGGGATCCGAAACCATGCGGAGAATGTCGTCCTTCTGCTCGATGGCACCCAACAGCTCCTTCATACGATCGGGATCGTTGAACTCGGGGTATTGGAGCAGGCGATCCATGCCGCTGACCTTCAGCTCACCCTGGTCCAGCTCGTTCATGGCCTCGTAGATGACCTTGACCACCACTGAGACCAGCTCGGCCCGATTTCCCATGGCGGATTCCATCTCCATCATAAGGGGGAGAGTGATCTCGTTGGCAGACAGGTTCTGCAAATGCTCGTTGCAGACCATAGCCAGCAGATCCGTGACAGAGGAGGAAAGGGGAGGCATGTCGGCGAGCCGCACGGTTTTGGTCTTGACCTGACCGCTGGAGGCCACCAGCACCAGAATGAAGGTGTTATCATCCAGATAGACCGCATCGAATCGGCGAACGGTTATGCTGGAGGTGCGGGGCTTGATGGCGAAGGCGGTGTAGTTGGTGAGCTTGGAGGCTACCTTGGAGGCGGTGAGCAGGATGTGATCCAGCTCGGCCATCTTTTCCTTCAAAAGCTCGTTGATTTGGAAGATCTCCCGCGCGGTCATGGCGTAATGCTCTACCAATGCATCTACGTAGAAGCGGTAGCCCCGTTCGCTGGGGATCCGTCCCGCCGAGGTGTGGGGCTGTTCCAGGTATCCCAGAGCCTCCAGCTCGGCCATTTCGTTCCGGATGGTTGCAGAGGAGCAGGGGATTTGCTTGTTCTCCATCAGGTACTTGGAGCCTACAGGCTCGCCGTCCGCGATGTGCGCATCGACGATCGCCTTCAGTATGAGCTTTTTCCGCTCGCTTAATTCCTGCGCCGCTTGCGGCACCAAGGGCATCTCGTCCATAGCGTAATTTCCGTCTCCTTGCGGTTTTGATTTCGGATTTAGCACTCGGAGTGACAAAGTGCTAACCGATGCTAATAATTTACCACTTTTCCTGGGTTTTGTCAAGGGCTTTTCGGGATTTTACCTGCTTTTTTTTGTTAATTATCGGTGAATTGTCTGTGAACAAGAGATTTTTTTGCCAGATGAATAGGGAGATTGCTAATCGGAGGGGCTTCGACAAAGTTCGCAGAGCTTGCATATACTGCTGATGGAGCGGGCTGAATCTCCTGCGATGGGCAAGGGGGTGACGCCGTCGAATTCCGCGACCAAAAATCTCCGGGCGGCCTGTTTACTCGCCGTCTGACGGGGTAAACTATCTACAGGGAATCTCTTTTGGACGTTGAATACGTGGAGATGCCCGATTCGACAACCAACAGGCCGCTTCGGCGGCGTATGCATATTCGGAGGAGAAGCCATGCCACCTACAACCATGAATCCGGGCTATAAAGCCCCCCAATCTGCCCCCGCGGTACGGAGGGGAGATATATTTTACGCAGACCTGAGTCCCGTGGTGGGATCCGAGCAGGGCGGTCTCCGCCCCGTTCTGATCATCCAGAACGATGTGGGGAATCGCTACAGCCCCACGGTGATCGCGGCAGCCATTACCTCCCGCATGGGAAAAACCAAGCTGCCCACCCATATCGATATCTACGCCGATCGGGTGGGGCTTTCCAAGGACTCGGTCATTCTTTTGGAGCAGATCCGTACATTGGACAAACGACGCTTACGGGAGAAAATGGGTCACCTGGATGACGAGGTAATGGAGGAGGTCAATAACGCCATCGCCGTCAGCTTCGGACTCCACGAGGGGATCCGCCGAGGCGAGGATCATACGGAGGAACGGGAGCGGGAATCCCCCAAGATCGCCCCCGGTGTGTACCATAATCCCGTCAATCCGCCCTCTCCTGCGGAGCTTCCGGAGTGGGATGAGCGTCCCAACGTGGCCGCGGCCACCGTTCACAAGGAAGACGGAGAAAACCGATCCAAGGGATGAAAAAGCCCGAAGGCTGTAAGCCTTCGGGCATGGATGGAGAGGGGATCACTCCTGTCCGGTTAAACGGTTCAACTGGATGTTGAGCTGCTTCAAGCCCTTCTTGGCAACGGTGGTAGCCGACTTGAAGCGGGAAGCGGTATCGTTGGTCTTACCGGCGATGAGCTGCTGGAAGCTCTGGTGGAAGCCTTGGCCGTTGACCTGCATGGAGTGGGAGTACACGAAGCCGGCATCCAGGTAGATATTGTTGATAATGAGGTCCATCATCGCCGAGGATTGGGGATCCTGGGCGATCTTGGTGCGCAACGTGGTTTCATAGTACACGGGACGAACGATGTTGTAGCTGCTGGAGCCCATTGCCTCCAGCAGAGCGCTCAGCTCGTTGAGACGCTCGCCCTGAACCGTGGTGGGGACGCAGATGATGGTGAAGCCGTCGTGCATCTGGCTACGGTAGGTCTCCTGACTTTCGCTGTACTTGGGGATCGGCACCACACCGTACTCCTGGGGCATATCACGCATATCCGAGGATTCCAGGGACTGAATGGCCATGGTTGCCATAGCGGCGTATCCGCTGGAGAACATATTGAGGATCGTGGCTTCGGCTTGGACATCATCCTGCTCGATGTAGGCGGCACCGTCGGTCTCATAGTAGAGAGCCAAAACCTTCTGAGCCATTTCAAACATCTTATCGGTGTCAAAGACCCATTCGTACTCACCGTCGGCGTTTTTCTTGATGATGTCTACCTCACAAGCAGCCCAGTAGGGATCCACGGATATGAAGTCGTTGCTCACGAAGCCGTAGACATCGCCCTCGATGTCAGCTATCTGGTTGCCGTCGTCCTTGTGGAACAAAGGAACCAGGGAAATCTGCTTGTCCAAAGTCCAGGTGCCGTCCTCCACGTAGTCGTAGAGGAACTTCTGGTTCGCATCGGTGAACAGAGGCTTATTAAAAACGGTGGTATAGGTACGGCGGTAGAGGGAAAGAACCATGGCGCCCGTCACACCGTACTGCTTTTCGTTGAAAAGCACCACGTCATTGAAGCTTTGATTCCACCAAGGCTTATCGAAATCCAGGTACTTGGACTGGCGCAGGTCGGAGAAGTAGCCCTCGGTGAACTTGGGAGCGGTTCTCCAACACGAGTCCACCACAACGTCATACTCTGCGCTATTACTTTTGACGGCAGTTACCATCTTGTCAATCGCATTTCCATCATTGATGCAGGAAATTTTAACGTTCAAGCGCTGTTCAACCGCTTTGTTTCGTTCATAGAGGATATCGCTGACAGGGTCGTTCGTGAGCTTTTCGGCATCAATTTGATCCGACGTAATGAAAACGATTGGGTCACCTTTGTAGTTCAGATCGTCGGGAAGCGAGTCCTTCAGCCCCTCGTTCTGATTGTCGGAGACGGTGTCGGAGGAAGCTGTTGTTTCCTCATTGTCGCCGTTGGAGCAGGCTACTAAGGTGGGGAGTAACAAAAGGGAAGCTAAAATGGTTGCTAAAAGACGTCTTTTTTTCATAATATCCTCCATGTTTTTTTGGGGTCGTTGGTGGGAAAAGAATCCGGGGACACGAACCGTTCAGTGACTATTCAGCGACCGGTGATTCTGTTCAGCTTGTTGATGATGGTTCGAAGTCTCTTTTGAGCGATATTGGACAGGCTCTTATAGTGGGAGGTGGCGTTGTTGGTCTTACCGCTGATGACGTGACGGTGCTGAGCGTGGAAGCCGTCCATGTTGTTGGAGTAGATGATACCGGGATCGATCACGATGCCGTTGATGATGAGATCCATCATTTCGGCAGATTGGGGATCCTTGGCCAGCTTGGTTCGCAGGGTCAGCTCGTAGTAGGCAGGCTTGATGATGCGGTAGCTGGCGGAGCCCATGGCCTCCAGCACGGCTCTCATCTGATCCAGGCGCTCACCTGTGACGGTGGTGGGGATGACCGCAACGGTGTAGCCGTCGTGCATGGCGCTATGGTAGGTGGTGACTGTTTTGTCGAATTTCGGGATCGGTACGACACCGTACTCGTCCGCCATGTTCCGCATGGTGGAATGCTCCAGAGCCTGGAGACAGAGGGTTGCCATGGCGGCGTAGCCATCGGCGAACATACCGCGGGTCGCCTCCTGGAAGTCCGTGCCGGGGGCGACGTACATACCGTTATCGGTGCCGTAGTACAGCTGCAGGACCTTCTCGGTCAGATCGTGGATCCGCTCGTTGTCGTAAGCCCACTCGTAGTCGCCGTATTCGTCCTTGCGCAGGATCTCCAGCTCGGCGGTGGTCTGATAGGGATCAATGGAAATGTAGCAGTCGCTGACGAAGCCGTATATATCGCCGGATTCATCCTGAATATTGTTGCCATTGTCCTGGTGGAACACGGGAACCAGGGCAATCTGGGTATCCAGCGTCCAACTGCCGTCCTCTACGTACTCGTAGAGGTATTTTTGATTGGCATCGGTAAAGAGTCGCTTGTTGAATACCGTGGTGTAGGTGCGGCGGTAGGTGGAGAGGACCATGGTGCCCGTGACGGCAAACTGGGAATCGTGATAGGATGCGGCCTCGTTGAAGCCCTGAGTCCACCAAGGCTTTTCAAAGTCCAGATACTCGGTTTTTCGCAGATCGGCGAAGTATCCCTCGATGGACTTGGGCATGGTCTTCCAGCTCAGCTCTACCATAATATCATAGTCCGAGCTGCCACCGTTGATGGCGGTGATGATCTCGTTGATGGGCTCCACGGTGGATTCGCGGATGCTGTTGATCTTGATACCCAGGCGCTCCTCGACCTCCTTGTTGCGCTCATAGACCGCATCATTGACGGGGTCGCTGCGCAGCTCCTCCACGTAGACCTCGTCCACCAGGTCACTGCCGTAGTTTCGGCTGAGGATAGTCACCTTGTTGCCGTTGTAGTTCAGATCGTCGGGGAGAGTGTCCCGGATCACGGTTTCGTCACCGTCCTCGGTGGCAACGGTGGTTTGCTTGACATCGGTATCCTTCGGGTCATTTTCGGATGCACAGGAAGCGAATACGGGGAGCAACGCAAGCGCGGCCAGGAAAGCCGCCAAAATACGAGCTTTTTTCATATATACCTCCAAATGAATTTCCTACATAGATAGTGTAACACAGAAGTCCACGATTGTCAAGGAGAATTTTTAGGAGGCAGGTGTTTTTCATCGAAGTGACGAATACACCTGCCGGAATTTGTCGTATATGACAGGGGAAACGGAATGTTACTTCAGCATACCCTTCAGAGTGCTCTCGGCTGAAGCCAGGGCCTCAGAGATCTTGGAGGCATCCTGACCGCCTGCCATGGCGTTGTCGGGACGGCCGCCGCCCTTACCGCCTGTGACAGCGGCAACGGCACCCACCAGCTTACCGGCGTGTGCGCCGTTCTTCACGGCATCCTTACCGGCGGCGGCGAGGAAGTTGAGCTTCCCACCGGCGGTCACGGCCAGTACGATGACGGCATCGGGGTTCTTTTCCTTGATCTGATCGTTCATGGTGCGGGCCACGTCGGCGGTCACACCCTCCAGATTGGCGGTGATGAGACGGACAGACCCAACGGTGACAGCACCCTTTACAAGATCATCCACGCGGGAGGCGGCGATCTTGGCGTTCAGGGCGTCGATCTCCTTGTGAGCGGCGGACAGCTCGCTCTGAAGCTGAGTAGCCTTGGCGGCGATGTCGGCGGGGTTGCCCACCTTCAGCTCCTTGGCGGTAGCGTGAATGAGGGCATCCTTCTGACCCAGCAGAGCCAGCACGCCGGTACCCGTCACGGCCTCGATACGGCGCACGCCTGCGGCCACCGAGGACTCGGACACGATCTTAAACAGACCGATTTTACCGGTATTATCCACGTGAGTACCGCCGCACAGCTCGATGGAGTGGCTACCCATGCGGACCACGCGGACGGTCTTGCCGTACTTCTCACCGAACAGAGCCATAGCGCCCAGGGCCTTGGCCTCGTCGATGGGCATTTCGGTCATGGAGCCTGCATTGGCATGCAGAATCTCGGCGTTGACCAACCGTTCGACCGTCTCGATCTCCTCGGCGGTCATGGCGGCGAAGTGGGTGAAGTCGAAGCGGCAAACGCTGTCGGAAACGTAAGAGCCTGCCTGCTCGACGTGATTGCCCAGCACCTGGCGCAGAGCGTTCTGCAAGAGGTGAGCTGCCGAGTGGTTGCGCATGATGGCCTCGCGGCGGTGGGCGTCTACGAGAACCGTGACCGAGTCACCCACCTTAAGGGTGCCGTTCTGAACGGTGGCCAGATGGATGTATACGCCGTCGGACTTCTGGGTGTCGTTGATGTTGGCCATCAGACCTTCAACGGTGCCGTCCGTAATGACACCCGTATCACCGACCTGGCCGCCGCCCTCACCGTAGCAGGTGGTCTTGTCCAGGATGACGGTGACGTCGCCCTCGGAGACCTCGTCCACGGAGAGATCGTCTACGATCAGAGCGATCACCTTGGCCTCGGTAGCAAAGTCGTCGTAGCCCACAAATTCGGTCTTGGGCAGATCGGCCAGCAGGGTCTTGGAGGCGTTGGACCAGCCGCTGACGTTGGCGCGGGCGGCACGGGCGCGCTCGCGCTGCTCCTTCATGAGGGCGGCGAAGGTGTCCTCGTCGATGGCCAGACCCTGCTCCTCAGCGATCTCGCGGGTCAGGTCGATGGGGAAGCCGAAGGTATCGTAGAGCTTAAAGGCGTCCTCGCCCGAGATGGTGTCAAGACCCTTTTCCTTGGCCTCGGCGGTGATGGAGGACAGGATGGAGAGGCCTGCATCGATGGTGGCATCGAAGCGCTCCTCCTCCAGGGACAGGACCTTGAGGATGTAATCGTACTTTTCGGTCAGCTCGGGATATGCACCGCAGTTCTGCTCCATAGCCACCTTGCAGAGGTCGGTCAGGAAGGCATGGTCGATGCCCAGGAGCTTACCGTGACGGCAAGCGCGGCGGATGATGCGGCGGAGAACGTAGCCGCGACCCTCGTTGGAGGGAATGACGCCGTCGGCAATCATGAACATAGCCGACTTGATGTGGTCGGTGCAAACGCGGATGGAGATGTCGTTCTCCTTATCGGCACCGTACTCCTTGCCTGCGATGGCACTGACGGTGTCCAGGATCTTGCGGTTGGTGTCTACCAGGAACATATTGTCCACGCTCTGCATGACGCAGGCGAGACGCTCCAGACCCATACCGGTGTCGATGTTCTTCTGAGTCAGCTCGGTGTAGTTGCCGTTGCCGTCGTTGTTGAACTGGGAGAATACGTTGTTCCAGATCTCCATGTAGCGGTCGCAGTCACAGCCGGGCTTGCAGTCGGGGGAGCCGCAGCCGTACTTTTCGCCGCGGTCGAAGTAGATCTCGGAGCAGGGACCGCAGGGGCCGGAGCCATGCTCCCAGAAGTTGTCGGCCTTACCCATGCGCACGATGCGCTCGGCGGGAACACCCACCACGTTCAGCCACAGCTCAAAGGCCTCCTCGTCGTTCTCGTAGATGGAGGGCCAGAGCAGATCCTCGGGGATCTCCAGGGTCTCGGTGAGGAACTCCCAGGCCCACGGAATAGCCTCGTTCTTGAAGTAGTCACCGAAGGAGAAGTTACCCAGCATCTCGAAGAAGGTGCCGTGACGGGCGGTGTGGCCCACGCGCTCCAGGTCGGGGGTACGGATGCACTTCTGGCAGGTGCAGACGCGGTTGCGGGGAGGGATCTCCTCGCCCGTGAAGAACTTCTTCATGGGAGCCATGCCCGAGTTGATGAGCAGGAGGGAGGGATCGTTGTGAGGAACCAGGGGGAAGGAGGGAAGTCGAAGGTGGTCCTTCGACTCAAAGAATGCGAGATATTTTTCGCGCAGGTCGTTGAGACTTGTCCATTTCATAGCGTAAGATGCCTTTCTTTCATATAATATAATTGATGCTTGTAATATAATTGATGCTTGCAAATAAAAAACTACCATTCTTCATTATACCATATATTTTCGTATAAATCAAGATGGTAGATAGAAAATTTCTTTTGATTTTGGAGAATTTTTTGGTGAGATTGAGGAAGGACGTTGATTTCCTCCGGGGTGTGCGGATACGTGGCGGCTTCGGTGTAGGCGGACTTCGTTCAGCCTCCCTTCTCTTGCGAGTTGGGAGGCTTATTTTTGATGCGAGGGGGGGATGCTGTGAATCACCTCGCGGTTGATCTAACCGCCCCCACCAAATAGCGAATTGCTGATGTTTGGTAGGGGCGAATGCTGATTCTCGTCTTTGACCTATTTCCCCCTCACTATTGGAGAATTGGAATTCACACAGTTTACTTTGCTACACGATCATTTAGCAACTCAGAAATATCTGAATATCCATTTTCGATTGCATAATCAAAGGCAGTTTTCCCATTTTGATCCTGAATCATAATATCTGCGCCTACAGAAATTAAATACTCCACAAGATTCAGATTCCCTGCGATTGCAGCATTCATCAACAAAGTTTTTCCCGTATAATCAACAATATTAACATTACGATCTTCCAACAGCATGATCACAATGTCTGTGATGCCTTGTGCAGTTACTGGATCATATTCTCCTATAAAGACAGTCCCATTTGTTTTTGCTGCATCATATACTTTGGGAATCATTGCAGAGGCATCGAAAACAGGCAATCGCCCAGATTCTTCAAATGAAGAATCCGCCCCGTTTTCCAATAATGATTTTACAATTATCTCGTCTTCGGGTTGGTAATAATTTAATGTTTTTTTCAAAGGACTCCAACTGGTTCCTTCTTGATATTTTGCGGTTGCGCCATATTTAATCAACAACTTTACCATTTCAAGATTCCCCTCCTCACAAGCCACCGATAGCGGTACTTGGGAAGAAATTTCAAACAATCTGGTAAATGGAGATGGTTTTGCAGTAGGTGTATTGGGGTCAAAACCATTTTGTAAAATCAATTCCACCGATGATAAATTGCCTTCTTTTATGTGCTGAACCAGTTTCCTCGATGTGCGGTATGGTGTGTCAACCACGGATCCAACACAAACAAGCCCGATCACGAATACAATGCAGGCAATAGGAAGCATATATTTTCTCTTGGTAAATTTCATTTGAAATCATCTCCAATTCTGTCAAATATTGTTGTAGAATCGTCCTTAGAATTACCCCATATCATATATGGAATGACATCATAAGTACCATGAACAACCACTTTAAGAAACCAATTGTCTCCCGAAAGACATTAAAAGTTCCCATGTCCTCTTTACCCCTCGTAAAGCGCCGCCCCGATAACGGTACCGAAACTGGAATTTTCGGGTATCACAAAACGTACGCCGAAATTGGTCGAAAGTCCCTCAAACACCCGTCGGATGGGGGCTATGGTGGTGAGGTTGCCCGTCAGCACGATGTCGGAAATCCCCTTACTGCGGGCGGCGAAAATAGCCATCATGAAGATCGTCTCGGCCACCATGTTGGCAATGCCCAACGCAATGTCGTGGCTATCCGCCAGATCGCTGAGATTGCCGAAATTGGAGGCCGTCAGATTGGCGCTCATTTCAGGAAACTGCCCCTGCTGGGTGATGTCCTTGATGGTCAGATCGATTTTTCCGAGATCACCTCCCTCGCAGAGCTGCTCGATGTGGGCGATGGTGTCCACACCCAGCATCTTTTTGGTCAGGCCCAAAAGAGTGCCGCCGCCAACGCCCGTACCGCCCAGATAGTCAATGGCGGTGGTGCCGTCGTCCTTTCGCTTGGCGTGGACGATAGCCGTACCCGTGCCCATGCTCACGATGATGGCCTCATCCAACCCGGATAGGTACAGACCGCCCAGGCCAACCCCCGAAAATTCGGGCACCGAGCGGCACTCGCAGGAGTAAATGGGACCCGACAGAAAGGAGGATCCCACACCGGTGGTCATGATGCGGCGGATATCTGATAGGGCCAAATGGTTTTCGGTCGTGTATCGCCCCAGGGCACCGTAAATGGAGGTAATGGGGTCGGTAGCGCGGACGAAGAGAGGGGGCATCAGAGTCCGCCCACCGTCCGCCTCCAGTCGGAAACCCACGATCTTGGTGGTACTGCCGCCTACGTCAATACCCAGAACCACCGAGCCGGTCTGCGCATATGTAGTATTTGTCATAATCTATATTCCTTTCCGCAGCGAGGGCTTCGTTCTCCTGCCGCGTGTGTCATGGCGTTCTAAGAAATATTATACCATACTCTTGCAAAAAAATCAAGAATGTGCTATACTATTCTTGAAAAAAATATCCTGCAAGGGAGGCTTTGCCATGTCTCGCGATCTTTCTCAAATCGATCGGAATTTTGCCGTGGAAACGGCTTGTAATCTGCCCGTTCGTTTCTTCTGCGTTCGTAATCAACCCTTTTCTATTCATGGCTTGTGTGACCCGTCGGATGGTGCTCCTTACCACCGCCTGCCTGCCGACGTGGCCGAAGCGACCAACGACGGCGTGGCGGGGCTCGCATATCAAACCTCGGGAGGACGTGTGCGTTTCCGCACCGATTCTCCCTACCTGGTTCTGAAAACCAAAATGTCCTACGTAGGACTCATGCCCCATATGACCCTCATCGGTAGCTCGGGGCTGGACGTCTACGTGACCACCCCCGAGGGGGAGCGATACCAGGGATCCTGCAAGCTTTCCTGGGGCAATGATGCCGCCATCCGAGCCTCCGAGGAGAAGGGCTACGTCAACGAGATTGTCTTCGACGGCCGTTACGGCGGTATGAAGGACGTTACCGTGAATCTGCCTCTTTACAATGGTCTGGACGAGCTATACGTGGGCGTTTCCCCGGATGCCCGGCTGGAGGCCGCCTCCGGTTATCGCGACCTGCCTCCCACGGTCTACTACGGCTCCTCCATCACCCAGGGCGGATGCGCCTCGCGCCCCGGTAATAACTATCCGGCCATCCTGTCTCGTAAATGTAATGTTGATTTTCTTAATCTCGGATTTTCCGGAAGCGCCCGCGGAGAACAGGCCATGGCGGATTATATCGCGAGCCTGTCCATGTCGGCCTTTGTCTACGCCTACGATCATAACGCTCCCTCGGTGGAGCATCTGGCTGCCACTCACGAGCCCATGTACCAAACCATCCGTGGGGCGCATCCGGATATCCCTGTGATTTTCATCACTCGTCCAAAGCCCTATTATAATGTAGATGAAATCGCCCGCCGCGACGTGGTTCTGAAAACCTACGAAAATGCTCTTGCTCGTGGGGAGCGGGTCTACTTTGTGGACGGTGAGCGCGTGTCGGATATCCTGGGTGGTGACGGCATTACCGTGGACGGCTGTCATCCCAACGATCTGGGCTTTGCTTGCGTGGCCGCTGCCCTGGAGACGATCTTTGATGAGATCTATCAAAAATAAACGAAAAATTACAAAAGAAACGGAATGTTTACAAAATGAACCATCAAAACCCTCCCGTTCAAATTCTGCAGGAGAAAAAGCTGTTCGTCTTCGACATGGACGGAACTATTTATCGTGGCAAGTATATCTTCGATTATGCCGTTCGCTTCATTCATAACCTCCGGGCCGCAGGGAAGCGCGTTCTGTTCTGCACCAACAACTCGTCCACCTCCACCGAAACCTACGTGGAAAATCTCACCCGCCTGGGCTTTGCTCCCACCGCCGAGGAGATCATGTCCTCGGCTGACGCTACTGAGGCCTACCTGAAGACCTACCACGAGGGACAGCTCATCTATCTCATTGGTACCGAGCAGATGCAGAAGCAGTTCCGCCAGCGAGGGTTCCGTTTGGCTACGGGAGAGGAGGAAACGGTGGACGTGGTGGTGTCCAGTCTGGATACCGAGCTGACCTACCAAAAGCTGAAGGACGGATGCCGCTTTATTGCGGCGGGGGCCACCTTCCTGTCCACCCATCCCGATATCAACTGCCCCACCGACTACGGCTTTATGCCCGATAGCGGCGCCATTGCTGCGGTCATCGTCGCTTCTACAGGGGTCACACCCCGCTACCTGGGCAAGCCCTCTGCTGAAATGATGGCTCTCATCGAGCAGAAAACGGGTGTTTCCCGCGCTGATACCTGCATTTTCGGTGACCGGCTGTATACCGATATCGCCCTGGGAGCTCGTAACGGAGCGACCTCAGTTCTGGTGCTGACGGGGGAGGGAACCATTGAGGAGGTGGCCGCTACTCACGATGCGGATAAGCCTACCTTCGTGTTCCCCTCGCTGAATGAGGTGGACCGCCTGATGTTTCCTTGACGGATACGTCAATGTGATCAAAATTCCACGAAAAAATTGGGGGGAACAGATGAAGCTGTCACCGATAAGCTCACAACGACCGTGTCACTCCCATCCGTTATGAGATCCTCTCCAAGGGCTACAACGGCTTCGTTTCGGACCACTACGGCGTGCTGGTGGAGTTTGTCAACGACTGATATTTACCGCCTACCCCCAACGGGAGCGATCTCGGTGCCGGTACTGATGGGTAAGAGACCCCTTGAGGAGGTGGCTGCTACTCCGATGCGGACAAGCCTACCTTCGTGTTCCCCTCGCCGGACGAGGTGGACTGTTCTATGTTATAGCGCGCTATGTTCTAACGCGCTATATGATGGCTCTGTGTACCGACAGGCCACGTCGGGGGCTTAAAATGCGTGCGTTTCGGCGTGTCTGCTTCTCTGGGCCTTGTGAAAATGCATAAATTTGTGAAACGAATATAGTGAAAAATGTGAATTTACACGCAATTCGAAATGTGGTATAATATGTAGAACCCTTAGGGGAACGGTTGCACCATATATTATGGAAAGCGGAAATACACGTCGAGTGAGTCCATTCCATCCAAGTAAGGAGATTGATCATGAAAAAAAGAACTCTGAGTTTGTGTCTGGCGGCCTGCATCCTGGCCGGAGGCATGCTGGCATCCTGTAAGAAAACCCCCCCTGCGTCCGTAGAAACCACGGACGGACAAACCACCGTGGAGGAGGTTACCCAAGGCACGGTGACCACCGACGGGGAGGAGACAACCTCCGAGGCGGAGACAACCCCCGAGCCTGAGACCTATCCCGAAATTAACCTGCCCACCGATCCTGACGGGGTGGTGGCTTTGATCGATTCCATTTCTGCGGGAACCCTGGAAAACGAGTGGGATATCGACCGTGCCTATGCCGCTTGGGCGGCACTGTCCACCGAGGATCGGGACAAGGTCACCAACTACGATAAGCTTCGCGACCTGTTGCAGGACGTGGCAGATGCCCATATCGTTAAGGATTATCACGATAGCCGCATCCCCCACGGTGAGCTGCTGCTGGGCGCTTACTTTGGCCCTACCCCCACCGATGAGAATATGCAGACCGTCGTGGATGCCAACCTGGATTTCCTCTGCGGTGTTTCCAACGACACGGCTACGCTGGATCAGTACAAGAAGTTCGGTCTGGGCGCGTTTGTCAGCGGTGGTAGTTTTGGTGTGGGTGATATCAGCGGCTGGGGCACCTGGGCAGAGGAGGGGCAGTATCCTCTGACCAACTGCAAGCCCCTGGCCACCATGGTGGGGGCCGTGCCGCAGGTCATGGCCAAGGATCACGAGGCCATTTGGGGAATCGATTTCCATGACGAGCCCGGCGCGGGCCAATTCTGGTGGTTTGATCCTGTTCTGAATCGATTGAACACGGAATACGCCTCCGTTCAGAGCTTTGCCAACCTGCTCCCCAACTATGCGGGAAGCAACCAGTTGGGTATACACGGATACAGACGCCATCTGCTGGACTACGCCAACCGCGTCGGCGGTGACATTCTGTCCTTGGACCACTATCTCTATGCCGTTCACGATCAGAACGGTCTGATCCGCGGTATGGAGGATTTCGCGGATGTCGCCCGCGGAACGGGGAAGGACGTCATGGCTATTCTCCAGTTGAACCGTGTCGGAACCGACCGTTTGACCACTCTGGGTGAGGTCAAGTTCCAGGCCTACGCGTGCATGGCTTACGGTGCCAAGTACATCATTTGGGGATGCTACAACGGCGGTTGGTTCAATAGCCAGGCGTTGGATGAGAATCAAAAGCCTACGGAGCAGTATTACAAGATGCAATCCTGTAACGCCGACCTCAAGACCTTGAGCCCCATCTTCATGCGCTACACCTCGATGGATCAGACCATGCTCAATGAAACCTTTGAAAGGGCCTACCTGGCCGCCCGCCACCCCCTGGACGGTATGGGCATCAAGACCATCACCGGTCTGACCGGTGACGAGGCGACCAGAAATCTGCTGATGGGCTACTATGAGAAGAACCAGGGTGAGGGCGAGGCCTTCCTGTTCGTGAATACCAACAGCTTCGATTACCTGGGCACCAACAGCGAGACCTCCACCGTGACCTTCCGCACCGTCAGCCCTGCCTCGGTGGTTACCGCCTACGTCAAGGGCGTCCCCACCATTTTGACTCCTGTGAACGGTGTATACACTGTTCAGATCGTAGATGCCGACGCCGTGTTCGTAACCGTCTCAGAGCCTGATTCTCTGAACGAAGAGCCCGTTGCTCCCATCGGGCAGATCACCATCGGCGGTGCTGATATTTCGGAGTTTTCCATTGTCATCCCCGCTGAAGCCACCGAGCGCGAGCATCAAGCCGCGGAGGCCCTGGTGGCTATCATCGAGGAGGCTACCTTCAAGACCCTGCCTGTTGTGACCGACGCCGAGACTCCCGCCCACGCCATTCTGCTGGGCAAGACCGCACGATCCACGGCGGCGCTGAACACGGCTGTCAGCACGTTGAAGAACGACGGTTACGCCATTCTGACCGATGGCGGCAACCTTTATATCAGCGGAAACGACAGGGAAGGTGCAGGCACCCTCTTCGGCGTTTACGCCTTTTGCGAGGAGTATCTGAATATCCGCTTCTACGCCGACGGCTACGTTACCATCCCCGCCGCTGCGTGTATCACGATTGAAAACGGTATTTCCAAGACCGCGAGCCCTTCCTTCGCCTTCCGTGATGTGACCAACTTCCGTGCCATGGAGCAAGCATACCCCTTGTTCCAGAAATACAACGGCTATTGCGTATTCGGTGATGAGAGCTTTTCCGCCGTGGGCTACGGTGGAGACGGCCTGCTCCGTCTGTTTGGGATCAATGATAACTACCGAGACGCCGTTGTCTGCCTGTCTGACGAAAATGCCTATGCCTCGGTCCTGGAGCGCGCCAAGCTGGTGCTTTCCTGCGATCCCGATGCCGATTACCTGGCTTGCGATATCGGTCTGGGCGGTGAATGGAACGTCTGCTCTTGCGATGCCTGTACGACCGCCGTTGCCGCTGATGGTGTGATGGGCTATCTCATGCAGTTTGTAAACCGCCTGGCTGCCGATCTGCAGGCCGACTATCCCGACATTATGCTGGTTATGAATGCCGCAGGAGAGAATATGGCGCCTCCCACAACCGTTCGTCCCGTCGAAAATGTGGCGGTTCGGGTGGCCGTACCCACCGACGCCTGCCGTTTCCATGGGCTGGGGGACGAGACCTGTGAGGTCAATGCCGCTATCCGCGAGGCGCTGGAGGCTTGGACGAAGGTGTGCAACCACGTCATTCTGCTGGATCAGGTGACCGAGAGGAATGTCAATCAAGCTGTCATCAGCGGCAACCTGCTGGCTCTGTACGACACGGTTCGCTATCTCAAGGACTTGGGAATCGTGGGCTACCAGCAGATGGGTTATGACGTCTACGCCGGTGAGTTTGAAACCATGAACGCCTACCTGTTGTCCCGCCTCCTGTGGAATGCTGACATGACTCGCGAAGAATATTCTGCCGAGATCGATGGATTCCTGCAGGCTTACTACGGCGCGAGCGCAACCTATATCCGTCAGTACATGGATCGGATGTTCGCTACCGAAGGCGTGACTCACGAGGACTACAAAAACGATATATCGATGATCCTCCGTTCGGATGACAAGTTGTTTGCAAGCGAATGCTTCAAGCTTTGGGAATCCGCTATTGAAGGAGCAGATACTCCTGTAGCTCGGAAGAACGTGGAGTTTTCCGCTGTTCAGATGTATAAGCTGGCACAGGCTGTGCGTGATCGCGTATACTCGACTTATTTCAAGGATTTCCTCGTCAAGTTCGGCTTTACCGTCGCGTAAAATCCTTAAAATGGAAGGAGCCGTCCCCTATGGGACGGCTCCTTCTGCATAGAATCACAACGTTCAGATCACCGATTTCCAAGTCTGTACACGGAAGAAAGTTACGGGCGGGGGTTGATTTTTGGGGGCAAATATGGTATAATACCTCCGTTACGTAATTGCGGATAATCCGGAATATCGTTGCCTTACCGTGTACTCTGAGCAGATGAGATGGGATGACATCGGTCCCACTGCAACAGAGCCCATTTGTTTTTGGAAGTTCTTTTCATTTATTCCCACTACGAAAGGACGTGTCGAAATGGCCTTTGACGCCGGAATGCTCGCCTGCATGGTGCATGAGATCCGCACCGTGGCTCTGGGCGGCCGAATTGAAAAAGTTATGCAACCCGAACGGGATGAAATTCTCCTTCAGCTCCGCTCCACCGAGGGCGGAAAGCGATTGCTCATTAACGCGGGGACGGGGCCCCGCATGAGCTTTACCGAGCTGACCCGTGAAAACCCTGCCCAAGCCCCCATGTTTTGTATGCTCCTTCGTAAGCATCTGACGGGCGCAAAGCTCTCGGATATCCGTCAGGAGGGCTTTGAGCGGGTGGTGACCCTGGAATTTGACACCCGCGACGAGATGGGCTTTGCCTGCACGCGGCGGATCGTGGCTGAGATCATGGGCAAATATTCCAACATCATATTCACCGATGGGGAGGGGAAGATCATCTCCGCCCTCAAGACCGTGGATTTTTCCACCTCATCCCAAAGACAGGTGCTTCCCGGTATGCGCTACGAGCTTCCTCCCGCCCAGGACAAGGATAATCCTCTGACCGTGACCCGCGAGCGATTCCATGAGCTGTACGCCGCCGAGTCACCGGATAAGCCCCTGGATAAGTTCATTCTGTCCCGCTTTTGCGGTATTTCGGCTACGGTGGCGCGGGAGATGGTCATGCTGGCCACCCGCCACACCGATACCCCCGTCCGCTACGCCACGGCTGAGGAAATGTGGAAGGGCTTTGACGAGGTGATCGCCCGCATTCGGGAGGGCAACTACGCCCCCACCATGGTGTTCGATAACGGTAACGCGGTGGAGTACGCCTTCTGTCCCTTGACCCACTACACCTCCCCTGCTGAGACCCGTTCCTACGATACCGCATCGGGGATGCTGGACGATTTTTTTGCCACTCGCGACAAGGAATCCCGCATCCGCCAACGGGCCGCCGACGTTTTGCGCCTGTTGACGAATGCCGAGAGCCGCATCAAGAAGAAGCTGGATATCCAGCGGAGCGAGCTTGTGGATTGTGAAAAGGCGGATATCTATAAGAAGTACGGCGACATGATCACCGCGAATATGTGGGCTCTCCAGCGGGGCATGAAGCAGGCTGAGATCATCGACTACGAGTGCTGGGACGACGAAAAAGGGGAGTACGGAACCGTCATCATCGAGCTGGATGAGCGGCTGACTCCCTCGGCTAACGCCCAAAAATACTATAAGAAGTACACCAAGGCCCGCAATGCCAAGGTGGAGCTGGCTCGTCAGATCGAGCTGGGCGAGGCCGAGCTGGCCTACATCTACACGGTATTCGATGCCCTGACCCGCGCCGAGACCGCCAACGACCTGGCCGAAATCCGGGACGAGCTTTACCGTTCGGGCTACGCCTCCCGCATGAAGGGCTACGCCGCCCCCAAGAAGCAGCCCGCCCCCACCGTGGCCAAGTTCAAGACCACCAACGGATTTTTGGTGTACTGTGGTAAGAACAACCTGCAAAACGAGCATATCACCCACAAGCTGGCCGACCGCAACGACTACTGGTTCCATGCCAAGGGAGTCCCCGGCTCCCACGTG
>SVRS01000065.1 GCA_015064695.1 Oscillospiraceae bacterium | reverse complement strand
CAGGGAGAATGCTTTTTGTGTACGCATTCTCCCTCACCCGCCTGCGGGCGGGAGCTCCCTCCCGGAGGGAGCCTAAGATTTGTGCACATTTTCAGCTCATTTTTGATTGGGAGGGTTTGTCAGCAACCCGACCTCTCCCAAAGGGGGAGGCGTTTCAAGGCGCTCGCGAAGCGGGTGAGAGGTCCAGAAGGATTCAGTATTATACAGCGAAGCAGATCGGTAAAACGAAAGAACGGCGCGCCGTCCCGATGGGGGAAAGCGCGCCGTTTTTTTGAGGCATCCCGACAGTCTCCGCCCGTTGGCGCGAGACCTGCCCGAGATCCCTTCCGAGATATTTTTTCGGGTTTGTGCTTACTTCAGGCTCTCCAGGTAGGAAGCCACGTCACCGACGGTTACGAGCTTATGAATATCGTCATCGTCAATGGTTACGTCGAACTTCTCCTCGCAAAGCATAATGAGATTCGCCAATTCAATGGAATTGATGCCCAGGTCAGCAGACAGCTCAGCCTCCGGGGTAACGGTGGCGGGATCGATCTGCAGCTCCTCTACGAGCAGCTTTTTCAAGGTCTCCAGCATGATTGTGTACACTCCTTTCCCCCGCTATGCGGATAATATCGGGCATGCATACATACCCTTCCGTAGAACAACGATACTATTATAATCCAAGCGGATGAATTTGTCAAGGCATTTTTTCTTTTTTTTGCAAAAAGCCTTGATTTTTGTCCAAACGCGGTGAAAATGCTCATGCACGGTCGATATTTTTGTGCGACGAGACAAGCCTTTCTCAGAAAGGGGCATGACTGACCGTGGACAGAACCCCCAGCGCGTCGTCCTTAACCATCAGACGCAGGCGCGGTGTCTCGCCGGTCGGGAGGGTCACGGTCAAGCGGCAGAGGGAGTACGCCTCCGTGCCCTCTCCCGCGGCATAGGAGATCCGGACGGCGTAGCCGCCCTGCCCTTCCAGAATATCGGGGGTCGCCGTCACGGACGAGCCTCCGTGGGGATAGTATATGAGGTAATCGTAGGTGGTATTCCCGTCGGCCTCGGATTCAAAACGCAGGACGTACGCGCCGAAGGACTCGTCCCGATCGGGGCGGCTGCATCCCGCGAGCCACTCGCCCACGGCGGAATCCGTCGGGTAATCGGTCCGCAGGAGACCATCACGGAAGGTATACTCCGCGTTTTCCGCGATTTCAAAGGTCTCACGGGGAAAGGTCTCCCAAGGGAGGGTCTCGGCAGGCTCCTGCCCGGTGCAGGAGGACAGCACAAGCATCAAAAGCGCCGGGATCAGGATTCCCCGGGCCTTTACAAGCAATCTTTGGTTCATGGTTCTACCTCGTCTGAGCGGCGCATAGATTTCAGTGCCGGAATTCTGCCTCTTATTATACACGGACCCTTCGTCGGATTCAAGCAGATTTTATGAATTTTTACGGGGACGCGCGGATTCTGTCAAGATTTTTTTCAAATTCTCCTCCACCGTGCGACAAACGGCGCGGAGGCGGCGGAGTATAATGGCGGTAGCACGAATCGTAGGGGGAGGTGACGGAATGGAGGTTGAGGTATACGCGGATCTGTTGTTTCTGATCAACGGGGGGATGGACGGGCTGTGCTTCTATCTGACCGCCCGTCTGCTCCATCGCAGGCTATCCCTTCTCCGCATAGCGGCGGGGGCAGCGCTGGGAGGATTGTACGCGGTTGCGGCGTTGCTCCTGGACGTAGGGCCGTTCGCGGCCCTTTGCACGGATCTGGGGGTCTGCCTTGTGATCTGCGCGGTGGTTTTCCTGCAGCCGAGGACCCTGCGGCAGTTCCCCTCAGCCGTGGCCGCCTTTCTGATCCTGTCCATGGTCATGGGCGGCATCATGACGGCTCTGTATCATCTGCTCAACCGCGTGGGATTTTCCGAGTTGCTTCCCGCAGGAGACGAGGGCATCGGTACCTGGCTCTTTGCCGCTCTGGCCTTGATCGGCGGTGCCGTGACCCTTTCGGGGGGACGGCGAGCGCGGGCATCCTCAGCCTTGGTTCCTTGTCGGGTACGGGTGGAGCTGAACGGACGGGTGACCGAGCTGGAGGGGATCGTGGACACGGGGAATCGCCTGCGGGACCCCTTGAGCGGGAGGGCGGTGATCTGTGCCGAGCGGCAGGCCCTTGCCGCCATTCTGCCCCGGGATCTGGCGCGGGCGGTTTCGGACGGAAGGATGGACGAGGTCTCCGCCTCGGCCGATGGGCGGCGCATTCGTCTCATTCCCGCCGACACCGCCACGGGTCGGGGGATCCTGACGGGATTCCTGCCGGATCGGGTGGAGGTGATCTGTCTGCTCAGGGGCAAGGAGGAGGTACGGGTGGTAGATGCGGTGGTGGCGGCGGCGGATCTGACCGAGACTCTGGCACTGGTGCCGTCCGAGCTGATTACGTAACAAGTAGGAGGTATATACTATGAATCGAATCAACATTTTCGACCGTTTTCGCGGGGTGCTTTGGAAGCTTGGAGGCAGGCGGCGGCAGGGTGTCTACTACGTCAACGGCCCCGACGTCCTTCCCCAGCCCTTGACCAAGGAGGAGGAGGCCGCCGTGATCGCCACCCTGGAGGGCGGCAGTGCCGATGCGGAGCAGGCTCGTTCCCTGCTCATTGAACGGAATCTGCGGCTGGTGGCCTTCATCGCGCGGCGGTATGAGAACTCGGGAGTGGGGATTGAGGACTTGATCTCCATTGGGACCCTGGGACTCATCAAGGCCGTGGGCACCTTCCGATCGGACAAGAACATCAAGCTGGCCACCTACGCCTCCCGATGCATTGAGAACGAGATCCTCATGCATCTGCGCAAGATCAGCGGACGGCAGGAGGTATCCATCGACGAGCCCTTGAACACGGATTGGGACGGAAACGAGCTGCTTCTCTCGGACGTTTTGGGAAGCGACGAGGAGCCCGTGATCCGGGAGCTGGAGGAGGAGGAGGAGCGGCTGGCGCTCCGGCGGGCGGTGGCACGGCTGACCGAGCGGGAGCGCTACATCATCGAGCTTCGCTTCGGTCTGAACGGGCGGCGGGAGATGACTCAAAACCAGGTGGCCGAGCTTCTGGGCATTTCTCAATCCTACATATCCCGATTGGAAAAGAAGATCCTGAAAAAGCTGCGGGAGGATCTGGATGCGGGGTGAATCGCCCGGGAACGCTCCGATGGGGGGCCGGAGACCTCTCTGTTTCGTCCTTCGTCGGGGGAATGGAAAATCCATACAAAAAAACGGATATTTATTTTGAATATCTAACTATTTTTTTCGACACGTGTTAACATGCAATTCATTATTTCGTGATATAATGAGGATATGTATCACAAATGATGAGGAGTGAACAGACTATGACGAATGAAGATTGCACGCTCCATCCCTGGGAAATGATCGACGCCCCGGCCGAAAGAGCTCATGACGGTCATTTTGCAGCTATTGGTATTGATATCGGCTCCACTACGGCAAAGATCGTAGTCTTTTGCGATAGAAGGCTCGTGTATTCCTGCTACGAACGGCACTTTTCTCAGGTACGCCCCAAGACCCTGGAGCTGCTCACGCGGGTTCGGGAGCTTGTGGGTGACCGTCCCGTATACGTGTCCATTTCGGGCTCGGCGGGCCTGGGTCTGGCCAACGCGGCGGATATTCCCTTCGTACAGGAGGTCTTTGCCACGGGCGAGACCGTCAAGCACTTAGCCCCCGAAACCTCGGTGGTCATCGAGCTGGGCGGCGAGGATGCCAAGGTCATTTTCTTCAAGGGCGGTATCGACGAGCGGATGAACGGTACCTGCGCCGGCGGTACGGGCGCCTTCATCGATCAGATGGCCACTCTTTTGGACGTAACGGCGGAGGAGCTGGACGAGCTTTCCCTGCGCCATACCCGTATTTATCCCATCGCCTCCCGCTGCGGCGTATTCGCCAAGACGGATATTCAGCCCCTGCTCAACCAGGGCGCGGCCAAGGAAAACATCGCCGCCAGCATCTTCGCCGCCGTGGCCTCCCAGACCATTGCGGGCTTGGCTCAGGGCCGCAAGATCGACGGCCAGGTCATGTTCCTCGGCGGTCCTCTGTACTACTGCCAAGGTCTCCGCGCCGCATTCATAGATGCTCTGCACCTGGAGAAGGAGAACGCCGTATTCCCCGATTACGGCCGTCTTTCGGTGGCGCTGGGCGCGGCTCATTACGCCTGCGGCCTGGGTCGCTACACCGACATGGACACCTTGATCGCCAACGTGGAGGCCTCGACCCACGAAAAGTCGGAGGCCGCCCATACGGAGCCCCTCTTTGCATCCGAGGCCGACTATGAGTCCTTCCGTGAGCGCCACGCCAAGGCCTCCGTCAAGACAGTGTTCCCTGCGGACTATACGGGCAACGCCTACGTCGGCATTGACTGCGGCTCCACCACCACCAAGCTGGTTCTCATGGGTGAGAACGGCGAGCTTCTCTACGCCTACTACCACTCCAACCGAGGCAATCCCGTGAGCATCGTCCGCGAGCAGCTGCAGGAGATCTACGACATCTGCGGCGACCGCATCACCGTCAAGGGCTCTGCCGTCACGGGCTACGGCGAGGAGCTGATCCGTCACGCCTTCCATATCGACCGCGGCCTGGTGGAAACCATGGCTCACTTCACCGCCGCCAAGTATTTCAATCCCAACGTGGATTTCATTCTGGACATCGGCGGCCAGGATATCAAGTGCTTCAAGGTCAAGGGGGACGCCATTGACTCCATCATGCTCAACGAGGCCTGCTCCTCGGGCTGCGGCTCCTTCATTGAGACCTTCGCCCGTTCCATGGGCTACGAGGTCAACGAGTTCGCCCGTATGGGTCTGTTCGCCAAGGCTCCCGTGGAGCTGGGTACCCGCTGTACCGTATTCATGAACTCCTCGGTCAAGCAGGCGCAGAAGGACGGCGCCACCGTGGGTGACATTTCGGCGGGGCTTTCCCGCAGTGTGGTGAAGAACGCCATTTACAAGGTCATTCGCGCCAGCTCCGCCGAGGAGCTGGGTCGGGAGCTGGTGGTCCAGGGCGGAACCTTCCTCAACGACGCCGTTCTCCGCGCCTTCGAAATGGAGATCGGATGCAACGTCATCCGTCCTCAGATCGCGGGACTCATGGGCGCCTTTGGCGCGGCTCTGTTCGCCCGCTCTCTGGGGCTGGAGCGCTCCACCACCATGACCGCCGCAGAGCTTTCCTCCTTCACCCATACCTCCAAGGCCGCCACCTGCCGCGGCTGCGGAAACAACTGCCATCTCACCATCAACACCTTTGCGGGCGGTGAGCGCTACGTATCCGGAAACAAGTGCGAGCGCGGCGCCGGCATGAAGGCTCCCGAGGGCGCAGATATCATTCCCAACATCCATCAGTACAAGCGGGATCGCTTCGCCGCCCTGGAGGAGAAGAGCCGCGACGGCGGCCGGGGCACGTTGGGCATTCCCATGGCCCTCGGTATGTACGAGCTGGCTCCCCTGTGGCACGCGCTGTTCACCGAGCTGGGCTTCTACGTGACCTTCTCGGGGCCCTCTACCCGGGATCTGTATCTGAAGGGTCAGTTCTCCATTCCCTCGGATACCGCCTGCTACCCTGCCAAGATCATGCACGGTCACGTGGAGCAACTGGCTGACCGCGGCGTAAACGCCATTTTCTATCCCTGTCTGACCTACAACATCAACGAAAAAACCGGCGACAACCACTACAACTGCCCCGTGGTAGCCTACTACTCCGAGCTGCTCAAGGGCAACGTGGAGTCGGTCAGAAGCACCCGCTTCCTCCATCCCTACCTCAACATCAACGACGAGCGCCAGCTGGTCAAGGAGCTGGTGAATTATCTGAATGACTACGTGGGTCATTTCGACAAGGGCGAGGTCAAGCGTGCCGTCCGGGCGGGCTTTGAGGCCTACGGCAAGTGGATGGCCGATATCCGACGGGAGGGCGAGGCCGCCCTCAAGTGGGCCCGCGAGCGCGGAAGCCGCATCATGGTGCTTTGCGGCCGTCCCTATCACACCGATCCCGAGATCGGTCACGGCATTGACAAGCTGGCCACCTCCCTGGGCTTTGCCGTGGTCACCGAGGACAGCATTGCCGGACTGACCTCCACGGCTCCCGTCAACGTCCTGAATCAATGGACCTATCATTCCCGTCTCTATGCCGCCGCCCGCTACGCCGCAGACAACCCGGACGTACAGCTGGTTCAGCTGGTGTCCTTCGGTTGCGGCATTGACGCCATCACCACCGACGAGGTTCGCTCCATTCTGGAATCCCACAACAAGCTTTACACCCAGATCAAGATCGACGAGATCACCAATCTCGGTGCGGTGACCATCCGTCTCCGTTCCCTGATCGGCGCCCTGGAGATCAGCGAAAAGAAGCAGGATTCCCACAAACATTCCACGGAAGGAGAGATTGCCCATGAGCGCGCGTAAAAAACAGCCTGTGGTCCTGTCCGCGTACAGCGATATGCCCGACCGCGTGATCTTCACCAAGGAGATGAAGGCCACCCACACCATTCTCCTGCCCAACATGCTTCCGCGCCATTTCAAGATCATCTCCCGGGTTCTGAACAACTACGGCTACAAGACCGAGATCCTCACCGACGGTCTCAACGGTGACAGCAAGACCGTCATTGACGCCGGCTTGAAATACGTACACAACGATGCCTGCTACCCTGCCCTTCTGGTCATCGGTCAGTTCATCGCCGCGCTGCAGAGCGGCCGCTACGACACCAACAAGGTGGCTCTGCTCCTGTCTCAGACCGGCGGCGGGTGCCGCGCCTCCAATTACATTTCCCTGCTCCGCAAGGCTCTGGTGAAGGCGGGCTTTGCCCACGTTCCCGTGATTTCTCTGAACTTCTCGGGTCTTGAATCCATGCCGGGCTTCAAGATCACCCTGCCCATGATCCCCCGCTTGATGTACGCCATTCTCTACGGCGATCTCATTATGTCCCTGATGAACCAGTGCCGTCCCTACGAGACAAACAAGGGCGACGCCGAGCGTTTGGCCGACGAGTGGAGCGACCGCTTAGCCAACGAAATGGCGGTCATTCCGGGAAAGAAGAAGGCCAAGGGCGCCTTGAAGCACAAGCACGTTCTGGCCAACTACCGCGCCATCATCCGGGATTTCGCGGCCATTGAGGGGGTTTCCGAGCGGAGGGTGAATCCCAAGGTACGGGTCGGCGTGGTGGGTGAGATCTACGTCAAGTTCTCCCCGCTCGGCAACAACGATCTGGAGAATTTCCTGGTTTCCGAGGGGGCTGAACCGGTTTTGGCGGGACTTCTGGACTTCTGTATGTACGTCGTGACCAACAACATGATGGACTACGAGCTGTACGGCATCGGCAAGACCCGCGCAAAAATCTACAAGATCGCGGACAAGTTCTTTTTGAACCGTCAGAAGGAACTGATCGAGGCCATTCAAGAGCAGCCCCTGTTCGATCCTCCCACGCCCTTTGACCACACCCGCACTCTGGCCCGCGACTACGTGGGCATGGGCGCCAAGATGGGCGAGGGCTGGCTTCTCACCGCCGAGATCCTGGAGCTGATCGACGAGGGTGTGAACAGCGTGGTCATTACCCAGCCCTTCGGCTGTCTGCCCAACCACATCGTGGGTAAGGGCATGATGAAGCCCATCAAGGAGAATCAGCCCGACGTGAATCTCGTGGCCATCGACTATGACGCCGGTGCCACCAAGATCAACCAGGACAACCGCATCAAGCTGATGCTGGCGAATGCGAAGAAGTGACGTGGGGGAGCGTGGAGAGCGAGGGGCTCTGCCCCTGACCCCCGCTTAGAACCTTTTTTGAAAAAAAGGTTCTAAGGACTCCAAAAAACTTTATAACTCCATGTAATGATTTATGTTTTAATTTGCTGATCTATTATGAAATTTCGTGAAAAGCTGGCCCGTTTTCTGTACGGGCGATACGGTGCAGACAGTCTATACAACGCCCTTTTCGTATGTGAGCTGATCCTTATATTTACCGGCACCGTTTTGAACATCCTGGGTCAGGCTGAGCCTGCTCTGGCGATTATTTCTATGATCCTGTACGGGATCGCTCTTTTGGTACTGGTTTTCGCCATGTACCGATTCTTTTCCCGCAATATTGCCAAGCGCCGTCGGGAAAACGAGGTCTGGCTTCGCTTCAAGGCCAAATTCCGCCCCAAGAAGAAGCCGCACCTTCCTCCCGACACCGCCGAGCATATTTTCCGCGCCTGTCCTCACTGCAGGTCTACCCTTCGTTTGCCCAGGCAGAAGGGCAAGCACGAGGTGAGATGCCCTCGGTGCGGGGAGAAGTTCGGGGTGAAGGTGAAGTGATACTCATTTTCATGCAAGATCTTGAATAGGGGGAGCGTGCCTCCCGCCGCCCGACAGTGTGGGGGTCCTTCCCCATTGGTATGGGAGAGAGTTTTTACGTTCAAGGTTTTGGTTGCTAACCGATATTCGTATGAATCTGCATAAGGGGACCTCTAAATATTCAGCGTACGGAGAGAGCCGAGTGAGCTCGGCGGCGAGAAGATTTTTTGTCAGACGCAACTTTCCGTTCAATAGACGTGTTCGATAACCTTCGGTTGGCTCATATTTTGTAGGGACTGGCCTCCAGGACAGTCCGAAAATGATGCACTTCAACCGAAAGCAAATCGGACCGTCGAGGACGCCGGTCCCTACTTCCGTTCAATA
>SVRS01000064.1 GCA_015064695.1 Oscillospiraceae bacterium | reverse complement strand
GGATCGGCGGGATCGGCGGGATCGGCGGGATCGGCGGGATCGGCGGGATCGGCGGGATCGACAGGCTCGACGGGCTCAGCCGTTTCCATGATCTCGGCCATGACCTCCTCCATGGGCTTTTCTTCCGCAGGGACCACCTCCTCGATGACACCGCCGTTGGCTTCCAGCTCGTTCTTGATGGCGTTCAGCACGCCGTTGATAAAGGCGCGTGCCTTGGGATCGTCGAACTTCTTGGCCAGCTCCACCGCCTCGTTGATAGCGATAGGGGCGGGGATCTTCTCGGCGTAGACCACCTCGTAGGCACCCAGGCGCAGTACGGCGCGGCTGACACGGGAGAGACGGTCGGTTCTCCAGCCCTTGGCGTGACGGGCCAGGAGGGAGTCAATGGTCGCCAGATGCTCCATGATGCCAAAATACTCCTTGCGGACGTAGCGGTCGTCAGCAGGAACGTCTCTTGCCTCTACGGAGCGAAGATAGATGGCTTCGGGAGCCTCGCCCTTGTGGTATTCGGTCTCAAACAGGAGAGCCATCACCGCCTCACGGGCGGCTCTGCGCTCCTCGCGGAGGGTCTCTGCGCTCTTTTTGCCGCGTGCAGGGCGGCGGTTGTTCTGATTATCTGCCATGATGTGTATCCTTTCCTTTGCGTATATGGGAATTTCAATGATCCTCGAGGTTTGCATAGTTAATCAGTATTATTATACTGCATTTTTCCAGGAAAGTCAACATCCAAAATGAATAAATACAGAAGGATTGTATATTTATTTTTGGAAGATTGAAAAAATCCCCCCATCCTCTTGACAAGAACCCCTCTATGGTGTATAATAGAAATACCCCCACGGGGTATTTGAAGCCTAAGGAGGTCCTTCATGAACACCGACAATACCTGCCCCTGCCAAAAGACCAAGCACCGCACAGAGGACGAGGTCCGCGCCCTGCAAAACCGCCTCTCCCGCATTGAGGGCCAGGTTCGGGGCATCCGCGGCATGGTGGAGCGCGACGCCTACTGCGTGGATATCCTCACCCAGGTAGCCGCCGTCACCGCCGCCCTCAACGCCTTCAACCGTGAGCTTTTCGCCAATCATATACGCACTTGTGTCACCGCGGACCTGCAAAACGGCCACACTGAGGTGGTGGACGAGCTGGTAGAGACCTTGCAGAAGCTGATGAAATAAAGAGAACCCGCCGAAGCGGGTCCTCCTGAAATCAAGAATATTTAGGGTTAAAAAGCTTTTCAAGATTCTTGTTGGCTACATTTTTGTTTGACCTCAGATAGGATGCGTACTCATTTGTGTTGCCGTTGATACACATATTCGGGACCATGCACACAAGGTTGCCGAGTCCGTCCAGATTGGATACGATCAAGCCCACGTCGCCCGCCTGAGAGTCCCAGATGATATCCAGCATTTCGGCATCGTCGGGGGCCTCGGCCAGCTTGGAGCCCAAAAGGTCCTCATAGTAGGCCGTCTTTACGGGTGCAGTATAGTAGGCGAGCAGCTCCACCACGTCGCCGACCATCTGCTCATTCTGAATCGTGGTGGGAACGAGCAGCACGCCGTTCCAGCTCAGAGAGCGGTAATTCGCCTGCCGCTCGTCGTACATGGGTAGAGGAAGCACGCCGAAGCGGAATTCCACGTTCCGCAGATCGGGCATGGTAGAGGTCTCCAGCAGATGAAACAGGGTTCGGCCCTCTGAGAACTCCAGGGCAGGATTGGTCTTGAAGGGCGGGTAGAAAAAGGCAGACTCATGGTTGTACATCGCGCAGAGCTTGTCCAGCAGCTCCAGGGTCTTTTCGGAGTTATCCTCATAGGCGACCTGATACAGATCATCCTCGTCCAGATCCACGATCTTCAGATCACTCGCCGTCACGAAGGAGGCCATGTCCACCCAGCCGACACCTGCGATACCGTAGATATCCTGTTCGTTCCACACGCCGTCGCCGTTGTCCTCGGCCACCGTGGAGGCCAAAGACATCAGCTTGTCCAGGGTCCAGGTCTTATTTCGCACGTCCTCGTAGGGGATCGTCAGATTATATCGCGCCGCAATGTCCTTGTTCACGGTGAGGCAGTTGGTAGTGGAGAGGCAGAAGTCATTGTAGCCCATGAGGTACTTACCGTCGACGGCAATCTCCTGCATGAATTCCCTCGACCAGTAGGGGGCGTCCAGATCCACCGAGGGCAGAGTCGTAAAATCCCGCATGCCGCCCGAGGTGATGAACGCCGGGATGCCCTGATAAACGTGTGTCATGACCAGCTGGTAGGCATCTTCATTGCCTTGGATGGTACGAACGATACCCTCGTGGTAGGTGACCCAATCCTTCTGTTCCTCCCACACAAGGGTCACGCCGAGGTGGTCGCGGATGCGTATGCCCCGCTCAAAGACGGCGTATCCGAGGGGCTCTCCCTCCAGCTCATCCACAACGGCGGGCACGCCTGTTTCAATGATGCCCGTGATGACAAACTCGCGATCGTAATCCTTGACCTTGATATCCGGCTTATAGCCGGTTTCCGTATCGGTCATAGCCTCTGTCACGGAGGTATCCTTGGGAGTATCGTCCGTTTGACCGCAAGCAGAGGCGGAAAACAGCATCAGCCCGGCCATCAGTAAGGACAACAGCTTTTTGGGATGAAATTTCATAACACGTTTTCTCCTTCCGGTATTTGTCGCGGCTTATTGAACATGATACCATAAAACCAAATAAAAAGCAATCATTATGGGCACGACGTCGCAGGCTCGCCCCATCAATTTCTGGTCCTGGGGTTAAAGAAATTCTCCAATCCGCGGTTGGCCACCTTGACCCGCTTCGCCAAGAAAGAGGAGTAGGTACCCACGCCGTCGCGGCACAAGTTGGGAATTATGTACAGCAGATTGCCCACCGCATCGTCGGAGATATTGGAGGCGATTACGCCCACGTCACTGATCTGGGATTCCCAGATGATCTCCAGCATATTCGCGTCCTCAGGAGCCTCGGCCAGCTTGGAGCCCAGCAGATCCTCAAAATACGCCGTCTTAACGGGGGCTGTATAGTAGGCCAGCAGCTCCAATACCTCGCCCACCATATCCACGTTCTTGATGGTACTGGGCACCATCAGGTTGCCGTTCCAGCTCAAAGACCTGTATTCATTCTGCTGCTCATCATACATAGGGTACGGAAGGACACCGAAGCGGATGCTCTCTCCGCGCATTCCCGTCACGGAGGAGGTCGTAGTCAGCTGGAGCAGGGTACGGCCGGAGCTGAATTCCACCGTCGCACCGTCCCGCTCTGAGCCCGGAGTCCAGAAGTAGCCGTACTCCGAATCATAGATACCGCTGATCTTATCCAGCAGGCTCAGAAGCTTCTCTCCGTTATCCTCATACGTAACCCGGTAGAGGCCGGTGTCATCCCGTTCGATGCTCTTCATACCGCTGCTTTGCAGGAAGGCCACAAGGTCGGTCCAGCCCCAGCCCGTGATTCCAAAGGTATCCTGGTTGTTCTTCTCGCCGTCGCCGTTGTCCTCGGAAACCACCGAAGCCATGGAGATCATCCGATCCAGTGTCCATTTCATGCTGGTAACGTCGCCATAGGGAGCGGTGAGATTATACTTGTCCATAAGATCCTTGTTGAGGACTATGCAGTAGCAGTTGGCCAGGCAGAAATCGCTGTATCCGATGAGGTATTGGTCCTGGATGGTCAGCGCATCCATGTAATCGAACGCCCAGTAGGGCGCTTCCATACTGACCGCCTCAAACTCAGAAAAATCGAACATGGCACCCGAGGCCATCAAGTCGGGAACACCCTGGAATGCATGGGCGGCTACCAGTTGATATTCGTCGTCACCGGCCTGAACCATGCGGAGGATGGTATTGGGATAGGACACCCAGTCACCCGCATCCTTCTCCACCAAGGTCACACCCAGATGGTCCTTAATGCGGATGCCTCGCTCGAAGATAGCGTCCTCCAGCGGGTCTCCCGCTTGGTCCTCCTCGGAAAGTGCCCACTTCCGAACGTCATCCACGCCCGTGATGACGAATTCACAATCGTAATCCTTGAACTTAATATCCGGCTTATTGTCGGTATCCGCCTCGGTCATAGCCTCTGTCGCAGAGGTGTCCTTGGGGGTGTCATTCGTTTGAGCGCAAGCAGAGGCGGAAAACAGCATCAGCCCGGCCATCAGTAGGGACAACAACTTTTTGGGATGAAATTTCATAACACGTATTCTCCTTTCGGTATTCGGCTCGTCTCATAAAACATTATATCACATAATCATACAAAGCACAAGTTCATTTTGCGACAAATAAGCAAGGATTTTTTTGTTACAAACAAACAAAAAGGAAGGAACTGCCATGAATCAATACAACGTAATCGGCATGACCTGTGCCGCCTGTCAGGCGCGGGTGGAGAAGGCAGTCTGCTCCGTTCCCGGAGTGGAGTCCTGCGCGGTCAGCTTGCTGACCAATTCCATGGGTGTGGAGGGGGACGCCTCCCCCGAGGCCATTGTGGAGGCGGTGGAAAAAGCAGGCTACGGCGCGTCTCTAAAAAACGCCTCCTCCCCCTCCCCGGCCGTCAAGCCCTCCGAGGATGCCTTAGCAGACAAGGAAACGCCTGCCCTTCTCCGCCGCCTGCTTTGGTCGGTGGGATTCGTTGCCCTGCTCATGTACGTCTCCATGGGACACATCATGTGGGGCTGGCCCCTCCCTGCTCTGCTGGCCGAAAATCCTATGGCCTTGGGGCTGATCCAACTGCTTTTGGCCGCCGTCGTCATGGTCATCAATCAGAAATTCTTCATCAACGGCGTGCGGGGCGTCCTGCATCTTTCCCCCAATATGGACACCCTGGTAGCTCTGGGGTCGGGAGCCTCCTTCGTGTACAGCACCTGGGTCCTGTTCGCCATGTCCTTTGATCTGACGGCGGGCAACGTGGACGGAGCATTCCACCGCCTCCACGAGCTGTATTTTGAGTCCGCCGCCATGATCCTGGCTCTCATTACCGTAGGCAAGATGCTGGAGGCCCGCTCCAAGGGCAAGACCACCAATGCCCTGCGCAGTCTCATGAGCCTCGCCCCCGATACCGCTACGGTTTTGAGGGATGGAGTTGAGGCCGTCGTTCCCGTGGCCGAGGTCAGGAAGGGCGACCGCTTTGTGGTGCGCCCCGGTGACAAGATCCCCGTGGACGGCGTGGTGCTGGAGGGGGAGAGTGCGGTCAACGAATCCGCTCTGACGGGGGAAAGCATCCCTGTGGACAAGGCCGTGGGGGACGGGGTTTCCGCCGCCACGGTGAATCAATCGGGGCATCTCGTCTGCGAGGCCACCCGGGTGGGAGAGGACACCACTCTGTCCCAGATCATCCGTATGGTCAGCGACGCGGCGGCCACCAAGGCACCCATCGCCAAGGTGGCGGACAAGGTCTCGGGGATCTTCGTACCCGTGGTCATAGGCATCGCACTGGTTGCCTTTACCGCCTGGCTCATTGCAGGCAAGGACGTGGGCTTTGCCATCGCCAGAGGGATCTCGGTGCTGGTCATTTCCTGTCCCTGCGCCCTGGGGCTGGCTACCCCCGTGGCAATTATGGTGGGCAACGGCGTGGGTGCCAAGAACGGGATCCTGTTCAAGACCGCCGTTTCCCTGGAGAATGCGGGGCGGGTGGACACCGTGGTGCTGGACAAGACCGGCACCGTCACCGAGGGAAAGCCTCGGGTCACCGACATACGGTTGGAGGGCGACGAAGCCGCCGCGCTGACCGCCATTTATTCCCTGGAGATCATGAGCGAGCATCCTCTCTCGGCCGCCATCGTGGAATACGCCCACAAGTGCGGACTTGCACCCCTGCCTGTCACCGACTTTAAGGCTCTCCCCGGACGGGGCTTGGAGGGTAAGGTAAACGGAAAGCACATCCGAGGCGGCAATCGTGCCCTGCTCAGGCAGTACACCGCCATCCCTGCCGCCACTCTTTCTGCCGCCGAGGGCTGGGCAAACGAGGGGAAAACACCTCTGTTCTTCTCTTCTGACAATGAGTTCCTCGGTTGCATCGCTGTCGCCGATACCGTCAAGGCCGACAGTCCCGCCGCCATTCGCGAGATGAAAGATCTGGGCCTCCGCGTGGTCATGCTGACGGGGGACAACCCAAAGACCGCCGCCGCTATCGCCCATGAGGCGGGGATCGAGGAGGGCAACGTCATAGCCGGGGTCCTGCCCGACGGCAAGGAGGCGGTCATCCGGGAGCTGCAGACTACAGGCAAGGTGGCCATGGTGGGGGACGGCATCAACGATGCGCCCGCACTGACCCGCGCTGACGTAGGTATTGCCATTGGGGCGGGGGCTGACGTGGCCATTGACGCCGCTGACGTGGTGGTGGTGAAGTCCCGCCTCTCGGATGTAACGGCCGCCATCCGCCTCTCCCGGGCTACCCTGCGGAACATCCACGAGAATCTGTTCTGGGCGTTCTGCTACAATTCTTTGGGCATTCCCCTGGCGGCGGGGTTATTCATTCCCTTCCTGGGATGGGAAATGAACCCCATGTTCGGGGCGGCGGCCATGTCCCTGTCCAGCTTCTGCGTGGTGACCAATGCCCTGCGGCTGAATCTTGTGAATATCCGCAAGCCGGGGGCCTTCCGCCGCAAGGCCAAGGTCTACCCGCCCATTTCTCATCAAACCGAAAACCAACAAGAAAGTGAGGATATAATAATGGAAAAAATCATGAAGATCGAGGGCATGATGTGCCCCCGCTGTGAGGCCCACGTGGTCAAGGCTCTGAAGGCTGTTGAGGGTGTTGCCGATGCTGTGGCGAGCCACACCGAGGGTACCGCTAAGGTGACTCTGGCTTCTCCCGTGGCTGACGAGGTTTTGAAAGCCGCTGTGGAGGCGGAGGATTACAAGGTTCTGGGGATCGAGTGATACTCTTTGCCGTGTAAAAGAGGAAGGGCGAGGCCGTGTGGCCTCGCTTTTTCCTTTTGGAAGGTAAAAAACCGGAGTTTGTCGAGGTGTTTGATATCCTGTGGTAGGGGCGCACACAGTGCGCCCGCGGGCGTTCAAAGAACGCCCCTACAAAGAAATTGCAGTTTATCGGTGCGTTCGCACCCCCGTTCTCCGACCTTCCCCTTTGGGGAAGGGGGACCATCCGAAGGATGGTGGATGAGGTAATACGTTTGGGCTAAAAGATCTTGATGGGCCAACGTTATTACCTCATCCGTCACCCGCCTAAAGGCGGGCGCCACCTTCCCCAAAGGGGAAGGTCGGAGAACGAGGGAACAGGAGAACGAACAGACCGACAAACCCAAATTTGAATCACGCTCGCTTCATTTTTTCAACCATCGGTTTAAGTGATTAGAAATTTATCGAAATACTCTTGACAAAAAGTGATTCGATGTGTATAATATCAGTGTAAGGATGACGCACCGCCGCGGGGTGCGTCCAAACACACGACACGAAAGGAATGATACCATGACACACACACCGCGATCCATCGAACAAGCCCTCATAGACATCGCATACGCCATCGCAGATGAATATGACGCGAAGATCAAGACCCTTGACCCCTCCGCCAAGACCGAGAAAAAGGCTCTGTCCATCCAGCGGGAGATCGCCAGACTATCTAATCACGCCGGATTGAACGGCTTTTCCGGCCCCAATTACGAGAGACACATGGAGCTGGCCGATCGGCGATTCCGCAATATCACCGCTCCCTACCCTGCCGTAACCGCTTACTATAACGCGTTGACAGAGGATGACCGCCGCATCGTCCTTCACTACCTGCGCAGTCTCTACTTCATGGCGTACACATTTCTGATTCCCTGGAAAACCGAACTGACCCGCGCCAAGGATGCAGGAGATGCCGCCGCCGTCTTTGAGTTGGAGTTGAAAATCAACACCGTAAAGCGCGTGCTGGATGCCCGAAATGCGTGGTGGCGGGAGCACGCTGACGAGTTGCCCCCCATGCCCGCTGATATTCGGGACGGAAAGGAATTGAATCCGATCACCGAGAGCGCGTTTTACGCCTGCGCCCACGAAGCCCTCTTTGCAGAAAGCCGGCGACTGGAGGCGCAGATCCGCCATTTCGATCAGAACCCTACCGAGAAAAAGGCCAATATAGCTGATTACAAGTGTCTCCGATTCCGCTGTGCGTCGGTGGACAGCATTTACATGATGCTGTACCACGGAAACAGAGTATATCGGCGTCCGGCGGTTCATCTGGATATTGAAAACAGCCTCGCCGCAAGACCCGATTACCTGGCGATCTGTGAGAGTGCTCCCGATGAGGAACGCATTGATTACAAGCTGTATTACGGCATTTCCGCCCATATCCAAAGCAAGCTGGCAAAGCACGAGGCTGATCTTTCCCACGCCTCTGACTGGGAAACGGTCGAGCTGGAGGAGCGCATAGGCGGCTTGCAATTTGCCAAGGCCTGTCTGGACGAGGCCTGGGACAAGCGGGAGGTGTGACCATGCAGGATCATCTGACACTCCTGAAGCTCCTGGCCGACGAGACCCGCCTCCGCATCATCAACATCCTGGCCGAGGGGGACTCCTACGTGGAGCTGATCGCCTCCAAGCTGGAGCTGACCCCCGCGACGGTGTGCTACCACCTCAAAAAGATGGAGGCGGCGGGCATGGTACGCTGCTCTCGCTCCCAGTTCTACATCATCTATTCCCTGAACGCCGATATATTCGACCGCACCCTCCGGGACCTGCTCATCACGGGGGACACCACCGCCGACCGAGAGGCCGCCTACGAGCGGGAGGTCATCTCCAATTTCTTCAAGTACGGCCGCCTCACCCGTCTCCCCGCCCAGCGCAAGAAGCAGGAGATCATCCTCCGTGAGATCGCCCGCCGCTTTGAGCCCGGCCGCGACTACCCCGAGCCCGAGGTCAACGCCATCATTTCAGAGGTCTACGACGACTACTGCACCGTCCGTCGCGAGATGATCGGGTGCGGGCTGATGACCAGGCGGGCGGTCAAGGGGGAATATGACGTGTATCGCTTGACGTGAGCCGCTTGACCTGATACGATTCTCTTATTAGAATCTTGAACAGGAGAGCGTGCCGCTGGCATCCGACAGGCAGGCCTGTCAGAACCTTTCGTGTACGAAAGGTTCTAAGAACTCCAAAGAACTTTTTATAACACCATATTTTTAGGGTACTGCTCGAACGTACGGTCAGACTCGGTTACCCCCATGGAGCCCCTTCCCCATTAGTATAGGAGAACGGGTTTTATGTTCAAGGTTTTTATCGGAAATTAGGGCTTGTTTGAGTTGATGATGTCGAAATTTTTTCAAAAATTTTTGCCCAAACACCAAACCTTTTTCGATTGAGGGGACCTCTAAATATTCGGCGTGCAGAGAGCGGCGAGAAGATTTTTCGTCAGTCTAAACAAAACTCCGCACGCGTAGTGCCTCCTACGCGAAGGAATTTTGTGACGAATGACGGAAAAGATTCCGCCGATTCTCAGTGCGACGAATTTTTAGAGGTTC
>SVRS01000063.1 GCA_015064695.1 Oscillospiraceae bacterium | reverse complement strand
TCGGAGGTGTAAGTGCAGTAATGCATTCAGCTGACCGATACTAATTTCCGAGGGCTTGAACCTCTGATGGTTCATTTACAATGTTTGAGTTTCTTTTCTGCTGAAATTCTTCTTCTTTCGATTGCAAAGGCAAACAGAGTCAAGACGCTTCTTCGGGAGGGTCTTTTTTCATTTCTATGCCTGAAAACGGAGGCACTATATGATATTTTCGGAAAAAACGATTAATCTGAAGGATGGACGAACCGCAATTTTGAAAAGTCCGTGCGTGTCCGATGCGGAAAAAATGCTTGGCTATATTAAAAAGGCTTGCGGCGAGACGAATTTTCTGCTTCGGTATCCGGAAGAATTTGCTATGACGATCGAGCAGGAGGAGGCTTGGATTATTGGAAGTCTTTCTTCTCCAAATTCATTGATGATCACCTGCTATGTGGATGGCGCGGTCGCAGGGAACTGCGATATCAACTTTATGAGTGGGATAAAAACGAGACACAGAGCCAGCGTTCATATTGCCATTCTGAAGGACTACTGGAATTTGGGAATTGGCTCGGCGATGTTTGAGGAACTGATTGTGGCCGCGAATGCGAACCCTGAAACCGAATTTGTGGAGCTTGAGTTCTTGGAAGGGAACGATCGCGCGCGGGGACTGTACGAAAAATTCGGTTTTCGCGTTGTGGGAGAGCGACCCAATGCGTTTCGTCTGAAAGACGGGACTATGCTCAAGGAGATTTTCATGCAAAGGGAATTGCGCAGTTGATGAGCTCTTTGCGGACAAAGGGAGACAGACTCCGCCCAACGATAAACAGTAAGGTACAGTAAGGAATAGAATTATGAAAATTCGTCAAACAACCATTTACGATATCGACGCCGTCATGTCCATCATCGAGGAAGCACGCCGCACCATTGCCGCCCTGGGCATCGACCAGTGGCAGAACGGTAGCCCAAATCGAGCTATGATCAAGGAGGACGTTGCCCTTGGACAGAGCTATTGCGTGGTTGCAGACAACGGGCAGATCGTAGGCACCTTTGCGCTCATTTCGGTTGGAGAGCCTACGTATGATCCTATTTTTGAGGGATCGTGGATGAGGGGCGACCTGGATTCGAACGGAGGCTTCGCATATTTGGCCATTCATCGCGTGGCTATTTCCGTAGCCAATCGCGGTAGCGGGATCTCTACGGCTATTTTGGAGTATGCGGCTCAGATGGCGCGCACGCTGGGAAGAGATGCTTTGCGTATCGATACCCACCGCGGGAACGTGGTCATGCGACGGATGCTGGAAAAACACGGTTTTGTCCATCGCGGCACCATTTATCTCCAAAACGGCGACCCGCGCGTGGCCTACGAGCGTTTGCTGTGACCGAGAAGCCCGTTTGGACCCGATTCTTCACTTTTTTGTATTTTTTTTCGTGAAAACCCCTTGACAACCTTGTAAAAATGTGATATAATACCGCCAATCGAATAAGAAAAGGCTATGACGAAGACGGTCAAGGTCGGACGCGCGAAGAGAGTCGGTGGTTGGTGTAAACCGACGGTGTTCTCCTTACAGGCCCATCACTTCCGAGCCGGAGGGCTTGAACTGCTGCCAGAGGTATGCAAAGTAGAGACTCCCGTGTATGCCGCGTCAGGGCATGGGAATTGTTGGATTCCGAGAGCGGCGTCTTATGACGCAATTTGAGTGGTACCGCGGATGTGTATACACCCGTCTCAAAGTGTTTGAGACAGGTGTTTTTTTATTCGTATATTCCGATAAGGAGGAAATGTTATTATGGAACTGAAACAACAGACACGAACCAATGCCGGCGACATGGCCAAGCTGAAGGAGGTCGCTATTCGTATCCGTGAGATGCGGGATATTTGCGGCTTTACCGTGGCCGAGATGGCTGAAAAGACCGAGGTTTCGGTGTCGGAGTACATTCGCTACGAGGCGGGTGAGTTGGATTTCCCCTTCTCCTTCATTCATAAGTGCTCCCTGGCCTTCGGAATCGGCATTACCGATCTTTTGGAGGGCCGCTCCGCCCATTTGTCCTCCTATACCGTCACCCGCCGCGGTGAGGGGCAGGAGACTGCCAAGGAGGCGGGCATCAGCATTATGTCGGTGGCCCCTCTCTTCCGTAAAAAAATCGCGGAGCCCTATCGCGTGCGTTATGAGTACAACGAGGAGCTGCAAAACAAGCCCATTCATCTGACTAAGCACGCCGGCCAGGAGTTTGACTTTGTTCTGGAGGGTAAGCTCAAGGTGCAGGTCGGCTCCAATGTTGAGTACCTGGAGGCCGGAGACAGCATTTACTACAACAGCTCCACGCCTCACGGTATGATCGCAGTGGACGGTCAGGATTGCTTATTCATGGCGGTGGTTCTTCCCGGTGAGAACACGCTGTCTGCCGAGCTGGTACAGGAATCCTTGCGCCAGGTGCATACCGAGGGCGCTAAGACTACTCAGACTGTCACGACCCCCTTCATCGACACCGTGGTGGACGAGAACGGCGCTCTGCAGAAGATCTCCTTCCACAACGAGGACAAGTTCAACTTCGCCTTTGACGTGGTGGATGCCCTGGCCAAGCGGGAGCCCAACAAGCTGGCCATGCTTCACATCTCCCGCGACCTCACCGAGCGTCGCTTCACCTTCAACGACATGAAGCGCGCCTCCAATCAAGCTGCTAACTATTTTAAGTCCCTGGGTATCAAGCGGGGTGACCGTGTGATGCTGGTGCTTAAGCGCCACTACCAGTTCTGGTTCGCCATCTTGGGCTTGCATAAGCTGGGTGCCATCGCCATCCCTGCCACCAACCAGCTGGTCAAGCATGATCTGGAGTACCGCTTCAACGCCGCCGAGGTCTCGGCCATTGTTTGCACCGCTGACGGTGACGTGGCCAATCAGGTGGATCTGGCTGCTGCCGAGGCACCTTGTCTGAAGACCAAGATCCTGGTGGGCGGCGATCGCGAGGGCTGGCGGAACTTTGATGAGGAATTCCCCCTGTTCAGCGCCCACTTCTATCGCTCCGAATCCACTCCCTGTGGTGATGATCCCATGATCATGTTCTTCACCTCGGGCACGACTGGCTATCCCAAGATCGCCTGCCACAGCTACAAGTATGCGCTGGGTCACTACATCACCGCCAAGTACTGGCACGGTGTCTGCGAGGACGGCCTGCATTTCACCATCTCCGATACGGGCTGGGGTAAGGCTCTTTGGGGCAAGCTTTACGGCCAATGGCTGGCTGAGGGTGCAGTATTCACCTACGACTTTGACCGCTTCGATGCCTCGGTGATTCTGCCTATGTTCGCCAAGTATCAGATCACCACCTTCTGTGCGCCTCCCACCATGCTTCGCATGATGATCAAGGAGGACATTTCCAAATACGATTTCTCCTCGGTGCGTCACATGACCACCGCAGGAGAGGCCCTCAACCCCGAGGTCTACCGGCAGTTTGAGAAAGCAACCGGTCTGCAGATCAAGGAGGGCTTTGGTCAGACTGAGACCACCCTGTCCATTGCCAACCTGCTGGGCAATCCCCACAAGGTGGGCTCCATGGGTAAGCCCTCGCCGCTCTACGAGATGATGCTGGTGGATCCCGATGGCAACCCTGTTCCCGATGGTGAGACGGGCGAGATCGTCATCAAGGTAGGGGACAAAGCCCCCTGCGGTTTGTTCTTGGGCTACTATCGCAACCAGGAGAAGACCGACGAGGTGCTTCACGATGGCTACTACCACACCGGCGACACGGCATGGTGTGATGAGGACGGCTTCTACTGGTACGTCGGCCGTGTGGATGACGTCATCAAGTCCTCGGGCTACCGCATCGGGCCCTTTGAGATCGAGTCCGTCATCATGGAGCTGCCCTACGTTCTGGAGTGCGGCGTGTCCGCCGAGCCTGACGAGGTCCGCGGCCAGGTGGTCAAGGCCTCTGTCGTCCTGGTGAAGGGAACCGAGCCCACCGAGGAGCTCAAGAAGGAGATCCAGAACTACGTCAAGAAGAATACCGCCCCCTACAAGTACCCCCGTATCGTGGTCTTCCGTGACGAGTTGCCCAAGACCATCAGCGGCAAGATCCAGCGGAACAAGCTGTGATAGCGGGAGAGCGTGCCTCCGGCGGCTAAGAACCCTTCTTGGAGGAAGGGTTCTTAGGGGGGGCTTTGCCGCCGATATTGTCGCGGAATCGTGCAAAATCTCACAAAATATCGCAGAAGCTGACGTGAAACTTTGCATGATATTACCCAAACAAAGTCATTGACAAAGAAAAGAAATTGTGCTATAATAATCTGTATCAAAAGGCATTGACGGAGAGGATGCCCTGACACGGTTTCAGAGAGATGGCGGTAGGTGCGAGTCATCAACACGGTCGTGGTATTTGTAGCTCCCGAGCTGGATGGAAGAGCGTTTTTGTACTCTTGCAGGGTTAAAAACAGGTAGAACCATCCCGTGTTATGACCGCGTTAGTGTCAACGGGTTGATTGACCCGACCGAGTGGCGGATAAATCCGCAATTTGAGTGGTACCGCGGGTGCTGTATAAGGAAATTATGCGCACTCGTCTCAAAGTCAGGACACTTTGGGACGGGTGCGCTCGCTTCATTTTACGGCGAAAGCGGCACCCGAGAAAGGATTTTACATGGATCAGACGACCAAGACACTTGAGACCTCCTCCATGTCCGGATTGGATTTCAAGATCAAAGAAATGGCGGGCCGTATCCGCGCTCTGCGCGAGATCGAAGGGCTTGAGCCCGCTCAGATGGCCGCCAAGACCGGCATCTCTACTGAGGAATACGTTCGCTGTGAGAGCGGCGAGAGCGACCTCAACTTCGCATTTATTTACCGTTGTGCATTGGCTTTGAACGTCAACGTCACCGAAATTATCGAAGGCTACAGCCCCAAGCTGAAGTCCTACACCGTCACCCGCGCGGGTGCGGGGCAGGAGATCGCCAAGGCTCACGGCATGGTCTACTACAACATGGCCTACGCCTTCCAGAACCGTATCGCCGAGCCCCTGTTCGTCCGCTCTGCCTACTCCGAGGAGGCCCAGCACCGCGACATCGAGCTGACCACCCACGCAGGCCAGGAGCTGGATATCGTCATCGAGGGTAAGCTGATGGTGCAGGTGGGTGAGCATACCGAGGTGTTGAACGCCGGTGACACCATTTACTACGACTCGGATACTCCCCACGGCATGATCGCCGTCGGTGGTCGGGACTGCGTCTTCTACGCCATCGTTCTGAACCCCACGGGTGAGCCTATTCCTGAGCTGGCTCCCGCCGAGACTACTCCTAAGCAGCCTAAGCGCGAGATCAAGCGTCGCAAGGACGACAAGGATCGCATCTACCACAAGTTCATCGACGTGGTGGAGAACGAGAAGGGAACGCCTACCTCCATTACCTTTAAAAACACCGAGAATTTCAACTTTGCATTCGATCTGGTGGATGCTATGGCCGAGAAGAACCCCGATAAGCTGGCTATGCTCCACATTTCCAAGGACCACACCGAGCGCCGCCTTACCTTCAAGGACATGAAGCGGGCTTCCGCCCAGTGTGCCAACTACTTCAAGTCTTTGGGTATCAAGCGCGGCGACCGCGTCATGCTGATCCTCAAGCGGCACTACCAGTTCTGGTTCGCTATGCTGGGCCTGAATAAGCTGGGCGCCATTGCCATTCCCGCGCCCAATCAGCTGGTGGAGCACGACCTGGAGTACCGCTTCCAGGCGGCGGGCGTCAGCGCCATTATCTGTACTGCTGACGGCGATACCGCCCATCAGGTGGACCTGGCCGCCGAAAAGTGCCCCAGCATCAAGCACAAGCTCATCGTGAACGGTGAGAGGGAGGGCTGGCGGAGCTTCGACGAGGAGTACACTCTGTACAGCTCCCACTACAACCGCACCAAGGATGCCCCCGGCGGTGACGACCTGATGCTCATGTTCTTCACCTCGGGCACCACCGGCTATCCCAAGATCGCGGCCCATAACTACAAGTACGCCCTGGGTCACTTCCACACCGCTCGCTACTGGCACGACGTGGACCCCGATGGGCTGCATTTCACCATTTCGGATACCGGCTGGGCCAAGGGTATGTGGGGTAAGCTCTACGGTCAGTGGCTCTGTGAGGCGGCTACCTTCGTTTACGACTTCGACCGCTTCGATGCCGCGGATATCCTTCCCATGTTCGCCAAGCATAAGATCACCACGTTCTGCGCCCCTCCCACCATGCTCCGCATGATGATCAAGCAGGACATCAACAAGTACGATTTCTCCTCGGTCAAGCACATGACCACCGCCGGCGAGGCTCTGAACCCCGAGGTGTACCGCCAATTCGAGAAGGCTACGGGCCTTCAGATTATCGAGGGCTTTGGTCAGACCGAGACCACCATGGTGATCGGTAACCTGGTGGGCGCTTCCCATAAGATCGGTTCTATGGGCAAGCCTGCGCCCATCTACGACGTTTCCATCGTAGATCCCGACGGCAATCCCGTTCCCGCCGGTGAGACGGGTGAGATCGTGATCAACGTCAAGAACGGCGCTCCCTGCGGTTTGTTCACGGGATACTACAACTCTCCCGAAAAGACCGCCGAGGTATGGCATGACGGCTACTACCACACCGGCGACACCGCATGGTGCGACGAGGACGGCTTCTACTGGTACGTTGGCCGCGTAGATGACGTCATCAAGTCCTCCGGTTATCGTATCGGGCCCTTTGAGATCGAGTCGGTCATCATGGAGTTGCCTTACGTTCTGGAGTGCGGCGTGTCTGCCGAGCCCGACGAGGTCCGCGGCCAGGTGGTCAAGGCATCCATCGTCCTGGTCAAGGGTACGGAGCCTACTGACGAGCTGAAGAAAGAAATTCAGAAGTACGTCAAGGAGCGCACCGCCCCCTACAAGTACCCCCGCATCGTGGTCTTCCGCGACGAGCTGCCCAAGACCACCAGCGGTAAGATCCAGCGCAACAAGCTTTGATGGGAGGCGATCTCATGTATCCCCTCAAGCGTTTAACCATTCTCTGCGGCCACTACGGCAGCGGCAAGACAAATGTAGCGGTCAACGTCGCCACTGAGCTGCGCAAGTCCTGCGATACCGTTGCCGTGGCGGACCTGGATATCGTCAACCCTTACTTCCGCACCAAGGACAGCGCGGCCTACTTTGAACAGCAGGGCATCCGCCTCATCTGCTCGGCCTACGCCAACAGTAACGTGGATATTCCCGCTCTGCCTCAGGAAATGTACGCCCTCACCGACGACCGTTCCATGACCGCCGTTCTGGATATCGGCGGCGATGACCGCGGTGCCCTGGTCCTGGGCCGCTTGGCTCCCAAGATCCTGGCGGAGGGTGACTATGAAATGCTTATGGTCATCAACCGCTACCGCCCCCTCACCCGCGACGCCGCCTCCACCCTGGAGGTTATGGCCGAGATCGAGTTCGCCGGCGGTATCCGCTTCACCGGTCTTGTCAATAACTCCAACCTGGGTGAGCTGACCACCGCCGAGGACGTCCTTGCCTCCCGCGAGTATGCCGAGGAGATCAGCCGCCTGTCGGGCCTGCCCGTGGTCATGACCTCGGTGCGAGCCGATCTGGCCCCCGCCGTGGAAGGGATGATGCCCCGCGTGTTCCCCTTGACCCTGCAAAAAAATAAGTTTCTTTGATCCGCATATGTGAAAAGGAGGCCTTGCTCCATGCTTCGTACTTCTATGACGGCGGATGAGATCCGAGCCCTCTATATGCAACCCTATCGGGATGACCGCGAGGCCATCGACCGCCGCATCCGCGAAGGTATCGAGACCCACCGCAAGGGAGATCTCCGCATCCGTGTGCTGGACAAGGACGGGCGACCCGTGAAGGGCGCGGCGGTCTCAGTCGACCAGACTGGGCACGCCTTCCGCTACGGCGCGAATATCTTCATGCTGGACGAGTTTGACAGCGAGGAGATGAATCAAGCATACCGACGGTTGTTCAAGGAACATTTCAATACCGCAACGGTACCGTTCTTCTGGAAGGACAACGAGCCCGAGGAGGGGCGTCACCGCTTCGCCAAGGGCAGTCCTCGCATCTACCGCCGTCCGCCCGCTGACCTCTGCATGGAATATTGCGAGGGGAACGGCATCGCCCCCAAGCTCCACTGTCTGGTCTACGATGAATGGGCTCCCGATTGGACGAAGGGGCTCCCCCCGCCCGAGCTGAAGGCCAAGTACGCCAAGCGTTTCCGCGAGATCGCGGAGCGGTACGGCGACAAGCTTCTGGAGGTGGAGGTCATCAACGAGGTTCTGCGCTTTCGGAATTGGGAGAGCGGGAAGTATCCTTTGAGTGAGATCCCCGACGTGATCGAGTGGGCCTTTGGCCTGGCTCGTCAGTATTTCCCCCATATCCCCCTGCTCATCAACGAGGCCGCCATGCTGACGTGGGCGGAGAATACCGAATTCCCTTACTATAAGTTCATTCGCGAGCATCTTGACCGCGGTGTGCCCATCCGTAAGATCGTTATGCAGAACCAGCAGTATACCGGCGTGGGCTGTCACACCACCGAGGAGTACGACGCGAACATCCGAGGCGACGCACCGGTCAGCGACCCCGCTCGCATCTTCCGCGGATTGGACGTCATGGCCTCCCTGGGACTTCCGCTGGAGATCGGTGAGGTCACCATCCCCACCTTCGGCGAGGGCGATGACTACGAGGAGCTGCAGGCCGAGATGCTTCGCCTGTGGTATTCCATTTGGTTCTCCCATTCCGCCGTGGATGGGATCATCTACTGGAACACCCCCGATGGGTACGCCCATACCTTCCATGACAACTGGGTGGAGAATCGCTGTCGCGGCGGTCTGTTCCGCCACGACTTGACCCCCAAAAAGTCAGCGCAGACCCTCAAAAAGCTGTTCTCCGAGGAATGGCATACCGAGGGAACCTTCCAAACCGACGAGGGTGGGGAAGTAACCCTCCGCGGCTTCTTCGGAGACTACGCGGTACAGGTGACCGCCGACGGATATGCTGTGTCGGATACGCTGACACTGACGAAGGACGGCGCGGACGTGTACACCCTCCGTCTGATATCATCGTAATTTGCTCAATTCTAAAAGGAGTAAACAATATGGCAAACAAATTAACCTTCAAAACCGACAACTGCAAGGGCTGCGGCCTTTGCGTGGACGTCTGCCCCAAGCAGGTGCTGGCACTTGCCGAGGATCAGATCAACAAGAAGGGTCATCACCCTGTGGTGGCCGTCAACGAGTCCGCCTGCATCGGTTGCGCCTTCTGCGCCACCATGTGCCCGGATTGCATCATTAAAGTAGAGAAAGGAGTGTAACCACCATGGCAGATAAGGTACTTATGAAGGGTAACGAGGCCATCGCGGAGGCTGCCATCATCGCAGGCTGCCGCCACTACTTCGGCTACCCCATCACCCCCCAGACCGAGATCGCGGCATACATGGCTAAGCGTCTCCCCAAGATCGGCGGCGTCTTTCTCCAGGCTGAGTCCGAGGTCGCGGCCATCAACATGGTTTACGGCGTGGCTTCCACCGGTACCCGCGTCATGACCTCCTCCTCCTCCCCCGGAATCTCCCTCAAGAGCGAGGGCCTGTCCTACCTCGCCGGCGCTGATCTGCCCTCCCTGGTGGTCAACGTCCAGCGCGGCGGCCCCGGCCTCGGCGGTATCCAGCCCAGCCAGGCTGATTACTTCCAGGCTACCAAGGGCGGCGGCCATGGCGACTTCCACATGATCGTTCTTGCCCCCTCCTCGGTTCAGGAGATGGCCGAGCTGACCGTTCACGGCTTTGATTTGGCCGACAAGTACCGCATGACCTCCATGATCCTGGCCGACGGTACCATGGGTCAGATGATGGAGCCCGTGGCTTTGGACGAGCTGAAGGTCAACCCCGCTCCCGAAAAGCCTTGGGCCACTACCGGCACCAAGCTGGAGCGTACCCACAACATCGTCAACTCCCTCTCCCTGGTTCCCGAGGAGCTGGAGGAGCTGAACTTC
>SVRS01000062.1 GCA_015064695.1 Oscillospiraceae bacterium | reverse complement strand
GCTACGCCGAGCTGGTCTGCTCCTCCTTAAGCAGTCCCACGGCGTTGGTCACGCGGTCGGAGCGCAGGGAGTTGGAGCAGACCAGCTCGGCGTAGCCCTCACTATGGTGGGCGGGGGTGAATTTACGGGGCTTCATCTCGTAGAGTGTTACCGAAACGCCCCTCCGGGCGGCCTGCCAGGCGGCTTCACAGCCTGCCAGACCCGCGCCGAAAACGTTGATGTGACTCATATTCCGATTCCTCGCTTATTCCCGGGTATTGGCTTCCGTCACAGGCTCGGTCTCACGGGAATACCCGCAATTCTTGTCGTGGCAGACCAGCAGAGCCTTGCCCTTTTTGCGGAAGAGAGGCTGTCCGCAGGCGGGACATTTCTCCTCGGTCGGCATATCCCAGGAGGAAAAATCGCAATCGGGATATCGCTCGCAGCTGTAGAACACCGTCTTATTCCGTCCCGTCTTCATGATGACCTTGGCGGAGCATTTGGGACAGGCTACGCCAATATCCCGGGTCTTGGGCTTGGTGAACTTACAGGTCGGGTAGGCCGAGCAGGCATAGAAGCTGCCGTAACGGCCGTTGCGCAGCACCATGGGCGCGCCGCACTTATCGCAGACCATATCCGTTACCACGGTATCGGGCTGCTTCTTTTCGGCCTCGGCGGTGCTCTCGGCCGAGTCGGTCTCCTCGGCCGTATCGGCGGCCGTGTCGGCGGAGCCGGCATCGGAAGCCAGGGGCTTGGTATTCTTACAGGTGGGATAGTTGGGGCAGGCGGCGAACTTGCCGAAGCGGCCGTTCTTGACGATCATTTGGGCGCCGCACTTATCGCAGACCATGTCGGTGGTCTCCACGGGAACCGAGACGTTGATGCTTCCGATGGTTCCCTCAGCGGCCATCAGCTGCTTTTCAAAGGTCCCCCAGAAGCGGCTCAGCACGGTTTCCATGGTGGTCTCTCCCGCCTCGATATCGTCCAGCTCGTCCTCCATATGGGCCGTGAAATGCTCATCCACCACAGTGGAGAAATTGTCGATCATGATGGTATTGGTCACCTCACCCAGCTCGGTAGGCACCAGGGACTTGGCCTCCCGCTTGACGTAGCCGCGGGAGATGATGGTGGAGATGATGGTAGCGAAGGTGGAGGGACGGCCGATGCCCTTTTCCTCCAGGAGCTTGATGAGGGATGCCTCGGTGTAGCGGAGGGGGGGCTCGGTGAAGTGGCGGTTGGGGTCGATCTTATCCGACTTCAGGACCTGACCCTCGTTCAGCGCGGGGATGCGGAGATCCTTCTGCTCCTCGGGCTCGTCGGCCATGGGAGTACGGTGTCCCTCGTCGGTGGATTCCTCGTAGACAGCCATATAGCCGGGGAAGGTGACGGTATAGCCGCTGGTGCGGAAAATGTACCCATTGGAATCGAAATCAACCGTCAGAGTTGCCATATCCGCCGACTCCATCTGGCTGGCGATGAATCGCTCCCAGATGAGCTTGTAGAGTCGGTACTGGTCCGAGGTGAGCTGCTTGCGGACCATGGCGGGCTCGATCTCCACCCGGGCGGGGCGGATCGCCTCGTGGGCATCCTGGGCGGTTGCGCGGGTCTTGTAGACGCGAGGAGTCTCGGGATAGAACCGATCGCCGTACTTCTCCCGAATGAGGGAGGCGGCGGCGGCCTGTGCATCGGCCGAGACGCGGAGGGAGTCGGTACGCATATAGGTAATCAGACCCTGTACACCGCCGAATTCAGCACCCAGGTTCACGCCCTCGTACAGCTCCTGGGCCACCCGCATGACGCGCTGGGACTGGAAGTTCAGCTTACGGGAGGCCTCCTGCTGCATGGTGGAGGTGGTGAAGGGGGGAGCGGGATTCTTCTTACGGGTGGAGCGCTTGATGGCGTCCACGGTGAAGGGCTTCCCTTCCACGGCGTGGACCACCTTCATGGCGGAGGCCTCGTCGGTGAGGCGGATCTTGCCCTTGCGATCGCCGTAGAAGCGGGCGCTGAAGGGTCTCCCCTCGGGGGCCAGCAGGGTGGCGTCAATGGTCCAGTACTCCTCGGGCTTGAAGGCGCGGATCTCGTTCTCGCGGTCCACGAGGATCTTGGTAGCCACCGACTGAACCCGACCCGCAGAAAGACCGCTCCGCACCGTCTTCCACAGGAAGGGAGAGAGCTTATAGCCCACGATACGGTCCAGAATACGGCGGGTCTGCTGAGCGTTGACCAGCTGCATATCAATGGGGCGGGGCTGCTTGATGGCGGATTTCACTACGGATTTCGTGATCTCGTTGAAGGTCACGCGCTGGATCTGCTCCACGGGGATACCCAGCGCCACGGCCAGATGCCAGGAAATGGCTTCTCCCTCGCGATCGGGGTCGGTTGCCAGGAAGACCTTTCCCGCGTTCTTGGCCTCCTTCTTGATTTCCTTAATGATGTCGCCCTTGCCGCGGATGTTGATATAATGGGCGGCAAAATTATTTTCGATGTCCACGCCAAGGGAGCTTTTAGGCAGGTCACGCACGTGACCCACCGAGGCGATCACCTTGTAGTTGGAACCGAGATAGCCCTTGATGGTGCTCGCCTTGGAGGGAGACTCCACAATGACCAGATTCGTTTTTGCCATGGGATCTATATTCCTTTCGATGTTCGATTATTTTCTTGCGTAAAGTCCGCCGGGGAGCGTGACCGTCAGGCCGCGGATCTCCAGAACCGTCATGGCGGCCATGACCTCCCCTGCCGAGAAGCCCTCGCGGGTGATGTAGTCCAGAGAAACGGCGTGATCCAGGGGCAGGGCCTCAAAAACACGGCGTTGGGTTTCGGTCAGCTTTTGCAGGATATGGCGGGAGGTATCCCCGTGACGGGAGGTTGTGACCGGCGGAGGGGGATCCTGCTTTTTCCGCTGTGCCGGAGCGGCCGTTTGAGGCGCCGGGGCTTGGGGCTCCTTGGCCGGAGGCCGTTTCCGACTACGGTCGGCGGTACGGGTCTGAGTACGGGCGGGGGCTTCCTCACGGGGAGGCTGCGGCGAAGGCTCCTCCTTCGGCACGGCCACCCGATGGCCGATCCCCAGATCCGCCAGGAAATCCTCGTCAGGCAAGGAGTAGGGCTCAACGTAGCGGAGGCGATCCAGATCCAGCACGTCCCGATATATAAACGCGTAGTTTTCCAGCACGTCCCGGGCGGACAGCACGATGATCGCGCCGTCGCTGATCAGCTGATTGGTACCGGAGGAATTGGTCTCGCCCACGTTCCCGGGGAACGCATAAATATCGCGGCCCTGAAAAATGGCGTTTCTGGCGGTGATCATGGAGCCGGAGCGCAGGTCTCCCTCCACCACCACGGTCCCCTTGGAGAGTCCGCTGATGAGGCGGTTTCTCACGGGGAAATTGCGCCCCGCGGGCGGGGTGGTAGGGGGATACTCGGTTACAACGGCGCCCTGGGACAGGATCCGTTCAAAGAGAGCCTGATGCTCTCTGGGGTAGACGATATCAATACCGCTCCCCAGCACCGCGACCACCTGTCCGCCTGCGGCCAAAGCGCCCGCCGTAGCCACGCTGTCGTTTCCGAGAGCCATGCCCGACACCACGACGGTGCCGGCGGCAGCCAGCTCATAGCCTATTTTATACGCCATACGCTTACCGTATTCGCTCATACTGCGGGTACCGACCACGCTGATGCACAATTTCTCGGACATAGCGGGGAGCGTGCCCTTGCAGTAGAGCAGGACGGGCGGGTCCATCAGGGAGCGGAGGATGGTTGGATACTGCTCGCTTTGCCAGAATAGGATCTCCACGTCGTTGGCCTCGCAGTATTCCATGATTCGCGTGGCCTCCCCCAGGGATTTATCCATCAAGCGATTCTTCAGATTTTGGGAGCAGGGCAGATCCTCCAGCTCGGACGCGGAGGCATTGAAGATCTCGTAGGGCGTGCCAAAGATCTCCAGCAAAGGCTGGAATTCCCGATTAGCCGCGCCGCAGCGCAGAGAAAACCAAATTTCAAACAAACACCCCTTCATGGATGCCTCCTTTGACGAAAAAAAATCTCCCCGCTCTCGGTGCGCCGAGCGGGCCGGACGCCCTTATTTCTTACAGATCTCCCACATGATGAGGGCGGCGGCAACTCCCGCGTTCAGGGATTCGGTATCCGCCTCCATGGGGATGTAAACGCTGCGGTCGCAGGCAGAGACCGCCTCCTCCGACAGGCCGTGGCCCTCGTTTCCGATGGCCGCGCAGGCGGCGGTGCTTCTTCCCTGCTCCTCTGCCCAGGCAGGCGAGCCCAGGCGGAGGGCGGTATCGTCCAGCGCGGCGGCATAGACCCTGCGCCCCTCTCGCCGCAGTGCGCGGATGGTTTCGGGCAGATCCTCCACGCGGGTAATGGGCATGGAGAACAGAGGGCCCATCGCGGCGCGGACCGTGCGGGGATGGTACACGTCAGCGCAATCGGCGCTGAGAATGAGATGGCCCACGCCCAAGGCGGCGGCGCTTCGGATGATGGCGCCCACGTTCAAGGGATCCCGCACGGATTCCAGCAGGATCACGGACCCGTCTCCGAGATCAATTCCATCTCTATTATATATTATAATATTTTTGTGGAATTTGTCAATATACTTTGCGACAGTTATGACCCCTTCGGGAGCATTTTCTTGAGAAATTTTGTCAAAGAGACCATCCTCTACGCCGAACACGGGACAGCCAAGCTCGCTCAGAGTGCATCCGCAGATCCCGGCCACCCGCTCCGCCACCCGATCGGCGGTTCCGGCGCGGAGGAAGATACGATCCAGCTCCACACCGCGGCGGACGGCTTCGCACAGTAGCTTCACGCCGTCGAAGCGGAAGCGGCGGGCTTGCTCGCGGGCACGGCGGTCGTCCAGCTTGACCAGCTCCACGATGCGGCGATTCTGGCGGGAGGTAATGATCTCACCGTCAAAGCGCAATTTTTCGGACATAAAAAAACACCTCCAGCATGGGATCTTCCCTGTGATTTTTGCCGTTTTTCGGGCAGATCCTCCTCAGACACCGAGGTTTTCCGAGGATTTTCCGGGGAGAAAAAATCCCTTATTCAATGATAAAAACCCGAATAGCCAAAGAGCCATCGGGTTTTTATGTGATCACATCACAGGGCAGCCTTAGCCTGCTCGCACAGAGCGGTGAAGGCCTCCTTGTCAGAAATAGCGATCTCGGAGAGCATCTTGCGGTTCAGGGTGATACCGGCCTTCTTCAAACCGTTCATGAAGGTAGAGTAGTTCATACCGTTTGCCTTGCAGCCGGCGGAGATACGGGTGATCCACAGACGACGGAAGTCGCGCTTCTTCATGCGACGGCCGGCGAATGCGTAGTTACCGCTCTTCATGACGGCTTCCTTAGCCATCTTGAAGTGCTTGGACTTGCTGCCCCAGTAACCCTTGGCAGCCTTCAGAACCTTATTTCTTCTCTTGCGCGTCATCATTGCGCCCTTAATTCTTGCCATTTTTCTTTCCTCCTAAATCTCGTGCAGTCGTGAATGATTACTTCTGGATCATAGCTCTGATGTTCGCCGTCATAGCGTCGCTCAGAATGCTTGCGGTGCGCAGATGTCTCTTTCTCTTGGAGGTCTTCTTGCCCAGATTGTGGCGATGATGGCAGTGATTGATCTTCACCTTGCCGGTTCCGGTCACGGAAAATCTCTTGGCAGATGCCTTGTGTGTCTTAACCTTTCCCATTTTACTTTTCCTTCTTTCATCTTACTTGATGGCCGCGCAATGGGGTTCGCACGGCTCACCTGCTTTGCGGTTTTTCCGCATGGCGGCGAGGCCGCCTTATATCATGGTATCCGTCAAGCGGATGCATGAATCAGGGTTTCGGGGGATGCGCGCAACCGACGGGATCCGACTCCGCCGATGGGGACGGTACGCTCGCCCACGTAATGCTTACTTCTTGTTGGAGAGGGGGCTGATGACCATGCTCATAAAGCGACCGTCCAGAACGGGCTTCTTATCGCAGGATCCGACCTCCTTGGTATCCTCCAGGAACTTCTCCAAAAGCTCCCGTCCGATGGCCATATGGCTCATCTCACGGCCGCGGAACTTCATGACCACGCGGACCTTATTGCCCGAGGTCAAAAACTTCTTGGTCTGATTGAGCTTGGTTTCGTAGTCATGGGTATCGATGCGGCAGGAGAGCTGAATCTCCTTAAGCTCCACCGTCTGCTGCTTCTTCTTGGCTTCCTTCTCCCGCTTCTGCTTCTCAAAGCAGAACTTGCCGTAGTCCATAATCTTACAGACGGGGGGAGTGGCCTGGGGCGCGATCATGACCAGATCCAATTCTTTCTCGTATGCCAGCTTGAGGGCTTCCTTGGAGCTCATGATTCCGAGGGGCTCTCCGTCGGCGGTGACGACCCGGATCTCCTTGAGGTTGATCTCCTCGTTCAGGAGTGCCTGGGCTTCCTTAGCATTCGTGGCGATAGGTAAACACCTCCTAAATAAAAATCGTACCGAAGCGACAGCCCCGGCACACAGATACCCACCCATCCCCTGAGTGGCATTCTATTGACCCTTGCTCGCCTTGCGGCAGGGTGGAAACCGGGCGGTCTCACTTCATTTACCCGGTTATTATACCACACGCCGCAAGGTTTGTCAATAGGTTTCCAAATATTTTTCAAAAATTTTGTTTCGGATCTCCCCTTCCCGGGGCAACGTCCGCCGCAGGAGAGGAAAAACGTCCCCCGGCTTCACGGATCGCGAGGATTACTCCCCGCGGATCGGCTTGAACCGCCGCTCGGAGATGGGATGGGGGTGAACGGTCCGCTCCTTCGAGGGGCGGTCGTAGGCAGTGTACATGGCGGAATAGGCCTCGTAGGCCTCCTTCTGCCGCTCCCTCAGCCGACGAGCCTCCTCCCATCGACGCACGGTGGCGCGAAAATCGTTACGGGTGGCGGTGTCCATGACCGCGATCACGTCCCGTCCCCAATCCTCGTCCTCGTAGGCGGCGCCGCGCAGGGCGGCGATCCGAAGCTCCTGCCGTCCCGCCATTTCCCGCGCCATGCGGTTCTCGGCGGCGCGGGAGCGGATGCGCGCAATCAGCACGCCCGTTCCCTCGGACACGAGGCGGACGTCCTCCAGAAGCTCTGCGAGGGCGGCCGTCCCGGGGATCTCCGCCAGGCAACGATGCCAGGCCTCCCAGCGCTCGTCGGGCAGAGAGCCCTCCAGGATGGCCCGCCAATCCCCGGCGAAGGCGCCGTACTCGGGATGGATATCCCGTTTAAACAGCCTGTCGCGCTCGGCCGTGTAGGCGGAAAGCAGACTGCGGTAGCGCTCGGTTCCCTCCTGCCAGCTCTTCTCCGCTTCGTCCAGGGCGCAGGTAAGCTCCCGATGCAGAGAGGATAGCCACGTGGTCATGCAGGCTCCGTCGGCGCGGCCGCAGATCCAATCCTCGCCCTCGGTCTCCGCAATGGCCAGACCGTCGGCCAACAGCCGTTGCAGACGGTCCACGGTCCTCTGTCTCTCTGCCAAGGCCTCGGACAGCCGCTGATTCATGCCCAGGCAGATCCCGTAGATCCGCCCGCTGCACGCCCGATACCGACGGGCTGTTGAGGTCTCCGCCTCGGCGTCCGCCAGCAAGCAGGGACGCAGCGTCACCCAATGCTCGGACAGACTCTCCCGCAGGATCCGGTCGTTCTCCCTGATCCGGGCGCGGTCCTCATCGTTCTCGCAATCGAACCGACGGAAGGCGTGAAGAAGCTCCTCCATCTGCAGGCGCTTATATTCCGGAACCCCCTCGGGAGCGCCGCCGGGATCCGTTTCCTTCCCCGATTCAAATTTGTGCAGCACGCTCCGCCGAAGGGCCTCCGCCGTCCGATCCGCCAGATCGGGGTCCTTTTCCAGAAGCCGTCGGAGATACTGCAGCTCCACCTCGACGCGGGTCTCCGGAGTCATCTCCTTGCGGGGCTCGTAGCCCGCCGCCAAAAGCTCAGCCTGCCGCTCCAGAAGGGACAGACGATCCCGACAGTGCTGACGGAAATTCTCGTAGGAAACGCCGTCCCGCAGAATCGTCATGGCACCGGTGGCGGTGTCCCAGCCGTGGGAGTGTCCCACGAAGAAGCGGGTCGCCCGGAGGCTGAATTCATGCTCCCGCACGCAATCCGTGATGATCCGCAGGAAATACTCCTCCAGACGCATCCGATACCGCCAGATCAGCCCGGGAGTATTGCGGAGGGCACGATGCTCCGCCGCACTCAGAGCGCATACGCTTTCGGATACCAGGATCACCGCAAAGGGCGAGGGATGGCGGATCCGCATACTCCGCCCGGCGAAGCCGCACTCTCCGGCCAGAGACAGGACCGCCGTTTCCTCTGCCCACAAGGGAGCCATGCCCTGCTCGTCCAGCAGGTACACCCGAAAGCGGCCCGCCGAGAAAACGTCCAGGGTATAATAGCCGTCACCCTCCTCGCGGATGCGGCAAATGCCCACGGATTGGCTCAAAAAGCGGGCATCCACAAGCTCTCCCTGCTCCCCCCGGCCCAGCCGCTCCCGAAGAACCAGCAGACCGTTGCGAACGGTTCTGCCGAGCGTGGTGCAGATCTCATCAAAGGATGCCTCCTCGGAAGCCCCCGTCAACGTCCGCAGAGCCAGCACCTCGGACAAGACCGAGCAGTAGCGAGAGACGGGAAATTCCCGCGCGGCGTGGTTCTCTCCGAAGGCGCACAGCAGAGCGTCCTCGGTCTCACTCGTTCGGGGGAGAAGATCGCCGTACAGGGCAAACAAGCCCTCGACCCCGGGCAGCTCCGGCTCGTAGATAGGGGAATTGATGCCGCCCTCCGCGCCATAGCCGTTGGCCGCGATCAGCAAATGCTTGGTCGCCAGCGGGCAGGCATCGGGGATCAAACCGAAGGCCTCGGGGTTTTCGGACAAAAAGGTCATGTCCGGCTTCAGATACTCCACCACGGGCATTCCCTGCCCCGCGACAGACTCCACCGCATCCGTCCAACCTGTTCTTTCCATACAAAGCCCTCCCTTATCAATACCGGATATGACGTTATTATACCATAATCGCCCCCGTTTGTCAACCGTCGGGAGCTTTCAAAAAAAAGCAAAAAAACTTTTCAAAAAGGGGTTGACAAATCCGACCTGATATGCTATAATATGCAAGTCGTCAGGACAGAGCGCCAATCACAATGACAAGGCCCGTTGGTCAAGCGGTCAAGACGCTAGCCTCTCACGCTGGAAACATGGGTTCGATTCCCGTACGGGTCACCAACAACAAAAAAATCCGAACTTCGGTTCGGATTTTTTTGTTGTTGATTATCTGTTTCGGTATGAGAAGCCTTCAATCTGCCAATTAAAGCGTCCCTTCCCTCTCGGTCGGTGCAGATTGATGCCGAGCTTGCTCGGCGGTCGATCTCCCGTACGGGTCACCAAACGTAACAAATCCGAACTATTTCGTAAATCGAAATTGGTTCGGATTTGTTTTTTTACTTTGATTATCAATATTGATGTTGACAGCCCTCGCTCCATTTCGGAACGAGGGCGCTTGTTATATAGAGTCATAGATTACATAATTAGGGTGCCGCCGAAGCGACACCTTGCAAGGAACTTTTTCTCAACTTACCATCCAAACAGTTATATTTTTTGCCAAGTTGTCTTTTGAAAACTTACGGTTGTTTCCTTCGATGGTGTCACCGACTTTAATATCTGACAATTTTATTGCCGGATCGTCATCGTGACAATAAGCTACTTTGGTTTTATCGTTTGCTGTGACGGTATAAGTCACATCGTACATAGTTATCTCGAAAATCGTGTTATTGTCGATGGTTTCTATCTTTGTCACAGTACCACGGAAGTCATTTGTTTTAGAAGGTAGTGCCATATAAATTCCAACGGCAATTATTGCCGCAAGGCAACATAAACCTATTATTGTAAATGCTTTTTTTATATCATACCTCATATGTCATTCTTCAAAGGAAAGCGTTATTGACAAAACATTTCCTTTGTAATCAGCAGAGATATTACCGCCCATTCGCTCGGTTAAAAGTTTTGCAATAGAAAGGCCAAGTCCGGTGGATTTTCTTGCTGAATCAACGGTGTAGAAACGGTCAAAGAGCTTGCCGACATCTACCGACGAAAGCTTGGATGCCGTGTTGGAGAATGTGATCTCTCCTGATTCGGTCATCATTACCGAAAAATCGCCGTCACTATACTTTACAGCATTACTGATGATGTTGCCGAAAATACGCGACAGAGCCGATTTGTCAAGAGAACGGATAATCACGCCAT
>SVRS01000061.1 GCA_015064695.1 Oscillospiraceae bacterium | reverse complement strand
CAGACGCAACAAAAGTCCGCGCGCGTAGTGGAGTCTACGCGAAGGATTTTTGGTGAAGCGCCCACTTCGTGGGCAAACGGAAAAGATTCCGTCGATTCTCCATGCGATGAATTTTTAGAGGTTCCCTAAAGGGAATACGTGCGCAAACGGATGTTCGGGAAGGGAGGAGTCTGATATGTTGCAATCCCTGCATATTGAAAACGTGGCCGTGATTCGCCGGGTGGATATTGATTTCGAGGACGGTCTTTGCGTTCTGACGGGTGAGACGGGTGCGGGAAAATCCTTGCTGATCGACAGTGTGAGCTGTCTTTCGGGGGGACGTGTCAGCCGTGACCTCATCCGCGCCGGGGAGGATCGGGCTTTGATCAGCGCGGTTTTTTCACCGCCGGAAGGAGAGATTGCAGAGGCGCTTTCCGAGTTGGGGATCGAGTTGCCTCCGGGAGACTGCCTCATGCTTCAACGCACCGTCACCCGTGACGGTCGTTCCAACGCCCGTATCAACGGCCGCGCCGTGACCCAGAGTATTCTCCGCGAGGCAGGGGCCTTGCTCATCAACATCCACGGGCAGAGCGACAACCAGAAGCTCATGCAGGCATCGGCTCACCGTGCTCTCTTGGATGACTATGCCCAGGACGGCGATGAGCTGGAGCAGTATCGCGGGGTGTACGGAGAATGGAAGGCCGTCAGAGATGAGATGGCGAGCCTGCGTAGCGACGTAGCCGAGAGAATTCGTTTGCGGGAGATGCTGGAATTCCAGATCAAGGATATTGATTCTGCCAAGCTCCGTCCCGGCGAGGAGGAAAAGCTCACCGAAAGACGGGACAAGCTGCTCCATTTGGAGAAGATCAACCGCCAGGTAGGTCTTGCCTGCCGTGCTTTGTGCGACGGGGAGAAGGCTACGGTGACGGCGCTGTGCGACCGTGCCGAGGCGGCACTTTCTTCCATCGCGGAGATTATTCCCGAATGCGACGGGCTGATGGAGCGCATTGCCTCTCTTCGCGCCGAAGCGGAGGATATTGCGGATCTGGTGCGGGAGTTCGGAGACGAAGACGTGGGGGATCCCACGGCTGAGCTGGATAAATTGGAGGGGCGGTTGGACATCATCAGCCGTCTCGGACGGAAATACGGCGAGGGGGTTGAGGCTATTCTGAGTTTCCGCGACGAGGCTGCCGCGCGACTTGCGGTGATCGACACCGCCGACGAGCGGATCGAGGAATTGGAGCAGGAGGAGGAGGAGCTTCGCAAGCGGCTTGCCGGCCGGGCGCACGAGCTGACGGCGATCCGCAAGACCGCCGCCCGGGCTTTGAGTGAGGCGGTGCAGGAGGCGCTGATGTTTTTGGATATGCCCAAGGTGCGCTTTGAGGTGGCGGTGAAGCCTGCCGCCGAGTTTGGTGCCTATGGCTGTGATGAGGTGGAATTTTTGCTCTCGGCCAATCCCGGTGAGCCCGTAGGGCCCATGGTGCGCATTGCCTCGGGCGGTGAGCTGTCCCGCATTATGCTGGCCATTCGCAGTGTGTTGAACCAGCGGTATGGGGTGCCTACTGCCATTTACGACGAGGTGGACACGGGTATTTCGGGGCGCACGGCGCGGAAGGTGGGCATCAAGCTGGCCACCATCGCCCGGGGGACACGCAACGTCCTCGGCGAGCGTGCCGTGGGCACTCAGGTCATTTGCGTGACCCACTCCGCCCAGATCGCGTCCCTGGCGGATGCTCACTACGTAATTGAAAAGAAGGAAACGGCGGAGGCCGGCGGGACACGCGTCGAGACTACGGTGCGTCCCATTGACGAGACGGATCGGGTGGAGGAGATCGCCCGGATCCTGGGTGGATTGGACATTACCGACGCCCAGCGCGCCGCCGCCCGAGAACTGATTGCGGAGAAGGACAGACTATGAGTAAAGCATTACCCAAAACCAACGCCATGCGGCAGCTGGATGCCGCCAAGATTCCCTACGAGGTGCTGACCTACGAGGTGGACGAAAGTGATCTGTCGGGGACTCACATTGCCGAGCAGATCGGTCTGCCTCTGCCCATGGTTTTCAAGACCCTGGTGGCCAAGGGGGACAAGACGGGGCATTTGGTGTTCTGCATCCCCGTGGATAAGGAAATCGATCTGAAGGCCGCCGCGGCTTTGACGGGGAACAAGAAGATCGAGATGGTCCACGTCAAGGAGCTTTTGGGCTTGACGGGCTACATTCGGGGCGGATGCTCTCCCATTGGCATGAAAAAGAAATTCCCCACCTACTTTGACGCCACCGCCGCCGATCATGAGAGGATCACGGTGAGCGCGGGGATCAGAGGGGCCCAAATGCTGGTGGAGAGGGAAGCTTTGGTGGCTTTTGTCCAAGGGAAGCTCGTTGACGTGGCGAAATAAGACGGTGGGGGCGTTTTTGCTCGTGGGTCAGCCCTCTCACCGCTTCGTGGAGTTCTCCCGGAGGGAGAGCCTTGGGAGACGGAGGGATGAGTGAGGAAATCGCCATCTTCCAACAAATTATTTTATTTTCCCCGCAGGAAATTTGTCTTGCGGGGCATTATTTTTTGCAAAACATCTTGCAATATAAAGAAATCTGTGCTATAATATATTAGTTATGGTACCTGCGTTCCCGGGGCATGATGGCTTGGGCGCTGCCGATCAAATCCACACCCCGTAGAGGCGAACCGTGTTCGCCCGCCAAATGCGGCGGTCTATTCAAGTTTTCTATGATCATTTGAAATCGGATCTTGGTCTTTTTGTCCGGTACCCCGACTTTCACGAAAGGAAGAAATTCAAAATGATGCTGCAAATCAAAGCCCTGATCGCCGACGGTATTCTGGAAGGGGTCAAGTCTATTGCCCCCCAGAGCGAGATGACCGCCGAGGACGTGCTGGGGCTTCTGGAATATCCCCCCGACCCTGCCATGGGTGACATTGCTCTGCCCTGCTTCAAGCTGGCCAAGACCCTGCGCCGCTCCCCCGTGCAGATCGCTTCGACCCTGGCTCCCCTGGTGAGCGGGGAGGCCATTGAGCGTGCTGAGGCGGTCAACGGATATCTGAATATCTATCTCTCGGGCGCTTATCTGGCTGAAAAGGTTGTCCCCGAGATCCTCGACAAGAAAGAGGCATATGGCGCTCCCGATCTGGGCAAGGGAAAGACTGTTGTGCTGGACTACTCCTCTCCCAACGTGGCTAAGCCCTTCCACATCGGTCATCTGGGCACCACCGTCATCGGTCACGCTCTCAAGCGCCTCCACGAGTTCGCCGGCTACAAGTGCATCGGTATCAATTATCTGGGTGACTGGGGTACCCAGTTCGGTAAGCTGATTCTGGCCTACCGTCTGTGGGGTAGCAAGGAGCAGATCGAGGCAGGTGGCATCGACGAGCTGGTGAAGCTCTACGTCATGATCAACAACGCCATCTCGGGCAACGAGGAGCAGGGGATCGCACCCAACAAGGAGTACGCCGATCAGGCCCGCGCCGAGTTCCACAAGATGGAGCTGGGGGACGAGGAAAACATCGCCCTGTGGAAGTGGTTCGTCAAGATCAGCCTGGACGAGTACGAGAAGACCTACAAGCAACTGGACATCACCTTTGATAGCTACCTGGGTGAGTCCTTCTACACCGATAAAATGCCCGCCCAGGTGGAAAAGCTCCGCGACATGGGCCTGCTCAAGATCGACGACGGTGCCTCCATCGTGGACCTGGAGGAGCATGGTATGCCCCCCTGCCTCATTCTGAAGCGGGACGGCTCCACTCTGTATCCCACTCGCGATATTGCCGCCGCGGTCTACCGCAAGGGTGAGTACGATTTCGAAAAGTGCATTTACGTCACCTCCAATCAGCAGATTCTCCACTTCCAGCAGTGGTTCAAGGTGGTGGAGCTGATGGGCTACGATTGGTACGAGGGGCTTGTCCACGTGCCTTACGGTACGGTGTCTGTCAATGGCGCCAAGCTGGCTACTAGAACCGGTAACGTGGTGCTTCTGAAGGATCTCTTTGCCGCGGCTATTGAGAAGGTAACCGAGATCATGGAGGAGAAGAACCCCGATCTGAAGGGCCGTTCCGACATCGCCGAGGCGGTTGGTGTGGGTGCGATCGTATTCTATTACTTGTCCAACAACCGCATCAAGGATATTAACTTCAACATGGAGGATGCTCTGTCCTTTGACGGCAACACGGGTCCCTACGTGCAGTACACCTACGCCCGCGCTTGCTCCATTTTGGAGAAGGCTGCCGCCAACGGTGTGGCACCCTGCGGCGAGGGTATCAAGCTGACCGATCCCTTGGAGAAGGCTTTGTGCGTGGTGCTGTCCCAGTATGAGGAGCGGGTGCGTGTGGCCATTCGTGACTACGAGCCCTCGGTGATCACCCGCTACATTCTGGATCTGGCCACGGCGTTCAACCGCTTTTACCATGACTGTGCCATTTTCTCTGCGGAGGATGAGGCGATCAGGGCAACCCGGATCGCGTTGACCGCCGCGACCAAGCACGTGCTGGGTAGTGCGTTCGGGTTGATCTGTTTGCGGAAGACTGAGAAGATCTGAGCTGATCTGCCCTCTCACCCGCTTCGCGGGAGCTCCCCCAAAGGGGGAGCCCTTGAATTGCCTCTCCCTATGGGAGAGGTGGCAGCGAAGCTGACGGAGAGGGAAAAACACCGATGATATCAACGTTGGTAGATTCATTAGAAAATAATTAATTTGAGAGGTATATAACATGTCCGGACATAGCAAATGGGCAAACATCAAGCACAAGAAGGAAAAGACCGACAAGGCCAAGGCCAAGATCTTTACCAAGATTGGTAAGGAGCTGACCATCGCGGTTAAGGAGGGTGGTCCTGATCCCGCTTCCAACTCCAAGCTCCGCGACCTGATCCAGAAGGCAAAGGCCAACAACGTTCCCAACGACAACATTGAGCGCACCATCAAGAAGGCCGAGGGCTCCAAGGGCGAGAGCTTTGAGGAGATCATCTACGAGGGCTACGGCCCCGCCGGCGTGGCAGTCATCGTGGTCACCTCCACCGACAACCGCAACCGTACTGCGGGTAACGTCCGCTCCTACTTCTCCAAGTACCACGGCAACATGGGTACTTCGGGTTGTGTGAGCTTCATGTTTGAGGACAAGGGTATGATCGTGATCAATGACGAGGACGGCGACTACGAGGAGGATACCCTCATGGAGCAGGCTCTGGAGGCCGGCGCCGAGGACTTCGCCGCCACCGAGGGCATTTACGAGATTACTACTGAGCCCGATGACGTCTATGCCGTGGCTGATGCGCTGAAGGCTCTGGGCTACAACATTACCTCTGCCGAGGTCACCAAGATCCCCTCCACCTACACGGAGCTGAGCGACGAGGAAGATCTGAAGTTCATGGGCCTGCTGCTGGATGTGCTGGAAGAGGACGACGACGTGCTGGACGTTTACCACAACTGGGAGAACTGCGACAGATAATTGGAATCTGTGGTTGCGGTTTCCGTATATGAGAAAGCCGAGGGCGTGATGGCCTTCGGCTTTCTTTGATCGTTCAACGGACGGTTGGTCGTGATTTGGACCGCTTGTACGAGGAGGGCAAGAATTCTTGAAGGGGGGATCTTTGGACCGCGCGGAAAACGCTTGAAAACGGATCGCTTATAAATGAATCGTTTATAAATAAACAGAAATGCACGCTCGCGGCGACTGGGCAAGGCTCCGGAAGAGGGTGAGGCGGACAAACGAAAAGAGATCACCGCGCCGGATGGGGGGCGGCGATCTCTTTTCTTGTTTGGATCAAGACTGCTTGGCGGATTCGGTGATGATGGCAACCCCGGCGGAGGTGCCGATGCGATTGGCACCGGCTTCGATGAGGGACAGGGCATCGGGGTAGGTACGGATTCCTGCCGAGGCCTTGAGAGATACACCCTCTGCGACGTTGGCTTTCATGATTTGGATATCCTCTACCGTGGCCACGCCGGCCGAGAAACCGGTACAGGTCTTGACAAAGTGGGCTCCTGCCCGGCAAGAAAGTCTTGTGGCGGCGGCTTTTTCGGCATCTGTGAGGAGGCCCGTTTCGATGATGACCTTGACGGTTTTTCCACGGGCGGCGGCCACCACGGCGGCGATTTCGTTGAGGACGAAATCCTCGTCTCCGTCCTTGAGTCTGCCCACGTTGATGACCATATCGAATTCATCGCAGCCCAGGGCGTAGGCGTCCTCGGTTTCGGCTACCTTGACGGCGGTGGTGTTTTGGCCGAGAGGAAAGCCAATGACCGTGCAGGTCATGACGGGGCTTCCGACCAAAAGCTCCTTACACAGAGCAATATTGCAGGGATGGACGCAGACCGAGGCAAACTCATACTGCCTTGCTTCTGCGCAGAGACGCTCGATATCGGCGCGGGTGGCGGAGGGTTTCAGATTGGTATGGTCGATGTATTGATTCAAAGGCTTCATAGCCGTCTCCTTTAGTTGAAAATAAGGGCGTTTTTGCGGCGGGGATCAGAGGATGGTTGCGGTCTCGGCGGAGGCTTTCTCGGAGGATTGCTCGGCTTGGACCGCATAGGCGTGGTATTCGGTTACGCCCCGGATGGTCTCGCCGTCGATCTGTACGGCGCGGGGGGAATCGAAGATCACGCGAATATCCCGCCCCTCGTGGATGGCAACCATGTTGGTGCGCCGGATATGCTCACCCTTGAAGATGGAGGGGAATGCCAGGAGGGTAGCCAGACGGCCCTTTCCGTGGAAGAGCATGACGGAAAGAGTTCCGTCGGGATTCATACGGTTCTGGGCGGGAGTGGCATTCATGCCGCCGCCGTAGTAGCGGCCCTTCATAGTGGGGGCGAGCCAGGCCTTTTTATAGACGTATTCCTTGCCGTCCACGATGACGGTGGCGGTGGTGGGCTTATAGTGGAATAGGAGACCCTTGATGGCCACGGCGGTATAGTTGACCTTGATACCGGGCTTGGCCAGCTTTTGAGCATCGCCTACCTCGCAGCAGTAGCCGTCGATGCCGAAGCCCACGTTGTTGAGGAAGTGATAGCGCTTTCCCTTGATCTCCACGAGGGGGAGGTTTTGCAGGTATTCGCAGACGGAGAAGGGCTCGCAATCGATGGGCTTCTCTATATCGCGGAGAAAATCGTTGCCGGTTCCGCCGGGGGCGTACAGGATATCCACGGGGATTTCTATGCCCCGGGTATCATTGATAAAACGGTTCAGGGTTCCGTCTCCACCGTGCAGGATGACGGTGTCATTTTTTTGAAGGGAAGAGAAGAACAGGGGGTAGTCCTTGGAGATCTCGGTGATGTCGTGCTCGAGGACGGTATGACCGGCCCGGGTCAAGGCGGAATGCCAGGGAAGGGCGGTATGGCTCATATTGCCTGCGAGGGGATTGCGAAGAACGTGATAGATCATGCTTATCTCCTTTACTTTTGAAAAAAGGATTTCGGGAATCACGGAGGCGGGTGGCTATAATCCACCAGTATAGGGCTATTATATCGAATATATGTAAACTCCTTGTGAACGGAAGGGGTGAATGGCAGCTTTTTGTCGATTTTGTGAAGGGAAAAATCACGGAAAATTCAAGGACCATCCCAACATGGTTGGCGGGAACCGGAAAAAATGGAGTTTTTTGGGGGGATGTTCACGCATTGTTCACGACAATAGCCATACAGAGACATAAATATGTAGTAAAATATTCTATATATACACTTTTGTGATATGGGCTCTGTTATATAACTATATCGTGTAAAGAACGAGGAAAAACATATGTCTTTTACCATATTATCGGCGGTGCTTCTGCTCGTTGTAGGTACGGCGATTTTAATTGAGGTGACGCGGGGGTATCGGCGCGGCTTCATGCGGACGACGATCTCCCTTGCGGTGGTGGTCCTTTCGGCCTTGGTTGCCGCTCCCTTGGCGGTGTGGCTGTCGGATTTCGTTGTGAAGCTTTGCAACGGCTATCTGCCCCGGCTTTTGCCCATTATTCGCGATTTGACCGATCAGTATGCCTGCCTGGAGGAATTGATCCCGGCTGTGCTGGACGTGGTGATATCCCCCATTCTGTTCGTGGTGTTCTTTGGTATCCTGCGGTTGATCGGCCGCATTGTGGTGGCGGCGCTGTTCAAGGGACGCTTGGCTGCCCGTCCCAACGAGATCGACGATCCTATATACGAAAGCGAGCTTGCGCCCTGGCATCGCCGTCATAGCCGTTTTCTGGGCAGTGTGATGGGGGGGCTTTGCGGATTCCTGGTTTCCCTGGTGGTGCTTTCCCCCACGATCGGACTTTTGTCGGTGGCGGACACCGTTTTGCAGACCGCGGATCGGGCGAACGTCAAGTGGAGCGCGTACAAGCTCGATGCTGAGCAGATGGGATACGTGATCGATCTGGTGGACGATCCCGTGGTGAAGTTTTTAGAGGCTTCGGGTGGCGGCGTGATCTATGATGCCAGCGCCTGCACACGGTTGAACGAGTACCGCGTTACCCTGCGACAGGAGGTGGAGATCTGCTCCGGGTTGATCGGTGATCTCATGGGCTCTATGAAGTCCTTTAAGGATCTTTCTAACATTACGGATCAGCAGAAGGAGCTGCTGGCATCTCTGAGCGGAACCATTGAGGAGTCCGAGGTTCTGCGGCTCGTGGCGTCGGACGGATTGCATATGATCTCTAACGCTTGGCTGAACGGGAATTCCTTTATGGGAATCTCCTGCCCTTCCTTTAACCAGCATCTGATGCCGCTGGTTTCGGGAGTTCTGGAGGTTTGCGCCGACTGTACGCCTGACTGCGTGGGACGGGACGTTGGTACCATCGTGAGCATTTTCTTGATCGCCTCGGATAGCGGACTTTTGTCGAATCCCTCTTACGATCAGCTGGCCGCCAGCTTGGACGAGGACGGTGTGATCCAGAGGATCTATGACGAGATCCTGGCCAATCCCTGTACGGCGCCCCTGGCCGACCGTATGACCGACGTGGCCGTGGGGATGATGTCTTCTGCTATTGATTTTTCTAACTTTGACCAAACCCAGCTGGACGGTCTGATGACCCATCTGTCGGATGCGGTGAACCGCGCCAACGGCATGGGCTCCACAAACGAGGAGAGAGTAAACCACATGAAGGACGCGACTCTGTACTATGCTGAGATGTACGGTGTGAACGTGCCGGATTCTCTGGCAGAGATGGCCGCCGTAGCGCTCATCGATAAGCTGGGCAACAAGGGTGATCGCGTTACCCCCGATGATCTGCGGGAGCTTTTCAAAGTATACGCGGGTAGTCAGTGATCCTGCGGAAGGGAGCAGTTATGTTCGATTTGATTTCCATGTGTGTCGAGGACGTGCTCGTCATGCTGTCGACGGTGATCCTGTTCGTCTGGCTCTTGGGGCGGGTCTATCCCCGCCTGACCCTTCGGAAGCTTTTCAAGGGAGCTGTGGCGGATCGGGGTGCCCGTCGAATGGTATTCCCCGAGGGGCGTGCCGTGGTATACGAGCCGGCCCTGGAAATGCGCCGCTTTGTCCCCTGTTATGCCCTCATCAAGCAGGACGGATGTGTCTACATAAAATGTCGGGTTCACCGTAGAGTGGCCTTCCTTCGCTATGACGTGTCTGCCTTTGACGGAAGGGGACGGCTTCTGGATGTGGTGAGCGTTCGCGAACGTATTACCGAGGAGGGCGCTACCCATGCCGTCCGTCTTCCCAGCGGAACGGCTTACGTAAGCTTGACACTCCGTAAGGTTGACCGTGTGTATACGGGGAGAAACGTGATTTTGGGCTACTCTCCTGTGGGAATCGCGGTGTACGTGGTGCTGGCGGCTCTGACGGCGGCGGCTGCAGCCTGGATCCTGCGGAGTAATCTTGCTGAGATCCTTTCCACCTTCCGCGTGCGTATTCCCCTCAGCGGTGTGAAGGGTACCCTGTTGGGTGCGGCTGCCGTGGGCGTAGGATGCGCCGCCTGGATTGTTTCCAGATATCATAAGCTTGCAGGTAAGGTGCTGAACCGATGATGAAACGATTTGATTTTGAGGCCGCGCTGGCCGATATAACGCCGAAGGAATCCTACGCGTACCCACAGCCCGAGGGCTTAGTGACGGTACAGGATTATCTGTTTACTGCGGTGGAGGGCACCCGATGCGTGCTGATTCGCTGGTGCAAGGAGGCGGATTTTCCCATAGACGAGTATACCTTTGAGCTGCAGCAGCTGGACGTTGCCGATCAGCTTCTGGAATCCGTGACCGTGACCTACAAAGGGAGGGATATCCCTGCGGCGGCCAAGGGAGATAGCTTTGTTCCCGAGCGAGCCGTGACGGTTCTGCCCCGTTGCCACTCCATCCGCGTGCAGCTGGTGGAGCTGATCTCCGGGAACTACGTGTACCGGGTGAAGGGAATCCGCGTAGAGGTGGGCTACCGCACGGCCGAGCCCTGGCAGTACGATGTAAAGGGCGGCCGCAAGGAGGGTCTGTCGGATCGGATTCCCTTGCGGGTGGAGAG
>SVRS01000060.1 GCA_015064695.1 Oscillospiraceae bacterium | reverse complement strand
AAGATTTTTTGTCAGACGCAACAAAAGTCCGCGCGCGTAGTGGAGTCTACGCGAAGGATTTTTGTGAAGTATGACGGAAAAGATTCCGTCGATTCTCCATGCGATGAATTTTTAGAGGTTCCCAAAAAGTAATCATTCATCCGCCCCCCCTCTCGCCCCTTCTCAAAGGTGAAAGCAGGCGGACAAGGCCGGTATCGATACCATCACGCCCCTACGAAAGGAGCCGCTATGACGGAGCCCATGCTGTTCTATACCACCGTTCCCATTCTGTTGGGCGGTTCTCCCCGTGTCGCAGGACACTTGGCCGCCGACATATATACCCGTCATGGAATCAGCGCTCACTGGTACGGACGAGGGTGGCATCTTCTTTTAACCCTATGCGCGATCCGACATCCTCTTTCCCTGCCCTTTTCCGAGGGAAACGACGGGATCCTCCTCCGCCTGCTCTGTGATTTCGAAAAGCGGCAACGGTGCATCGGCGGTATTCCCTGCCTGATCCCCTGCTCCAAGGAGGCCGCTCTCTTTTTAGAGCGCAAGAGGGAGATCCTGGAGGAACGCTTCGTGCTTTTGGAGCATCCCGAAAAGGGAGACGATCCCTTATACCGATTGGTTCACAATCATTGACTCTCCACTCAAAAAAGAAGGAAAATCTCATGAAAAAAACAGTTCGAGACATATTCTCCGCCGTCCCGGACGGCATTCTCCTGGGTACAATCCCGATACAAAGCCCTGCCCTGAGCGAACCCGTTTCCATGCTTCGATGCGACTCCCGTTTGGCCACGGCGAGGACGGTATTTTTCTGTCTGGTAGGTAAAACCGTCGACGGCCACGAATATGCTCCCTCTGCCTACCGCAACGGATGCCGCATATTCGTGGTAGAGCATCCCTTGGAGCTTCCCGAGGATGCTTTGCAATTTCAGGTTCCTGATTCTCGAATCGCGTTGGCGGATTGCGCAGCGGAGTTTTACGGCCATCCCGAACGAGAAATCCGATTGATCGGATTGACGGGCACCAAGGGCAAAACCACCACGGCTTTGCTCATACGTTCCCTTTTGGAGGACGCGGGTATACCCACGGGCTACATCGGCACCAACGGCATAGACTACAAGGATTTCCACCATCAAACCGTAAACTCTACCCCCGAAAGTGTGGAGATCTACCGTTACCTGCGGTATATGCTGGACGAGGGGGTCCGGGCTTGCGTTTTGGAGGTCTCCTCCCAGGCCCTGTGGATGGGACGGACGAGGGGGCTTCGCTTTGACACGGTCCTGTTCACCAATCTCTCCCGTGACCACATCGGTGGCGTGGAGCATCCCGATTTTGAGCATTATCGGGATTGTAAGAAGCTATTATTCACCGACTATCCTGCTTGCACCGCGGTGGTCAATCGAAACGACGGTCATGCTGCCTACATGACCGAAGGGATCCAAACGCCTGTTTTGGATTTCGGCTTATGCGATTCCACGGACACGGACAAGCCCCTGTGGGCAGCCGCTTGTATCCGTCCCATGAACCGGGACGGACGGATCGGCGTAGGCTTTGAGGCCTTTCGAGGAGGAATCTCTCTGGGGGATTCCTGGTTCCTTCCCCTCCCCGGACAATTCAACGTACAGAATGCTCTGTCCGCACTAACGGTGGTCTGTGAAGGGTTTGGCGTTGATCCTCTCCGTGCCAAGCGGGCATTGGAGCAGGCCGTGGCAGCAGGACGTTTTGAATCCATCATCTCCCCTGCTCTGCCCGACGTGACCTTCGTCATTGACTACGCCCACAACGGTATCAGCCTGGCCTCCATTCTGGATGCGCTGAAGGAATACCGTCCCACCCGTCTGATCTGTCTGTTCGGATCTGTCGGCGGTCGAACCAGAGAGCGACGACGGGATCTGGCCGAGGCAGCCGGGCATCGCTGTGACCTTTGCATCCTGACCTCGGACAATCCGGCCTGTGAGCCACCCATGGAGATCATTGATGAGATCGACGCCGCATTTCCGGAAGGGAGCTGTCCTCGCATCAAGATCTCCGACCGCGCCGAGGCCATCCGTTACGCGGTAGAGATCGCTGAGGCAGGGGATATCATCCTGCTGGCGGGCAAGGGGCATGAGGATTATCAGCTTGTCGGGACTAAGAGAATACCTTTTTCAGAAGGGGAGATTTTAAGAGAAGCATTGGAGGGGATACCCGCATTTTAGGGCTTGCTTGAGAAATGACAGCTCGCCCAAAGAGCGACACCTTTTCCGCATAACCGCGCCGTTTTTTCTTGAAATACGGCCTGTATTCCTGCGAAAAATCGGCTTGTTCTGCGAAAAAATTGCTCTCTCTTGGTCATACTGCTATTTTCCAAACATGCCCTAATTTGGCTACGTCTTACGAAAACGGTTGTTCTTCAGAGGCGCCCGTAAAAATATGTCCTATCAAATATAGGAGCTTGAATCCATATCTATCCAGGAGAACCTATCATGAATGGAACGAAAAAAATCTTTACTGTTTTTCTGATCATTCAACTTATTGCCTTATCCGCCTGCTCCCGCGAACCCTCGCCGTATGATTATGACTATCCCAAAGATGTAACACCAAGGTTTTGTTTTGAGAATTACAAAGCCTTCGACCCCAATATCCGATATACAGAATGTTATGAATTCGTGAGTACAAGGAAACGCACGGAAAAGGTTTTAGGTATGGCCTCTATTGAATATTCGGCGATCAAGGACGTTGATGATCTTTCTTTTGTCGTGTGCTACAAGACCATCCATTGGTTTGGCGAGAACCGTTGGATCTACGTTTTAAGACGGAACGATTGCGATATTGAGCCCATCATGGATTATACCCCCTCACAGATCGAGTTGTGTACCTATGATGATCTGATGGGCTCGGACGCCTCAAAGATCGATGTGGTGGAGGATCCCGAGTCATACTATCGCTATGCCGAAAATACGTTTTCCGATCCGATACTGACCATAGATTCGCCCGAGGCCATCGCGGAGATCATGGCCGTGGCACAATGTCCGACCATGATGACCACAGAGAGGAGCTCCCGTGAAGATGAGGTTTATCCGTCGAGCTATTCTCTGAAGAAGGTGAGTTGGCAGGAAAAGCCCGTATATGTAAAGATCACTTTTGCGGAATGTGCAGGGTTGGTTTGGGTCGGAGAGCTTTTGACCGATGACGAGGGGCGGGCTTATATGGAACGGAGTGCTTACGTCCACGGTTCAGAGGAGGGGCAAAAGGAAGCAAACCTCCTTGTCAGCAACGATTTCGCGGGCCAATTCATGAAAAGCTGGGGATACCCCCCCGGAGAGCATATGGATGCGATCCTCTCGGGACTTACTACGGGGGAATGAAAAACCGTTGACTGCTATGCAGAGCTATCCCAAAACACCGCCGCTCAACTCCGAGCGGCGGTGTTTCGTATTGAAAATTACTTCCCGTCGGGGCGAATCCCGGAGGAGGTGCTGTCGCTCTCGATCGCTCCGCTCTCAACGGCGGTATCCTTGGACAAAGCCTCCACGTCGGCCTTACTGAAATAATCCAAGGGATTCACGGCCAGGCCGTTTACAGTCACCTCAAAATGCAGGTGGGGCTCGTCAGCCATCTCCACCACGGCGGTATCTCCCACGGTACCCAGCTTCTGACCGCGCTCGATCTTCGTGCCTACGGCGATGCCGTCGGCCAAATCCTTGGCCATGTTCTTGTAGATGGTCACGGCGTTATCCTGATGGGTAACAGCTACGCAGGTCCCCATCATGGCATCCTCCCAGACCTTGGAGACCTCACCGTCAGCGGCGGCAAAGACAGGCGCCTCGGGGGCGGTAGCGATATCCACGCCGAGGTGAATGCGATAATCGCCCATGGTATTGGAATAAACCTGCAAGGTGGCGTCGTGGCCCTTGAACATCTGACCGGTTACGGGCAGAGCCAGCATGAGCTCGGGCTCCTCGGGATCAGCGCCCACCGGCTGGGTCTCACCTCCGTTGTAGGTGGGAAGCGTGACCTCATCCTTACCCGAGGGAGCTGCCTGGGTATTCTTCTCCCCGGTGACCGTGCCTGCAGACGAGCCGTCGTCGCCGGTGGGTCTCTTGGCGCGATTCGCTGAAACGGTGGCCGCGATGATCACGCTCACCGCTACAAGCAAGGTTACTGCCGTAACGATAAAGGCTCTGCCGGTGAAGAAGCGCTTCATCTTCTGGGTGAATTCGGTTTCGTTGGTTGCCATATTCTTCTCCTTTTTTCCCATTATTTGGGGATACTCCGCGTCGGAACAAGGGTTATCACGCAGCTCGTAACACAGGTCGTAACGCGGGCCGTACCAACGCGGGTGTCCCCGTAGGTACGAGTCTATTTTCTGCCGTTTTCGGGTAGCTTATGCAATGCCGGAAATATTTTCGGAAGCAAATTGAGGGTTGACATTTTTCGGAAAATGTGGTACATTTATAGGGGAAAACAAAAGGGATGCTCTCGCACCCCACGTTTCTTATTTTCTTTCGCTCCTTGACAGGTGGCGTTGCCTGGTTGCTTCCCCACCCCGCAGGTGGCGTTCGTTTTTGTTCTGCTCCAGTACCTTGGCAACCTCCTCGAAAAGCACACGGTTCACGTGGCGAAGGGTTTCCGTCACGTCCTTATGCACCGTACTCTTGCTGACCCCATAACGGGCGGCGGTTTGACGGACAGTTGCTCGGTTCTCCACGATATACGTACCGAGAACCACGCAACGCTCCTTATCTGCCGCTATGTACATCATGCTGAAACTCCCCCTTGCTGCCTCTGCGTTCTCACTCCCACTCTATGCGATCCGCAGGCAGAATATCCACTCAAAAATGAAAATGGAGAGAAATTTTCTATGTTCGATGACAACACCACCCCGGCTACACCCGATTTGTTTGAGGGTATGACCGCCATCTCGGCGGTGCTTGACCCCGATATCCGCGAATTCAACAACCGCCGCATTCTCACGGTCTTTGTAGACAAGACCCGCATGGACAAGAAGCCCCGTGAGTTGGGCTTTCTCCGTCACCGCGCAGAGGAGCTGGGCTTCGAGATTCAAGCCGTTCATCCGGATGATTTGGACAATCTGACCTCCGGCAAGACTCACGGTGGAATTGCCGCAGTCTGCTCCGACCGCACCCTTCCCCTCCTTTCCCAATCCTTGGACAAGATCAAGGAAGGGGGCTTCTATGTGTTCCTGGAGGGCATTGAGGATCCCTATAATTTTGGCTACACAGTACGCTCCTTGTACGCCGCAGGTGTGGATGGTGTGATTCTGCCTCCCCGCAACTGGATGGGAGTAGCGGGGCTTGTGGCCCGTTCCTCGGCGGGAACCTCTGAGAAAATGCCCATGTTTGTGGCCGAACCTGCCGAGGTAATCCCCCTGTTCAAGGGAAGGGGCTACCGCGCCGCCTGTGCCGAGATCCGGGATTCTATTGATCTCTACGAGGCGGATCTCTCCCTCCCCCTTCTGCTCATCATCGGCGGGGAAAAGCGAGGCATATCGCGGGCGGTGCTTTCCGAGACAGACCTCAACGTACGCATTGGCTACCACGGAAATTTCCGCGGTTCTCTTTCCTCCGCGGCCTCGGCGGCAGTATTGGCCTTTGAGGTAGCCCGGCAGAACGCCTCCTCTCATAGGCAAACGTAAGAATTTTCGCCAAACGTATTGACAACGACGCGAATATATGGTATAATAAACCGTAGAATTTTAATGGAGGTATCCATCATGAAGCACATCAAGACCATTGAGACCCGCAATCTCTGCGAGAGCGCAAAGAAGGGTGGCTGCGGCGAGTGCCAGACTTCCTGTCAGTCCGCTTGCAAGACCAGCTGCGGTATCGCGAACCAGCAGTGCGAGAGCACCAAGGAGAGCAAGGAGAGCAAGTAATTTGCACTCACAATAAAAAATGCCGCCAACAGGCGGCATTTTTTGTGGACGGGGCGTAGGACGGCTCGTCTGCTGAGACCATAACCATACATACAAAAGAGGAAAATATTATGATACATCAATACAAGCTCGGCGGCTACAACATTGTGCTGGACGTTTGCTCCGGCGGTGTTCATGTAGTAGACGATGTGGCCTACGACATTATTTCTATGTTTGAAGCCTCATCCCGCGAGGATATTCTCACCGCCATGAAGGAAAGATACGTCGGCACCGATGGCATCACCGAGGCCGATATTGAAGAATGCTATGACGACATCGTGAGTCTCAAGGATGCGGGCAAGCTCTTTGCCCCCGACACCTTTGAACCCATGGCGGGGCATCTCAAGGCCAAGACCTCCGGAGTCATCAAGGCCCTCTGCCTCCACATCGCCCATACCTGTAACCTGAACTGCTCCTACTGCTTCGCCAGCCAGGGCAAGTACCATGGTGAGCGGGCGGTCATGTCCTTTGAGGTAGGTAAGCAGGCCTTGGATTTCCTCATCGCCAACTCGGGCAGCCGCCGCAATCTGGAGGTGGACTTCTTCGGCGGAGAGCCGCTGGTGAATTTCCAGGTGGTCAAGGACCTGGTGGCTTATGCACGGAGCATTGAGAAGCAGCACGGCAAGAATTTCCGCTTCACCCTGACCACCAACGGTCTGCTCATTGACGACGACGTGATCGAGTTCGCCAACCGCGAGTGCCACAACGTGGTCTTGTCCCTGGACGGACGCAAGGAGATACATGACCGCTTCCGCGTGGACTACGCGGGCAACGGCTCCTGGGACCGCATCGTGCCCAAGTTCCAAAAGCTGGTGGAGGCGCGAAATGGCCAAGGCTACTACATGCGAGGCACCTTTACCCACGCCAATCCCGACTTTCTGAAGGACATTCAGGTCATGCTGGACCTGGGCTTCAACGAGCTGTCCATGGAGCCTGTGGTTGCCGCGCCCGACGATCCCTCCGCGCTGACCGAAGAGGACAAGGCCATTGTCATGGAGCAGTATGAGAAGCTGGCCATGCTGATGCTGGACAAGGATAAGGAGGGCAAGCCCTTCACCTTCTACCACTACATGATTGATCTGACGGGCGGTCCCTGCATCTACAAGCGCATTTCGGGCTGTGGCTCGGGCACCGAGTACATGGCTGTGACTCCCTGGGGTGATCTCTATCCCTGTCACCAGTTCGTGGGCGAGGAGAAATTCAAGCTGGGTGACGTTTGGAACGGGGTGAATAACACCGAAATTCAGTCCGAATTCGCCGAGTGCAACGTCTACGCCCGTCCCGAGTGTCGGGATTGCTGGGCGCGCCTTTACTGCTCGGGCGGTTGCGCCGCCAACGCCTACCACGCCACCGGATCGGTCAAGGGCGTTTACAAGTACGGCTGTGACCTTTTCCGTAAGCGCATGGAATGTGCCATCATGGTGGCAATCGCGCGGCAACTGGAGGAATAAGAGAACGCAAGGGGCTTTGCCCCTTGACCCCACCAAAACCCTTTTTGAAAAAAGGGTTTTGGAATCCCAAAAACTTCTAACAAACAAAACATAACAGAAGGGAATCCCGAGGGGATACAGGTCTGGCAACATGAAGATGACGACGCCCATTCGGGATTTCGTAGAAGCATACGTGGCAAGCGACCCTCTGCGTCTGCACATGCCGGGGCACAAGGGGGCAGCCCTACTCGGCTTTGAGGCCTATGACATCACCGAGGTTGCAGGGGCAGACAGCCTGTATGAAGCCGACGGCATCATTCGCGAGAGTGAGGCGAATGCTTCCCTGCTCTTCGGATGTCCCACCTACTACTCCACGGAAGGGTCTTCCCAGTGCATCCGCGCTATGCTGTATCTGGTGATGCTTCACGCAAAAGAGAACGGCATTACCCGTCCTCTGATTCTGGCGGGGCGAAATGCTCACAAAACATTTCTATCCGCGGTGGGGCTTCTGGATTTGGACGTGGAGTGGCTGTATCCCGAAAATGAAGCCGGATATTTGTCCTGTCCCGTGACTCCCGAGGGAGTCACGGCTCGGCTTGCCCATTTGGAGACCGAGAACAGACTCCCTGCAGCGGTGTATCTCACCTCTCCCGATTATTTGGGGAACGTAGTGGACATACGGAGAATCGCCGAGGTTTGTCACGGCTTTGGCGTTCTGCTTGTCGTAGACAATGCTCACGGAGCTTATCTTCGTTTTTTGCCCGAGTCCAAGCATCCCATGGACTTGGGGGCGGATCTCAGCACGGATTCGGCTCACAAGACCTTGCCTGTGCTGACGGGTGGCGCGTATCTGCATATCGGTGCCCATCTGCCCTCCCTGTTTTGCAACCATGCCAAGCAGTCCTTGGCACTGTTCGGCTCCACCAGCCCCTCCTATCTGATACTGATGTCCTTGGATATGACCAATGCCGTTCTGGCAAGCAAAAAGTATACGGTCTCATTGGGGAAAATCATCGAAAAGGCAGCGGCCTGTTGGCTCAGGCTGGCGGCCTGCGGTTTGCGTCCCCTGCAGACCGATGATCCTCTGAAGTTGACGCTTTGCCCCCGTGCGCACGGATATACCGGTCTTGAGGTGGCGGAGTATTTGCGGGAAAACAGTATCGAATGCGAGTTCGCAGACCCCGACTTTGTAGTCATGATGGTGACACCCGCCATTACCGAGAAAGATCTGGATCGGGTGGCCGAGGTGCTTTGCGCCCTTCCCCGCCGGGAGGCAATCGTAACGTGCCCTCCCCCCCTCATCAAGCCAAAGCGGGTCATGTCGGTTCGCGAGGCTTTGATGTCCCCCTCCGAAACCCTGCACGTGAAGGAGTGCGCAGGACGGATATTGTCGGCGGCAACGGTGGGATGTCCCCCTGCGGTTCCCATTGTGGCCAGCGGAGAGATCATTGACGAAGATTGTTTGGAATGCTTCCGTTATTACGGAATCGAGACCTGCTCGGTCGTGCGGGAATAAGGTGTTGATTCCTTCACCATGGACATGGACGCTCACTCGAATCCATAAAATCAGCAGGACTTTCTCTGTTGTTCTGAACGGAGGATTGGCAAACACAAATCGGCAGAGATGATGTTTCTCTGCCGATTTGTGTTGTAACGGGATCAACCCGGGAGCTCTCTCCGGAAGGAGCCTTGGGTACGTGCAACCTTAGGGATATGAGCGCTTATGGCACAACGATTATTTCCCCATAACCTCAGCAGCTTTTTTGAGCATTTGACGAATGGGGAGATTGTAGGGGCAACGATCCTCGCATAGACCGCACTCGATACAATCCGAAGCCGTCTTAGGCAAATGACCATAACGGTCGAGGGCCCAATCCTTCAGATCATAGCGACTATAGTACCCCTCGAACAGGAATACTGAGGGAATATTGATCCCTGCCGTACAGGGGGCACAGTAATTGCAACGGCGGCAGAAATTGGTTCCTAAATCCGCTCGAATTTTGGCAATCTTTTCTTGCTCCTCTTGATTCAGCGGTGTCGTATCGGAAACAGCCACTACGTTCTGCGCGATTTCAGACACATCTGCCATGCCGGGAATAACCACACTTACGGCGGAATTGCTCACGATAAACCGCAGAGCCGTTGCGGCATCCTCAATGGCTCCGCCCGCCAGGGGCTTCATACAAATGAATCCTATATTCTTTTCTCCGCAGAGAGAGATCAGCTCCTCTCCCTGGGTCTCCACGATGTTATAGGGAAACATGATGGTTTCCACCCAGGGCAGATCAATCGCCTGACGGAAAAGCTCCGCAGAGTGGAGAGTGATACCGATATGCCGAATCTTCCCCGCTGCCTTGGCCTCGCACAGCGCCTCCAGCGCTCCTCCGGGAGCCATGACCTGCTCCAGGTCCTTGGCACCGGGGTTGTGAATCTGGTAAAGGTCAATGAAATTCGTACGGAAATTCTTCAAGCTTGTGTCAATATCCTTTTCCATGGCCTCCTTGGTGCGGGCCATGCTTTTGGTGGCTATCACGAAACGGTCTCTTACGCCCTCAAGAGCATAGCCCAGATACTCCTCGCTGACCGTATAGCCGCGGGCAGAATCAATGAAATTCACGCCTTCCTTGATCAGATCCCGGATCAATTTCCCGGCCCCCTCGGCATCGATCTTTTGGATCGGAATGCCTCCAAAGCCCAAGCGGGATATCCTCAATCCTGTTTTTCCCAATATTCTGTATTCCATAATTTATCTCCTTTCGAAACCGAATTGCTTTCGTAATCCCGGGTATTTACAATTTACAATCGAACTTATAATTTTCCTTTTTTATGTTTGATGAACGCCATACCGTCATCACCCTTCACCTTGATACTCCAATTATACCATAAAACCTATTACTTTTCAACCTGATATAACAAAAAATTCTTCTTGCCGAAGCAAAAAGCCACAATTTAATATAGAAAGTAAAAAAGCCCTTGAAAATCAAGGGCTTTCCGGGACAATATCTTTTTTTACGCTCTGTTACGTGTTGTGCTTTCTTAATAGATGTCACCACGGGAAAGTCAATAAAATCAAGGGTTTTTGACCTTTTGGAGCAAATTCATGTGCATCCAAAATAGATGCCGTAATTATTTAGTGTATTCTATTTTGTATTCCACCAATTTCATGGTATTGCTCTCGGCGTTGTATAGAACGTTGATAAACACATACGTTCCGCTTGAACTCGGCAATTTGTTGAATTCTCCCGTGTCCTTGTTGTAGATAATATAGTAGTCGCTGGTTTGAATATCGCAGA